>JADFYU010000043.1 GCA_015232865.1 Magnetococcales bacterium
ATTAATGAAACTTTGGACGATGCCATCTCTTTGATAGCTTTCTATCTAAAGCGTTATTCCCGCCAGTCTGTACTAGTTCAATCTGCCCCAAACAGATCAAATCGACCAGCATGACCCCACTATACAGCCGTCACATCTACCGTAAACAGACCGGATGGAGTTCTGATCGTTAATACGCCGTCATCAAAATAGAGCAAGCCTCCAGCGGTTGGATTGCTGGCTGGGGCAGTCACGACATTGGCAAGAGAAAGAACACCGGAACCACCACCATATTCGGCACTATTAAAACCCACGTTTTTATTATCGAACTCACCATGAATGAGTGTCTCACTAGAGGAGTTGGCGACAACCAGTTTGTTGGCAGCGGTGGTCAATGTGGCGCCGGCATCCGGGCCAATGATGACGTTGCGCCCGGCGCCCGACGACAAAGTCAAGCCGGCCCCGGCTCCGATCACTACGTTATACGGTTGCGAGCAATTCGCATCCCCTAATACGTTATGGCCAACATAGACACTATTGTTGGTTGATTGTTCGCCAACTTTGCTCGCAGACACACCGCCAACAATGACGTTTTTAGCCCCAGTTACATGCTGACCAGCCTGATAACCGGCAAAAACATTAAGCTCTCCGGTGACGCCATACCGTCCAGCATAGGCCCCCAATATCACACATCGATTTGTTGCGTTGCCAGCAGCATTATACCCGACAGCGACATTGCTATGCGAGGTTATTCCACCATTGATGTTGGTACTGGTACCAATCAATACCGACATTCCGCCGGATGAGAGGGATGATCCGGCACCAGACCCTATCGCAATGTTATCGGAGGCGGATGTCAAGCTATTCAGAGCCTCCGACCCGATGGCTACATTTCGATTCCCAGTAGCAGCACCAGTCCCAACCGCGCCGTTACCGACAAAGATACAGTCGGCAAGGTCGGTTGCGTTCGCCGCTGTACCCACTCCGATGATGATGGAATTGGCATCTCCAGAGAGTGCTGCACCCGCCTCGGTCCCAATGATCAAAGTATCATTGGCGTTTTGCATGATCCGTGTTCCAAAAAAAAGATCGGCGCTTAAGTTTCCGGTATCGCTGTCAAAAATCAAGGTTGACGAAGTATCAAACCGGCTTTCTGAATCATTCCAAAATGCCAAGCCATTCGGGGTCGGGCTATCCTCCCGTGTCGCAACAACCTGAAGAGTACCCACTTCACCAACAACAAACGCATCATCCATCTCACGGAACAGAAGCTGATAACGGACTGACGCACCTCGGTCGACCTCCAATCCGGCCTGACCAGCCGCGACGCCTGCCCCCAACTCACCATGGTTGATGACAAGAAGATTATCCTCTATTTCAACGGTCGCAACATTTTGGACAACGGTATCCCCATTGACCGTCAGATTTCCGGTTATGGTCAGGTCTTTGGTAAACAGAGCACTCTGGTTCAAATCAATAGTCAAGGCATTGATGCCACCGGTTTTGAGGGCCAAAGCATTCTCAGAAGTCCGCGCCAGACCGGTATCCGGATCCGAGGAAAAACAAACCTCCTCTCCCCCAAAGGCGGTTGCCAAAGAGGAGCCATCCACCCCTTGCTCTCCCTGTGGACCCTGCGGTCCAACCGCCCCTTGATGAGTGATCTCGTTCCAATAGAGAGAAGAGACGCTATCCGGCTGCTGACCGGTTCCATTTTGAATACAGACATACAAAAGGCCGTTGTAGGAGATCGTTACACCGACTGTGTAGGAAGTCGTGGCTGAATATTGCCCTAAAAAACTGCTTCCCAAATCGATAGCATTGTCTTTGGTACGTACCTCTTTGAGAAGAGGATCATAGATAATGTTCATCAATGGTTCCCTCCTTGGCCGAGTAGCTTTCTGATCATGGATCTGGATATCTGAATACAATCACTCATCTCTTATTTCCTCTCACGGTTATTTGACAATGGTCATACGGACTTCATCAAACTGATTGAGTGAGGAATATAGGCGACCCATTTCAACGAATGAATGTGTTGACTTTCAGCTTTTTTCTATACTATCGTGAAATATATTTGATTATTTTCAAGCTCCCGTTGGTATTGGCGATAAAGACCCCGTTCGCAAAAAAGGTAATGGATTGCCAGCAACATGTTTTCTCTTCCAAACTAAACGCCCTCTTTTTCTCACCAGACGCCTGAACAATAAAGGTCGTGTAGATTGACGGTCCCAACCAAAAAAATCCGTGTTCTGCATATTCTAAGAACAGCCGATATCGGTGGAATTGAGCGATCGGTTTTGGATTTATCCCAAAGCCAAAACCAATCCAACCATACGACTGCCGAGGCTCTTTTTGCCTGGTCGGCAACCGGTGAATATTCTGAAAACTTTAAAGAAGCCGAGATTCCCTGTCACTCACTGGGCCTGAAAAACGGCTATTCCGGCAGTCTCTCTCTCTTTAGAAAACTGAGAAAACTCTATAGACAATTTGATATCATCCACTTTCATCTTTTCAACCCGTTCATGGCTTTTTCTGCCATGGGGCTGGGTATTCCCCTTGTTTTTACCGATCACGGTTTCTCAATTATCCGAGGCCCTCTCAAAATCCGGCATCGACTGCTTCGTTCCATCTTTCGCGGCTTTGCCCGAGTTGCCTTGGCACGGATTATCTACAACTCCAAATTTACCCTGGAAGCAGCCAGCCAATCCTTCCCCTACGCTCTCAAAATCGGTTGCATTGTCCTGAATGGGATATCCGGCATGAAGAAAGAGCCGGACAGCCCTCTTTCACCCTCTTTCAACGGGTGCAGCCGTAACAAGGAAACCTGTTTTGTGGTAGGAACGGCAACCCGTTTTGTCCCTTTTAAACGGGTTGATTATTTAATCCGGGCCTTTGCCCAATTTCAAGACGGGAAAAACTGTAAACTTCTCTTGGTGGGTGGCGGTGTTCTTCAGCCTGAATACGAACAATTGGTCCAGGAGTTGGGTATAGAGGGCGTGACCGAATTTACCGGCTATCAACGTGATGTCTCTTTCTACCAAAATAAAATGGATGTCGCCGTCATCCCATCACAGGCAGAATCCTTTGGACTTGCAATTTTGGAGACCTTAGCCTTGGGAAAACCTACCCTAATTTTTTCAGATGGAGGTGGATTGGTGGAGGCGGTTGAACAACAGTTTCCCAACGATGTTGTCGACAGTGTCGAGGCCCTCACGGCCAGGCTGGAACAGCTCTTTGATCAACGGAAATCGATAGCCAACGATGTTGCGGCCAGAAAGGCTTTTGTGGCCGGATTTTCCATAGATAAGATGACGGCAAACCTTCATCAGGTTTATCGAGAGGTGTTGACACTGTAAATCTTGAATCTACTCCCGCTTGCCAACCATCCGAACCGGGCAACCGACATAGATGTGATCGGGTTTTGTGGCGGATTTTTCCAAAACGACCGAATTGGCGCCAATCACACAGCCATCAGCAATTTTACTCCCCCTTAAAATACGACACCCGGCCCCAATCCAAACATCCTTTCCAATACGAACCGGACGGGAGGAGACGCCTTGGCGTGCCATCACGGTCCCGGCCCCCCTGCTGTGTTCGGAATCCCGTATGCTCACATTTTCAGCCACCAGCGTATCATCACCAATGCAGATTTCCTGTGTCACACTGAGGATGATATCTTGGGTGAGGTTGACGTGATCTCCCAACACCAGAACCCCCCCGGCCACATCAAACGTAATTCGATAGCCTATGGTGACACGATCACCTATGATGATTTTTCCACGAGGAACAACCCGAAAAACAGGCCACTCCCGACATTTCAGATGATGGCCGACCTGACATCCATGATGGCGCAGGTAGAGCTTTAACAACGAACCTTTTAGATAGGCCAGGCGATTTTTCAAGCCCTGTTCAAGCCATGCGATCATAGGTGACCCATTATCTCAATTTCCGGGGTTTTGCGAAAAATTTAATAATTCGTGCAAACAACAAATGAATAATTCCGTCATCTTGAGACAAGCGGCTTTAGAATGGAACGCAATTTTCGTTTGGCTGCCTTGGTTTGAGAACGTATTTCACGACTCAAACCTCGGAGGAAATTGTTATCCAACTGATTAACCAACTTCTCAACAATCTCCACATTATGCCCCCAGTAAGCGGACCCTGTCGTCATGCACTCAGTACAGATTGAACTTTTCCTCTTTATACTCTTTAGTGTTTCCGAATCCAACTCCAGAGCAGAGCATATTCTATAGTCCTCATGCCCCTTTGGCACCGAGCAACAGTTGATAACGTTACAGTTTTCATCCAGATTCAATACATCCCACTGCGGGCATTGCCAATCGGCTGGTTGAGCAGAAATCAAATCATCCACATAGTACAAGAGCAGCTCTTGCGAAAGCTTATACATCTCATCTGCTGGCAGGGTCTTCTTCAGATAGGCAACGGATCTATTGTAATCATTGACATAAGCAAGATAAGGTACAAATTGGACATTCCGAGTGGAAAAATGACGTATGGCCGAACGAATTTCAAGTAAATTAAATTGATAGACATGAAAGGCAAGCTTGACCTTTTTTTTAAATCCGGCCTCTTTCAAGTCAGTCAGTATCTTATCTATATTAATAAGAATTTTTTCAATTTTAAATCCATGAACCTTGTCATATGATGACTGGCTAAATCCCGGCATGGAAATGGTCATGGCCTTGAGGTTGGACATAGACTCCGACTCCAGGTTTATGGGTAACGAAGCATTTGTACTCAAACCAAAACCCAGTTGACGGTCATTCAGCAGTCTGATGATTTTATTGAAGTCTGGGTGAAGAGTTGGCTCACCCCAACTGAAAAGATAAACGATGGTGTCGCAATCGATAACACCTCTCTGAAGGTAGTAGTCCAAAACCTGGGCAAACCGTTCCACATCTACAAAACTCTTGGGCGGCACATATTCAGAACCACCTCCGGTGACGCACCAATGGCACTTGGCATTACAACTACCAACCAATTCAAAGAAGAGATTTTCAAAGGGTTTCACCGATCCACTGCTCCACCATCAGCCAGGTTGCATTTACAAGGGAACTAACTGTTCATCGTTTTACCGTTCTAAAAGCAAACATTCCTTTAAAGAGGCCCGCTATCAATCTCCGAGTTGTTGGAGCCGTAACTCCAGCCACAAAGCAGGCAGAAGCAGAGACAGCAAACAGCCAGAATAATTTCAATATTCCCCCCATATTGGGATCGTAAATTGATTTGGCTCCCAAAACACACAGGGTTGCCGCAAGGAGCGGAAAAAAAACATCCTGAAAGTACCAACGCAACTTTTCACCAACCAGTATCTTTCCAAACATAAAGTTAACACTGATAAACACATGTGCAACGTTTAATCCCACCCCAACCCATGCAGCCCCAATCATTCCATAACGCGGCACAACCCAAAGAATAGCAGGAACGATGATCACAATAGCAACGATATGTATCTTGTTTGTCAGGCTCGTCCAACCATAGGCGAGTTGCATTTGATAAGGGATCCACATCAAGCCATTGAGAAATACCTTTAACGCTATGATGGATACAAGTGGGGCCAGTTGGTGTGACAAATCGGTGTCGTGAAGCCAGAGCTCTAAAAAAATATCGGAGCAAAAAATAAGAACGAGCGAGGCAGAACCCATGAGAACTGAGACCATCTGGGCAGCATCGTGGTATGAACCAACTAAATCTTGATATTTATTTTTTGCCAGAAGTTCAGAAAATCGAGGATAGAACGCTTTGGAAATTGGAGTCACAAAAACGTATAGCCCACTGGCAACGGTAACTGAAAAAACATAATGACCATAGGCTTCCAAGCTTAGCAAACTGGACAACATGATGTTATCAATCTGGGCCAGCAACAATCCCGTTAATGTAATGGCAAGCATACCACCGGCAAACTGCCAAATTTCACTCAGTACCTTAAGGGAAAATCGCCCGCAGCCTACGGAGATCGGTATGGTTCGGTAGGTGTATCGGGCAAGAACCAAGACGGTTATGATTGATATGAATCCCTGCCACAGAAAAAAGGCTTCAATCGTCGGGGAGATCCAGACCAAAATCCCCACGGCCCCCACCCCCCGCAACGTCATCATCAAGCTGGTGACTACATTGAGCAGTACCTGACGCTGAAGCCCTTGAAGACTGCTGGTGTAGATGTTTTCTATAAAGCGTAAGGCAACCACCACCCCCATAACAATCAAGGCTTCCGCAACCACTTCGATCGGTAGTTTTTCCGCCTGCAACCAATCGCCAGCCAACCAGTTGGAAGCTCCCCAGACACCGAAGGAGATCAAAAATCCGACGCCAACGGCAACCACTTCAACACTGCGAAGCAGGTCTCCCATGAACGGTACTTCACGAGCCCCGCCGACAAAATAGGCCATCTCACGGCTCAGTGCCGGAGTCAAGCCGGCATCCAACAGCCTAAGCCATGCTTGTAAGATTGCAAAGATGCCGATCAGACCATAAGACTCTACGCCCAGATATTGGATATAGACCGGGATGAAGACGATTCCCATTAGGGTTCGCCATCCCTGACCCAGATAATTTGCTATAATATTTTTTTTAAGTGCCGCCACTAGCGAATTCGTTTGAGAGAGCCGTTGGGAGCCACGCTGATCAGCAATTTGCTATCCATATTTTTATCGCTCTCAAACTCAGGATGGGAGTTGAGAAATTCCCAAACGGGAGATCATGAATATTTTCTTGAACCTTTTCTTGAAATTCTCTCATTTTATCATTCAAGAGTTTCTCTCCATGGTATGCTCTTCGATCGGATCAAGGGCAGGCCATTTTGTCCCATATTCGCTATTAAATCAAGAATGCTGACATGGGGATCAAAACGACCGTGCCGTTGAGGGTATTCGTTCCTCTGATAATCCATATACTCAACAAGAATACCTGCTTTTTCAAAAAGTTCGTGGTCGAGGTAGTGACGGGCACCCAGTCCGGTTACATATTTTCCACCCTCCAGGTGCTGGACGATATCAAAGACTCTTTGGCTGCTTGAACCAGAAATTCCCAGATCTTTTACGTCAATGAAGGATGTCTGCTTACTCAGGCCAAAATAGTCACAACAGATCTCAATCGAAGCCAAACTCAACGAGCCAATCGTTTCCCAAGTGGTGGAATACAGCGTTTCAACAAGTGAAAACATCTCATGTTTGAATGGAGCCTCCTTATAAGCCTGTTTGAGCATGTCAAGATGACGCCTGCGCCAATCGCCTGCTCCACCTGTCTGTGGTCTGACCTGCACCGAATCGATACGCTGCCCCAGGGCAAGGTTGTGCAAAGGGACCGTCAACCACTTACTGCCCTGGGCTGTTTTGATCTGAACCCGATTGACAAAACTGCCTTTGGAAAATTGGACATCACTGTAATGAACATAGAGATCCGCCAAACGGATTTGTTCGAAGAGACCAACCCAGGGAAACAACATGGGCTGAGAAATAACAATCGTCTTCATAATCCTCTCTTATACCCGAAAAACCAACGGAGCAGGCAAGAGGTGAACGGATGGAAATCAGCCATCAAAGGCATCTTCTCGGCCACTATTTGCGAACCAAGAAATTAACAAACTGGTCTTTGCAGGTTGTATAGGTTTGGCACAACAGGTTGCCGCCCGTGCCGTATAGCTCCAAAACCGTAAAGCCTATTTCTTCCAGTTGTTTGACCTGAAATTCGGGCTTGACATAGCAAGTCAACATGCTGTATCGGTGGGCCGAATCGTTGATAATCGCATGATCTTTTCCAAACTCCTCCAGTCTCTTGTTTTCCCTGACATTGTTCTTAAGCAAGAGATATTCCTTCAGATTTTGGTACATTCGATGAGGATTCAAGCTCACTTTCAGACGAGGAGCACCTCCTCCTCTATGAAGGTAGAGGTTGTAGTTATGGGAAGAAAAGAAAAAACATCCACCACTTTTAAGTACCCTGAAGATCTCTCGCAAAGCCTGAATGCGGCCTTCCATGTTGACGTAATCGATACCATTGAACGAAAAGATGATAAAATCCATACTGTCATCTTCAAATTGTTCCAGGTTTCTTGCATCACACACCATAAAATGATTGCCATATTTCTGCTTGCAGATTTCAACCATCTCCTCCGAATAATCCACACCAATGTATTGATCGGTTAATTCCATGAGGAAAAAGGATGTTCGGCCTGCCCCACACCCAATATCAAGAACTTTTTTATTAGCTATCTGATTATAATATTTCAATAAAATGACAACCTCATCCGTACTGAGGTATATTTTACTATAATCTTCTGAGCCACTCCATTCATCAAAAGAGCTTTTATTGATCTGCATAACCATACCCATCTGTCTTTTTATTGCAGGCAAACTCCTGTGGACAATCTTTAACAATCATCTGCCCCCTCACATACATACTTCAATCTTTCCTGATAGATTTTGATATTTGAATCCATCTAAAGCCCTTTATGGAGGAATGAAATGACATCACAAACAGCTAAAATCTCCTCTTCATCCATATCATGATAACTGGGAAGATTAATGGCCCGCGTCGCAATATCGGCAGCGATGGGGCCTATTGAAGAATCTTCAAACATGGGCAGACTGGACAAGGGGTAAAAAAAGACCCGTGCATCTATGTTTTCAGTTGCAAAACGGCTTTGCAGTTGCTCCCGTGTCACACCGAGGCCAGCATCGAACACCACCGTCGGCATCCAGGCCCCATTCACGACCCCGTCCGGCTCCGGGTTTATCGAAAGGCCGGCAAGATCTTTCAAAGAGTTACGATAAAACTGAAGAATCTCACGCTTGCGACCGATCAACTCATCAATTCGCTGCATCTGGGCACAACCGATAGCCGCCTGAATATTGGACATTTTATATTTGAAGCCAATCTGATCGGGCCAAAACTGTTTGTTCTGTTTGCGATCTCGCCCGTGGTTGGAGAGGGTCAACACCTTCTCATATAGATTGGGATCACGGGTCACAAAAAGCCCCCCCTCCCCGGTGGTCAGCGTCTTGGTTCCATGGAAGGAGAAACTGCCAAACACGCCCATACTGCCGGCCCGCTTTCCCCGGTAAACCGAACCGATGGCTTCAGCCGCATCCTCAATCACCGGAATGTCATAGACTTCTCCGATCTTTAGCAGTTGCTCCATATCACAGAGGTTGCCATAGAGATGGACGGCAATAATGGCTTTGGTTCGGGGTGTAATCGCCTCCTCCACCCGTTTCGGGTCGATACACCAGCTATCTGGAAGAATATCGACAAAGATCGGCGTCGCCCCCAGATGAACAATCGGGGCAGCGGTGGCAATCCAGTTGCTATCAGCCAGGATCACTTCATCTCCCGGTCCGATTCCCAACGCCGCCATGCCCATGTGCAAGGCCCCCGTACAACTGGAAGTGGCTATGGCATACTCTACCCCGAGATGCGCTTTAAAAGCATTCTCAAATCGGGCGATATAGGCATAACACCGATCTCCCCATCCGTTGCGGGCGGCATCGGTGGCATAGGCAACCTCCAACTCGGTAATCGAGGGCTTGGTATAGTGAATTCTGGGTTTCAATTTAGAGGCTCCACTCCAGAGTAAGAAGTTCGACTTTCAAGCACACAATCAATCGGTTATTTCCAGGGTCGGGATAGCGGTTACAAACCGTCCGCCCCAAGCACCGATATAACTCAATTGGGTCATGATCTCCTCTTTGATATTCCAAGGCAGAATCAAGATATAATCCGGTTTTTCCACTTTGATACGCGCCTCCGCAACGATGGGGATTCGGCTACCGGGCAGATATTTACCCTGTTTGAGCGGACTTCGATCGACGACAAACGGAATCAGATCGGATCGAACACCGGAATAATTCAACAAGGTGTTCCCCTTGGCCGCTGCCCCATAAGCAGCCACTCGCTCCCCTCTGGCCTGCACATCCAACAAGAATCGGATCAGATCACGCTTGACCCGGTCGGCTTTTGCCTGAAAACCCAAATAGTAGTCAGGGGTATTCAAACCGGCCTGAACCTCCAACTCCAACAGTTTTTTCACCCGCTCCTGGGTCAGGTGGTGTTGAGCATCACTCCGCTGGGCAAAAACGCGCAGACTTCCGCCATGGGTCGAATGTTCTTCCACATCAAAAACAGCCAGACCGTTTTGGCTAAAGATTCGTTGGACAGCCAGGAGAGAGAGATAAAAGCTGTGTTCGTGATAGATGGTATCAAATTGATTGTACCGTATTAAATTCAGCAAGTGGGGAAACTCAAAGGTGGCAACCCCACTGGGTTTCAGCAAGATGGAAAACCCGGAGACAAAACGGTTGATATCCGGCACATGGGCCAAAACGTTGTTGGCCACAATCAAATCCGCCTGTCTACCTTGAGAAAGCAATGTCCTGGCCAGGGAGTCGTTGAAAAATTCTTCAATAATCGCAACGCCCCTATCCCGTGCGGCCGCAGCGGTACTGGCGGTCGGTTCGATTCCCAGACAAGGAACATGACGCTTTTGGAAGTATTGCAGCAGGTATCCGTCATTGGCAGCCACCTCCACCACCTGACTATGGGTGTTCAAGCCAAACCGATCGACCATATCCGTCACATATCGTTCGGAATGGGCCAACCAGCTCTTTGAAATACTGCTGAAATAGGCATACTCCGCATTAAAAAACCGATCGACATCGGGAAGATAGACAATCTGCACCAACCAACAGTTTTCACAGACCATAACCCGAAGAGGAAACCACAACTCCACCTCGTGAAGAGCTTGCTCCGTGATATAAGCGTTGGAGGGAGGGGAACTACCTAAATCAACCACCGGCAGACCAAGAACAGCGTCACAATGTCTACACTTCATCCCTAAAATCCCCAAAAGAGAGAGAGAACCAAAGTCCTGTTACGAGCGGATTGAGCTGCTCATGAGCCGGATCACCCTTTTTATCTGCCCCAAGAGGGGACGGTAGAGATGAAAATAGGAGAAAAGGCTGTAATAGAGGCTAAGACGCTCCCAAAGAGAGAGTTTGAGCAGTTTGGTCAACTCTCTGGTCGCTTCGGCACAATTGGTCGATTGATGTTCCTGCTTGTGCTGGGCAGAGGAAGAGTAGTTTTGTTTGTGAATCCTCTTTTTGAACAAAGACTCAGGAACCACAAAAAATGGCCCCAATCCCGCCAGATACCGGAGGCAATAGACATCCTCATAAATCCCCCGTCGAAATAGAAAAAGATCGTCGAAAAGAACCGCCCGTCGGATGACGCCATGAATGAAGTTGGAGGAAGACTGAAAGGAGATCCGTTCTCTTCGGCTCATCTTTTTCATGGCCAGAACATGATCAATCGACTGGACATACTCATCCATCTCTCTTTTGGATCCCTTTTCATCAATAAAGTCATACAGACTGAAGCCAACTGAAATCTCGCTGTTTTTTTCCATCTCAGCGATAATTTTTTCAGAAAAGGTGGGTTCCCAGATATCATCATGGCCAATTAATGCAAAGTATTTCGCCTTTTTGCTCAAAACCAGAACCTGCGAGGCATTTTTGTTGATGCCCTGGTTGCTCTTTTGACGAAAATAGACAATCCGTGAATCCTGTCTGGCAAAGCTTTCACAGATCTCCTGGGTAGCATCCGTTGAAGCGTTGTCTGAAATGATCAGGGAAAAATCTTTGAATGTCTGGGCAAGAATGGATTGAATCGTCTGTGAGATAAAGGCCGCACCGTTATATACCGGCAATCCGATTGCCAACATCGGGGCATCAGGCTTCATGATGATCTTCCTTTTCGCTCAGAATGATTCTGTTGCAAAATCGCTTTCACACGACTCCCAAATCCAACCCTTGAAAATCAGAACTCAACAAGGGGTGCCCGCAATCCCGATCCGACAACTCCGTGATCTCTTGCGGCCACCGGATACCGAGGCGAGGATCACGGACGTTCAATGCCCGCTCTGATCCGGCCTGGTAGGGGGCCGTATGAAAATAGAGCATTTCACACCCGGCTGTCAGCGTCTGAAATCCGTGAGCAAACCCTTCTGGGACAAGGAAAAAAACCGGCTTCTCCGCATGGAGCACTGTGGCATGCCAGTGCAAAAAGGTGGCAGAGTTCCGTCGTAAATCCACCGCCACGTCAAACACCTCTCCACGTAGACAGCATACCAATTTGGTTTCGGCATAGGGCGGAAGCTGGTAATGCAACCCCCGCACAACGCCCTGTTTGACGGTCAGAGTCCGGTTTATCTGAACAATGTTCCGATTGGCAATGAGTGGTGCCAGTTCATCTGCGCAGAACATCCGCTCCAGATATCCCCGGCTATCCCCGATGGGCCTGCGATGGATGAGCTTCACCCCCTCAAGGGGCGTGTCTTGAACGTCAAAACGTCTGCTCACAGCCAATCGACCCCCATGTACTCCCGGATCTGGGAGAGACTGACAGCGGCCATATCCTCGTTATTGGTCCAGGCTCGATGCCACTCAACCGTTCGGGAGAGAGCCTCTTGCAATGACCACCGGGGTCTCCAACCCAATTCACTGTATGCCATGGAGCTATCCAGATGAAGCAAGCCGGCCTCATGGGGATTGCCGGATGAAGATTCAAACTCGACCCTGGCCTGCTCTCCCCACAACCGAGCCACCAACTCAGCCACTGCTCCCACTGTCGCATTCCCCCGGATATCCGGACCAAAATTCCAGGCCTTGGCAAAGCCTTCACCCCGCTGGCTACCGAGCCTCTCCGCCAGGAAAAGATAGCCCGACAACGGCTCCAGAACGTGCTGCCAGGGACGGACAGCGTGGGGAAATCGCAACCGAACAGGCTCCCCTTTGGCAAACGCACGCAAACAATCAGGCACCAGTCGATCTGCCGCCCAATCCCCCCCGCCGATCACATTCCCGGCACGAACGGAAGCGATCTGGGCTTTAAAGACTGCGTTTTCAGCAAAAAAACTGGCTCGGTAGCTGGCCACGACAATCTCAGCCGCCGCTTTACTGGCACTATAGGGATCGTGACCACCAAGGGGATCGACCTCCCGGTACGGGTATGACCACTCCTGGTTCTGATACACTTTGTCCGTGGTGATCAGAAGTGCGGACTGAATCGACTCCACCCCTCGAATGGCTTCTAAAACGTGCGCCGTACCCATGATATTGCAGTTCAGGGTTGCCAACGGGTTCCGATAACTCTCTCTGACCAAAGGTTGAGCGGCCAAATGAAACACCACCTCCGGTTGAGCCTCGTCAATGGACCGCTTCAGGGATGAGAGATCCGCCAGGTCGGCCCGAACATCAGAGGACAAGCGTGTTTTGAGGTGCGTCACATCGAACAGGCAAGGGTGGGTCGGGGGTTCCAGAGAAAATCCATGAATTCGGGCACCCAACTCATGAAGCCAAAGAGCCAGCCACCCCCCTTTGAAACCGGTATGTCCACTGATCCAAACCGAACGATCCCGCCAGAATGAATGGTTGACATTCACCATTTTTTCCAAGGAGCTTTCCCTTCTTCCCACAGTTGGGTCAGCATGTTTTTGTCCCTCAGAGTATCCATGGGATGCCAAAACCCCATATGCTCATAAGCCATGAGCTGATTGTTTGCCGCCAACTCCAGCAGCGGAAAGCCCTCCCAACTGACCTGATCCCCCTCAATCAAATCCAGACATTTGGGTGACAACACAAAAAAACCACCATTGATCAAGCCCCCATCTCCTCTCGGCTTTTCCATAAAGCCGGACACCTCTTTTCCTCGTAATTGCAGGGCGCCATATCGCCCAGGGGGTTGAACAGCGGTAATGGTCGCCCATTTTCCATGAGCTTTATGGAAAGCAATCTTGGCGCTGATATCCACATCCGCCAAACCGTCGCCATAGGTAAAACAGAAGGCTTCATCCTCTTGGATGTGGGGTGCAATGCGTTTAAGGCGTCCGCCGGTCATCGTCTGCTCTCCGGTATCCACCAAGGTCACCTTCCAAGGCTCTGCTTTCTGCTCGTGAACCTTCATCTGATTGTTTTCCATGTCAAATGTCACATCAGACATGTGCAGGAAATAGTTGGCAAAATACTCCTTGATGATATATCCCCGATATCCGCAGCAGATGATGAATTCATTGACCCCATGGGCGGAGTAGAGCTTCATGATATGCCAGAGGATCGGCTTATTGCCAATTTCAACCATCGGCTTTGGCTTCCATTGAGTCTCTTCGGAAATCCGGGTTCCGTATCCACCCGCTAAAATGACGGCTTTCATGAATCATGCCCTGACATAAATTGTAGTACGTTCAATAATAAATGGAATTATCCCTTTCCGAGATTCATGTAGCAAGGATATTCTCAAGCAAACGGGCGGGGAAGATGAATCATCTCTTTCCGAACCGCCCATATTTCCTCGTGAGTTGATTTATTTCAGGAAACGAGTCATCACCTTTTTTGTATATAATGATTATATCCAAGAAACCGGGAACGGTACACCGAGCCGATTCAAAAAAGCCATAAAGGGTAAAACAGAATGAAACAGATTGTACAAAACTACCGAACCGGCATCTTGAAAGTGACAGAGACCCCCTCCCCTCAACCTTCAGAGGGAGGGATCGTGGTTCGCAACGCCTTCTCACTGATCAGCCCTGGAACCGAGCGTGGAACCATCTCCACCGCACAAAAATCTCTCGCCGGAAAAGCCAAGGAACGGCCCGATCTGGTTCGCAAAGTTCTCAAACATGTGCAAAAAAACGGTCTGGCAGAAACCATGAAAATGGTCCTCTCCCGTTTGGATTCTCCGGCGGCTCTGGGATACAGTTGTGCCGGTTGGGTAAAACGTGTCGGATCCGGTGTCGATGATTTTACCCAAGGAGACCGGGTGGCCTGTGCCGGACAGAATTATGCCTCCCACGCCGAAGAGGTCTGGGTGCCAGGCAACCTTTGTGTCCGAATACCCGACCAGGTCACCTTTGAAGAGGCCTCCTTTGTGACGCTCGGAGCTATTGCCCTGCAAGGGATCAGACAGACCCAACCGCAACTGGGGGAGTGGGTGGCGGTAATCGGCCTGGGATTAATCGGTCAATTGACCATTCAAATGCTGGTCAGTAACGGCTGCCGGGTTATCACTTCAGATCCCGACCCACAAAAAAGGGCGTTGGCCTTGAAATCGGGTGCGGAAGAGGCCGTCTCACCGGAGAAACTGGAAGCCATTGTCGCGAGCCGGACCGAGGGATATGGCGTCGATTCCGCTGTTGTAACCGCCTCGACCAAGGATAACGGCCCGATCCGATCTGCTGCTGAAATCTGTCGAAAAAAAGGCCGGGTCGTGGTGGTCGGCCTGGTTGGGATGGATCTGCCCAGAGATGTTTTTTATGCCAAGGAGTTGGATCTCAGACTATCCACCTCTTATGGACCCGGTCGCTATGACCCGGAGTATGAAGAGAAGGGCCGGGACTATCCTTACGGCTATGTCCGCTGGACCGAACGACGCAACATGGCGGCATTTCTGGACCTGATTGCCGCCAAACGAATTGATGTGGGTCGATTGATCACCCACAGTTATGAGATTTCCGAGGCTGAGAAAGCCTATGAGATGATTCTGGCTGGCCAGACGTTTATCCTGGCGGTTTTGCTCTCCTACCCAGGTGAAGCTCACGAGCAGACCCGAAAAACAGACCGTGTCGAGTTGGCCTCCCTACCAATCAAACAGGGGAAAATGGGGCTGGCACTGATTGATGCCGGCAATCATGTTCAAGATCGCTTGCTGTCATCGCTCAAAAAACACGCCCATATCCAGCTTGTTTCCGTCTGTGGTCGATCCGGCATCAAAGCCCGAACGCTGGCTGACAAGATCAACGCCGATTTTTGCACCACAAACCCCCAGGAGGTTTTTGACTCCGAAAAGGTCCAGGCGGTGTTAATCGGCTCTCGCCACAAAGTCCATGGCCAACTGGTGTTGGAAGCCATGCAGGCCGGCAAACATATCTTTGTGGAAAAACCACTCTGCCTGAATATTCAAGAGTTGGAGTCCATCACCGAAGCCTACCCCAACTATGCGGCTCGCGGCCTGCACCTGTTTGTCGGGTTCAACCGTCGATATTCCAAACATACCGAGCAGGCCAAGGCCTTTTTTGCCGAAAACCATCAACCGCTGGTCATGTCCTATCGGGTCAATGCCGCCCCTCTTCCCCCCACCCATTGGATTTTGGACCCGGAAGCAGGGGGAGGTCGCATCATCGGAGAGGTGTGCCACTTTATTGATTTCATGCAATATGTCTGCGATGCCCCACCCACCCACATTTCTGCCCACCGGGTAGGAAACAAGGAGCAGAACATCCTCACCATACAATTTGCAAACGGCTCGGTGGGGACCGTTCTCTACGCAGTCGACGGCGATCAATCCATGGACAAAGAACGTTTTGAAGCGATGGGAAATGGTCGTGCTCTGGTAATACATGATTTTGTCCGCAGCGAATATTTTCAGAATGGAAAGCGCACCCAATTTAAAAGCGGCACCCAGGACAAAGGATTCTCCCAGGAGATGAAGCAGTTTACCGATGAAATCTGCGGTCTCACCCGACCCAGCCAAACGTTTGAGCAGATTGGCTGGGTCACTTTGGCGACATTTCAGGCTGAGGAGAGTTTACGATCCGGCCAGACAGAGCGAATTGCTGCGAGCTGCCTGAATAAATGGGAGCCGCAGGGATTTTCTTTGTAAGTGTTGTGGCAGATGATGTTATATTCAAACTTGATTACCATCTGTTGATCGCATCGAAATGAGAGCTTGAGCGCCATGGTCGCCTGTCTCGGACACAAACCGCCCTACTGAACCTTCTGATTAATGAGGAGGAAGCTACCATCGCCAGGTTGCTGAAGTACCGCACCGCCCTGAACACCGCCGCTGTGACCGGCAAAATTGCTATACGGAAACAGGCGGCATGAACCGGACCGCCATTATTGGAGTTCTGCGAGAGCGGATTTCAAACCTCCTGGCCATTTATGCCTTCGGCAGCCGCGTCAGCGGCGACGCCGGACCGGAAAGCGATCTGGATCTGGCCGTACTGGTGGAAGGCAAGGCTGATCCGGTCGCCCTCTGGCACCTGGCCGGGAAGTTGGACGATCTTGCCGGGTGCCCGGTGGATCTGTTGGACCTGCGCGCCGCCAGTACGGTCATGCAGTACCGCATCATCACCACCGGCGAACAGTTGTGGGCCAGGGACCATCAAGCCGATCTGTACGAAAGCTTCATCCTCAGCGAAAAAACCGCACTGGACGAGGCCCGCGCCCCGCTCATGACCATCATCCAGCAGGAGGGAACCATCCATGGCCGATGAGGTATTGATCAACAAGGCCGCCACCATCGAACGCTGCGTAGCCCGTGCTCGGGAGGAGTATGGCAAGAATCCCAAAACCTTTGCCAGCGACTTCACCCGCCAGGACGCCGCCATCCTCAACATTCAGCGGGCTTGTGAAGCCGCACTGGACCTGGGCCAACACCTGATCCACCGGGAGCGATTGGGCGTGCCGCAGAGCGCACGGGATGTCTTTGACCTGCTCGCCCGAAGCGCATGGATTCCCATGGAAATGGCCGACAAACTCAAACCCATGGTCGGTTTTCGCAACATCGCCGTTCACGACGACCAGACCCTGCAACTGCCCATCACCATCGCCATCATCACAACCCATCTGGATGACCTGCTGGACTACCCGCAAAC
The DNA here is from genome assembly GCA_015232865.1 of Magnetococcales bacterium. Next base: position 17,645 of record JADFYU010000043.1, read on the forward strand.
CATCCTGCGGCGGGATGGCCAAAGTTTGGAATTGTAAACATGAGCCAAAGCCCTCCCTACTCCCGTCACAAAGTTGAACGAGACGACTTTATTGAGACAATGACTCCATGGCAGAAGTGACTGATCGTGATTCTATAGACAACCGCCAACAATACAACTCTGCGATGGCATCAACCTACTATGCCGAATTCCAGACGCTATTTCCCAAGGAGAGGATCGCTTTCCAGTACATTCAGGAGGGATCATTTATTTTGGATCTGGGATGTGGGGCTGGACGAACCACGGAATATTTTCATAAAATGGGCCACCGGGTCATTGGGGTTGATTATGCCCACGCAATGACCAGGAGTGCGATGGTGAAAAATCCGGCCATTCGTTTTTGTACCGCTGATGCGTGTAACCTTGGCTTCCGAGACACCCTTTTCGATGTGGTGGTCTTTTCCTTTAACGGTATTGATTGTATTCACCCGTATGAGCAGCGGTTACAAGCCTTAAGAGAGATTAAAAGGGTCGTCAAGCCTGGGGGAATGTTTGTCTTCAGTTCCCACAACAACGCGATTCCCCGTGATTGGGACGGTATTCTCCCCTTTCTTAAAACAATTTTCAAAAAAAAGCGGGACAGCGTACTCCATGACTTCTCCTATCCTTGGGGAGGGATCAAGCTCTATCTGACTACCCCTGATCTTCAGGTGGAGGAGCTTGCCAAAATTGGTTTTGAAGGTATTTCCGTCATTCCCAGAAAATCCCTCAGCGACGTCAAATCCCTCAAACTACTCGGATGGCTTGATGATTGGTGCTATTATATCTGTACCAGGCCAATGGAATGATCTCAACGGATCCCATACCAGACCGAGGACTGGAGATTACCACCAGGATCGGTTGTCGACTCTCCTGCCAATATTGTCCCCAATCCGTACTGAACAAAGCTTACAGCAAACGCCAAAAAAAAGTACAAATGGATCTGACCGACTTTATCCGCTGCCTGGAGAGCGTCCCTTCTGAGGTACAAGTTTATTTTGCTGGCTATGCCGAGCCATGGCTTAATCCCGCCTGTCTGGATATGGTCACACACACTGCCCGTAAAGGTCACGCTCTGGCTGTGACCACCACCCTTGTTGGTATGTCACCAGCTGACATTTTAGCTTTGGAAAAAATCGAACGCCTAGAGTTGGCCATCCATCTGCCAGCCGTTGGAGAAAGATGGGAAGTGCTGGTTGATACGGGTTATTTGAATACATTGAACACCCTATTGGAAAGCCCGTTGGCAAAAGGGGCAACATTTCGTTTTCATGGGAGAAAATTACACCCACGGATTCAATATCAGCTTGGCAGCCAGAGGGCTGTCCCGATATCCTTGACCGATAGAGCCGGCAACATTACGGTTACTGACCATTTCAAACCGGTACGTAAATTTGGGGTGATCGGCTGCAATCGAATTTATCGCAATGTACTGCTGCCCAATGGGGATGTCGCCCTATGCTGCATGGATTATGATCTCTCGACAATTTTGGGGAACCTGCTAACAGACGGCTATGAGGCGTTGTTTACCAGTGAGCCGTTCAAGACGGTTCTGGAGAGCATGAAGAACTCCAACATCGACTCCCTTTGCCGGCACTGTGAATATGCCTCAAACATCGACATGACCGCTAAAATTTTTAATCGGAATATGGCAAAAGTCCGCCGAATCGCTCGAAACACTTACCGATTACTTAACCCGGATATGCCATGAAATAACCGGGCTGACCAAATCGAAATCGGATGAAATCAAACCCATGACCAGAATGGCACGTGTTGATGTGCCCTTGGGAGGGCTTGCAGCCCCCCAACCTCCCTCGCTTTTGAATGTCAAAAACAAAAGCAAAACCTTGGGCTTTGCCCAAACCCAGCAGGGAAATAATTCCCCTGCACCCCTAATAGAAAAAACAATTTTGGTTTGGAACCACTAGTACCGAGTGGCAGGAGTAAGTCAACAAATATGCAATTATAGGGAATCCAATACCGGGCAAGGTTTCGTTAAC
>JADFYU010000044.1 GCA_015232865.1 Magnetococcales bacterium
ATCACATTATTGGCCTGCTGGGCGCATGCGAGGAGAAAATTTGATGAAGCCGTTAAGGCTCTTGGGAAAAAGGGAAAACTAAAACCTGGCAGAGCTCAAAAAGGGCTCTCTTTTATCCAGAGTCTTTACCAAGTCGAGCGACAATCTAAAAAAATGACACCAGACGAACGACTGAAATTCCGGCAAGAACATGCTCGACCAATTTTAGATAAATTCAAAATTTGGTTGGATAAGGCCAGACCGGAAGTACCGCCAAAATCTGCTTTAGGTGTGGCTTTGGGATATACGGACAATTTATGGCCCAGGTTAATCCGCTATATTGATGATGGTCGGTTGGAAATTGATAATAATGGGGTGGAAAATGCCATCCGTCCTTTTGTCATGGGCCGTAAAGGCTGGCTGTTTTCAAGTGCAACGCGTGGCGCTGACGCTTCCGCCAATTTGTATAGCCTGATTGAAACGGCCAAGGCCAACGGTCATGAACCATATCAATATCTACATCACATATTCAAAGAATTACCAAAAACGAAAACTATTGATGGTTTCGAAGCCCTTCTGCCGATAAATTTGGCACCAAAAGAAATTTCTCAATAATCAGAGCGAAAAATCTACGTGCTTCACTAAGCGCTTACTTTTCACCGCACTCCAAAAACTCTCGCCAGTTCTCAACCCTTTCCAGCAGAGGAGAGTTTTCTACCAGCGCATCACTTTCCCCCTTCAGATGTGCTCGTGCGCTGCTCCATCTATACTTCTCCGCTCTATCAACCATTCCTGCTCGAACTGGATTCAACTCCACATATCGTGCCGCCATCAATAAATGAGCCTCATCATCGGATACGATGAGTACCGCCCTTGCCATAGGTGTCCCCGCCAACCTTTCTTGAAGTTGATCCTTCGAGCATAACGTAAATGTACTTCCCTAAAAGCAGACTGCAATCCTTCATTGGTTTCTGGCACAGCAATTAAATCAAATGAATATGGTTTGTCATCAGGCAATACGCCCAAACTTCAACGCCATACCTACCACACCACTCAGCAGCCAAATCAAGATAGTACCGATAATCCTCATCATCAAAAAAGACATCCAGTCGGCGGTTACCCCTCTGGGTCAAATGATGCGCCACACCTGGAACCACAACTCTCGCAAGTCTTGCCATATCTTAGACCGTTTCAACTTATTGAATTAGGTAACTGTCCCCCGAACTCCGTAGGTAACTGTCCCCCGAACTCCGTAAAAAAATAGGTAAGGTGTCCCCCGATTCTCGATTCGTCCCGATTCTCCCCGAAATAGGTAAGGTGTCCCCCGATTCCTGCTTGGGCTAGGAACCCGAACTCCGTAGGTAAATAGGTAAGGTGTCCCCTGATTCCGTCCAAATAGGTAAGGTGTCCCCCGATTCGTCCCCCGCAAATAGGTAAGGTGTCCCCCGATTCTCTGTCCCCCGATTCTCCCCGATTCGTCCCCCGATTCTCGCCCCGATTCTCGTGTCCCCCGATTCTCGATTCCCGATTCCCCCGATTCGTCCCCTGTCCCCCGATTCCGAGGTACGTAACTCCCCCGAACTCGGTAACTGTCCCCGTTGGCCCCCCGAACTCGTTAAGGTAATTGTCCCCCGAACTCGTCCGGTGATTTGGATGGAGATGGTTATGGTGTTATTGTGACAGCTTTTTGATCTGAAATTTTTCGGGACAACCTTGATTAACAGCATGTTGGTAGGAGCTGGAAAAAAACTGTTCAAAACAATTGATGATTTTTTGGTCATGGAAAAGCAGATGTTTTCTGGCCAATATTTGATCCCGAAGCTTGCGTCGAAACGGCTCATCATGGGTCAAGCGCAGAGACAGATCGACATACTGTTCCGACGTTTTTGCGATTAAATCCACCAGACCCATTCGACGATACATTCCCTGCACATGCCTACCCCGTTGTAAATTTCCCGGAAGAGTGACACAAGGAATGCCCATGGAAAAAACTTCCAACGCACTGGTCATGCCGTTGAAGTGTGGGGTATCCAGCACCACATCGGCAATGGAAATTAAACCCATGAATCGATCATGCGCCATGGGTTTGAGAAAATGGATCCGGGTCGACAATCCATCCCGTATGGTCTGGGCCAACCGCTTTTTGAGCATGGCTGACCAGTTACGCTCGACACCATCAACAAAAAGAATTTTTCCCTTGGGATCTCGAGTGAGAATATCGGCCAGAATAGTGTCAAAATCGGGATGAATTTTGTAGAGGGTCTGATGACAAAGATAGAGATGATCCTGTTCATCAAAGCCATAATGGTCACGCCCCATCAACCGTTTCGGACGGGGTGGTTCCTGATAATAGGTCAGGGTGGCCGCATCTGGGATTAAAACCAATTTTTCGCTGTAGTGTTCCTGACCATTTTCCGGTTCATAGAGTTCGCTGGAGACAAAATAGTCCATATTGGGCACCCCGGTCGTAACCGGGTGTCCGTAGGTCACGCACTGCACCGGAGCCAAACGAGAAAAACAGAGCAGGTAGGAGAAGCTTTCCATTCCGATATCCTGATAGAAAAGGATATCTAGCTGCAATGCGGCGATCTGCTCACGGGCTTTCACCAGGTCTTCAACCAAGATGACGCCATGATCAGCCTGTTCACGTATCTGCAGGCTGGTTGTGTCGTCAATGGTGGGTGGAATGAATAGAGCAATCAACTCAAAACGGCTGCGATCCAGTTTTTCCAGATAACCACGGGTAATCTTACCGATACTGTGATCGAACAGATATTTGGAGATCAGACCGATCTTCAAGCGGCGCCCCTTCACCGGAACCGGTGCAACCGTATGGGGAGCCTGCCAGCCCAGATCCGGTGCCGCTTTCAGATAAGCCTTGGCCATACGCTCATGGAAAGCTCGATCATTTCTTCCGTGATAGGCCAGATAAAACAGCGTAGTACCAACATGCTGGTAAGGATCAAGTAAAGGCGCTGTGATATGGTTTTCCAATCGGCTCAGACGCTCATGTAACTGCTGCCGAGTCTGATCGATCGCCACAAAGGATGTCATGATCGGCGGCAGCAAATTGGCCAACTTGAATGCCCAGGCACTATTGGATCTGTCTTCTGTACCAATTTTTTCAAACAGTTCCGCCGCTTCCTCTACTCGCCCCATTTTCTGTAGGGCACGGGCCAGATTGTCACAAGCGACCAAAAAACCGGGGTTGATTTCCAACGCTTGATGGTAATGCTCGATAGATGCTTCGGAACGGTTCAACTGAACCAGGGCATTCCCCATATTATTGTGGGCAATGGCAAATCCGGGATGATTATCCAAAGCGATCCGATAGTGTTCCAACGCCTCTTCAAATCGCCCCATCGCCTGAAGAAGGTTCCCCATGTCATTTCGGGCTTCGGCAAAATCGGGGGCCAGTGCGATAGATTTATTGAGCAGATCAGTGGTTTGCTGCCACCGCTCTTCCTTCATATGTTCCCCAGCCTGCTGCCAAAACAAAATAGCCAGTTGCTTTTTGGCTTTGGTCAAATCGATATCGACGCGCCCATTAACGGGTGTCAGGCTTTTTGCCTGCTCAAGGTGGCTAAATGCCCGCATCAGCTGATTGAGTCGCAGGTATAAACGGCCCAGGTTGACATGGGCCTTGAGATGATTTTTCTGCCGTTCCAAGGTTGCTTGATAGTATTTAACCGCCTGTTCAACCCGCTCCTGAGCCTCATGGATTCGCCCCATTCCGAAATAGGCATCGGCAAAAGAGGCATCCAACAAAACGGCCTGTTGGAAATAGGTCAAAGCCTGTTCATATCGCTTGGCGCCGCAAAGAACATGGCCCAAATTAACCAAGATGATCACCGATTGAGGGTTCCGTTCAAGCGCTTTGGAAATGCACCGTTGCGCCTCATCTAAGTCATTGCGGGCAAAGTGGACCATACCCAGCAGATGGAGGGCATCCATATTCTGTGATTGAATCGCCAATACCCGCCGATAAAGGGCTTCGGCATTATCCAACCGGCCCTGTTGGTGAAACTTTAGAGCCTTGTTCAAGATTTCAGTAATGGAATTGTCTGTCGTCATGGTTTCTGGCGTCAATGCAACGAAGAGAGGGTACAATCAATGGCATTTTTCAACAATTCTACCCGTATTTCCGACTCATAAACAGGATTCATGATGATCACTTCAGCCGGTTGAACCTCTGTTAACTGATCGGGGCTGATGACCCGGCAGCCACTGGCCGGAAGATAGGTCGCTGTTTTATTCGGATTGATATCCACGACCGCAACGATTGTTGGATGGTTGTTCATGGCGGATAGAAACGCCACCGCCTTGGATCCTCCACCCCACAATACCACTCGCTGAGCACAATCGGCATGTTTTTGCAAACGAGATTGCCAATAGGTAACCTTTTGTGAAGATCTATCGCAAAAATGATCACTCATGGCATCCAGATCATTCCAGACCAATAACGGCTCATCGCCATTTTGAGGTCGGGAGGGTGGTACCCCTTCCACATTGACCAGGCCAAACAGTTGTAGATGCTGATCATCGTAGGTTCGGGAGATCTCCTCTATCAAAAAACCAGACTCTTTGAACAGCTTGACCAAGCTTTGCCAAGAAAAATAGCCACAATGTTCATAATAGAGGTCCCAAAATGCCCCTTCCCGCAAGATACGTCGATTATCCGGAACGGTAAAAAAAATCGGTATCGGTCGACTTCCAACCGCTTGCCGCAAATGTTGCAAAAGCCGCAACGGTTGAGAAATATGCTCCAACGTGTGTCGACAGATGATGCAGTCGGCATCCTGAACCAGGTCCGTATGCTCTTCAAAAAATCCGGAAACATAGTGTACCCTTTCCCGGTTGGATTGCCGGAGAGAATCGGGTATGGGTCCGGGATCAATGCCGATCCCAATGTTATCCCCCAACTGACACAGTTGTGTTAAAAACTCCCCCTTGCCACAACCGATCTCGACGATTCTTTTACCAAACAACTCATATCGATCCCGCAACTCCTCAGCCTGTTTAATGGCAAACGAGCGGTATTTTTGGGAACAGGCCTGACTCTCTTCGCTGTGTGCGGTGTAATCCACCTTTCGCTGATCAAACTCCCGATTAAACAGATGACCGCATCGACGGCAGCCATGGATAGCCAACTCCCCCACGGGATAGGCTTTCGCCTCGGCAGGGTTGTGGATGATCACCACATTTTGCAAGGGAACCCGAGCCAGATTAAAAAGCGGTCGGCTGTCACCGGATGAGCAGATAGGACACGTTGACATGGCGTGGTTCATCTCGCTGGGTGGTTGATGAGCCGGACCGGAAAACCGGGAATGAGAAAAGAGCCACCTTGATCTATAAACGGCTGTTCCTGAGCCAGGATCTCCCTCTCAAGATTCCAGGGAAGCAGCACCAACAGTTGAGGTGGTTTCCGCCGCAACCGCTCAATAGGGAGAATCTCGACACCGACACCCGGCATGAAACGACCCTGCTTGTGGGGGTTTCGATCCACCGCAAAGGGTATCCGGCTGTGGTCCACCCCACACATGTTCAACATCATCGTCCCCTTGGCCGCAGCCCCATATGCCGCCATGTCCACCCCCTGCCGATGTAGCTTCTCGATGCTCTGGGCCACGGACTGACAAAACTGAGGCACACGGCTGGAAAAGAGCTGCAACCCCTCCGCATCGACGCATTCTACGCGATTTTTCTCTTTTTGCAAAAAATAGTCTATCGATTCATCCGGTTCACATTGGCGGGAAATCCATAAACGTAAAGAGCCTCCATGGACGGGAAAATGATCTACCCGATTCAGATGAAGTTCATGGTGGGCGAGCAGGGCCAAAAGGGAGGTGACGGTAAAGTAGCATTGATGCTCATGGTAGATGGTATCAAAACGGACTCCATCGACCAGATCGACAAAATAGGGGACCTCCATCACCAAAGTGCCATCGTCGGCCAGGAGCTGTTCGACTGCAGACAAGAAACCGTGCTGGTTACCTACATGAGCAAAAACATTGTTGGCAACCACTACCTTGGCCCGACCACGTTGGGCTAGGAGTTGATCAGCCACAGCACGATCAAAAAACACCTCTAGGGTATCGATCCCCCGGCTGCGCGCCATCGAAGCCGGACCGCTGGCCGGATCGATTCCCAATACCGGAACCCCCTTATCCTTGAAATAGCGGAGTAAATATCCATCATTACTGGCGATTTCAAGCAGCCAATCATCCTGTTTGAGATTGAGCCTTTCCAGAATGGTATCGGCCAGTTTTCGGGCATGCTCCAGGTAGGATCGGCTGTAGGAAGAGTAATAGGGAAACTGGGCTCCGAACAATTTTTTCTCAGAGATGGAGTGGCCGAGTTGGGCCAGCCCACACCGTTCACAGACCAATAGTTGCAAGGGATAGCGATCACAGCGCAACGATTCTTCTCGACTGTGGCACAAGGCATCTGATGGGGGTAATCGGCCAAAATCCAGCACCTGGCGAAAGCCGGTATGGTGACACGCCCGACAGTTGCTGACCAGCTTTTCCTCGGCCATCAGCAAGAGGCTTGTTTTTCTTCAGTTTGAACCCAACGCATCATCTCATCCAGCCTCCCCTGGGACTGTAGTGCCATGACATGCCGATTGCGAAAGAAGGGGTTCTCTTCAAACAGTTTGTTTTTCAGGGAAAAACGTTTAAAATCAGTAAAGAGTGTCCGGATTCCGGCTTCCAGATCCCACTGCGGTTTAAAAGCGGGAATCTGCTCGGCAATTTTGGCACAATTCACCCGATAGTTTCGGATATCGGGTCCGGCTCCCTCAGCAAAACTGATTTGGCTGTCGGGTACCACCTGTTGAATCAGATTGGCCAACTCCCGGATACGAAAGTTGTCATCCCGGCGACCGACATTATACGCCTGATTATGAACCACCTTCCTGGAAGCCTCCAAAGTGGTGGCAAAAGCCAGAGCGATATCGCTGACGTGAACAACTGGACGCCAAGGGGAGCCGTCACTTTTTAGGCGAACCATTCCGGTGGTAACAGCCCAACCCAGCAAATTGTTGATGACCAAATCACCACGCAAACGTGGAGAACTGCCGTAGGCGGTGCCGGAACGCAGATAGGTTGGGCTAAAATCCGCTGTGGCCAATTCTGCCAATGCCTGCTCGGCCCGCTCCTTGGCCCAGCCGTAGGGGGTAACCGGATTGAACGGTGCACTTTCATCCAGCAACGCCTCTCCCGAACTACCATAGACACTACAGGTGGATGCGTGGATAAAACGGCTTACTCTGGCATCCCGCGCCATTTTTGCCATGTGGATGGTACCGTGAAGATTGATAGATTCGGTACAGGCCGGGTTGAGGTCACCCAGAGGATCATTTGAGATAGCGGCCAGATGGATGACCGCATCAAACCCCACCAAATCTTTTTTTTCAACATCCCGAATATCTTTGATTCTCGTAGCGATTGCTTTCGGTGGACAACCAAAATCACAGCCCGTGTAGAGCAAGCTGTCCAGCCCGTGCACATCATGACCACGCTCTGCCAACATGGGCGTCAACACACTGCCGACATAACCATCATGACCTGTTACCAAAACTTTCATACGATCTGCTCCCTTCCTCCCGACCTTCAGCTCCATAACCCAACACTTTTTCCAATTATCCGTTTTATCCGCCGAAGCCCGTTTTCATCCTGTATACCAAGGGGCCTGATCATTTTCCCACCGTTTTTCGAGCAACTCCTTTTCCGCCAAAGTATCCATGCACTGCCAGAACCCCTCATGCTTGAAGGCCATCAGCTCTCCTGACCGGGAGAGCTGCGTTAAAACATCTCGCTCCCAGGAGCAATTTTCAGAGGGAATCAGATCAAAGATCCCCGGCTCCAGGATAAAAACACCCCCATTAATCCACCCCTCTCTGCCCGGTTTTTTTTCCTGGAAGTCGACAACCCGGTCATCCTGCAAGTGCAAGCGGCCAAACCGAGGCGGTGGATAAACCGCTGCGACAGTTGCCAGCCGCCCGTGACCTTGATGAAACGTCATCATCTCCCGCAGATCGATATCATGCAGACCATCACACCAAGAGAGAAAAAAACGCTCTCCCTGCAACCAGGGTTGTAACCTTTTCACCCGTCCTCCGGTATCGGTATCCAGACCGGTATCGACCGCCTGAAAAAGAATATCCTCACCTTTTCCGATATGACGGGATTGGTGACAATACCGGTTGGCAGCAGGGTGATCCGAAGAGATTTCCGTACACTGAGTGCTCAAAAAATCCGTCACTTTATCCGCCATATACCCCAAGGCCAGAACAATCTCATTCACTCCGGCCCGAGCAACCAAGCCATGACAGATATGCCATAAAATAGGTAAAGGTCCAATGGCGGTGAGGGGTTTGGGCAGTTGGCGGGTCAGTTCGGCCAATCGTGTTCCACGTCCTCCGGCAAGAATCGCTCCTTTCATGGCTTGTCAAGCTCCCTTTACTCAAACCTAGAAACGGCAGTTGTTAGTATATGGTTGGCATAGCCTCTTGATTCATCTACTGTAATAAAAAAAAGTCTTATCACCCATTGGGTGACTTCGATTTTTTCTATTACAGTAGCTAAACCAATATTTTGCACCATTCATACACTCCCATCTGCCGTTTCTAGATTAAAGACAAGACAAAACTTGGCAATTTATTTGTTGGCAGTTTGCTGAATAATCTTCGTCACCTCTTGTTCAAACCGAGTCAGTTCCGGTTGATTGGGAAACAGTACCATCAATAGAGCCAGATCACGCCGGAGTTCCAAGGCATCCTGAAAAGGTATCAGGCCAGGAATACGGATTTTGTCCAGAACAGCCTCTTTAGCGTTGTCCAAAAGATTGCGCAGTTCTACGTCAAGAAAGGGAAACCGCTGGGCTGCATAGTTGACTAAGGCATTGGAGACCGTGGTTTTTTTGTCCGGTGCCAATACAGGTGTGTAGCGAATCACGTCCAGATGAGATTGGATCATATAGGTGTAAGGAAGAATGTTCGACCAACCCTCGGTTGGATCGACAAAACCGAACTCCGGCTTCATGCGCCGCAACTCCGCCTCCAAGCCTTGAAACTCTATTTCCCGGTTTTGTCGCAACTTGTGCAAAATCTCGGGTATTTGATCCGTCTCTCCGTAGAGGTTGACCTCCGCCAGAAGGATCCGATCCGTTGCCAGACGGGTGGAAAACAGGCCGGTTTTTCTCAGTATTTCAGAACGATACAAACCCCAGATCATTTCACAACCGGGACCCAGTTGGGTAAAAACATCAAAAAAACGTTGCTCAGGCGGACTCCCTACTGTTTTCAACAGTGGGCTGGGTTCACTGGTGACGTTGTTTTCGTAATCCATAAAAACAGTCTGGGGATAGGCCAGGGCCAGATTGGGGTTGTCTAGATGCAGATCAACCAATTTACGGATAAAGGAAGGTTCCCATAGATCATGATCCGACCCCCACATGAAAAACTCACCTCGGCTTAACCGAAAAACCTGGTTGAAATTCTCCGGCTGTCCATAATTGTAGTTGTTCTGGACGGTATGTATGCGAGAATCTCGTTTTTGATAGTCGGTGATGACCGCGTAGGCGTCATCTGTTGAGGCGTTGTCGGAGATGATGATCTCCAGGTTGGCATAGTCCTGGCCGAGCAGGGAATCCAAGGCACTGGGTATCCACCGCCCCCCATTGTAGGTCGGAATACCGACGCTCACCAAAGGCAACGAGTCTTTCAATGTTGTTTTCCTTTTTTTTTTCAAGAATCAAGTTTAGCGACAATACAATTTCCCCGGATATTTTACGGCTTGCAGCCTAACTGTATAATAGTAAAGTTGGCAAAGTTTTTTTTGCTGCCGTATCGTTTGCTGACCGGTACACTTTTTCATCAACGATCCAGTCGCCCGGGTATGATATAATCCATAAAAAACAACAGTCCCAAGCAAAAGATCGGCTCTTTTTTGCCTCATTCTTTATAAATTAATTTTCCGATTTCGGGCCTCGTGTCGGTTTTTTCAGTAGATTTTTCTAAAATAATACGAATTAAAATTGACTTGATCGGCAACGTTCAATAAAATCGTTTGATTTTATTGAATGATTCTTACATATAGATAATTTTTGTGCACAGGCACACATACCATAAAGAGACGGAGTTTAGACAATGATCCCTTCGCACCGTTCACCGCATAGAACCAAATTCATTTCCCTGCTGGCCCTCTCTGCCATCATCGCCGCTCCCTCAACATCCATATCAGCTAATATCACTATCAACACGGATATCACCACCAATCAAACCGGTGATAACGTCGTCAATTTTACACAGGATGTTGCGGCCACGGTCAAGGATGGCGTCACCCTCAGCGAAGCGACACCCGGTACCCACAATGTGGTGGTCAACAACGGTACCGGCGTTGTCGATAAGGGTACACTTAATCTGGAAGGTGATGTCATCGTCAAAGGTAAGGTTGGAACCAGCACCAATAGTTACAGCATCAAACTTCTCAACCTGCAAGCCGACTCAACCAACGCCTCCACCGGTACATCGACCTTTACCAGCGACATCTATGCGGCGACCGTCAACTTTGAGGCCGACAACATCATGCAGATGGACGCCGACGTCGACATTACCGGCAAGGTAACCGCCAGCTCCAATAATATCGGGACCCTGGACTTTGTCGGGAACGGTTCGGTGAGCAGTACCATTGGCGATGTAACCAACGCCATCAAGAAAATTACAGTTGACTCATCAACAGCCAGCACGGCAACCATCACCCTGAACGGCGACACCTTTTCCCAATCAGTCTTTTTCGACAACGATTCCACTCTGGTTTTGGCCGATACGGTGGACATCACCGGAGATACCAGTGGCAACGACAGCCTGGGTATCTATCACGACGGCGCTTCTGCTTCCGGTACCATCACAGCCAACGGAACCAGTATCCTGGCTGTCGATATCGGCTCGTCCGGTACAAATAACCGTCTGAAACAGTTAAATATCGCCGGCGCCAACAGCCTCACCCTGAATGGTAACGCCTACTTTGCCGATGTGGACTTTGCCTCCACCGGCACCTTGGAGATCGGCTCTGGAAAAACCCTGGGCGTCACCAATAAAATTGAGACCGCTGGCAACAATCAGGGAACCGTCACGGTTACCGGTACCTTGGACCTGGATGGCGATTTGGGTGCGAGCAATCTGGATATCAATTTATTGACCGTAAACGGATCGGCAGATCTGGCTGGAGATATCTATGTCAATGATGCCGCCAGTGCCGCTACCGGTGCTGTTATCGGTGCGGCGGGTACACTGACCCTGAGCGGAACCGGCAAGACCATCCATGGCGTCATCAATGGTGCCAGTGATGGAGCTGGCTCCCTGACCACGACCGGTTCAGCCACCTTCGGAAATACCGTTGGTGCCCAAAACGCCTTAGCCACGGTAACCGTAAACAGCACCGGAACCCAAGCCTTCAACAGCAGCCTGGCGGCCACTACCCTGGACTTTGATCTGGACGGCACAGCAACGGTAGCCGGCACCACCGGCATCACAAACGTCACCGTCGCCTCGGACTCCATCGGTACTTTGCAGTTGGATGGCGCCGGCACCATTGCCGGAGACGTCGGTGTTAATACCAGTACTGAATTAAAATTGCTGACGGTCAATGAAACCAGCTCCGTAGCCGGTCATCTCTACTCGGAATCGACCACCATTGCCAATGGTAAAACTTTGACTCTATCCGGCACCGGTAAAACCGTCTCGGGCACCGTCACCGGTGCCACTAACGGTGTTGGAACGCTCACCCTAACCGGCAGCACCTCCTTCAATAGTGCCGTCGGTGTGGCTAACTCTTTAGCTGACCTCAACATAAACAACACCAACACATTTAACGGTAGCGTTGCCGCCACCACATTTAATTTCAACTCAGACGGTACGGCGGTTTTTGCCGATAATGCCAACCTGACCAGCACCAACATTGAAATGGGCTCCGCCAACATTGGTACCCTAACCTTCAACGGCAACAGCACCGTTGGTGGCAACGTCAATGCCAACGGTTTAAAGCAAATCAACGTAAGCTCCGCTGGTGCCGGTAAGACGGTTGCCTTCAGCGGCACGGTCTATACCAAAGATATTGATTTTACCACCAGCAATGCCGGAACCCTGGCCTTGAATGGAACCACCAACATCACCAATGACGTGGAATCTGCCAACGACGGTGTCGGCACCATCACCTTTGCCGGAACCACCACCCTGACTGATGACCTGGGTACCAGCTCCGGCACGGAACTGGCCCAAGCCAACATCAATGAAAATACCAGTGTCGGCGGTAACGTCTATACCCAAGATGTCAACATCGCCTCCACCAAAACCCTGACCCTCTCCGGGGCCAGTAAAACCGTAAGCGGTGAGGTGGACGGTACCGGTAACATGACCCTGACCGGTACGACGACCTTCTCGACCAATGTCGGCTCCAGCACTCCCTTGGCACTCCTGACCGTCAACAACGCCGGAACCCAAGCCTTCAGCGGCAGCCTCGCAGCCACCACCCTAGACCTGGACCTGGACGGTACGGTAACGGTTGCCGGTGCGGCAGCCATTACCAGTATCACGGTAGCCTCCGACTCCATCGGTACCGTGCAACTAGACGGAGGCGGCACTCTGGCGGGGGATGTGGGTGTAAATAGCAATACCGAACTCAAACAACTTTCGGTCAACGGTGACACCAGCATTGCCGGACACAGCTACGTTGAAAGTATTGACGTACTCGCTTCCAAAACCCTGACCCTCTCCGGCACCGGAAAAACGGTAACCGGAGCCATTGACGGACCGGGTAATCTCACCCTGACCGGAACACAAACCTTCAACAGTAATGTTGGTTCCTCCAGCAGCTTGGCTACCATCACCATCAACAATGCCGGCGCACAAGCCTTCAGCGGTAATTTGGCAGCCACCACCCTGGACTTTGATCTGGACGGCACAGCAACGGTAGCCGGCACCAGCGGCATCACAAACGTCACCGTCGCCTCGGACTCCATCGGTACTTTGCAGTTGGATGGCGCCGGCACCATTGCCGGAGACGTCGGTGTTAATACCAGTACTGAATTAAAATTGCTGACGGTCAATGAAACCAGCTCCGTAGCCGGTCATCTCTACTCGGAATCGACCACCATTGCCAATGGTAAAACTTTGACTCTATCCGGCACCGGTAAAACCGTCTCGGGCACCGTCACCGGTGCCACTAACGGTGTTGGAACGCTCACCCTAACCGGCAGCACCTCCTTCAATAGTGCCGTCGGTGTGGCTAACTCTTTAGCTGACCTCAACATAAACAACACCAACACATTTAACGGTAGCGTTGCCGCCACCACATTTAATTTCAACTCAGACGGTACGGCGGTTTTTGCCGATAATGCCAACCTGACCAGCACCAACATTGAAATGGGCTCCGCCAACATTGGTACCCTAACCTTCAACGGCAACAGCACCGTTGGTGGCAACGTCAATGCCAACGGTTTAAAGCAAATTAACGTAAGCTCCGCTGGTGCCGGTGAGACGGTTGCCTTCAACGGCACGGTCTATACCAAAGATATTGATTTTACCACCAGCAATGCCGGAACCCTGGCCTTGAATGGAACCACCAACATCACCAATGACGTGGAATCTGCCAACGACGGTGTCGGCACCATCACCTTTGCTGGAACCACCATGATCACCGGCGATCTGGGTACCGCAGCGGCTAACGAACTGGCCGGAGCCAACATTGGTGCCGATACCACCGTCGGCGGTCATCTCTATGCTCAGGCGATCAATTTCAATAGCGACAACAATCTGACCATGACCGGCGCCGGGAAAACCATCAGCGGTGCCATCACCACCAACACGACGGAAACCGGTACCCTCACCCTTTCCGGTACCGGTGCCAACACCATTTCCGGTCTGGTTGGTGCCAGTGGTAAGGTCCTTAAAAGTATCTCTATCGATGACTCCGGTACCAACACCTTCTCCTCGAACATCTACACCAAAGGAATCGGTTATACCGCCACCGGGTCAGGTACCTTGGCCATCGACGGCACCATGTTGACCTTGGGCACCACCGGAATAACTGTCGCCACTAATGATGTTGGTATCTTCAGCTCTAGCGGAACCAGCACGCTTGCCATGAGTGGAGATGTCGGATCTGCGGTGAATGAACTCTCCCAATTCAATGTTACCGGAGGCACGCTATCCCTTACCGGTAGCAATGCTATCTATGCCGATGACATCACCATTTCCAGCGGAGCGACCATGGACCTGGGAGCCAGCCGGACGATGGTTGGTTCCAACAGCCTGACCAACTCAGGCACCCTGGATCTAAGCACTTATACGGCAACCCTAGGTGCCTCGCCGGTCACCCTATCAGCCGATTCAAAACTATCCACCACTCTTTTGACGGCAGCCAACGGCAAGCTGGTTACCACCGCTGCAGTTGATTTGGGCGGTAACGATACCACCATGCCGAAAATCACCGCAACCTTGGACTCCAGCCTGGACCTTTCATCTGGCACAACAACCATCACCATCATTGATGCCGGCACCGGTATCACCTACTCCGGCGGTGGCGCAATTGGTGATTACAACACCGCGGGCAACGGTATTTTGACCTTGAACAATGCCTCCGCATTCTTCGATGCCGCCGCAGTCCATGATACCGTCAATCATGACTTGAACCTGACCTTTACAATTAAAGACGGATCACAAATAGGGACCTCCACCGAGCAAGGCGGTACTGTACTTGCGAGTGCAATCAAGGCGGGCAATACGGCAGCTAAAACAGCTCTGTTTGCCCTTACTACCCAAGCTCAACTGGATGAGGCGGCAGAAAAGCTCACCGGCAATAGCCAAGCGGTCGTTGCCGGCTCGATTCAAGCGGCCGGCAATGGCATAACCAATACCCTGGGTAATCGTTTGACCGATCTGCGTGCCTCATCCGGTCGCTACGGCAAAAATACCTTTGCCGCCAATCGTGCGACTCAAACCGGTATCTCTTCCGGTTCATCAGCGAAAGATACCGGTCTCTGGATCGAGGGGTTTGCCGGCAATGCCAACCAGGGCAAAAAGAACGGTATCTCAGGTTATGATTCTACCACTACCGGTATTGTCGCAGGTATAGATGGCAGCCTGAACCCGGACACCCGAATCGGCGCCTCTCTGGCCTATGCCAAAGCAGAAGTGGACGGCGATGGCACTGGTGCGGTTGAGGTTGATTCAGGAATCGTACAGCTCTCCCTCTATGGCACCCACCTGATGTCCGACTTTTACATCGATGGAATGGTGGCCTTTAGCTTGGGGGATAACGATTCCAAACGTGTCGATATTCTCAATGACACCATCACAGCCAGTTATAACAGCAGTGTTTCAACCGCCAAGTTAGGGGTTGGCATGCCACTTGATCAAGGAGACTGGGTCATCACTCCGCAAGCGGACGTTCAGGTCACCCACAGTCGCGTCGATGGCTATACCGAGACCGGTTCCACCGGTGGTTTGAATCTGACGGTAGACGCCTACCGTAAAACCTCTGCCAAACTGGAAGTTGGTGGTCGTGTTTCTACCGCCATTAAATCAGGAAGTGGTACCCTCTCTCCATCTTTTGTGGCTAAAGGGGTCTGGTACTCCGACGATACAGTGACCACCACCAATACCTTCAGCGGTGGCGGTGCAGCCTTTACCTATACCGGTATCGATCGTGGCAATATCGGCGGCAAGCTCAGTGCTGGTCTTGAGTATCTTACCGATGACGGTACCTACGCTGTTTCTCTCAACTACGACGGTGAGATTCGTGACAGCTACAACAGCAATACAGGTACACTGCGTTTCCGCTACAATTTCTAATTCTCTAAACTTCACTCCTCCTGACAAACGTCGGGAGGAGTGAGGTGGCCCCCATTGCAAGGACAATTTTTTAGCAAAATTAAACGTTTCGGAAAAATAATAAACCAGCATAAAACAGCGCATAAAGATTATCGAAACTCAGAGGGTTTTTGCACAGAAAAAAGAGCCCGACCGCCTACTCAGGAAGGGCATGGTTCTACATTAAGTTATTTGTGAGGATATTTGGAGAGTTCATATATGTAGCTGGAAACGGGAATCTGCAGCCCAAATCATGTTCTTTCACAGACAAGATTGTCAGATCGCAAATAAACAAGGTTCGTGAAGCCTCCTGTTCTACCACCCCATATGGTAGTAAGCCCAGATACGCTCAATATTCATCGGCAGCCATTGGTCATAACCCCGCCAATGCGCATATTTGGGAAGCTTGACCGTTTTTCTTAGAGCATCTGGACCGTGAACCCCGGACTCCTCAGCCTTCTTGACGGCTGTCATGAGGTCTTCTAGTTGGGGCCAAAGTAGCTCAATTCCAAGCTGCGCCCACCCAAACGCACGGTAAGATTTTTCTTGAAAGTGATCTCCGGAACCGGGATCACCGGGCTGGGATGATCCCCAAGCTGCTTAACCACATTCTCATGGCCGATGAACTTGGCACCCTCGGCCTTGAATATATTCCCACCAGAGATGTGATCATGATGGTTATGTCTATAAACCACATACTTAACCGGCTTATCGGTACGTTTACGAATCTCGGCCTGTAGCAGTTTTGCTGCCTTGGGATTAAGAGGGTCGGTAACAATGACTCCCTCATCCGTAATAAGAAACAAATTCCGGTATACCCGCTCTCGGATCAGTAAACAAGTTGCTGCATTGGAGGAGAAGACCGGTGTACGCCTCTTCGACCGAACAACACGGCGGGTTAGTCTAACCGAAGGGGGACAGCTCTACCTGGAACGATGTCAGTGGATTCTTAAAGAGTTGGAGACGGCAGATTCCGCACTTGACCAGATCCGTGACGAACCACGAGGCCGACTGAGATTGAGTGCCCCTCTCACTTTTGGCCTGTTACACATAGCACCAACACTGCCGGAGTTTCTTCACCAACATCCACAGATCCAGGTGGATCTCTCTTTGAATGACCGGCATGTAGACCTCATTGAGGAGGGGTTCGATCTGGCCATCCGCATCGGCAACCTCCCAGATAGCAGTTTTAGAGCCCGAAAACTGGCAACAGACCGGCGTGTGGTTTGTGGTTCACCCGACTATTTCCGCCAACACCTACCCCCTCAAACCCCAGCGGATTTGGAACAACACAACTGCCTGACCTATAGCTATGCGGCCCGGAACGATATCTGGCAGTTTTCAGGACCGGATGGAGATTTTCAGGTACACGTAAAGGGCAACCTTCGAGTCAACAACGGGGATACGTTGCGACTGGCCGCCTTGGCAGGACTTGGGCTGATACAGGTTCCCACCTTCATGGTCGGTGGAGATTTGCAGATGGGACGGCTAAGGTCGATCCTAACCGAATACGGTGGGGACAGAGTGACTATTCAGGCTCTTTATCCTGGGGGGCGGCACACACCTTCCAAGGTGCGGGCCTTCATTAACTTTTTAGCACAACGTATCGGCAAACGGCCTGACTGGTATTTAACCGATTGAAAATATGTGAAAAAATAAAAACACCCGCATAACTGAGCTCATAACATAACAAGAGATCAAGACAATACCAGAAAATACCAAGTCAGGCATCGCGCTGACCAAAATAGTGTGCGGGTGTTCAGCGCATCATAATTCACGCTACCTGCGTGAGTTTGATAATTCCGGTAAGTCGGTTATAATGCGGCCAAAGAGGTTCAAATGATGTGGCAGGAGGTTCAGTATGACGAAACATGACCTGCCAATTCTCCTCATCCCATATAAGGTTATACAGCATACCAGGGTTTGCAGCCATTTCTTGGATGGTATCAACCGAGGATTGATCAAACCAGGTCACATCTTCCTCGGCAAATAGGGTGATCGGACGACCATTCTTGAGTTCCTAAGAGAACACGACCAACTGGCCGCCCAAAGTTCGCATGGTATTTTGAGCAACGGGAGACCATTTATCCTAGATTCGGCAGCTGGGTGTGCATTAATGGTGAAAGCCGGTCAATCTTGTAGGTGACGATACTATTCACCTTGCCCGCCTCGATGTCATCAAGGGGCCGCTGCAAGGATGCCACACACCTCAACAAAATTGTGCCCTGGGGTGAAAACCACGCTTACAGTTAACAGCCCAGAAACTCATCCTGAAAAAAACAATTTCCAGTTGATAATAGTGTCAAGACTTTTCTTTGCCAAACTTCAAAAAAAGTGCTACCGTTTTGCAGTGTTGGTAGCACTTTAGCCTGAGATCCTCGTCAATGAACAAGAGATCTCTGAACGATTGCGGATAGTTAAAACTTTTCTTAATATTATTCATCGTCAAGACAGCAATTCCGAGCAACAAATTGTCATTATATACAAAAAATATTGAAGAAATTCTAGATACATACGATGAGTATTACGACTTGCACAAGTCTTATTGTGAAAGGCTCGTCGTTATACTTAAAGAAATATTCAATAAAACTACGATACCAGTAAGCTCCATATCAGGAAAAATCATATCTAGAGGTATGTTGCGAAACAAGCTCCTATCAAAAACAGGTGCTACATATAATACGTTAGATGACATAGAAGATATAATAAGCCTAAAGTTAGTGTTAAACTTTCATGATGATATTAATTTATCAATATCTATGGTTGGAAGAGAATTTTTGATTGAAGAGTTTCAGCTATCAAAGGCAGAAGAAAAAGCTCAAATCCATTTCGGAATACTTATGAAGCGACTTTCATTAATGTTACCCGAGGAAAAATATCGTCAGGTTGAATATGAGCGCTTCGCATCATTGAGAGCCGAATTAATAATCAGGACGGATCTTCAGAACTCATGGTTCGATGTAAAAGATATATTTGATGATATTGTAAAAGCAAATCATATTTCTGGTGAGGAAATCAATAAATTAGCGCAAGTTTCATATTTGCTAAAAATGGCTGATGACGAGCTATGCAGGATAAGAAGCGCACTAATTAGTCAAACAAAGGATAACGAAAAACGGGATCGCTCCGAAGAAAAAAAAGCACAACGTCAGAGGGAAAATCTAATTCAAGATGATGTCCCTAAACAACGTCAGAGGAAAAATCTAATTCAAGATGATGTCCCTAAACAACGTCAGAGGGAAAATCTAATTCAAGATGATGTCCCTAAACAACGTCAGAGGGAAAACCTAATTCAAGATGATGTCCCTAGGCAACCTCAGAG
>JADFYU010000045.1 GCA_015232865.1 Magnetococcales bacterium
GGAGATGGACAAGCCGGCGGCGTCATCCTTGGCGCCATTTATCCGCAAACCGGATGAGAGTCTCTCAAAGGTTTTTCCCAGCTCGCCTGTCGATTTTGTCAGGTGACGAGTGGCATTGAGAGATGCGACGTTTGTGTTGATTGCAAGTGCCATTTTAAAGATCCTCCAGGATTTTGAATATCCGTGTATTCAACAAAAATTAGTACCTTCCGTGGTGTGGAGGTGGACCGTTCATTTTACAGGGCCGGTCCTACCCTGAACTTAAAACTTTGATTCCGACTCGAATAACTATCCCAACAGTTGCAGGGCAATCTGCGGCTGCTGATTGGCCTGGGCCAGAATGGCCGTTCCAGCCTGCTGCATGATGGCGTTCTTGGTCAGGTTGGCCGTCTCGGTCGCAATGTCGGCATCCATGATCCGTGAACGAGCCGCTGAAGTATTCTCAGAAATATTGCTCAGGTTGGCGATAACCGACTCAAATCGATTCTGATAGGCGCCCAATTGAGAACGGAGAACCGAGACCGAATCCAACGCATTGTCCAGTTTGGAAATGGCGGAACCGATGTTGCCGGCCGCAGTTCCTGCAATCAGGCCGGCACCGCTTCCGATACTCAAAGCCAGAGCACCGACACCGGTAGACAATCCCAAAGCATTGGTATCAGCCGTTCCAATCGTGACCTGAATGGTCTGCCCAACCTCTGCACCAACCTGAAAATTCTTGGCCGCAAAGGTTCCGTCGAGCACCTTCAAACCGTTGAACTCGGTGGTGCTGGAGATCCGCTGAATCTCCGACATCAACTGGGTTACCTCTTTTTGCAGGTCATCCCGATCACCGCCGGTCATGGTAGCGTTGTTGGCCTGAATGGCCAGTTCACGCATTCTCTGCATGGCATTGGTCGTCTCGTTCAAAGCCCCTTCAGCGACCTGAACCAGAGAGATAGCGTCGTTGGTGTTGCGAATGGCCATGTTCAAACCACGGATTTGTGAGGTCATCCGGGTGGAGATCGACAGGCCGGCCGCGTCATCCTTGGCGCCATTGATTCTCAAACCAGAAGAGAGTCTCTCGAAGGTTCTGCCGAGATTGGACGTCGACTTCTGAAGGTGACGGGTTGCGTTTAAAGAAGCGACATTGGTGTTGATTGCGAGTGCCATTGTAAAAATCCTCCGATAATGCGAAAATCCCGTTTTCGCTATTTTAATTCATACCAATCCCTGGTTTGGAGGTGGACATTCTTTTTCTGGGCCTGTCCGGACCACTTAAAAAACCTGCCAGCAAAAATCAGTATTAAATTGCTTTGGTGTTGACGATTCAGACTTCCAGTTTGTCAAAATCAAACAAACCTGTCCCAATCTTATCCAACAAACAATCTAAGACATCAAGTTGCATGGATTCCACGAAAATCGTTAAAAATAACTTTTCCCGAATCCCGGATTGACCCACCAAGAACAGCAAACAGATCACGCTTGCCGAGCCAATCCAAAACATATAAAATACACTAATAAATTGAATGGTTGTCCACTATTTCAGGTTGACTGTCATCCTTTTGACAAGCAAACCAATCGAGTCATAATCAACATTTTTTCCAAAGAAGTTTGGGTTGATCAATACTCAGACCACAGACTGCATGTACTCGGACTGGGCCGACCACCTGAGTGTTGGTCTTAGTGGCGCATCGCGGAGGGGATCCGCTTCTGGTATCTTTGAATTGAAACATGGTACTGACCTCCAAAAAACGGCTAATCCATTAAAAGCCGTGCAAGTACCGTCCGTGGCCGGGAGGTGGGTTGTTCATTTTACAGGGCCAACCCTAACCCATGGACATCTATCGATAAAAGAGCAAACCGACTTGAATGAAAACTGTCTGGCCGGTGTTTCGAATCAGCACTTGATCATGATATCAAGTAGAACCTTCCTGGTTGGTGATCCGGTAACCATCTCTTCCGTCTGTTACTAACTTTTCGGTCGGGTTTTGCTCAATCTTGAGCACTTTTTTATCGTTTCACCAAACGCTTGATTGACTGCCGCTTGGTCTTTAATTTTCGACTGTTTCCCGCCTGCTGAGTACTCTTATCGGTGCTGCTGCAACATCCTTTAAGGTTTCTTTTTATTTTTTCAGACTCCCTTTATTCCAAACCAGTTTTTAGAGACAAAGGCCCAAATTCATCGGCCATGTAACACTTATCGGACCGGTTATCGAATCCTTGAGGTTTTTTTTCACGTGGCGGCCATTTTTTTATTCAATACGACAATTACTCCTCACGATTGCGTTTTTCAGCAATGGAAACACCCAACTCATTGGCCAGGGCTATGGCGTTCCCACCCTGCATCTTGCCCAGAATCTTACCCGCCGATTTTTCAGACATCACCTTCAACACTTTTACAGCGGTATCCTGATCGATGGATTGCAGACCCAGCGCAGCCGATTTGACCTTCATGCTACTGTAGATCTTGGATAGACGAGCGATATTGGCGGCGTCAATTTCTTTCTCTTTGGTCAGATCTTTCTGAATTACATCGCGTAGTTTTTCCAGGTTTTCAATCCGCTTAGCCAGTTTCTCTTCCAATCTGATCAAATCATTCTCACGGATTTCCAACTCCTTTGCCCGTTCATCCAGATTGAGCCGACGCTCCTCAAGGGATTTAAGCAATAACAAAGGGTCTTTGATGACCCCAGGGGTATCATCGGCGTAACCGGATATCGGATTGCAGACAACCAGGGCGATCAAAACGGCCAATCTCCAGGTGCGAAAATGAAAAATGCAGTGTCTGTTCACAGAGAACCTCTCTCTTTGTTTAAGTATGGATCTGACTCTGAAAAATACCAATCATGTCCAGCTCTTTATTATCTTTCAGGCGCTGCTCTTTTTTGCGTTGCGCCTCCTCTTTTTCCGCCATTTTTTCCGCCTGCTGCAATTGGGTTCTGGAGGCCAGCCAGATCTTCTTGGCCGCATTGGCCTGTTGCTGGGCCAGGGTTATTTTTTCTTGCAGCTTTTGGACACGCCACGTTTGCCCGCGAAAAAAATCGTCAAATCGATAGGTTCCAAACACCCCCTGCTGCCCCACCATGTCGCAGGACATTCGGCGTCCCTCTTCCGTTTCGATATTCAGTTCGCGAATTTTCTGACGAAACCCCTCAATCCGGCTTAAAACATGGGCATAAGCCAACCCATCCGCCTCCTCCCTGATTTTCCGCAATTCAACCAGCCTGGAAAAACGACCCATGATTTTCCTCACCCAAAAGAATAAACTCGCCAAAATACCAGCAATCAGACACACTGGACAAATCGATGATCCACCCACATCTCAGCATGAAAAAAGCTGGAAAGCAAAGACCATGGAACCCGTATGCCGACTCTTTGGCCGTATAAAACAAAACAACACCCGACCAGCCAGGAAAACCGCTTAACCAGATAAGAGCAATAATCATGCCTAAAAACTCAATCTTTTCCAGCCTATTTTTGGCCCTCTCTCTTCTATTGTCTCCACTCTCTGGGCTGTGGGCGGAATCGGGCAAACAGCAGATTGTTTTGATCTCGGACCCTGAACTCTCTGATTTTCTCGAAATACTTGCAAAACCGCTCATTGAAGAGGCCGGCCTGCTCTCAGAAAATGTCCGATTTCACGTTATCCTCAACTCAGACCTGAACGCTATGGCGCTACCGAGTAACGATATCATTCTCAACAGCGGTCTGCTGCTCAGAGCAGAAAGTCGAGACGAGGTGGCAGGGGTGATGGCCCATGAAATTGCACATCTATCCGCCGGCCATCACATACAGCTCAAATCAGAACTCAAAAATCTCTCCTTGCAATCGTTACTTTTTGGCGCGTTGGGGGTGGCGGCCGGCGTAGCTTCCGGAGATAGTCGTGTCGCTCAGGCCACCATCATGGGCGGCACCGCCGCCGGTCACACCCATCTGTTGGCCGGGCAGCGACGGAAAGAGACTCAAGCCGACCGCCTGGCTGTTCTTTACCTGTCCAAGGCCGGTTTCGAACCCCAAGGTCTGTCGGCCTTCATGGAGCGAATCCAAAAGGAGCAAAAAGGCAGCACCCTCCCACCGCCCTATCTACTCTCACACCCCTTAAGCTCAACACGATTGGTGGAAATCCGCCAGATGGCCAAGGACAACCGGCCAAGCTTCCAACGGCCAGAGTCGGAAAAAGAGGTGTTGATACGGGTCCAGGCCAAACTGCTGGCCGCCAGCATCGACCCACCCGACCCTATCATCCAACAATTTGAGAGCCAATTAAAAAAAGACCCCAACCACCACACCGCCCGTTACGGTCTTGGGGTCGCTCAGCGCTATGCGGGAAAACTGCCGGAGTCCGAATCCCATTTTACCCGGTTACTTACACAATATATCGATGACCCCTATATTCTCTGGGAACGCGGAAGAACACGGGTAGATTGGGGCAAGATGGTTGAAGCGGAAAATGATTTCAGAAAGGCACTGCTCGCGCTACCCAAGAATCAAGATTTTCTCTACTGGCTGGCCTTTACCCTGAGCGAACAGAAAAAATATCAGGGTGCTGGCCGGATTTTGCGCAAACTCACCATTAAATACCCAAGAGATTCTCAATATTTTTATTTGTTAGGCATGGTCGAAGGCAAAAACAACCGCCCCGCCTCCGGCCATCTGGCTCTGGGCCGATACTACGCTCTGAGACAAGAGTACACGACAGCTCTCTGGCATTTAAACGAATCCATCCGCCTTTTCCCGGAACAGTCCATCGAACGAAATATTGCCAAGGAGGAAAAGAGCCGGGTCAATGCGTTGGTCAGCAAGAAGGAGTAACGGCACCTCTGTGTATCAAGTCACGGAGTCTGAAACAGTTCGGCAGCCTCCAACCAGGCCCCTTGCTCCACCAGGATCTTGGCAGCCGCCTGCCTGGGCGATTGCGGCAATAATGCGTCCCAAGCGGGGTCCGCCTCTCCGCTCTTTCCATCAAAGGCCAATTCCAAATAGAGGGTCAAGGCACTGCTAACCTCCCCTTCGGACTGTTTATCCAGTGCCTGTTGATAGCGCAAAGCCCGACGAATGGCCAGGTTTTCCCGCTGAGAGGAGAGCAGACGGCGCAGTTGGGCGGCTGCAATCACCTGTCGTCGTTGGGTCAGGGCAAACATGACATCCACCACCAGCTTGATCCGCTCTCCCTCCAACTTAAAATCTGGCCACGGCTGACGCAAAAGATGATAGAGGTCCGCATCGGCCGGCTGCTGATTGGCGGCCAACAGACGCAGACGCAAGACCATGGCCGACTCACCCGGCAGACGATCCAATAAAGTCCAGGCCCGATCGGCGTCATTCAATCTGGAATCGGTGGCTGATAGTGGCTCTTTGACACAATCCATTGGCTTGGCGGGTGGCTGAAGAGAAATCAAAACCAGCTGATCGGAGATGGATTTTTTCTCTGGCTCGTCCGTTGTCCCCATGGGGTTTGCCCGGTGCGGGCGGACAACGGCCGCTTCCTGGTTTAAGCGAAAATGGGCTTTGGCCAGCAGATAACGCAATTGGGGGTCCAGAGGATGGGGCAAGAGACCCTGATCGGAAAGTGGACCCAACGCTTGAAACAGGCCGATGGGACTCTTCAATTCACCTGCCAACAACTGATCCAGTGCCGCCTCCCGCATTTCGGGGGGAGTTCCGGCCCGAAGCAACGTTTTGATCGCCATTAAATTGGAGCCGTCAACCCCTTTTTTCTTGGCATGATAGGCTGAAAGAGCCTGTTTCAACAGCTCTTGATAGAACGACATCAATCGAGAACCGAATTTTTTTTGCAGCCCGGACTCAACCAGGTCAAAAGCTTGTTGCCAACGGTTATGCTCCACATGCCAGAGTGCCACCGCCTCGATCCACTGCCGCCCATTGCGACCGACCTGCTCCAGAGTGAGTGCGGACAACTGGCTAAAAAATCCCGCCGCCGCCTGTTCGTCCTTTTTTAATTGGGAGAGTCTGGCCAGACCGATCAATAAGAGGGGATCGGGGTTTGGACGCTGATTATCCTGGGCATAAAGATCGAGAAGCAGTTGCGCCTCCGATAGGGCGCCGGATTGCAAGGCCACCAGCCCCAATCCCCGCTGAGCCTCAAACCGATTCGGATGATCGGCATGGTCTGTCATAAAACGGGTATAGTGATCGCGGGCTTTGTCAAACTGTCCGGCAGACAGATAGCACTGAGCCAGAAACAAGTGGAATTCGGGGCGGGATTTGAATGTATGATGAGAAAGCCCCTCCAGCAAGGAGAGCGCCTCGGCAAAAGATTCCAGAGCCATCAAAGCGGAAATCTTGACTTGAGTCCATTCGGAAACAGCCAGGGGCGAGCGACCCTGTTCGAGAATCTGGTTGGCCAACCGAAGCACCAACAGCGGCGCACCATCCGCAATCAAAGCCTCCGCTTTACCCGGCTCCAGAACCAACCCCGGATTGGATGCCGTCGCCCTGGAGAGAGACTCTTCTTGAATGATCGTCGGATCAATGGTCTGGCCACCAACCCAACCGGGGCAGAGAAAAAAAACCCACCCGGTCAGGCCAGCCAAAAAGGAAACCAACCGCCTGGCATTCATCGGCGAGATGATCAAGCGGCCTGGGCGGGGATGGCATGTCCCAATCGTTTGATCCGGTTTGATTCATCCACATAGACCAACCGGGGCTGGTGACTATCGGCCTCTTTTTCACTCATACGGGCATAAGCGGCGATAATCAGGATATCACCGGGTGTGGCTTTATGAGCTGCGGAGCCGTTTACCGAGATCATACCACTGCCCCGCTCACCACGAATGGCATAGGTGACCAGACGCTCGCCATTGGTCACGTTCCACAGGTGGATTTCTTCATATTCCCGCATCCCAGCGGCATCCATCAAATCCTCATCGATGGCGCAAGAGCCTTCATAGTGAAGATCCGCATCGGTCACTGTTGCCCGGTGAATTTTACATTTAAGTAGAGATAACTCCATCTGCCTCTTTCCTTATAAAAGTCAATCCAGTGAAAATACCATATTGTCGATCAGACGAGCCGTTCCAACCCGAGCAGCAATCAGCATCACCGGTGGTTGCTCGATCAGATCCAGTTCGACCAACGTTTGGGCATGCCGAACGACCACATAGTCGATCCGATCAATACCGGCCTGGGTCAATACCTGTCGAGCTTGCTCTTCCAGGTGAGAAACCACCCGCTCTCCCTGACGGAAGAGGGTTTGGGCCTTCATCAAGGCCCGATACAACGCCGTCGCCTGACCGCGTTGGAACTCCGAAAGATAGCGATTACGACTGGACATGGCCAGACCGTCCGCCTCTCGTTTGGTCGCAACGCCGACCACTTCAACCGGAATCGCCAGATCCCGAACCATCTGCCGAATCAATGTCAGTTGTTGATAATCCTTGAGGCCAAAATAGGCCGCATTCGGACCGACACAGTTCAGGAGAATGGCCACCACCGTAGCCACGCCCTGAAAATGGCCGGGGCGAACCGCGCCACACAGTTGTGACCCCAACGGCTCCACCCGGATGGTCGTCTGACTGCCAGGGGGATAGAGCGTTTCGACATCGGGCAGAAAAATGGCGTCGCAGCCGACACCCTCCAAGAGCTCCCGATCCGCCTCGAAGGTTCGAGGATACCGGTCAAAATCCTCCCCGGGTCCAAACTGGGTCGGATTGACGAAAATGGAGACGATGGTTCGATCACACAGCTCTTTGGCCGCCTCGACCAAAGAGAGATGGCCCGCATGCAGTGCGCCCATGGTCGGAACAAAGCCGACCCGCTCGCCACGTTGAAGACAATCCTGGCTCCAACGATCCAGGGAGGAACGATCCGTTAAAATTTTCATCGGCGTAATCAATCGGAAAAACCGTGTTCGGGTCCGGGGAACTGTCCCCCGCGCACCTCCTGAGCATAACGCTCCACCGCCGCCCGAATCGAAGCCCCGCCAGCCATGTACTGTTTGACAAACCGGGGTTTGACATCTTCGTAGAGTCCGAGCAGATCGTAGAGGACCAAGACCTGACCATCACAGCCCAAACCGGCCCCGATTCCGATGGTTGGTATGGAGAGCTGTTGGGTGATCCTTGTCGCCAGATTGGAGGGAATCCCCTCCAAAACCACGGCAAAAGCCCCGGCCTGCTCCACCGCCAACGCATCGGCCAAAAGCTGTGAGGCTCCGGCGTCATCCCGCCCCTGCACCTTGAAACCACCAAAGGCCTTGACCGACTGGGGCGTCAAACCGATGTGGGCCATGACTGGAATACCCTGCCGGGTTAAAAAGCCAATGGTCTCCGCCACCGCAACGCCACCTTCAATTTTGACCGCATCGCTGGCCGACTCCTTGAGAACCCGGATCGAGGCTGCCATGACCAGCTCTTTGCTGCTTTGGCAGATTCCGAAAGGCAGATCACACACCACCATGGCCTGCCTGGTGCCGCGAGAGACCGCAGCCGCATGATAGATCATCTCATCCAGCGTCACCGGCAGGGTTGTCTCGTGGCCCTGGACCACCATACCCAGGGAGTCACCGACCAGGATGATATCGACCCCCGACTGATCCAACAATCTGGCAAAGGTATAATCATAGGCCGTCACCACGACGATGGGCCGGTTTTCAGTTTTTAATCGGGCGATTGCTGGAACAGACATGGCCGGACTCATGATCCACCAAACCAAGCCGAATCGAAAGGCAAACCGCACGGAAGTGTCAGGGGGGTGGCGCGCCGGAAGAAAGGCGACTCCATCGTGAGGGCGTCAAGCAAAAAAAACCTGACCCCTTTGAAGAATTTTTTCATAGCAGTTCTTTAGTCCCGGTCCACCAAAATTGGTATTGATCCAGGCAAAAATTGAACACAACATTACGTTGCCAAACTTTCCGATCATTCGCACCATGAATTTTTGTGCCTGCGGTCGCTGCTCGCCACGGTTGACAAGTCAACGCCATACAAAAATTTTTCATACTGACAATCCTGATCCGGCCACGGCACGCACGCACCCGAAACAACCTGTTGATTCACCGAGGCCTGATGGAGAAAAGTCCCGTCACCAACACGAGGGCTTTCACTCTCCCCAGACACCAGACAAACCGGAAGGTTGCGCCATGCACGCCCGTTCTACTGCCAAATTCAGGATGATTGATCAGAACCCTTCAGACAGCGCGGAACAGGTGCTCCACACGAGCCGTATCATCAACACATTGTAACATGATGTCAACTGTTTTACCGAGAACCGGATGCAAAAGATGGGGTGAAAGTTCCGCTAGCGGGGCCAAGACAAACCGACGTAAATGCAGGGAAGGATGAGGAATTTTTAATGTTTTATGCCGGACAATCCGCTTGCCATAAAAAAGCAGATCGAGGTCTAAACGTCGAGGCCCCCAACGCTGTTCCCGGTCTCTATTGCGACCAAAGGAGGCTTCGATTCGATGCAAGGTGCGCAACAGGGCTTTCGGCCCACAACGGGTTTCAACCAACACCACCCCATTGACAAACCAAGGCTGACGCACCGACCCCACCGGCTCGGTGCGATAGAGGGAGGATTGGCCGATAAGACGAATGCCACGGGGATGGTGTCGCAACCGTTCGACAGCTCGACGATAAAGAGCCGAAGCGTTCCCCTGATTGGTACCGATGGCAATCCAGGCCCGTTGCGGGTTATCAGACAAAACTCATGCTCTCTCAGCCAACCTGAAAATCAAGATCGGGTATTGACCTTGATATGCCAAGGCTCAAAACGGACACCCAGCATGTTGTCCTTGGGATAACGAAGGGTTAAATAACCCAGATTCTCCAATTTTTTAAACACTTCCGTGGTTACGAACCGCTCGGTGAAGTTGTACCGGCCATAGCCCCGCTGCCCGACATCAAAATCGCTGATTCCGTGGAAGGAGTATCCGGGCGGAGCCAGAGACCGAGAGGCGCGGGAAAGATTGCCCTGGCTATCGTAAGCCTTTTCCAAAAACAGCAGAAACTGCTTGATGACGCTGCGCACACCGGAGGTCAAAACCACCTCGTTGCCAACCTGCCTGAGAATTTTGTTATAGGTTTCCAGTGGCCGTCCCTTGTATAGATAGTTGCCGGTATTGGGCACCTTGACCACCTCCCGCAACGGAATGCGGTCGGTCAGGTTTTTCAGCGGCTTTTCTCCATAGAACCCATAATCCGAGGCCCGTTCGTAAAAAATCATCTCAAGAAAGTTCAACTCCGCCATGGTAAAGGTACCCACAGAGGTATGCTGCCGAGAATATCGAATGGCGTCGTCAAAATCCAGCAGGTAGAAATTACCATATCCGACCAGTTTTTGGAGCCGACGAAAACGCATGACCGACGATTCCAATAGCTGAAATTGACGCTCGGACAAAAAGATATCCCCTTGGTGATCCTCGTTGAACTGCCTCACCTTGGTCAGATAGAGCTTTAAATCTGTTTTCCGAAACTTTGGCCGCACCACCGGCAGGGCCGGGGAATAGGCCGCCGATGCTTCTGAAATGAGACCGGTTCCCAAAGTCGCCGCAGCAACCCCGGAAGATACTGTTTTAATAAATTCTCTTCTCTTCATGATATTAGCTCGCTCAGTCAAGTCCTGACCCGAAACACAAAAGGAAACTCAACAACGCTCAAAAGATCCAACTGACTCAACATACCCCAGACTCCCAACCCAAGAGTCAAAAAAAGCAACAATGACGGGTTTCCACTATTCGGTTATTGACGCACTGCTTACATTACAGTAAAAACAGGCATTGTTTTGCGCAATCAATCCTTGACTGGGCAAATATTCGCTCAAAAACCAGCTACCCGAACAAAGTCATGCAAATCCCATACCTATTCTCAGACAGTTCACCACTTTGCTCAGGAAGCAATTCGTCGTTCCCCTCAAGACGGCTCTACGCCTTTTTTTTTCTACTTGTTTCGGTGATTGCTGGGGGAGCTCAACCGGCAGAGGCCACCGAAACAGACAAAAAACCAATTGAGGTCAAAAGACTCACTACCCACGCCATCGCTCCAGATGATTCTTCGCAAGCCGACTTTCTAGCACCGCTTTCTGTTCAAGAGGCTCTGCAAGAAATTGTCGAACAAGCGGCTGACCGTTCCATTTTAGCGCCCAAGCCAAAAAAAAGAAACACACAAAACGACGAACAAGCGGAAATATCGCCACACGGTGACGAAATACAGTCTGTCATTGACGACATATGCGGCAAAATTGGGGCCAAACTTGGCAGTGTCAGCAAACAGGAGTGCCTTGACCAGCGTTTTATTTTATCCGGCGGTCACTCCATCAACAAATTGCCCATTATTGTCCGGGAATACCCACCTCTGGAAAATCGCAAACCCCAAGCGCGGATTCTTCTGATCAGCGGCATCCATGGCGATGAATATTCGGCGGTGAGCGTAACCTTCAAATGGATGAAAATCCTGGATCGTTACCACACCGGGCTGTTCCATTGGCGTGTCGCCCCCCTGGTCAACCCGGACGGTCTGCTGAGAAAGAATTCCCAGCGGATGAACGCCCGAAATGTGGATTTAAACCGCAATTTTCCCACAACCAACTCTCATCGCGAGTGGCTGGCAGAGAGTCAATCCTACTGGGTCAACCAGACCCACAGAGATCCACGCCGGTATCCCGGTCCCGCCCCGTTAAGCGAGCCGGAATCCAATTGGGTCGCTGAGGAGATCGAACGGTTCAAACCCGATGCGGTGGTTTCGGTGCACGCCCCTTTTGGACTCCTGGATTTTGACGGTCCACCCACCACTCCACCGGAGAGGCTGGGGCAGCTCTATCTCTCGCTGCTGGGCACCTATCCGGGATCGTTGGGACGTTACGCCGGAACCATCCAAAAAATTCCCATTATCACCATCGAGCTGGAACACGCCGGAATCATGCCGCAAAACCAGGAGATCAGTACCATCTGGAGAGATCTGGTCAGCTGGCTGAAGGGACATGTCAGGAGCCGGGAACCGATCACGGAAACGGCTGAAGAGAGCCGCACCAATACACCACAGATCATTGGCGAAGCGGACCATCCCGTCGCAACCCTGTTACGGAAACAAAACCATGAATCCCTATCTCGATAGACTGCAACCCTACCCGTTCGAAAAGCTTTCCGCCCTGTTAAAAGATCAGCCAGTCAATACCAATCTGGCGGCGTTGAACATTTCAATCGGCGAGCCGAAACATCCGGTCGCCCCCTTTCTTCGCCAAGCCATGGCCGACGCCCTGGATGGTATCAGCCGTTATCCGACCACTCGTGGAGAGCTGCCCCTGCGTCAAGCTGCGGCCGATTGGCTGGAAAAACGTTTTGAGTTGGCGGCAAAAAGCATCAATCCCGAGTCGAATATTCTACCGGTCAACGGCACGCGGGAGGCTCTTTTTTCCATCGCCCAGCTTTTTTCCGGCGACCATCCGGCGGGAGAAGAGTCGATCATCCTCTCTCCCAACCCGTTTTATCAAATCTATGAAGGGGCGGCCCATATCGCCCGCGCCCGGCCGGTTTTTGTCAACGCCAACGCCGAGAATGGATTTTTACCCGACTATCACGCTCTTCCGAAAAAGATTTTGGACCAGACCGAGCTGCTTTACCTTTGTACCCCCTCCAACCCCACCGGTTCGGTTTACAATCTGGACCAACTCCAACAACTGATCGAACTGGCCGACCGTCACGATTTTGTGATCGCCTCTGACGAGTGCTACTCGGAGATCTGGTATCACACCGCCCCACCCGGACTTCTACAGGCGGCCTGGAAGATGGGGCGCAGGGATTTCCACCGCTGCCTGGTCTTTCACTCCCTTTCCAAACGATCCAACATGCCCGGCGCTCGTTCCGGTTTTGTCGCTGGCGATGCTCACCTTCTCGACCACTATTTTCGATTGCGCACCTACACCGGCTGTGCGACCCCTCCCTTCATCCAAGCGGCTGCGGTCGCGGCCTGGCAGGATGAATCTCACGTGGAGGACAATCGGGTGCAATATCGACAAAAACTCAAGGAGTCCATCGACATTCTCTCCCCGGTGTTGCCCGTCACCCCTCCCGAAGCCGGTTTTTATCTCTGGCTCAAGGTTCCAGGCGGCGGGATATCCTTTGCTCAACAACTCTATCGAGAGTACAATGTCGTGGTGCTTCCAGGAGCCTATCTGGGCCGGGACAATGCCGGAGAAAATCCGGGAGCCCCCTACATCCGGGTTGCCTTGGTCGCCACACCCGAGGATAATCGGGAGGCGATGCGGCGCATCGCCGCCTGCGTTGAAAAATATCACCTGAACCCGTAACTTCAGGGCAAACTCGGGCATTAGGGCCGCTGAAAAAATTATTAATCCTAATTGTGCCAGATTTTGATTCACCTGTTGTTAAAAAAAGTGCGCACATCCATTATCTGTCACTCTTTGTTAATATCGCGGGCGGGCCAAAATGACAAACCAAGACGGATGATTGATTTTTTCCGCACCCTAAACCATTACTGATTATTTTTAATTGTCGTTTTAAGGAGAAGAGCGTCATGGCGGATCTGCAAACCACCATAGAACAGGCCTGGGAAGACCGAGATTCACTGTCATCAAAAACCACTGGCCCGATCAGAGATGCCGTCACTGCTGCCATCGAAGGGTTGGATAGCGGCCAGTTTCGCGTCGCTGAAAAAAACCCGACCCACCCGGAAGCCATTCACGGCTGGGTGGTCAACCAATGGTTGAAAAAAGCGGTCCTGCTCTATTTCAAGCTTCATGACAACGTTGTCATGGCCGGCTCGGAAGCCAACTATTTTGACAAGGTTCCCACCAAAACGGCTGGTTGGAGTGCTGAACGATTTCAAGCCGGAGGATTCCGGGTCGTGCCACCAGCCACGGTTCGCAAAGGCAGCTTTATCGCTCCCGGCGCCGTCTTGATGCCTTCGTATGTCAACATCGGAGCCTATGTTGACAGCGGAACCATGGTTGACACCTGGGCGACGGTTGGATCGTGCGCTCAGATCGGCAAGAACGTCCATCTTTCCGGCGGCACCGGCATTGGCGGCGTTTTGGAGCCTCTCCAGGCCAACCCGGTCATCATCGAAGACAACTGCTTCATCGGTGCACGAGCCGAGGTTGCCGAAGGGGTGATCATTGGCGAAGGCTCGGTCCTCTCCATGGGGGTCTATCTGGGTGCCTCGACGAAAGTCATCGATCGAGCAACCGGTGAGGTCCATATGGGCTACGTTCCGCCCTTTTCCGTTGTCGTTTCCGGCACCATGCCCGGCAAGCCCCTGCCCGATGGCCGCCCCGGTCCCAACCTCTATTGCGGCGTGATCGTCAAAACCGTCGACGCCAAAACCCGCTCGAAAACCGGCATCAACGAACTGCTCCGTGAATTCTGACAAACGGGGGGAGCCTGGCTCCCCCCTTCTTCTGGCTCAAGAGCTCATCCAAGCCCCCTCCGTCACCCCCCATGATCGGGGCTGTCAGGAGATCCTGATCCAACGGCTGGTCCACTTGGGATTTACCATTCATCGGCTGCGGTCTGGCGCGGTTGAAAATTTTTATGCGCGCCGGGGACGGCTGGGGAAAAATTTTTGTTTCGCCGGCCATACCGATGTGGTCGCGACCGGCAACCCGGCAGAGTGGTTGAGCGACCCATTCGCCGCCAAGGTGATTGACGGCCAACTGCTGGGACGCGGGGCCTGCGACATGAAAGGGGCTTTGGCAGCCATGGTCGTCGCCTGTGAACGGTTTTTGCTGGCCCACCCCGATTTTGACCGGCACAACTCCCTCTCCTTTTTGATCACCGGCGATGAAGAGGGCGAGGCGGTGGATGGGACGGTGCGGGTTTTGCATTGGCTCAAAGAGAACAACGAATCCCTGGATTACTGTCTGGTCGGAGAGCCGACCAGCGTTGCCCAACTGGGAGATTGCCTGAAGAATGGCCGCCGAGGTTCCGTCAACGGCATTCTTACTTTTTTCGGTAAACAGGGGCATGTCGCCTACCCCCACCTGGCCGTCAACCCCATTCATCAATCGGCCCCGCTCATCGACAAACTGGCGCAGACCCGCTTCGATTCCGGCGACGATTATTTTCCGGCCACCACCATTCAATTCACCAACATTCAGTGCGGTGACGGTTCCACCAACGTGGTTCCCGGTCAATTGGAGGCCTGCTTCAACATTCGATTCAGCCCTCAAAACAGCCCGGAATCCCTGGAACAAAAAATCCGCTCCATTCTGGATGGGGCCGACCTGAACGCCTATCAGCTCACCATGAAAGTCTCCGGCCTGCCCTTTTTGTCAGCTGAAGGCCCCCTCCGAGAGGCTTTGAACAAAAGCATCCAAGAGAGCCTGGCCCGGATTCCCGAGGCATCGACCGGCGGCGGCACCTCTGACGCCCGATTTATTTCCCAGATCTGCCCACAAACCATGGAGTTTGGTCTGGTTGGTCGTTCCATGCATAAAATTGATGAAGGGGTTCCGACCGATGACATCGACCGACTCACCGATGTCTACACCCGTCTGCTGACCCATCTGCTGGCCCCCGATCAAACAATGTGAACGAACGAAAAGCAAAAGATCAGCTGACCAACTTCCCTTTGCATTTTTTTCGGGAGGTCGGCATATTTGAGCCGGGAGGCTCGTTGTATTTTTTTGCGGGAACAGATCGTGATCGATACCCACTGTCATTTGGATCATGCCGCATTTTCTCATGACCGCCAGCGGGTATTGGAACGCTGTCGGGAGGTCGGGGTAGAACAGTTGGTCATGCCTGGCGTCACGCTGGGCGGTTTTCCGGATCTGGTAGCACTGGCCGATTCGACCCGACATGTGGCACTGGGGCTGCACCCCTGTTTTTTACTCAGCCACCCCGCCAACGCCTTGATTGCGCTGGAGCAGTGGATCAAAGGCAGCCCCTGCATTGCTGTAGGCGAAATAGGACTGGATTTTCGGGCCGATCGCAGTCAACATGAACGGCAGAGATCCCTTTTGGCGGCTCAACTGGATTTGGCTGAAAAATATAGACTCCCGGTGATTTTACATGTCATCAAGGCCCACGATCAGACCCTGGCCCTGCTGCGACAAAAACAGCCCCCGTCGGGGGGAATCGTCCACAGCTTCAACGGCAGCCTACAACAGGCAAATCAGTACATCGAATTGGGATTTGTCTTGGGATTCGGCGGGGTTGTGACCCGCGACCGATCCCACAAGATCAAAACAGTGGCCGCCGCCCTGCCCGACTCGGCACTGGTGTTGGAAAGTGATGCACCGGATCTGCCCCCAGCCGGACATGAAGACGAACGAAATGAGCCGAGCTATCTGCCGATCGTCGTCCAAACCCTGACCAGACTTCGTCAGGTCTCGGAATCTGAGCTTATTCGGACAACCGTGGAAAACAGCAAAAAAATTTTAAACATAGCCTAAAGGAGGAGAGCGCATTGACCCCGAACGGATTTTTGGAGCGCACCCATATTCTGGTGGGTGATCGTGGACTGGAAAAACTCAGGAACAGCCATATTTTTCTGGCCGGACTCGGTGGTGTCGGCAGTTATTCCGCCGAAGCGCTTTGCCGGGCCGGAGTCGGTCAACTCACCCTGGTTGACAACGACAAAGTGGCACCAACCAACATCAACCGGCAGCTTCCGGCCACCCACGACACCATCGGCCAGAAAAAAGTGGCGGTCATGGGCAAGCGTCTGGCGGCCATCAATCCTGACTGTCAACTCAACCTTTATGACCATTTTTTAACCCAGGACAGCATCCCCGACCTGTTGGATTCGACCCGGCCAGATTGGATCATTGATGCCATTGACAGCCTCAACTGCAAGGTCAACCTGTTGCTCGAAGGGGAGTCCCGATCCATTTCGGTCGCCAGCAGTATGGGAGCGGGCAGCAAAATAGATCCATCCGCCATTCAAATTGGTGATTTGATGGACTCCAGCATCTGTCCACTGGCCCGTGCCGTTCGCCGCCGACTGAATCGGCGGGGTGGTGGTCGAGGAATTTTGGCGGTCTGGTCGACAGAACCCCCACTCCCCCATCTACCGCCGGAACCGACCTCACAAGGTCGCCCGCGTGCGGTCAACGGTACCATCAGCTATATGCCGGCCCTCTTCGGTTTGACCCTGGCTGGCGAGGTGTTGCGACGGATTTTGACCCAATAAAACGCATGAACAAACCCCTTTTGGATCAGAACCGGCCCGGCTATGTCCGTATGATCGGGGCCTGTTTCAAGGACCAGTGGCACAGCAAGTCCTATCGTCTGGTGCTGGCGGTCTGGCTAGCCCTGACCCTGCTGTGGAATCTGACCGCTCCCGAGCCATTGACCCTCTCCCTGGCCGACGAGCAGACCAGGCATGCCGTTCTGATCGCTCTCTTCATGGTGTTCGGATCGTTCGTTGCCGGCTCTACATCGGTGGGAGGGGGTGTGGTGGCGTATCCGATCCTGATCGGACTGTTCAGCGTTACGCCGGTATTAGCCCGAGATTACAGCCTGGCCATCCAATCCGTCGGCATGACCTTTGCCTCCTATATTATCTACCAAAGCAACCTCGACAACCCAAAAAAAAATCGGAAACTTCCGGTTGCCCTGCGTATTGGCCTGATCGGGGCCGTCATCGGCACCCTGGTCGGAATCATCGGCATTGAACGCGCACAACTGATGCAATGGCCGGAGGTCAAAAACCTTTCTCCACAGATCAAGCTGGCTTTTGTCTGCCTGATCACCGGTTTTATCTCAATCCATTATCTCAGGCTTTTTTACAGCGGCCCCCACCTGCTGCCTACGACCTTCCGGCCCCAGCAGACGCCACATCTGATCCGTATTTTAATCGGTGCCTTCATCGGCGGGATAATCTCCAGTTTTTTTGGCACCGGGGCTGATATTTTTCTCTTCACCATTCTGGCTCTCTATTTCAGATTACCGACCAGCCAAGCCACCGCCATCAGCATCATGGTCATGGCCGCTTCAGCCTTGACGGCCACTCTTACTCTGATTGTTTTTCAGCTGAGCCAGATTTCCTGGCCATCCATCGATGGTGTTTGGAGTCTGGCATCCCAACTTCAGTCTCCCCTGATCAACTATTGGTGGTGCAGCATCATCGCCGTCACTCTGGGCGCGCCAAGCGGGTCCAGGTTTTTGGATCACCTGACAAAATATCGGGCTGAACAGGCAGATTCCATTAAAAAAACCATAAGAACAAATGAACTAACTCTATCCAAGCTGTTATATGCCGTCGTCATCGGTGAGCTGCTGTTAACCCTGACGGTACTCTCCATCAAAGGCTTTCCCGGTGGTCTGGTCGCCCTGTTTTTTTCAACCCTGCTCTTTCTTTTTGCTTTTGCCAGCCTGTTTTATCTGGGCACACGGAAATAATGGAGTGTTGTCGCCTTTAACCTAGTGCTCTGACTATCGTTAATTGATGTGTTTTGTGGTATTCTCCGAGAAATCAATCCATTTCTCAACGGGATACCAAAAAAATGAAAAAGTACATCGTAAGCCTGACACAGGATGAGCGAGAAACACTGACCCAGATGATTTCAACCGGGAAAGCAGCAGCGAGAAAACTACTGCATGCACGTATTTTGCTGAAAGCAGACGCTGGACCATTCGGTGTTGGTTGGAAAGATACGGCTATAAGTGAGGCTTTAGATGTAGGTACAGCAACGGTTGAGCGGGTTCGGAAGCGTTTTGTTGAGGAAGGGATGGATGATGCGATAAATCGCCGTGCTCCAAAGCGGGAATATAAACGAAAATTGGATGGAAAGGGAGAGGCGCACCTTATTGCACTCTCCTGTTCCGAGCCACCTGAAGATCGTAGTCGGTGGACGTTGCAATTATTATCGGATCGCATGGTGGCGTTGGGGCACGTTGACAGCCTCGCCAAGGAAACTGTACGACAGACATTAAAAAAACTAAACAACCACCGTCTAAAGACGGTGGGTTTGAATAACGGACTGAAAGTCCGGATA
>JADFYU010000046.1 GCA_015232865.1 Magnetococcales bacterium
TCAGGGATGACAATATGAGGGCCGCTATGGTCTGTGGTCTCGAAAAGTTTAATGCCTCTGATAGTAAAACTATATCCAGGGCCTTGATCCTCAACACCTGTAAAAAACAGCCGCCACCATGAGGCTGGTGGCAGTATTACATTTTCTGTCAGGCTTTCATCTCTCACCATCTTCGGCAACTTAATAGTTGAGTATCTTGGTAAATTATCTGTTTTTGGTATGGTAAAATCGGCAAGTCCGAAGCTGTCTCTCACCACTTCAAAGCCTTCACCTAGACGCATTAAATACCGTTCTGAGTCCAGAGAAAGGATAAACACTGACTTCCAACCGGATTTTGCATCGATAAAATCTAGAGCATCAGCTTTTTCTGTTTCGGTAGCCTGATATATTTCTGTGGATAGTGATACTTCTGAGGGTTGGTTGTTAATGTGGTATCTGCCGCCATGAGAGATAGCAACGCTACTGCGTGGGACGGTCTCTTCCTTGAAATTCCAAGACACGTTTTTGGACAACTCAGCCTGATCTGCAAAAATAATCTCACCAATGGTAAATGATGAGTTGGCGTTAAGGATATATAGGTACCAATCAGAGTGGTTAGGCGTCACTCCACCGGTAGCCAGGAAAGTCGGATAGCAAAACTCAATCTCTCGAATTCGTGCGGTATATCCTACAAGCCCCGAGTAAGTCTCGGTATTACGAAGCCGCAAATATCTGTGACCCGCATGTATTGAAAGATTATCCTCTCTCTCATTATAACCAATAGTGCTGAAATTACACCCAGTGACAGTATCGATTTCTGTCCATGATATTCCATCATTAGAGATGGAAACATACCACATGAGCCTGTTTAAACTACTGCCGTTCGTTGCCATTGTTTCATACGCATATCTGAGCTTTGTGACATTCACCTGTCGACCAAAATCAAATACAAACCCATCAAACCTCGCAACGTCTGTGTCAGAAAATTCTACGGATGAGGCCCCTGTTTTATCTCCATTGAGAACAATCTCTGCTGTTGCAGGTGTCCCTCCATAGACGAGACCTCCTGTAAATGTCTCAGTAGCGACCATGGCATCAGTACGGTCACCGGTGACATAAGCAGCGGGTGCAAGCGCATAATCCGCTGGTGTGCTTGTATCAAAGTGGTGGGAGTGCGCTCCGTCAACAACCGTGTAAGAGTCAAACAATGTGTACTGTGTTGAGGAGCCGCCTCTTAATTCGATTGTTGTTCCTGCTGGAATATCAAACCCAAATATTCCAGCAAGCCCAGGCTCTTTGATAGATGATGTAGCCCATGAAATACTGCCTTCGGTAGCGCCTTCGAAGTATGCTCCTTCCGACGGCTCCCCATTAGCTAACTTTTCTGCCCCTGTAGCCATAAATCCGCTAACAGTTGGTCCAGAAACAGGATTGATATCATTATCCTTGGAATATCTAAATGTATTTAACTCAGCCATAACCGTTTAACTTCCTCTGGATGGTGGTGGCCACTCCCTGCGTGTTGGATGATATCGCCTGTTTCAACTTTGGAATAATCTTGGCTCGGAAAGTTTTTTCCAAATCGGCTGAATCAAGCGAAGACACTGAAATATTTACGTCAGGCATTTCTATGGTGATATTGGCCTGATTTCGGGGTGGCGTCCGAGATGCCGGAGTCGATTGAACTCCAACCGTTCCGCCGTTAGTATACCCCTGGAAATACCCTAAAACGCCTCGCACCTCATCGGCACTCCCAACGCTATTCAGCATATCCATTAATCCGGGGAAATGACCGTTTATTGCCCTGGCACTTTGGGCGTTGGTGATAAACTCTCCCTCGGTTAAATACGCTGGAATGGTGTCGACACGGCTATAGCCTGGGATCTGTCCGGTTTCCCATGGCATAATAGGATCAGCAAAACCGCCATCACTGTATTTCCTGGCATACCCCCCGCCAGAAAACGGCATCAAAGAAAGTCCTCTGCTTTTTGCATAGTTTTCGTGGAGCCGTTTTACATAGCTTTTGTCGTTATAGTCCCTGGCATTCCACACGCTGTAATTATTGAGCCTGAACCCCATGTCTCTCATGGTGTCCAGGCGAACGCCATACTGTTCGGCATAGGGTTTGACGTACTGGTCACCGCTGTGCCCCGACTGGCGGCTTAGAATCCCGGTATTTCTGAGAAAGTTGTAGACCATTTCCGGCTTACTGCCGGGATGATTCCCGTAAATCCACCGGTCGGAAAACCCTGCCAATGACAACCCACCATTTTTGTTAAGATACTGGTCTGCCTTTAGGGTGGGCAGTTTGGTTTTATAGCTCGCAACCGGTTTAGATTTTGCCGACGAGGGACTTCCGCCAGCAGATCCGCCCTTACTGTAGTAGGAGACTCTTGCACTGAGTGTTACTGCACCACCAGCCCTTTTAACCCGCTCCATTTGAGATGCGACGTTGCTGATATAAGTCGAGGAGGAGCCGGTTACTCTTGCGTTTAGGTTGGTGTTGTGAGAGCGGGGTATCGAGTTGATATTCCGCTTCACTTGGATTATCTGTGGATAGGTGCGATCATCTGCCCTAATAACCGTTGGTCGATGCTGTTTTACACTGGATATGTTGCGTTGAGCTGATGTTGTGGCTGGCTTTGTATCATCCTTGGCCTGGATCTTTGGAACGGTCCTCTGCCTCACATTATCTATTTTTAGCTTGGCCTTATCAGCCTTTCGGATAGCGTCCCTCTCATCCACTTTTATATGGATGATTTCTGCATTTGCGTCACGACTCGATTTTTTGTAAAAGGCGAAAAATTTTGATGTATTTTTTTCGGCTTTCTCGGTCTTCACATCCAGAGATTTAGGTTTCTTGATTTCTTCCGCCAGATCCTTGACCGCTTTCCGTGTCTTTTCGACTGCCCCCGCAGATTTTTTGCCTGTTTCTATCAGGGTATCAGTGGCCTTTTCTGCATAATCACCGACCGCCGAAAATCCAGACTTAATTTTTCTGAACACGCCACCAAGAAGGGAGTCTTCTTTGGTTTTGTTGGCAAACCAGCTATTCACATAATCCCATGGAGCTGTGAGATTTGTTTTCAGAAAATTCCAAGTATCTCCAAACGCCTCTTTTAGTGTCTCCCCTGCACCGAGCACGAGATACCCAAAATCTTTAAGGGCACTAGCCGTGGCCTTGGCACTCAAACCCCGAATAAAATCTGTTACTCCGTCAGTTGCTCCGATGATTGCAGGGGAAAAGTCAAGAATGACGTCATTGGTAAACCCTTCCAATGCAGATCCAAACCGTTTAAAAGCCCCGTCCATGTTGTTATCCATGGTGTCGGCCATCTTTTTAGCTGACCCGGATGAGTGGTCAATTTTCTCCCGAAATTCATCCAGTCTTCCTATTGATTTATTCATTGCGGCGGCAATACCTGATCCCGCCTCACGCCCGAATAATTTCAGGATACTGGTTGCATCCGCTCCTTTACTTTTGAGCTGTTTGAGAATATCCCCAAACGGAAGCATTTTACCGGCTGAATCATGAGTTTTTAGTCCTAGACGCTTGATCTCCTCACGGGCCGCTTTAGCAGGTTTTAACAGAGAGGATAACGCTCCCCTTAACGAGGTTCCGGCCTTTTCGCCCTTAAATCCAGCATCAGCCATAACAGCTAATACGGCGTTCATTTCACTTAAATTTTGTCCTGCCGCTTTGCCGATACCGCCAGAATATTGCAAGGCAAGCGCAAGGTCGGATATGCCGGTATTTGAGTTTGACGCAACGACCGCCAGTTGATCTACGATCCCGCCAAGATCTTTGGCTTCCATGCCAAACTGACTCATGATGTTGGTGGTGTAGTCCGCCGCCTCCCCCAACTCAATACTTCCGGCCTGGGCA
This sequence comes from Magnetococcales bacterium, assembly GCA_015232865.1. Next base: position 3,866 of record JADFYU010000046.1, read on the forward strand.
AGGAGTAGAGACGGTTCCAGTGCATCCATAGCCTGTTTTGGAGAGAGACCAGCCTGGGCAAGGGCCTTCAACCCTTCTGCGGCCTCAGAAGCGGAGAACCGGGTTTTCTTCCCCATCTCTTTGGCTTTGTTGGTCAGGTCTACTAAATCTTTTCCAGTCGCTCCCGAAATCGCTGCAACTTCCGACATCGTTGTCTGGAATTTTCTTGCACTTCCCAAGGCTTTATAAAAACCAAGAGTGGCAACAGTCCCAATAATGGCGAGTGGCGTTTTGAGCTTTGAGGCTGCGGACTTGACGCCACCCATGGCTGTTTGCAGGAGCCGGGTAGATTTTGATAGCTTTGTGTTTGCCGTTGTTGCTTTTTTGGCTGATTTTGCAGCCTGGAGAATGGCGTCACTCTCCGCTTTAATCGCTTTTTTTGTTGATAATAGTTGGTCTTGTAGTCCGTCTTGGCTCTTTTTTAGGGCCGATGTGTCGATCCCGGCAGCCCTTAACTCTTTTCCAAGCTTGCCCAGCTTTTCTTTCTGGTTTGAGTATGACTTTGCCAACCGTGCGGATGTCTCTTTGGCTTTTTTGTATTCTGCGGTCAGTTGTTTTGTAGGTGCACCAACCCCTCTCATCGCCTTTTCAAAACTTGCAACTTTTAGAGCGGCGGTCTTGGAGCTTTTACCCATCTCATGGGTTGCCAGCCTCATGGCTTTGAGTTTATCAACTCCAGCCAATGACCCGTTCAAAGACTTCAGCTTTCGGGATAGCTCGCTGGTCTGCTGCTCTGTTTGTTGCTCGGCCTGGGCCAACCCACCAAAAAGAGAGGTGGCTTTTTTTAGAGTGGACGAAAACAGGTCTTTCGCTTTGATGGAGAATTCAAGACTAGATTTAGTTGACGCCATTACCGGCTCCCAAATAATTTGTCGATTTCGAGCCAGTTTTTATAAATTTCTTCATCGGCAAGTTGGCCGTCCGTCTCATCATCTGCGATAAATTCGGACCACTGTTTTTGATCTGCATGCAGCGCAACACGGAAAATGGCCGCTCTCTCTTTCATTGCGATTTTTTGCTGTTTAACGATGCTCTCTATGAGCATTTTTGCTTTAGGCCAAGAGTATTGACCGGCTTCTGATTCCCTGTGTCCATTGCTGACCAATAGCTGAATGATAGAGGACAAGGAAGCCGGGTCTGGCGCTTCATCTGACCCATGACCACTCTGAATACATTTAGCTATCTCGACGTGATCCAGGTTGTAATTGATGCACTCAATCAAAAATTGGTGCCTTTTTGAGGAGTCAGCACTCTCAGCCTCGTCCTGAGATATCAGCCCTCTCGTTATCAACTCAATCAAACGGGAAACGCATGAGCGATCGCCGCCTATTGCCGCCTGATGCAACTCGACAAACTCCAACCAGCCATACATCCCGACCGGCGTAATACATATGGTTCGACCGTCAAAACGAAAAGAACCCGGTCGGGGAGACATGATCTCCGACCGGGTTCTGTATTCCTGCTCTTTATCTGTCATCAACCGGGCAGGGTTGTGAAGGTGGCGAAAGCTCCAGTATCTGAGGCGAGAATCTCAATATTGAGAGGGATTTTCTGACCTTCAGCAATATTCAATAGGCCAAGATTTGAACCAGGTGTGATTGAAACTTTTGGAGCCTCTAATTTTCGCCGCTCACCATGGATCTGTTTAGAAATCCATTGGAATGCTCCCTCAATCGTTTTTTCAGAGAGCATTTCAATTTGGCTGTAGGTCACCTCTGCCGCATCGTAGGTAATGGTGATGCTGCTGGCATCCGCAATACCTCCGCTTTCCACAATTTCAACATGTCCCTCAGCGGCATGGGTGATAAAATCAGTCCCTTCGGCAAAAGTTGGAATGCTCACATTAGAAATCTTGAGCCTCCCCACATCATACCGACGACCCTGATTGACAGAGGTGACTTCGTAGGTCGAAGCTGTTTCTGCAGATTGGGTGACAGAATTGACACGAGACATATTGAACAGTGCCAGATTTTCATCGCTCGCACTGTCCAGTTCGGCACTCATGGTGGCACCGGTTTTAATCAGAACCTTGAGATCCTTTTTTTGAGTTCCTTCTCTAGAATCGAAGTGCTCCCAATATTCATTGGCGTTTTGGATGGTCAGAGCCGATAAAGACCCCAGATCGGCAAAGCCTGTTTTGGCTCCGGCAGAGTCAAAGCGGTCAAACAAGCCTCGCCCACCACCCACATTAATGTCTTTTACAGAGGTAACTTTACCCACGTTATTTTACTCCAATTATATAAATTTATTGATATTTAAGCTGTGTAGATGAACTGAGACTCAAAACAGAGAGGGGTAAAATAAAAATCTGGAGAATGGCCCGGTCTATACTCTGACGTGACCCGCCTAAACGGGCTACACACCTCAGAAGGCTCCCACCCAACCAAAGCATCTATCACTTTCTTTGCCCATGGCCCCGCCTCACGTTCGTCGCCCCTCACTCTGAGCGAAACTAGCCAAGTCTGGGACTCCATATACGCTAATCTGGAACTATCTATTTGCTTGATTTTAGTGTCAAAAATATCAACGATTAAAACAGGACCTGAATCAACATCCTCTTGCTGATCCTGCGTGTCAGACCCAAAAACAACTGCAACCCCTGATACCTGGCTCTCAAGACGCTGAACAATCAGAGGTAGCATAAAATAGAGATCATCCATGGCTATGCCGTTTTTAACTTTAAAAGTGCTGATTGCGTTGTGTGATCTGTAACAAATCTGACCTTATAAACCTTGCTGTTTACGGTTACTAAGTCCCCCGCCTGGGAGGGGGACTGAAGATCGGACAACCTGACGGTCAAGACCGGCTGTGGAGCGTTAACCATTGGTGCCCCATAACCCTCTCCACCGATGTTCTTATCTACCCATTCTTTTTCAAAAAGGGCGGTGAGGTTAACCGCCTCACCGCCCTTTGGGGTGTAAATAACAGGTACGCCGAATTCATCAAGAATATCTTCCAGAGAGTCAGCCAACGCCTCTTCAAAAGACATCAGCCGTTCAACTTAACCTGGACAACCGAAGCCGCCCCGATTGCGCTCTCAAAAGCATACCCGGCCAAGGTCTGGGCCGTGGCTGTTTTATCCAGCTCGCCGGATGTGGCGTCGAGATAGAGAAGATCCCCTTGGGTGACGGCCAGAGCCGCTTCTTTAGGGACGCTGAAGACCCCGGAAACCTGGACTGTTCCAGATTCCGTATCAGCGATATCTCCGAGGGCCACCCCAACCCGCACCCCAACTTTGACCAGATCGCCGGAAACAATGTCCGTACCGGTGCCGTTGGTGTAGACGAGGACATTGCCCTCTTGTGTGTAGTTTTTTGCCATTTTCAATTACTCCGTTTTCAATGTTTCAGTTACTGGGCAAAATTACTCGCCAGCGTTTTTGTGCCAAGTGCGGTGTTCCGTCGGCTTCACTCCCGCATCAATACGGACTTTCATTTCCACACCATCGACGTTCCAGCCATCCTTCTCTTCCATGAACGGCTCTTCCTGCCCGTCCAGGTAGCTAACCTCGATACCATCATTTTGATTAGGATCGGCCAGCATGTACCAAGCTTTGGAAGATTTGGCGTCCAAACGGGCATCGGTCACAACCTCCATAGTCCCAGCAACCGGGTTAGGTACTTTGCTGTTGCTTTTCGACGGGTCGGTCTCGGACTTCATGAGCGTTTTGGAAATGCCCTCCAAGGCTAGAGGAGCCAGCAGAATGGATGGACGAATGTTTAGCGTGGCCTCTCCATCCTTCTGTTTCCCCATAGAAACACGTCCTTCCCCTACATTAACGACCGTTGGAGAGGTTTTGTTGGCTGTGGCGAGATTGCCATGGTCCGCATGGAAAAGGGCTTTGCCATCTGACATATTTGGATTGTCATTGACGACCGCAAAAACCAAATCACCGATGGTGCGCTTAGCCGCCCGGCCCATCAGACCGGGCAGTTTTGCCAGTGCGTGAAGATCATCGTTAATGATCATCTGACGAGTCATGGCGAACAACCGCCCGAAGGTTGCCAGGATGACCGACTCCCCTCGGTCACCGATAGTGCCATAAGTGTATTCGGCTCCTTCCCGAACCTGGGGAAGAACACCAAAAGTACCAATGCCAACTCTGGTGGCTGCTTTAAAATCAGTCAGAACGCCTTTGGTGGTGATTTGCTGATAGACCTCATCAACCTCCTCAAATCCTCGCAACATCGATTTTCTGGCTGCGTTCGATAGGACATTGGTAAAATCGGATGTGGAGTGAGTAAAGGCACGACCAACAACATCCATTTTACTCATGTGGGAGGTATTGATTCCGCTCAGTTCAAGAGATTTTCTAGCCAGCTCAAGAAGGGTGTACCCTCGGAAATGGTTACCGTCCGAATGGTCTAATTTCACAAACCCGGCACGAACCATAATGGCCGATTCAGCACCCATGCGGAATTTGTCGGTGTCCGTTTGCCCCATCTCGGCACGAGTAGCGGCTTGATGATCTCCCGTTGGAGTAATTCCTTTTCCGAGTACATCAAGAAAGGCTTTTCGGGCCATGTCGGGGGTCATTTGCTGATTGGCCAGGAAGGAGTCCATCGTGGCACGATGTAGCTCCCCATACGGTTTAAACATTGCTCGGACGGCATCCTGTCGAACCTGCTCCTGTGCCAGGGCTTCCTTTGCGGCACGTTTGGCAATCTGAGCCTCGTTGACAGGAGAGCCCCCCTCAGAACGGGTTACTTCCTCTAAGGGTGGAGTCTGTTTTTTCGTATCTTTCGTGACTGCTTGCGGCATGTTCAGTTCCTCTCTGTTCAGGTCGGTTATTTGATAGTTTTCACTTCGACCGACACCGACCGATTGATCGGCAGGAACGGTCACAAGAGATACTTCCATGGGCAACCAACTGGTTACCCGGTATTCGTCAGGGCCTTCTTTGTTGGCTTTGGTCAGGGTCCGTTCCAGGATCTTGTAGCCAACAGAAACGTTCCTGAGAATTTTGTTTTTAACGTCACTCCAAATGGTATCAACATGGCTCCCTTGGCTAAGCCTGACGGTTGCAAAGCCTTTATTGCCCTCAGTCCACGCCTTTTCCACCACACCGATAAAATTCTCTCTGGTAAATCTGTCGTGGTTAAAAAGCAGGGGCGCACCATCAGACAAACGGGAAAGATCAATTTCCCCGACATCATGCCCAAGGGTCTCCATCCAGGGATCATCAAACCAGCTTGCCCGTAGGTATGGCTCATCGCTTGAGAAAGAGAGGGTAAAAGACCGGTTCTCCTCATCCATCCCTACAATGGTTGCGCCATCGTCGGCACGGAGTAAAACCCCATCAATCCGTTGCTTTTTTTGAGTGTCATTTGCTACTTGAGGCATTTTGCCCTCCACTTTTTTCCCATAAAAAAACCCGCTCAAGGCGGGGTTCAATCATCCAAAATGTCAGTTCTTAACCTTTTTTTTTCGCTTCTTTTTTTTTCGCTTCTTTTTTTTGGGCTTTTTCTCTTCATTGTCTTCCGGCGTAGTGGAAAACTTCAGTCCCCGTTTTTTATGATCTTTTCTTTCCTGCTCAATTTGATTCAGGACTTTTCGTGGATTTCCACCAGCTTCACGAATTGATTGAGTCTGACTCTTGACCCCGATATCGATATTTTTCCCTCTACTGTTAGCCTCTTTGTTAGGGTCAATCTCAGGCATCGCTGGCGGGAAGTATTCCGCATCGTAGATGGTTTGAAGATCGATATCTTTTGGAACCTTCAACGCTCCAGAAAGGACGGCTGTCCTGATAAATCGTTGATAAATTCGTTGGTCAAACTGGCCGACAAAATGACCGGTTGCCGCTTTTGCTGGCTCCTTGCTTTCCGACGCTTCTTGACGGCGGGAGGAGTAGTTGCCGTTATAATCTTTGGCAATCGCTGAAAAGGTGGTTCCGGTTCCGGCTGCAACGGCCCTTAACTGGCTATCTCTAAAGGCCTGTAACCCTGAGTTAGGTCGGTTTGACTTAAAAGTTTCGATCTCTTCCCCAACAGCAAGATTATCAACCATCGTTCCGGGACGAATAGAAACGTCTCTGTGGGTCCCGCCTGCTACTCCCCCTAAACCATTACCTTTTGCAAACGGACTTTTCCCAGTGCCTGTGTAATCCGATGTTCTCTTGACATATCCAGCCAAAGCCGCTGCGATCTTTGCCGCCTTTCTTTCTGATTCTTCGTAATCTTTGATGTCTTCCAGCCGTCCCAAAACCGGCGCAAGAATTGTAACGCCACGAGTTTGCTTGAGACGCTTCACATGCTTCAGGTGAACAATGCTTTCAGACAAAACCCGTTTCACATCATGTTTTCTCTGAAAAAAAACGTCTCCAGGATGTGATTTCAGCAGGTGATACGCATTAGGCGTCCCCCAGACCGATATTTCGACGCCTTGAACAATTCCTTTGCCCTGGTCATTAAAGTCAAACGGGAGCAGATCGGCTTCAATCAACTCGATTGAATATGGAACACGGGTTTTATGATCCAGATTCTTCACATTCCCCTCAAGGTGTTGAGCTAGGATCTCTCCATCTCGAAACAGGCTCCGAGCTGCGAGGCGTTGGACCATTGGATAGGTCAACTCTCCAGTCACCTCAGGGTGTAGGCTCCAATCTTGGAACAGATCTAGAGCGAACGAGTTATAATCATCATGCAAGCTGCCATCTTTTTTCCTTGCTTGGGGTTCCGGCATCAACCCAGCACCAACAGTGCGATTGACAAGGGTGTCTAAAATGCCCACCACTAAATCATGATTTTCATCCAGATATCGAGCTTGAATGCGGAGTTTGTCACCAGCCTGGGCCATAACAGCATCACCGCTGCCTCGGTCATTCCGTTTTCTTCTAACCCCTTCAGGCTGGGCGGCATCATAAAGCCGTAGCGCAAAGGATGCCTTGAGTCTGTTTAATGCCCATCCAGGAGCTATTACAGCCAATACTCTTTCAAAACTATTCATCATCCAAAGCTCACAACGGCGGGCCCGTCTTGTCCAGATTGGCTATTCATTTCTTCGGTCAATCTGGTCTCCCACTTCTCACGTCCTTTAATAATTTTATCCAGATCTTCCCGGCCCATCTCCATGCCATTAACTACAACCCTTTTGCCTCGAAGAACTTTCTTTTCGGCGTTGATATAGAGATCAACCATCTCTTGCATAAGTGCTATATCGGCCATGCTATTCACCACTTGTCATAGTATGAGTCTTTATTAGCTGTTTGGATTTCCTGAGACGTTGACTGATTAATCTGTTCCATCTGTTGCGCCAGATCTTCAAAGTTCAACCCCATATGTTGCTGTGCTATCCTGACTGCGGCCAACGAATAAACTGAGCAGTCCCAAGCCTCGTTTCGCCTTTGAAATGAGTCCCAAATATGCCGCCATCCGCCTTTAATCCACTTGGCCACACACTCTTCCGCCGTCAATTGTTTGAAATATGTCTCGTCAAACGCATCACTGACCGGCCAATGCCAATACCCAGGCCCTGGTTTGGTGATTTTAAGGCGTTGATACAGTAAATCTTTGGCTGTATCAGTCCCAATACCGGTCAGGTAAACGCCTTTTACATTCCGTTCCCTGGGCCATGTTGCCACCGGGTTTCCGTAGGTAGACAATCCTTTAACCGGGACTAAAAATCTTAACCCCATAGCCTTGCTGAAGGCGTTTACCTCATCAGAATAGCTGCCTCCGTGGTCCTGGCAGGCGAGCGATATATTGAATATCACCCCATCCTTGTTGGTGTATTGCCGCCTAATAACCTTTGCTAATTGGTCCCATATTTCCTGCCTGGATGGATCACCGTAGAGACGTTCAAAATCAATACCCCAACGCTCCTCCCCAATCCCCCATCCATCAACCTGGATTTCGAATCGGTCATCTTGGGTATCGATCCCAACGGTCAGATACAAAACCCCATCGGGTACTTGGGCCTGATAGTGCTCTCGCCTTTCGTATAGCTTGGTATGCTCCAGGCGATCTGACTCGGTTTCCTTCCAGGACTCCCCAAGAGTCGTATTCACGAACGTTTTCAGGGATGGTCGGTCCCCTTTGATCTCGATAAACTCACGAGCGATCTGTGACCACTCGGTCAATTCGCTGTATATCGTCCAGATATGAAAGGCTACCGAGTGGGGGGTAGGGGCCAACTCCCCTTCTTTTGTTCTAAAAAGCCCGTCCAGGCCAAGCCAAACACCCTCTTTCGATTGCCATCGCCCTTGATTGGCTATCTCTAAATATTCACTCTGGTCAAACGTATCTCCGCAGTGCTTACAGAGATAATAGGCTGTTTCTGGGTCGTTATCCTTCCATTTGACCCCATATGGGACATCTTTCCCGCCCCACTTTAGATGATCTAAAATTCCGCACTTTGGGCATGGGACATAAAAACGAAGAAAGATCTTCGCTTGGTCAGCTCTCTTTTCGATTAGAGAGTTGTCTTTTATTTTTGGGGTAGATCCTGAAATGAATTTTTTATAAACAGAACCTTCGTTCCGTTTTTTAGCTAACTTATCAGGGCGCCCTTCACCATCAACATCTTTGTCAAATGCGTCTAGCTCATCCAAATAAACAACATCAACAGAAATTCTCCGGTAATTTTTTGCAGACTTGCCGCCCCGAATAAAAAGAGCACTGCCTGTAAACATCTTCTGGTCGAGAGTGTCGTGACTTGATTTTTTACCGTACCAGGGGGCAACATCTCTTAACGCCTGGATATCTCGAATCATCGGGCTGAGTTCGGTTTTTACAAACTCAATTGCATCACCATCCACCGGCTGCCATATCGCCTGATTGCGGCGTTTATGAGATGCAAAATATGCTATTGCGGCCAGGATTATTTTTGTGTAGCCAACACGGGCCGACTTGATAAAATCTAATTCCTCAATGTCGTCGTTACTGATGCAATCTAAAATTCCAACCTGATACGGGAACGCTTTCCATGATTGCTCAACATAAGACGATTCTTTTGAAAGATAAAAATTTTCCTCTGCCCATTTTGATAGAGATAGAGGCGGGGGCTTGTAAAATGCTCTTAACCCACTAACCGCCGCTTTTATCAGTACCGACTGAGGACTCATACTCATCAAGATCTACAGTCATGTTGGCGGCTAGATTTTGACATTTCACTATCTCTGATTCGATTAAACCGACCTCTACCGACGTTAGCCTGGGGACTCTCCTTTTTACGTTTTGTGGGATAGCCCCTAGGATTGCACTGATCTTGGTCCCTATACCCGAAATCAACCACTCCACTAAGTGGATTGGAGCTACTGTCCTGTCAACTTGATCCCGTTTCCTCTCTTTCAGTTCTGTATCAACCTGGAGATTTCTAGCCCTCTCTTGGGTAAGGTCTAAAGAACCATCATCCTCCATTTTTTCCGGTTCTTTTTTTTTACTCTTTAGAAAATCAATATAGGCCCGCCTAGCATCATCGAGAGAATAACCAGCCCGACCTTTATGTTTTGGGAGGACTCCGCTTGAAATTAAATTGCGAACTTGCCGGTCACTTAGGAATAAATGTTGAGCGACTTCCAGTTGAGTAGCCATTTCCGGTTTCTCCAGCTCTTACTCTATAAAGATGGCTGTAAAAATTTCGACATTGATATTATTTTGTTTTATTTAAATTCCGCTCTAAAACTAAACCGGAAACGGAAATGGGTTTTGAAAAAAAATTCGTAACCAGGGAGAAGTCGACCGCTTGAGGCACCCACATACCCACCCCCCTCCAAAGGACCCATGCCGCCTATCATCTGGCATCATTCTTGACTGACATCTGCTTACCATCCGTATCTAGCCTTGGAGTGATGCCTCCCAACGCCACACTAAGGTATTGCAATCCGGTTTCATGGTCAGTATGGAGTCTCATGTCGTTTTTCTTTCCTTCTGAATGGTCTGTATTGTCACGACCTCCAAACACTCTGACAACAGTTACGATCAACACCCCCGCAATCAAGCCATAAGCAAAATCCATCATTTCTACCTCTCTATTTAGCGGTTGACATAGCCTTGGCCAAGCCCTCTTCAAACCGATCTGGGAATGACTTGCTGGCTACTTGATCGACCGTATCAGCGAAGGCAAAGGAGGGCTTGACCGTCACTTCATCCTCGAACCGATACATCAGCTCCAGTGCCTTCCGTCTGTCATAGCCTAGCCTCTTGTACACGCCTTCCGCATGGCCTGACCGGTTGTCCTTGCGCATATAGAAGTGATGCGGTTGTTGTAATAGCTGGCCTGGCCATTTGCTTTTGGGGGTCTTTACTCTTGGGTTGCTTCTTGCCCCAACCGGGACAAAGCTATCTTGCTTAACTCCGCCCTCTTCCTGAAGGGCCATGAAGTCATGTAGCACTCTTACGGAGCTGACCATGGAACTTTTTGTTGCTGGCTGTGCCCTGATACCCCCTGGCACCCACTGCGATCTGATGGTAAACCGCTCTGGCAATTGCCTCTTGATCTCAGCTTGTGCGTCTTTGGCTGTGTAGGTGAGAGCAAGGACTACGGCGAAAGGTAGTTGTTTCCGAAGTTTGTTGACGTAATCTTCAGACTGTCTGAGGTTTGAATTTGTTGAGAGCATTAGAGCCTCACCCATCCACCCAAGCCGCCGCCGCAAAGACGCACAATCAAGAAGAGGTAAAACGCGATGAGCTGCCTCCAAGCCTTGACCTCGGAGCACTTCACGGTTTGGCCGCAAACCAATTATACGCCTGCGCAAACCCAGTCGTAACCAAACCAATGGCCAAAGCCCAGAATCCTTTGGCAACATAACCAACCACCTTTGACCGCTCCTCAACTACAGTCCTGGTTATGGCATTATCGCTGTTAAGTGATGTTGTGAGGCTGCCTATTGCTTGAGTCAGTCCTTTGACTTCCTGGGTATTCTCGCTGACCATATTTGTAAGTATTTCAATTTTTACCAATGATTCGGTGGTTTTGGCGTCGTTTTGGCGGATGTACCCGTCGTGGGTTTTGAGTCTGGCCTCGGCAGATAAAAACCGACGCTCACATTGGGGGAGAACATGCCTTTGATCTGTGGTCATTTTTCGCCTCCATCAAATAATTTACCCAACATCCCCCCGCCTTGGTCAGGTTGCTCTCCAGCCTGGGCACGCTGCATTTTGCCGCGATGATGAGATGCCACACCGAGTATCACCAGCGGGATGCTAAAGAGGGTGCTAAATGCCGCAACCAACTGAGGGATCATGGATAGAGCTTCCGGCTTCCCCCCTATCACAGCTTTGTACGCCAACGCGCAACAGAGTACGACGACAATCAAAAATGCTGTACCTGAGATAAATCCCCAGTAAGGCCGCCAACGTCGAGTCCACTTATCCTCTGACTTGGCCTCTACTTGCATTGTGACATTTGCGGCGGACATTTGAGCAGTGTCAGCAACCAACTGGTTGTTAGCAGCTTGGACAGCAAGTTTTTCCAGGCTCACTTTGTGGTCCATCTCGATTTGCTTAAGTTTGATCGCCGCCTCTGGATCTGCCTGGACCAATTTCAACAGCTCGTCCGGCTTGCTTGGGTCTCCACCAAACTTTGCAGCGATGATTGACCCAAGAGCCGCACCGCCAGGACCGCCCAGCATCGTCCCTAGCAGCGGTGCTGATTTTGCAGCCAGTTGTCCGAGGTCTCCCCATATACTCATCAGGCCAGACCCCCCAACCGGGACCGCATCGCTAAAAAATTATCCTCAAACTCGGCAATGGTCCCTTTGCCGAGCCGGGTGTTGTAGTGCTGCTTCCAGTAGCTGGCCAGGGCGCGGATATCAGCGGCTGGCGGAAGCGGGGAAGATTTGCGCCGATAGTGCAGTCGGCACATGACAGCCGCCAAAAGCAGATCCGTTACCATCTCACCAGGGAGCGGCTGCATAGGCCAGCGCTTCGAGAGTTTTTCTTTTATTTCCGGCCGATATCGTATGTAATTGTCCCAGATATCCCAATAGGTGGCTGGCTCCATCTGAAAGATTCCCAGCGCCGGGCCGCCATCCAGTTGCCGGATGTAATGACCACACCGGCTTTCTTGGGCCGCTGTCCCCAGTAGCAGCAATCGTGCTGCCGGCGAATCCATATCCAGCAAGTCCAAGGCAGGGACGATGATATAGTTCAAAAGATGATCCGAGTTAATGCCCATTGCTTGACGTTTCATTTGATTTTTACCCCTATGCCTACTACTTAACCATGCCGACGTGGAACGACAGACATTTCTGCCCCTTTAAAAAAATATGCAACCGTTGCATTATTTTTCTTGACTAAAACATGCAACCGTTGCATAATGTACTCAACGTTAATCAAGCAACCACGGAGAGATAACATGGAACTTTTTATTTACAACCTCGAAGACAACAGCCACGTAGCCACCATCACAGGCGACAACAACGAGGCTTGTGAGGCAGCCGCACATGACGCCGGTTACGTCAACGACTTTGGATGGACCTACAGCCCTGCTTTTGCTTTTGACGGTGGACTGACCCTCGACCACGATGCAGAGATAATCAACGCAAACTAAAACACTAAACCGGGGGCTTCGGCCCCCAGGGAAACAGCCCAGGGAAACAGCCCAGGAGAACAGCCATGATGACCGCCATGAAAACAGCCATGATGACCGCCTCTTTTTTTAATCGACAAAACGAGCAACTCGACTATGCCGAGAACATAAAAAGCGATGCAGAGCTTGATGCGCTCATCCCTAGAGCCAAACAGCTTGGTGCCGCCGTCAAGTGGTATCGTGATGCAGACGGACAAACAGGCTGGTGGACTCCAAAAGGAGCCAGCTTTAAACCCCACTATTTTAAAAAAACCAAAGAGCCAGCAATGTCCCCTGATGCGCTTGTCAGCCTCAGAAAATCGGCTGGGATAAGTCAGACTCAGTTAGCTGATAAGCTCGACGTCAGCCTCCGCACCGTGGCAAGCTGGGAAGGTGGAGAGCAGCCAATTACGCAGTTGCAGTCAATCGCACTGACAGCCGTTCTTAAAAAATAAACTCCCATAAAAAAACCCACCTCAGTTTCCTGGGTGGGTTTTTTTATGTTTTTTTGCTGTTCGGTTGGCGGTATTTTAAGAGCCTGAACCCCTGCTATCGCACGTATTCCCGACAATACAAAAAATATAGCACTATTTTGTCAAAAAGGGGCCAAAAAATCTTCGGTCCCAAAATTTCAACATTTTGTTGGTGTAGTTAAGTAGCTCTGTATCTTCTTTAACCCTTTGTTTCTTAACCGTTTCCATGTTCTGGCTGATTTTCCATGCTCCTCCACCAGTCTGGCCAACCCCATGCCCTGCGCTCGTCTCCAGATTGCTGTCTGCTCGTCTCTCTCGACCAGCTTGAGCCATGATAGGCATTCTTCCATTTTTGCTATGTCCGATGGATTCGGGGGAGGGGGGGATGGATCTCTAGTCCGGTCATAAATACAAACGTCCTTTGGGTCCGGCCAAAATGACCGATACCCGCCTGGTCCGACCCTTGGCAACTTGCGGTCTGTTTCTGCGGCATCCTCAAACCGTTCAGAGAGTGTTTTTAAATCCATTTTGACTCCTTGTCAGTCAGTAAATCGGCCTTTGGTCTTCAAAGCCGCCCGGCAAAGGAGTGGCTTTGTTGCTTTGCGGCTGACCCTGGTAATGGCCAGGTCGTTGCCGACTGGTTGTCTGACTCCCTGTCTCTTGCATGATTTTCCATTGTGGGCGGTCTGTCCTCATCATCCATTCCATTATCGCATTAATCAGTCCGGACGGTGAGACGTCAGCCGGTGCCGATTCTTTGCCTTGGAGTATTTGATCCGCAAAAACAAAAAACTCTACGTCGAACCAATCCGGATAGATCACCCTGGAGCGTGGTTTTTCAACCTCTGGCCTGATTGGTGGCGTCCCTGGCACAAAAGGCAATCCATACGTCCCGGTGAGCGATCCCCACAAATCCTCATCTCGACATTTGCTCCATGGATGGTCTACCCAGGTTTGCCGGAAACTTTCCATCCACTCCTGGAATAAAGCAAACTCAAAAGCCATGATTGGGGTTCTTTCAGCGTCATGGTGAAATGTGCAAAACCATCGCTCGGTAAAAATAGTCGCTGCCATCTCACACTGGTGGTTGCCATCGTTGATCCATGTGCAGCGTCTCATGGCAGTGCTATCGCTCGATCTTTTTGCCGTCCTGTCTGCTCCCGGTTTTCTCCATCCGCATTGGCATTGGTATGGCTTGAGCAAAATCCTGTTGCACTCTGGGCAATCACTCATGGCCATCCTCCGGTGGCAGTACGCATTGTCCCAGGTAAGTCTCAAACAGCGGCCCATACAAAGTTTCTGGCCGCAAATAAGCCTCCTCAAACTTACCGTCTCGGCTTTCTCTGATTTTCCTGGCCGTGACGGTTTTCATATCCTGGACCGTATATCCATCCCTGAGCCTGTTTAAAATTTGGTAGACGCTCTTAGTGGCCTTGCCGGATTTGTTTGTCGCCTGGAAATTCTTCCCGGTTTTGGAATTTAGAAAATCAACCACCTCCGCTGCCTTGATCATGAGATCCTGACCCGATGTGTTTTTTTGAGAAATAGAATCGAAAGATTTATGCGCATCGTCGTGGCTGGCGTCAGCCTGCCCGACAAGGCTTTTATTACCTTCATACCTTCCTACCTTCCTACCTTCTGCGGAGCGATTCCCGTCTTTTTCCGTACCGGTTCCGCTAAAGTCCGTACCGGTTCCGTCTTTTTCCGTACCGGTTCCGCTAAAGTCCGTACCGGTTCCGTCTTTTTCCGTACCGGTTCCGCTAAAGTCCGTACCGGTTCCGTCTTTTTCCGTACTGGTTCCGCTAAAGTCCGT
>JADFYU010000047.1 GCA_015232865.1 Magnetococcales bacterium
AACCTTTCAAGTGGACTTATGAAGGAAAGCCGTTGAAGGCATAAATGATGAACTATTCATGCCGGGCTGTACTAGTTCACCAGATAAACCAATATGTTGCACCGCTTACACACTTCCAACTGCCGAATCTAGGTTCAAAACGCATACAATCCACTGTATTGTATAAAAACATAACAAAATCAATCATAAGATAACAGGCGACCAACCACCGAATCGAGGTCAACCCGTTTTTGTCGAAAATTTCTTATAGTTGGCATAGATCTGCTGAAATTGCGGATGGTTTTTTGGCAGGCTCTTGGCGGCAATTTTCATAGCGATTGTCACGCTCTCCTTGGCCGGACCGTTCTCTCCGATCTCCAGTTGGAGAATCCCCATATTATTATAAATCATGGCGATATAGGGGTGGGGTTTGAGATTTCCCCTTTGCAGCGCGTTCAGAAGAACTCCCTTTAGAAAGTCGATAGCTGGCTTTGCACCCTGCTGGGACCGAATGATTCGCCCCAACCCATTGACGCAAAGGTTGACCACCCGATTGTCCAGGCCATGCTCCTTGTCCAACAGAGAGAGTGCGCTTTGAAAATAGTTGGCCGCCTCATCGAGCCTTTTCTGGTCTCGACGCAAGAGAGCCAAATTACCCAAGGCGTTGGCCACCAGTTGATGACCGTCCCCCAGCTTACTTTTGAAATGAGCCAAGGCTTTTTGGAAATAGTGATCCGCTCGCGAATAATCACCGAGCCGATGCCAGGCCTCGCCCAGATTGTTGATCCGAATTCCGACGCCCGGATGGTCTTCCCCCTGAATCACCCGACAAAGCTGAATGCCACGCCGATGGCTGAGCACAGCCCGTTCCGGCCAATAATCAATCAACAGATGTCCCTCACGGTCCAGAACTTTAAGCAGAGCCGAGAGTTGATCGACCAACCCAACCTCCAGCGCCCAACCGGCCAGGGTTGCGGTATGCCACGCCAAACGATTGAGCTCATCCAAACGGGTTATTCCACCCTTTTCAGAGAGAAAGGTGATCACATCAATACCGACCCGCGTCCAATGACGGCAAGCCGCCTGGTCGAGACCGTCGCGCACCGACTCCTGCACATCCACCAACAAAAAAACCTCACTCCGTCCCCGGATAATCAGGCCAAAAGAGTCCAACACCTCAAACAGTCGAGACCACTCCGAGTCGGGCAACGCAGAGAGAGGCTCGGGGAAGGCCGCCTGCTGAGAGAAAAGAAGCCTGGCCGGAAGCCCGGAGGGGGCAAAAAAGCTGAAAATTTGGAGAAGAGGCTCCACGGACCCGTGCTCTTTGACAGCGCTCTCAATCTGCCCACTTAACCAGGCAACACTCTGGATTGATTCACTTTTTACGTCCATTATGGCCCTATTGTCTCTGAATCGTTGAACCGAGGTTGAAGCCGGGTCTGCACTGACTGCCCACATTCACAAATGAAATCCAGGATGATAGACAGATCAAAATGCCTCCTGATTGAGAACCCATTCTCAGGAAGACTAGCACATTTTTTGCCAAGGAGTGAAAGCAAAACGAACCCCGATCTGACAGGAGTCCGATTGAAAGGGCTTATATGGTCCACCAATCTTCCTGGCAGAGGGGGTTGTCGGTCTTTGAAAATTTACCGATGTGGTCAGCGATGAAATAAAACCGGCTGATACAATCCAGAATATCCAGGCTACAGCTGTTTCATCAACCCGGTCATGATGCGCAGGGCATTTTCTCCCGCTCCATCGATGGAGGGAGAGAGCATCAGGCGCAACTGGCTCAATGCGGCTTGAACCAGAAACAGTCGATGAGGGCTGACCGAGGTATTGCTGTTTTTGGAGTTATTAAAGACACGGACCAACTCGTTAGCCAACTCGGACGCCTCTTCCAGTTGATGAAGGGCGGCTACTTGACTAAAATGAGCCATGGAATGAGTCAGCCACAACGCTGTCTCTTCATTCATCTGCCCCTGGGAAAGCGAAAGGACGGTCTGTTCAAAATCATTCAAGAATACCAACCCCTCGTCGATAAAGTTTCGACGCGTGACCAAACGAACAACGCGGGCGCTTGGATCATTTATAGCCTTGAGAGCGTACTCCATGGTCTGGTTCCCTTCCTAGTCGAAATGCCAACCGAAAAAAGGCAGATTGAATATCCTTATCTTTCAAGCTTCTTACTAAAATTCAATTTGCAGAAATCAGACCATCATGGGCAAAAACCTGATTTTACACTTGTTTTCATATAGCAACGCAGCGTCATAACCGTTATTATGGACAACAGGAAGGGTGATTGCTTTCAATCATAAACGGAGATAAATACTTAATTTATTATTTGTTTTCTGATAGTTGCATGAGATGAAAGATAAAAAGCAACTGCAACGAAAATTGCACCCCTGTCACGCTACAATGTAGCGGGATCTACTCCCGTTTTTTCTTTTGCAACCGCTGATTGAGGGCTTGGCGAGATATACCCAGAAAACCGGCGGCGATGCCCTGGTTACCCTTGGCTCTGAAGAGAGCCTCCTCGATGAGATCCTCCTCAACCGCCTTCAAGGTTGGCAAAGGGCCGGTAAACCGGCGGAAACCTCCCGTATTCTCCGCTTGCAACGAACCAGGCCGGATATCGCTCAAAAGCGTCTCCGTACTCTGAATAAGCTGTCGAAATCGTTCCATGGATAGAACCCCGGAGCGGTGACGGGCAACCGCATCAAAAATCATCGAACGCAATTCCCGAACATTACCCGGAAAAAAGTAAGAGGAGAGCAACGTATAGAGTTCCGGGGGCGGGGTTGGCGGCAGCTTTTCCAGGGTCTGTGCGGCCAATTCCAAAAAATGGTTGGTCAATAGCGGAACATCTTCCGGTCGGTCCCGTAGAGGGGGAACCTCCACCAGATGAACACTGAGTCGAAAATAGAGATCCGCCCTGAAACGGCCCTCCTCCATCAATTTTCGCAGATTTTGGTTGGTGGCGCAGAGAATGTGCGCATCAGAAACCAAGGGGACATCCGCGCCCAACGGATAATAGATCCGCTCCTGGATCAACCGTAACAGTTTGACCTGGGATTGAGCATCCAGATCGCCGACCTCATCCAGAAAAAGCGTTCCGCCCCTGGCCAGGGCAATCATCCCTTTTCGATGCTCGTTGGCCCCGGAAAAAGCCCCCTTCCGATGACCGAACAGGGAGTCTGAAAACATGGTATCATCCAGACCGGCAATATTGATGGCGACCATCTTTCCCTGGCGACCACTGGCTCGGTGGAGGGCTTCGGCGATCAATTCCTTGCCAACCCCGGTCTCGCCGACGATCATCACCGGTTCAGTCGATGCGGCGATGGAAGAGATATATTGGAAGAGCGCCCGCATTTTCTGGCTACCGGTGATGATGGCTGAAAAAGCCAGAGCATTTTCCAATCGTCCCGTCAACAAAGACCGTTTCAGATCATCAACCTGACGGCGCAGACTACGCACCTCCAACGCCTTTCGTATGGCGGAGACAAATCGATTTTCCTCCACCGGTTTGACCAAAAAATCAAAGGCATCATTTTTCATGCAGGTGACGGCAATCTCCACCTCATCGGATGCGGTCATGACGATCACCGGAACCTCTGGGAAAAAACGGTGGATTTCCGGCAAGAGCTGTTCACCGCTCAGGTAGGGCATATTGAGATCGAGAATAACGACATCCATCTCATTTTTTGCAAGAAAATCCAGAACCAACCGGCCATCGTTGAGGGTTTCAACCTGTGAAAAACCGGCGGATCTCAAAACGATTCTCGTACTGAAAAGAATCGACTCATCATCATCGACCAGAAGAATGGCCGGGCTGCTCTGATTGAATTCCACCAACCGACTCTACTCCCCCGGTTGATGGGCTGGAAAAGCAACAAAAACCCGTGTTCCAACGGTTTCGCGAGGCTCGAAACGGATTCGCCCCCCATGCTTGAGAATAATCAGGTTGGAAATGGAAAGCCCCAACCCTGTCCCCTTCGCCTTGAGTTTCGTTGTAAAAAAAGGCTCGGTCAGCCGACTCAGGTTCTCTGGGAGAATGCCACATCCTTCATCTTCGACAACCAACTCAATCCAACCGTTTTGTTGGTCGAAGAGGGTCGCGATTTGGACCGCGCGGGATCGGTCCGGCAAAGATTGCAAGGCATTGAGAACGACATTGATAAAAACCTGCTCCAACTGCCGTTCATTACCCAACACTCTCGGCAGACTCTTGCCAAACGAAACATGACAATGATCGGTATGTTTTTTTACTTTATAGTTTAAAATCATCATCGAAGCTCGAAGGGTGGCGTTGATGTCAACCAACTCATCCAGCTTTTCATCGTCTTGAACAGACAGCCTTTTCATACTGTTGACTATATTTTTGATCCGGTCCGTATTGCCCAGGATCTCCTGCAAAAGAGTCGGCCAGGCGTCCCGCGCTTCCGAGTAGGGAACACCACCCAGAGAAAAATCGCCGTATTCTTGCCAGTAGTTTTCCAGAATCGGAGCCAGATCCCTCCAGGATCGAATCAGCTGGGAGGCATTAAACAGGTTGGCTCCGTTGGGATTGTTGATTTCATGGGCCACACCGGCAGAGAGAACGCCGATGGTTGCCAACCGGGCATGGCGGATGGCCTGGGCATGGCGGATACGCCGTTCGGTCACGTCCGAACAGATCACCACCGCCTCGGTAATTTTCCCCTCATGGCGAACCGGAACAATGCGGACTTCCCACCAAACCGAGTTTTCCGTCGAATATTGAAAATGAACCACTCCCGGTTTCACAAAGACCTGTTTGAGTTTTTTTCGAAACCAGCTTTTAATCCGAGGCGGGAACAACCGGACAGAATCTTTACCCAGGATCTGCTCCGGCGACACCCCGGACATTTCCCGGTTCATCCGCAAGATGCGACGGGTTTTATCGACGGTAAAAAGCACATCAGGCGACTGCTCAAGCCGCCACCCTGGATCGCAACCATTTTTTTTTCGGGCCTGCCCCTTTCGCCTCTTCCGCTTTACCACGTCCGAAGCCCTCCCCACATTTGCTCGAATCAATAAACCACCGTTTCTCGAATAAAAAATGCACTCCACCCGAACCACCGTTCAGAGAGAACCTGGAAAAAGTGACCGCGGCCTCTTTTTTCCAAAGCGGGTCTGAATGGTCCAGATCAGATCTGGTGATAATCCCGATACCAGGCCACAAAGCGGCTGACACCATCCAACACCGTTGTTTCCGGTCTAAAACCAACATCTTCCATCAGATCATCGATATTGGCCCAGGTGGCCGGCACGTCGCCAGGCTGCATATCCATCATGTTCAAGGTGGCACTCATGCCCAACGCATTTTCCAATGCCTTGATATAGGTCATCAACTCCACCGGCTGATTGTTGCCGATGTTGTAGATTTGATAAGGTGCGTTACTGGACGCCGGGTCGGGCCGGTCACTGTCCCAGTCGGGGTTGGCAGTCGGCGTCCGATCCAAAACCCGAATGACCCCCTCGACGATATCGTCAACATAGGTAAAGTCACGGCGCATCTTGCCGTGATTGAACACCGGAATCGGCTCCCCGGCCAAAATAGCATTGGTGAATAAATAGAGAGCCATATCCGGCCGGCCCCAAGGGCCATAGACGGTAAAAAATCGCAGCCCCGTCACCGGCAGACGAAACAGGTGAGCATATGTGTGAGCCATCAACTCGTTGGCTTTTTTGGAAGCGGCATAGAGAGACAGCGGGTGATCCACGTTGCTATGAACCGAAAAGGGCATCTGGGTGTTGGCCCCATAGACCGAAGAGGAGGAGGCAAACACCAGATGCTTGACCCCATGGTGACGACACCCCTCCAACAGGTGGGCAAAGCCGACCATGTTGGTATCCACGTAAGCCAGGGGATTTTCCAGAGAGTAGCGCACCCCGGCCTGGGCAGCCAGATTGACAACCTGATCAAACTGTTCCCGAGCAAATAGTTCGGCAATTCCACTGCGCTCCTCCAGATCCATCTTGACAAAGGAAAACCCCGGCCTGCCCTCCAACCGAGCCAGCCGGGCTTTCTTGAGGTTGACGTCATAGTAGTCGTTCAAATTATCCAGTCCGACCACCTCATCCCCCCGATCCAACAGTTGTCTGGAGAGATTGGAACCGATGAACCCTGCTGCACCTGTAACCAAGACCTTTGCCATTTATTTCCCTTTCTTGCGCCGTAACATCGTCATATATTCGCTTTGATGTTACTGGAAATCGATTATCCAGCACAATCATTGATCTTTTTTTTTTACATCCATGGAACAGAACGCTCTTGGACTCTTCAACGACCGACTCTCGAAAATCCGTTATCATCTATACCGATGGAGCCTGCTCAGGAAACCCAGGCCCCGGAGGTTGGGGAGTGCTGTTGCGCTTTGGTCAATCAGAAAAAACCCTGGCCGGTTATGCCCCCCACACCACCAATAATCGCATGGAGATGCTGGCCGCCATCCATGGCCTGGAGGCCTTGAAACGGTCTTGTTCGGTTGTTTTGACCACCGATTCCACCTACGTTCGGGATGGAATAACCAAATGGATTCACAACTGGAAAAAGCAAAATTGGCGCAAAGCCGATAAAAAAATGGTGAAAAATGCGGATTTATGGAAAAGATTAGATGCGATTTGTCATCAACATGATGTAGAGTGGAAGTGGGTCAAGGGCCACTCTGGTCACCCTGAAAATGAAACCGTTGACCAACTGGCCCAAGAAGCGGTTCAATTGGGACAAAAGGGAGAAATGTCAATCGACCCGGCGGGAGAAGATCCGACCCTCTCCAGCCGCTAACAGAAGAGGCCCCAGATTAACAAAATGAAGGTTTGACCTTGTTTTTTTCTAAGCGGAGGAGAAATTTATATGTTTGAGGATCAACTACAGGCAGTTCATGAACTTCTGGAAATCGATGACCATTTTCGGGAGATGCACGACAAGCACCAGTCTCTCAGAAATCAGATTGAGACCTCTGGTCAGTTGATGGATCAGTTTAAACTGGACAGACTGAAAAAAGAAAAACTCATGCTGAAAGATAAAATGGCCGCCATTCTGGCCGCACATACCAGATAACTCTCTCCCTCTACGGCAAACAACACAAAAGAGATGGACCCTGACCGGGTCCATCTCCATCCTCTAAACGGCACCGACAGCAAACTGTGTATGAAGCATTCAACTTGACAACAAAAAAACAATTGGGAACCAACAATGCACGCCTGTATCACCTCCAACGCTACTTTGGAAAACCTCATCCAAGAGACCGCGGCCTTGGTTCCCACCAAGGATCGACCGACCCTAGAACAATTTCTCAGCCTGATTCTGGCCGATATGCAGTGCTCTCCCAACGAAGAGTTGCACGACTGGCAATCCAAAACGGTCCTGGCCAATCTGTTCCGTTTCTTTCAAAAGCCGCCCAGCACCCAGACCGAACAGGTCAAGGTCCAGATCACTTCAGGAGCCGGGACCGAAGAGACCCGCGTCATCATTCATCTCAGCGACACCCCGTTCATTCTCGGCACTCTGAGAAACTATCTAAAAAAAAGTGGCTTTACCCTTTACGCACAAACCCATACGACCTTTACGGTCAAGCGGAATGATCAGGGAGAGATCGAAGAGATTTTATCGGAACGATCCACAACCAGCCAGAAAAAACCACCCGGTTTCAAGCAGGAGATGATCCTGTTCATCCTGACAGAAGCGATGCCGGACAAGTTGGCCTTGAAAAAATTGCGCGAGGATCTGGTCGCCACCCTGACCTCGGTCAAGCAGTCGGTTGAAGATTTTCCTGAAGTAACCCAAATCATCAAAAAAGAGGCTGAGGTTTTGGCCAGCTCTGGCCGAACCGTCGACAGCAATTTTTTACTCTGGACCCTGGACGACAATTTTGTCTTCATGGGTATGCAGGCTTTAACCCAGACCAGTGACGGATTGACCCATGTCACCAAGCCCAACGCGCTGGGTATTTTTCGGGGACACAACCCCCATGCCTTGCTGGACCGGATTACCCCCGGCCTGCGCCAAGAGATCGACAGCATCCTCAAAGACCCCGAATCTCCCCACTATCAACAGGAGGGGGTCTCCGTTGAATATTGTCAACACGGCCAGTCCATTATCTATGATTCGGAGGGGGTGGACTTTTTCACCATTCGTCACAAGGGAACACAACCGGACAGTTGGATGGTGCTTCTGGTCTTGGGCCGTTTTTCTCGGACAGCCCACGCCAGCCGTTCTTCTACGGTTCCCATTCTTTCCGAGCGACTCAACAACACCTTGAATCTCTCCGGCTATCCGGCCGGCTCTTATCTGCGCCATGAATTCCGCAGCCTTTTTGACCGCATGCCCCTGCGAGAACTTTTTTATTCCAAGCCGGAAGTGTTGACCGAACAGATTCGTAACATTTTAAAAATGCAGGGTGATACGGATGTCAGCATCAATGCCCGACTTGGCAATCACGGGAACTATCTTTCCATTCTGACCGTCTTGTCCCGCAACCGATATACCGCTCACCTGGAAGAGCGGGTGGCCTCTGTTCTTTCCCAGCATTACCCCATCACCTCCATCAACGTCTCAGAGAGCGGCACCCTGTTTTTCATTGTCTGTTATGCCAAACATGACCCCAAAGTCCCCCTGGCCCTGGAGTTGGTCCAGATCCAAGAGCAGATCAACAAACTGGTCATGACCTGGGATGATGAGTTGCGCAAAAGATTATTGGAATCCCATCCACAAAAACAGGCCTTGAACTATTTTACCCGTTACAGTCGGTATTTTGAACCGATTTACAAAGAGTCCACAACACCCAAACAGGCAGCCAAGGATATTCAGATCATCGAAGCCATGGTCGGAGAGTCCCCTTTTTCTGCCCGTCTGATCCGTCATCAATCAGGAAAAACCTTCGTCAAACTTTTTTCCACCGTGGCGGTTGAGCTGACCCAAATGGTCCAGACCTTTGATAATTTTGGTATCACCTGCCTTCATGAACTCTCCTCATCGGTCAAACATGCCGATCGTCAGGCAACCATCGTTCAACGGTTTGAGGTGGGTGGCAGTGAAGAGAGCCGGAAATTACTCTATGACCAATCCGACTGTTTCCTGGAGGCCCTGACCGCTCTCAGACGAGACACGCTGCTGGATGACGAGTTGAATCGACTGGTCATCCTGGAAGGTTTGAACCATCGGGAAATCTCACTGCTGCAAGCGCTGCGACAGTATCAACTTCAGATCCATCCTGAGCTGTCCGCCATCAAGGTCAATCGGGTTTTGCTGCAATATCCAGCTTTGTCCGGTTTAATTCTCAAGCTCTTTTTGTGCCGTTTCAATCCACAGATCAAGAGTCGCAACAAACCGATTCAAGCCTTGAAGGATGAAATTGAAAACGGCTTGGCACAGGTTGCCAATTTACAAGACGATCAGGTTTTGCGCGGCTTGGTCAATGTGGTCGATGCTCTTATCCGAACCAACTATTTTCAATCTCCCACCCCCACCGTCCTCTCCTTCAAGGTAGATTGCCAATTAATCAACAGAATGCCAATCCCCAGGCCGTGGTGTGAAATTTTCGTCTTTGGTCCCCATGTCGAAGGGATTCACCTGCGGGGTGCGAAAGTGGCTCGGGGTGGGTTGCGTTTTTCCGACCGGTTCGAAGATTATCGGACTGAGGTATTGGGATTGATGAAGACCCAGATGGTCAAGAACGCCATCATCGTTCCGTTGGGGGCGAAAGGCGGATTTATCATTCCGCGTCTCAATGAACAGCCCAAGAATCAGCAAAAGGAGTGGGTCGCCGCTCAATACAAGAGTTTTATTAGGGCCTTACTGGATATCACCGACAACCGGGTCGGTGAGCAGATCGTCCATCCCGCCAATGCCGTCATCTATGACCAGGATGACCCCTATCTGGTGGTGGCCGCCGACAAGGGCACCGCCGCATTCTCCGATTTGGCCAACGAAGTGGCCGAGAAGGAGTATCAGTTCTGGCTTGGAGACGCCTTTGCCTCCGGCGGATCCAACGGCTACGACCACAAAAAAGTCGGGATCACCGCCCGTGGGGCCTGGGAGTGTATCGCTCTCCACTTCGAGGAGTTGAACCGCAATATTCACAAAGATCCCTTTACCGTGGTCGCCATCGGCGACATGGCCGGCGATGTCTTCGGCAACGGCATGCTGGCCTCCAAACAAATCGCCCTGATTGGTGCCTTCAATCATCTGCATATTTTTCTCGACCCCAATCCAGACCTGGCGACCAGTTTTGAAGAGCGCAAACGACTCTTTGAGTTACCCCGCTCCTCCTGGACCGATTACAATACGAAACTGATCTCGGAAGGAGGTGGTATTTTCCTGCGCAACGCCAAAGCCATCCCGCTCAACGATTCTCTGCATCAGATTCTGGCGACCAAAGCCAAATCCCTCTCCGGCGAAGAGGTCATCAAAAAATTGCTTCAAGCCAAGGTTGACCTGCTCTATAACGGCGGAATTGGAACCTATATCAAAGCCAGCAGTGAGAGCCACCAGGAGGTTTCGGACAAAAGCAACGATTCGGTACGGATCAACGGCTCTGAGGTTCGCGCTCTGATTATCGGTGAGGGCGGCAACCTGGGAATCACGCAAAAAGGACGATTGGAAATCAGCCGGAATCTTGCTCAGGAAGATCGGGGGCGCATCAATACCGACGCCTTGGACAACTCCGGCGGTGTCGATTTGAGCGACCATGAGGTCAACCTGAAGATCCTGCTCAATCATCTGGTCCAAAATGGTGAAATTGAAAATCAGCAGAGCCGTAACAGCATGTTGGCCAGTTTGACCAATGAAATCGCCAACAGCGTTCTGGAAGATAACCGAATGCAGCATCAGGCCATCAGTCGGGATCAGCTTCACAGTCTGGACGAGGGCGAATTGTACCTGAAAATCCTGGAGACCCTGCATGAAAAAGCCGGACTGGATTTTATCGCCGAAGATATTCCCGAACCGGAGACACTCCTGGAGTGGATCAAAAAAAACCAGGGATTTCCCAGGCCGCTGCTGGCCATTATTCTGGGATACAGCAAGCTCTTTTTACAACAGAGACTGTTATCATCGGAGGTGGTTGATCTGCTTTTCTTCGAGCACCATCTGACCGACTATTTTCCGGTAAGCATCGGCCGGGAGTTTGATGCTCACCTCAGCTCTCACTTCCTGAAACGAGAGATCATCGCCAGTCAGATCACCAATCGGGTCATCAATCAAGCGGGGGTTGGCCATCTGTTTTCCGTTTACCATGTCATCCAGGAGAAAGGGACGTTTGACAACCCCATGGCCCTGTTGGTCAAAGCCTATCTGATCATCGAAAACCTGCTCGACGCCCCCCGTTTCAGAACTCAGATTCACGGCCTGGGCCCCTCCATTTCGACCCGAATCAAATATCAAGCCCTGGATGAGATGGAGCGGGTGATCCTGCATCTGGCCAAATGGATGTTGACCCATTTGGGTGCTGATCGAATATCCATTGATATTATAAACCTATACTCTAAAATCATCCGCGCGTTTCGGACCAATCTTTGGACATCTCTGCCGAACCTGGTTTCTAAAGATCAGATGAATCTTTTGGCCCAACGCCAACAGGAATTGATCAAAAAAGGATTGCCGGCGGACCTCTCCACAGAGACGGTGATGCTGCCGTTTCTCAGAGATGTAATGACCATTTTGCATATCAAGGAATCTCTGCACACCCAATTTGAACAGGTGGGACACCTCTACATCCAGATTGATGACTATTTCGGCCTCTCCTGGATCGATAGCAATCTGAAAAAAGTCCACACCCGTGATGAATGGGGCCGGATGAACATTGAGAATCTGCGAAAAGAACTGTTGGATACCAGAACCCAACTGGTTAAAGGGGTTATTTCATTTAAACGGCATAATGAATCCATCGCCGAATCCTTCCAGAGCTATCTCCAGGAGGTTTCCGATGTCAACGTTCAATACCAATCGCTGCTGAACCAGATAAAAGCCGCCGAAAAACCGGACCATTTGCCGCTTTCGGTATTGGTTCGCAAACTAAGGGATTTAATGCTCCACTCTCAGGCCTGATTTTCAAGAAAGGGATATGAATTAATCATGACAGGAAAAAGTTCAAATACCGTCTGGCACACTGTGACGATCTCCCGCAAGGATCGGGAGAAACTCAACAACCATCGCAGTTTTTTGCTCTGGTTCACCGGTCTGTCCGGTTCCGGGAAATCGACATTGGTTCAAGGCGTCGAACAGGAACTCCATAAAAAAGGCATGCGCACCTATGCTTTGGATGGAGACAACGTCCGTCATGGACTCTGCGGAGATTTGGGATTTTCAGCGGCCGATCGGGTCGAAAATATTCGTCGGATCGGTGAGGTCGCCAATCTGATGGTGGATGGAGGTCTCATCACACTGGCCGCCTTCATCTCCCCCTTCATCAGTGATCGGAAAAAAGTTCGGAACCTGATGCCTCCCGGGGATTTTATCGAAGTTTATTGTGACAGTTCGCTGCAAAAATGTGAAGAGCGAGATGTCAAAGGTCTTTACAAAAAAGCAAGGCTGGGTGAAATTCGTGAATTTACTGGCATTTCCTCCCCATACGAAGCACCAATCAATCCAGAACTGGTACTGAATACCGGAGAAAACAGCGAAGCTGACTGTATCGCCCAGGTCATGGCCCATATTGAAAATCGGTTGGCCTTGAGAGAGTGGGAGATGAACATTTAACCTGAATTGGGCTGTTGAACGTGCGCGCATGGTGCAAACCATCGATTTAACAGGTGGAACAGAAAATGTCGCCGTCGTCTTGTTGGTGATGGGATCATCTCTTTTTGTGCCAGGTACGCGCCGACAACTGTCGTTCCCAGGTAGACAACCGGGGTTCGGATCTCATTTTACCCGGTTGGAATGGTCATGGAAATAACCCTGCTGTTGCTGTTGGGCGTTGGATTTTTCTGGTACTCAACCATGAGGGCCAGAGAGCGGGGGCTGACCATCGCCCGACAGGTCTGCTCAGAAATCGGAATGCCGCTGCTGGATGACACCATCTTTCTCTCCCACCTCAGCTTGAAAAGGGCAGCCGGAGGTCAACTCAAGATTTCAAGGGTCTATACCTTTCGATATCTGGGAGAGCGCAACCACATCTACCATGCCAGTTTGATCCTTGTTGGGGAACGGCAGGAATCACTCCTGCTGGACACCCGACAGAGTGAAAATCCAAAGTGATCGGGGAAGAGAGCCTCTCTCCAAAAAATCAGGCAGTAAACCGTTTATTATTTGTTTTGGAAAATAAAATTTGTGATACTGAGGGGGTCGATTTATTCAACCTGAATTTGGCGTCGATCACAACACAGAGGGTTAAACCCAGATTCGGCAGATATCCGTGAGAAAGCGTTGTGACCGTGTGGTTTATCCATCTTGTTTGTCTTTTGGCCAACATTGGTCGCCTTCGGTTAAGCCGGGAGTCGTAAATTAATGCAACTACCAAACCAGAAACAGAACTCCTTCGTCAAAGGTCTTCTCACCTTCTATCTCATTTTTCTGGCCATATTTTTTGCTGCTGCCCCATTTCTGACCCTGTGGCTCTACGCCGAAGCGGATCTCAGCCTCACTCTGCTGCCTCAACTGATCGGCTTTTGCCTGCAGGGCGCATTT
This sequence comes from Magnetococcales bacterium, assembly GCA_015232865.1. The sequence goes on from JADFYU010000047.1 coordinate 13,634, forward strand.
TTGGTGGTTGTCTTCGCCATCTACGAAAAACGCTCAACCATCAACACCAAACGCAATCATAAATTTGTCTTACGGACCTTTCTCTCCTCGTTCGTCACCCCGTGTCTCGGCGCAAAAGGTCATGCGGATGAGGGGTTGATCTGCGCACCCGCCATTTTCGCGAACGCTGTTGAAAATTTAAAATCCGCCGGCATTTCCGAAACGGTATCCTCGACACTCAAACAGGTTGCCCGGCAGAACATCACCTCCATGGAATCTCTGACCGTCCTTGCGGCTCAGGTTGATCATTTTCATCTGAAAATATGGAGCAACATTTTGCACGAGAGCCGTAGTATTCAGGGTTCGTCCGACCCGGTCGCAGTTAAAGAAGCGATACTGCGTTTATTGGAAAACATTCGCCAATTTGATGAACTGATAATTTATTAACCTGAATCCGATCCGTGTCCGCTCACACCAAACACAACGGAAGATCCGCTCAGCCCTGACAAGAGGCTTTATTTTTTCCGTTACCTTAGATTCGGCAGTTGGAAGTGCGTAATCGGTGCAACATATTGGTTTATCTGATAAACTGGAAAAAATCGAAGTCACCTTATTGGTGATGAGACTTTTTTCTAGTTGGCCAGGTGAATCAAGAGGTTGGGCCGATTGCGTGCTTACAACTGCCGTATCTAGGGTTACAGCGGCTAAACGGACAGTTGGGCCATGAACACGTCTTCAATGGCTCAAGTTAAGATAACAGCGCTTTCAACTCGGGACAGGAACCCTGGATCAACACAAGGCTTCCAAGCAATATGATGGCCATTTCAAACAGACTACCGATCAACATGAAAATTGGTTTGCTGGTCCTCCTGTTCACCATTTTGGGTGTCTCTGGAGTCTCCTACACCAGCTACCATTCGGCCATCCATCTGATTCATGAACAGATCAACCAGGACATCATCCACAATTTGTCCTGGGAAAAAGCGGATTTCATCAAATCGTTGAATGCACTGCATCGCGACGCTTTGCTCATTGCCGAAAGAGCGGTTACGGCTGACCTTCTCGAACCGGAAGAGGGGGAACAGCAGCAAAAAAATCGCGAACAACTAAACACCCTGTTTGCCACGCTTCTCCAGTTTAATCCGGCCTACGTCCAAATCCGATCTCTTCAAGTGGAGACCAAGATCCAAGAACTGGTGCGGGTGCAAAAAAGGGCGGATGGCACTATTTTCATGACTCCGGAATCCGAGTTGCGACAAAAAATTGATCCCACCCTCCTGCACCAGGCCAAAAATCTCAGTCCGGGCGAATTTCTTTTTTCCGAAGTCCATCTCAACAAGGAGTTCGGCAATTTTACCATTCCGCTAACCCCGGTCATTCAGGTGATGGTGCCCATTCAGAGCCGCACATCGGGTTATTCAGGCACCATCATGATTACGGCCGACTTCAGAAAAATAACCGAATCACTCTCCCATCCTCCAGAACATATTCGGTATTTTTTAAGCACTCCGGTTGGAGACTATCTTTTTCACCCGGAAGAGAACGATCGCTTCCAACTGGATTTTGGCTCCGGCCACGGGTTGACCTCCGATTATCCCAGCATCGATTTTCTAAATGTAAACGCCAGCGTATCCCCGGTAAAAAAAACCGAGTTTGACGGTTCACTTTTCCGAACGGCTCAACTCTCCCAACGACAGGAAAGTTTAATTTTCACCCCCATCCAAATGGACTCATCGAAAGAAAAATCTACCTTTCTTTTGGGAGCCATCATCTCTCAAGAAAGCATCATCAACCGTTCACGGGATTATCGGGCTGAGGTGTTCAAAATTGGACTCATGATGGCTTTTGGGCTCAGTTTATCCATTGCCCTTTCCATTCAGGCCCTGACCAGACCCATCATCAAGTTGACCCGTATTGCCAATCGTATCGCCGCTGGAGAGCAGAATATCAAGCCGGAAGTGGAAAGCGCAGACGAGGTGGGAGAACTGGCTAAAGCGTTCATCAAAATGTTGGATCGCCTCAACCATTCCAATGCGGCTTTGCGGGATTTAGCCGCCTCTCTGGAAGAGAAGGTCGCACGGCGTACGGCAGATATGGCCAAACTTCGAGATCAAGCTTTGGATTCTTCTCAGAGCAAATCCCTGTTCTTGACAACCATGAGCCACGAGATTCGTACGCCACTCAACGTCGTATTGGGCATTCTGGAACTCCTGAAGGACGAGGTTCCGCCCCAGCAGCGAGAATACATCAACCTGGCCTACGGTTCTGGCCGCAATCTGCTCACCCTGATCAACAACGTTTTGGACTTTTCCAAGATTGATGCCAATCAGTTTGCTTTGGATGAGGTTGACTTTGATCTATCGGAGCTGGTTGAAGAGACCGCTTTTACTTTGGCTCCGCTGGCTCATACTCGTCGGATAGAACTGACAGCCATGTTCCCCTCTGGCGCGCCATCGGCCGTACGAGGAGACCCCAACCGCCTTCGACAGATTTTTACCAATCTGTTGGGAAACGCCATTAAATTCACTCCAGAGGGGGGAACCGTCGAACTCCATGGCGGACCTTTGGGAAGAGACCAGGACGTGACGGAATATTTGTTTGAGGTTCGGGATTCGGGAATGGGCATCCCCGACAATGAAAAAAGCTTGATTTTTTCCAGATTTGTCCAGACCCGTACCCCGAACAGCTACCGGCCCGAGGGGACCGGCTTGGGCTTGACAATCTGCAAACATCTGGTTGAGCTGATGGGAGGCGAAATCGGCGTCGATGACAATCCCTACACGGATACCGGATCGGTGTTCCATTTTACTATTTTCCTGAAAAATCAAACACTCACGGAAAATCAAAGAAAAAAACCGTACCAACTCAATGGAATAAAAATCTTGGGCGTTGACAGTGCCGGTCTGCAAACCATGCAGTTGGCCAATTTTCTCAGCCACTCCAACGCCCGATATGATTCGGTTACCGAGATTGGCCAGGCTCTGACTTTGATAGAACAGGCCAATACGAACCAGACCCCCTACCATATCGTCATCTTGAATCAAAAACCGGGTAAAAACCGTCGGCAGGATTTTAAACGTTTTCACAACCCATATAAAAATCATGGCTTTATTATTTTAACCGATCTGCTGGACCAAAGTTGGGATGAAGCAACCGAGCTGCCCGGTGCAACGATCTGCATCCGAAAACCCATCACCCGCAGCCGACTGTTCTCGGCCATCTTGTGGATTCTGAACAACCTGACGGAAAAACCGGAAATTCCCCGGATATCGCCCCTGGAGACAAAGCAAAATGTCAAATCGGTACTCTCTTATACCGAACGGATTTTGCTGGTCGATGATCAAAAACCCAATCGCAAGGTCGGGCGCAGCATGTTGATCCGCCTAGGCTGCCGACCGGACAGTGTCGTCACCGCCAGCAACGGCAAAAAGGCTTTTGAGTTACATGTTCAAGAACCGTTCTCTCTTATTTTCATGGATTGCCAGATGCCGGTGATGGATGGCCTTCAGGCCACCGAAGAGATCCGAAAATGGGAGAAGGCTCAGGAACGACCGCCGGTGACCATCATCGCTTTTACCGCCAACACCACGCAAAAAAATCATCAAGCCATCACCGAGGCCGGCATGGACCGCTTAATCAGCAAGCCGGTCTCGTTGAGCGACTTTCAAAGGCAATTGGATGATTTTTTACATATTTCAACCAACGTCATGGCTGAAATTCATTCATCAGCCGCGATTTCCGCCAAAGCGGATGAGACGGTAGGCACTCAACCGACGGTTGATATTACAGAGATTCTGGAAACCATGAACTCCATCGGCCTGGAAGAGGCGGAGTTCCGTGAAGTCGCTGTCATGCTGAGCGAACAGTTGCCGGAGTTGATCAACAGTATCAGGCGCGATATCCAATCCGACGATCTGGAATCGGCTCAAGCCACGGCCCATGTTTTAAAAGGAAGCATGGTCAATATTATTTTCCCCCAACTCCAAGAGGCCACGAAACATCTCTATATGGCCATTTGCAACAAAAAACAGCAAAAATTGATGCCGATGCTTTTGAATGTGGACGCTTTGTTGAGTCCCATACAAGAAGCGCTTTCCCTCTATATCGTGGAAAATGTCACAGAAGCCGAACAGCGCTGAGCAGCCGAACTGTCGAACATTGGCAGCCGGCCAGTTGTGTACTGATTCACCGGGAATTGATCAAACGCCGGACAGTGGCGACTGTTTTTGGGTCCGCTAAAGAAGCCATTAACCTAGTGCATTAACCATCATCAAATGATGGGTAAAGTTTCTTGAGTTTGGCTCTGGCATCGCTGACAGAGAACCGCCAATCCACTTTGGATTTTGTTGCATTGCGACGTTTATTCCAGATTCCAACAGCTTTCTGAAGAGACTCTTTGTCAGGAATTCTTCGGTCCAGACATTGTCTGCTCAGTGCACTGAATTCGATTTCGGCCATATTGAGCCAGCTTCCATGTTTTGGGGTGTAGTGGATTTCCAACCGGTCAGCAATTCGTTTGGCTTCTGCCGGGGGAAAAGCCTCATATAGCGATGCAGGTGTATGAGTATTCAAATTATCCATCACCAAAACAATACGTTCTGCTTGGGGATAGTGCTCATCCACCAATTTTTGGAGCGCACCCATATTCTGGTGGGTGAT
>JADFYU010000048.1 GCA_015232865.1 Magnetococcales bacterium
TGTTTGGCCTGGAATCTGAAACGATTACACGTTTTGAGGGGGTAATACCCCAAAATATCCCTCAATTGAGGGCAGATCGACAGAGCGATAGCCTTACGAGGGAAGCTACCAAGGCATTTCTGCTGAACTCAGCCAAAATTCTCCAAAACGGTCAGTAGAATCTGCCAGCAGGAGCTCAGTCCGACAGGCTCCTAGTGGTGACCTGATCATGGCGGTTCATGACGATCGTACACCTAATCGGAACTATCCATTGCCACATCCCGACAACCTGATGGCCGGGGATGTGGGTCGGATTCGGGAAACACTGGGCCAGGTTGATGGTGACATCCAGGTACTGAACGACGATCAAAACACTACCAGCGGTACAGTATCCCGCCACCTTTTCGAAATAGAAATCAAACTCTGGGAGTAACCGATGTCTACATCCCTTGATGCCGCAGTCGCCATATTGCGTGACCGCATGCAGGAACTGGCGGCCAGCGCCACGCCACAAGACCTCTCGTACCTCGGCAAAGCCATTGAGCTGATCGGCGGCCGCACCACGGTTCTGGATCTGCAGATCAGTGCCGAAAATCACCTCGCCGATATCCAGACCGAAGGGACAACCCAGGTCGGCAACGTTACTGCTGAGGGCAATGCCCAAGTGGCCAACGTTTCCGCCGCGGGGGCGACACAGGTCGATACGGTCAACGCCACTGGAGCAACTCAGGTTAGTTCGGTGATCACCACCGGCACTGCCCAGGTTGGCAATGTGGCGGCGGAAGGAACCACACAGGTGGCCGCCGTCCAGGCCGCAGGCGACGCCTATCCGGATGCCTTTTTCACCGGCGCCTTGGCGGCGGAAAACATCACCTATGACGCCGAGGGGCGCATCACCGCCATCACCGTCGGTCCCCGTACCATCGACAATGTGGTGTTTAACGCCAACGGCTCCATTGCTTCATTTAGCGAAGAGTTGGTTCTCAACGGCATAACCTACAACCGCAACTACACTTTCACCTATGATGATCAGGGACGCATCGCGTCCATCGCGGAGGCTTGAATCGTGGATATATTGACTTTAAACGCTCTGCAACAACATGACCGACATATCGCTCGGGATCTTCTCGATCCCTGGAAGAAACCGGCTTTCGCCGTCGTCAGCATGAACTCTTCGTCGTATTGGGGCACGGTGGTCTATAACCACTACCTCCAGGAGATGGCCCGGAAAAACTACATGTCCGACACCTACCACCAGGAGACCACCAGCAACGATACCACCGAGTTTTTCAATAATTTCTACGGTTACAGTCGAACTGACTCCCAGCCCAGCACCAGTTCAGGCACCTACGGCAATCTCACCTCCCGTTGTGGCCACACCGGCCATATCGGACTCGGGGTAGGACCGGACGGCACCATGATTGGTCGGGGACAAAGCGCCGCATCGACCTCGCTGCGTAATGTCGGCGTCTGGGTCAATAATCGCACCAATCGGAATCTGGCTTTGTTCATGGAAAACCAGTATGCCGCGATCTCCCCTCGTTCGGTGGCCATGGCCTACCGGATGAGCTATGAGGGCAACCACGTCGCCTGGACCAACAACAAGTTCTACAACCAGAACGGATTCGGCACCCGCAACAAGTGGGGCATGATCGGCTACAATGAGAAAATCCGCACCCTGGTGATCAACGAAAACCTGGCCGCTAACACAACTATGCGGCTACACATCTACACCGATGTCGATCCCGTCAATCTCGATTCCGTCGATCGCCGGAATTGGTTCGACAACATCAATGAGGCCAACCATACCACCTTCGACTGGTCGGCCAATAACGCCGGAAATAACGAGAGCTACTACCGAGGCGTGATCACCCCCTGCGATGACGGTAAGGTTGTTGTGGTCCGTATGGCCCCCAGTTCCTACGCCATGCTAGATCGCTTCACTCCTGATGGGGCCGGCAGCTACACCAAGGAGTCAACTCACACCCTCTCCACAACAACGGCATATGGGGCAGAACAGGGCACCCAATACGGTGTTCGGTTCCAAATCTCCAATGATGGCAAATACGTCATCACCTACCAGCCGTACTATTATTACGGGGCCGGAGCTGAAATTTTTCTGATTCGGGTGGCTGACGGCCAATACGCTTTCTTGCAGCATCAGGATAGCGGACCTGGACGATCATTCGTCCCGATTCGGGAGAGTGGTTTTCTCATTACCCAGAGTTCCAACTCCGATAGCGGCAACGGCATGTATGCCGCCATGATCGATCCAGCACTCATTTTCCGGGACATCACCGACAAGGGGAACATGTCCTCCAAAGTGCCGAGCTTCGGGAACCAACTGTTCGACTCTGCATATCACTCCACCAACTATCCGTTCATCGTTCCGATCCTGGGAGGGAATTGAGCCATGATCATGAAAATCAGCTTTCCGCACAGCACTGAATGGGGCGTCATCTCAGAGGATGGCGATTATAATCTTCCTGTCGAATCGGATCTTGGCCATCGGTTCCGGTTGGTGGACGGTGTCGTTGAGGACCGCTACGACGGCGTCACTGATGAAGAGGTCCGGACCATTGACGCACAGGCGGCTGCCGAAAAAGAGTCCGTCGATCTGGAAGAGGCCCGGCAGGCACTCATCAGCCGCATCAAAACCAAGGCCGCCGAACGGATCGCCGCCACCGACTGGAAGGTCGAGCGGGCACGGGAACGGGATGCCCTCAACGGCACCACCACCCTCCAGGATGTATACGCTGAGCGGGAATTGATTCGGCAGGCCAGTGATGAGGCGGAGGTGGCGGTGGCAGGGCTGGCAAGCATGGAGGCGGTCATCGCGTTCTCCTGGTAATCCAACCATACATCTGAAGGAGGCTCGCTGGGCTCAACCCTCCCAGGGAACCCTGCGGCCTCAACCTCAAACGGTGGGCTCGGAACGGGACCGCCGCCGTTTCCCACATCACGATTGATCAGCCCCCCAGCTTCCCTCCCGTGCTCCCGGCGTTTGTATGGATCCCGGTCTCCACCAGCTTTTCCCCCTTCATCATATCTTACCAAGCTCATTCCCACCACCGAATCCAAACTCTCTCTGGGTCGAACCGAGATCAATTCTGGCAATGACCTCCAGTGGTTTTCCTCGCCTGCGTTCAGCGGCTCGTCATCATGTCCGGCCAAATCGCTGAGGTCCACACCACGACGCCCTCATGGGCCGCTCCTGGCGCGGCAAGGTCACCGGCGTGGTCCATGAGGTCATCAGCCCCTGCATCATCACGTACCTGGAAGGTTGTTCGTGTCTCGCACCATGATTGATCAACCTGACGACCTCCCTCCCACGCTCCCAGCGCTTCGTCAGATCTCCGGTCTCCTTTATCTTGCCGATTGCCATCATAGCTCACCAGAGGTTCCTCCTGCACTTCTCCAAAGTCATTCAGCAATTGCAAAATCTGCTGACATTGGTATATCTTATATTTTTTCCGAAGTATCGGCGCAATACCTTGTTCGAAAAATTGATGCGACATCGGGACCTCATGAAGCAGGGAAGAGCTTGATCTATTCAACTCGGGACTTTTTAATAGATAAGACCGGTTGATGAGATGGCTTCTAAGGTGAGAAATGCCCAGAATCAGCGAAGAAAAAAGAAAAGAGAAGCTGAGACAGGAAGCATTGAAGGCGTACCTGTCCGGCTACGGGGTCGAGGAGTCGCAGCAAGCGGGAGCGGCCGGGCGGGCGGATAACGAGATCCGCAGCATCACCCTTCCTATAGCCGAAATCCTGTCCCGTTCCGATCAGGGAACGATTGTTGATTTGGGCTGTGGCCAGGGACCGCTTCTGAATAGGATTTTATCCCTTGAACAATTCAAGAAGGGGCATGGCTGGTTCTATGTTGGAACCGACTTCACACAGCACCGGGATTTATTTCTCAAAATGGGCGATGACCTGGGCATGCGCCGCCGGACCGACTTCGTGCCCCTGGATGACTTCAACGCCAATTGGCTTGATGCAGCCACCTTTCCCAGACCCCATCTGGTCCTTTGCAGAAACGTATTCCATGAACTGGACATCGAAAAGACTGCCTTTCTGATTAACCACGTTGCTTGGCACCTCCAGGATGGTGAACGGTTCATCATCCAAGACTTGGCCGTCTTCCCGAAAGCCGAACGGAAAAATGCCTGTTGGACCTATTCCGGGATGCGCACGCTGTTGGAACAGGCTGGATTTGCCATCACCACTGGATCTGACGAGGAGTCAGGTAAGGGTAACCGGTGGTTCAATGTCATTGGGACCCGCTCATCACAAGCCGCCAGTTCCCTGGTGACCGTGCAAAGAAATGTGATCGATTGCCGCACTCGACAATGGACTAAGTGGCGGGAAATCGGGGCGCTGCATCCGGATGACGAGACCTTGCGGGGGCTCATGCTGGCCAAGGTAGACTTCGATCTGCAGTTCGTTGCCCTGACGTTGCAGTTGTTGGAGATGGATGCCCCGGATGTGACCCCACTGACCCCCGCTCAGGAAAAGGTCGCGCTCCGGGAAACCTTCTTCAATAGCCTGAAGAACTACCGTGGACTTGAAGATCCGCCCCCCGTCATCGACAAGGTTGCCCACTTCGTGAACAGGTCCCAGGGACAGAAGCACCTACAAAAGTTCCTGACCGACAATGCCGCAGCTATCACCGTGTACGGCCCCCCTCTGATCGGCAAGTCCGAATTGGTCAAAACTGTTTTGGCGACCTTTGCTCAATCCCGGACCGTTCTGTTTTTGGACATCAAGGTCACATCAAGTGTATGGAACCTCCTGGAAGACCTTTTCCTGGCCATGGTCTGCCGGATTCCAAACGAGTTGTTGACGGGGCTCAAACGCCTGAAGTTCAACCATGTGGAGGATCTGCTAAGGTCCTTTTTTGGGCAACTGGGCTCCAGGATGATCGTTGTCATCGATCACGGGGAGCGAATGCTTGATCCCAACGGAGTGGTGGTGGATGGAGAAATCCGACAACTCATACACTGCTTGGCTGCATCCGGCGCCAAGATCATTCTAACGTCGAGAATCGAACCTAGGCTCGATTTTCTACCATCAGAATTCAACTACTTTGACCACTTCTTGGTCAAGCTGCTCCCCAAGGATGAGCACATCGAGCACATTCTGAAAGTATTTGCTGGATTGGAGCGTTTTCCGGAAGTTCTGATCGAGGCCATCTCCCGGCATCCCGATCTTGCGGTGCTGGTAGGTTTGGTCTTGAAACAACGGTTGATACAGCATAAGTCCATCGACTTTGAAACTGATGAGGGCCAAGACCTGCTGGAGGAGATCCGCAACAGGCTGCGTGACAAACTTCTGTCCAGGATTGCAGACGACCATTCCAAAAGGGTAGTTCCGATCTTCGCTTTATTGCGCATTCCCATCCCTCGTCAAATGGTCGTTGCTCTCACCGATGAAACCAGCGTCCGCCATGCCGAGGTCCAGGGACTGATTTTTCCCGAGAGGGAGCGGGACTATCCGGGGGAGGTAGTCACATGCCTTGGAGCCTTGAAGGGCATTTCAATATCCGCTGACTCGGTCTTTTCAACTACCGATGATGAAGAAGAGGACAACGACCACGAATCCGAAGTGTCTACCTCCGGCCAACGGGACGAAACGGCGGTCCTCCACAAACGAATAGCTGCCCAATTCGAACGGATCTACGAAGATGACAAGAACCCAAAATGGTTCCGTGAAACGGTCTACCATCACCTAAAATCAGGGGATAGAGATTCCTGGCGGCGTCTGGGCAGCGCGTTCCGTTCCGAGTTGATCGGCAACGCATGGTACTGGTTCAAGAAGCACCAATATGACGAAGCTCTGGCTGCCTATCAGATGGCAGTTGAATTGGGAGCGCGGGACATTGATGTGGAAACCCAAATCGCCTCATGCTTGATTCGCTCGAACAAGTTTGAGGAGGGGGTGAGGGAATTTGAGAACATAATACTCAGGTTCCCGCACGACAAAAGGATTAAGGGGTTTTTTATCGATACTCTACTTTTTGTTCGACAATTCGATTTGGCGTTGCAAAAGCTACAGGAATACAATTGGCAGCCGTCCCAGCATCCACGAAACGCTGTACTGTTTGGCCGTACCTATCTTGGATTGTTAAAGTATCGGAAAGCTCTGAATGCCTTTAGAATCACTCTACAACACAACCCAAGACCTCGCGATTATCAAAATATTGCCCAAGCCCATCATGGGCTTGGAGATTCCGAACTGGAAAGGGACATTCTTGAAAAAGGATTGCTCCAGTTTCCTGATCATCCATCCTTGAACTTGGCCTACGGCGCTCTCCTTGAACGAGCGAGTGATTTAGATAAAGCCCTTAAAGTACTACGGCGTTTTTATAAATACGATCAGTACAATGCTTGGGGAGTTTTCCCACTGATCCGGGTGCTGCACCGTTTGAACCTGGATAGAGAGGCAGCTTCCGTGTGGGGTCACGTAAAGGGAAAACTGCGCCCGATGTTCATGGAAACGCGCATCTGGGGTGAAATCCTCGTAAATAAGAATCAATTTGAAGCAGCCATTGACTATGTCTCCAGGTATGGGGAAGGCGATATACACTCCGATGGGTTCATACTGGAATCCTATGTCAAATGGGCCCGCCAGGCTGAAGGAGAACAGTCTGTTGAGATTGCCCGGAAAGGATTGACGAGGATTTCCGCCTCTGATCAATTGCCGGGAAACATCCCTTTCCTGGTTTCCGCCGCAGATCTGGCCTTGCTAGCGCATGACAGGACGATGTTCGACCGATTGCTTGACAGGATGGACGGCATCAACAGAAATCTGGAAGCGATTACCCGGTTGCGAAAAGAAGCGGTACTGGCATTCGCCTGATGGCCCAGGCAGAGGCTATACGACTCCGTTTCAAAATCGTACCTTCTTGGCTGGATTGGGTCAGATGAACCATGAAAAAACTGGATCGCCTCCTGGAGGGAGATGCGATTCCAGTTTCGATTTGACCAACAGCTAAATCATCAAGCCAAAACTGAATCAAAGTTCTTGTTGAAACCCGTAGCAAGACAATCTTGGTCCAAGACACCAGCAAAAGTTTGCATCAGCCAATCAATCAATTTATGATTTATGGCTAACTAAATCTCAATGCAGACAATAAAAACAGAAAATTTCAGCGGAAACAATGTCGTGCCAAACAACTTAACTTTCGATAACTAGACAAATCCAGAGGTTGGATACATGATTCGGATCAGGCTCTCGGATGCCCTCTCAACCCGTTCTTATGAGAATGTTGAAACGCTCCTGCAGCAGGAAGCTTATAGAAAAGCATCTCGCATTCTTAAAGAAATCCGCAAAAAATTACGGATGGCCGATCAGATCGATCATGCATCTAACGATGATGATGATTTGCACCCATCATCACGAAAACACCACATCATTTTTGTGGAAGGGCATAGGGGAGCAGGTAAAACAACCTTTTTACTAAATCTGTCTACTTTTCTCCGCATTGAAGAGAGTGAACTGGCGCATGACTTTAAAATGCTGTCGCCGATTGACCCAACCATAGCTGATGAAAGCGACCATTTCATTTCCACCCTCCTGGCACATGTCATGCGCACTGTTTCCCGGCAACTGCGCAAACGGCAGAATACCTATGGCAGCCATGACAATTCCAGTGAAAGGCTTGAGTCAGATTATAACTCGGCATGTCGGGATGTCTTGGAATCCATGGAAGCTTTGCTTGATCAAAAAAGAGGCGATGAGCTTTCCCGTAGCGTTGCTATGGTGGCTCTCAAACAGGCTGGAATGGAATTGGAACGCAACCTTGACCGTTTGTTCAAGGTTATTGCGCGTATTTTCGATTGTAAAGCAATCATTCTTCCCATTGACGATATCGATATGGAACCGGCAAGGGGATACGAAATCCTGGAAGTACTCCGAAAATATCTGGTATCACCGCATGTGGTGCCAGTTGTCAGCGGTACCTACGACTATTACTGTGAAATTGTCGAGCAGTATTATCTAAAAAGCATCAGCCCCTATGGAATTGGGGCTGGACCGGACAATAATAGTGGTGGAGTGGTCTGCCGGGCCAGAAAATTTTCCAATGCCTACCTCCACAAACTTTTCCCAATTCCCCACAGAATCCATCTCAAACCCATAGAGAACATATTGGCGCAAGAGGAAATCAAACTTGTTGCCGATGGTCCTGAGGGGGAGGTCGAAATTTTTTTCCATGACCTAAGCCGCATGATTAGGGAGATTGTCCTGAATGGTATTTCCCGATACCGAGCTTCGGAAATCAGATTGATCTTCGAGTCTGTCCGGGATTTTACCTATCTGCTGGACGAGTGTCGGAACGCTATAGGCCATATCGCAGACTTTCGGAATCAAAGTGCCAATTCAGATGGATATTTGGAACTTTATCGATCCTTCTTGGTAAATACCTATTTTGAATATTGGGGGGATTCCAACTCCTGTAAAGTTCATGACGAGTGTACTGAGGAGGAACGGGCTAATGAAGGTCACAAGGACATTCGTAAATTTATCGCGTGGGACCGGGAGGTTGTCAGACGGTCTGAGAACGATGACCTGGGTCGACAAGCCCTGGATTTGGCCTTGCAGCGCCGCAACATTACTGTTGGAGCTTCCCTGCAACCTCCTGATTATGTCATTGATGCCATCAATCTCAATGATGATGATGTACAGAAAGCCAGGCATGCTCTGATAAAACTGATTTTTTGCGTCCAAAGTGTAGATCCATTAGATTCACATGCCTATTTATCTCCTATACGTGCTTTACTCTATGCTTGGTCTCTTTTGAATGGTGACAAAATCAAAGAGGCACTTACACGCTTGATTCAGCCTGAAATGAATCCTCGCTCCAGCACCAATTTGGTCGATCGTTTTTATGTTGGTGGCTTTCAAAGCTGGAATTTATCAAAGGAGTTTGAAACTCTCCAAAAATCAGATTCTTTCAATAAAGCCCTCGATAAAGAAATTGAATCTCTTGCAGAACGTATGAGGCAGCACTGTGGACAGGCGTCTGTTTTGTTTATTCCAAGCGCAAAAATTGAGTTGATACTTGATACTTGGTTTTCTTGGTCAAGCCCACACCCGATTTCCTCAACATGGAGCGCTTATATCAATGCGTTGGATGATATTATTAAAAGGGTATTCATGTATGTTGAAGGAGAAACTGGCAAAGATTGCATAACCCTTCCTGATTCTGATCGAAAAGATAAACTTATCTACCATCTCTTTCCAAGCAATACCAGAAAACAACCATTGAAAGATACGCTAGGAAAAATGGCTGATCTGGGTTTTAAAGTTTACCGGAGTTCTGATGTTGATATATATCTCAAGACCATGGCAAGCATGTCCGTGCAGTTTCTTGGAAGAGGAGATTCGACAAACAAAGTGATATTTGATGATCTCGAAAGAGAGTTTAATGAACTGGTAGACGAAATGAACTTAAAACAAATTTTTTCCTATACAGACAACAAAAAGGCAATCATAAAACGTATTAAAGGAGAAAACTCTGAAATCAGAGAAACGTTAAAATATCTTGTCCAAGGTGACACCCCGTCGGAAGCTCTGGCGCACTTTTGTAGTTTGCTTGATATTCATTTCGAAGCATTGGAGTTGAGGAAATAGGACCGATTTATGATTCCTCCACTGTTAAGTGATTGGCCCGCCATCTTTCTATTACGAAGCGAAGCCTTATTGGTAGAGTTGATCGAAGCTCCTGATTCAGCCAAGTTTCTCAGTGGGGGAAACACACCGCCTTGGCAACGGTTGTTGGGTGATTTTCGCAGTCATGGAGGCTCCAAAGAGTATCGCTTGGATGATCTGGAAAGGGTGTTCCGCGATGAACTGGCTAAAATGGACCGGGTATCAAATGGATTCCGTAGTTCTGTTGAATCATTGTTCAATCGCTATTATGAAATCAATGGTGATCGTATCTCCCCACGCTCTTCCGAGAGGGGGTATCTTGCCGCATTGATCCGAAAACTGGATCCTTTGATTCTCATAGGTGCCTTTATCAGCAAACGCCATCAGGATAAACCGTTCGACCTTCAGACTACCAGAACCATGATCGAACAGAGCGCTGGCCACAGTATAGCTGCGCACCAAATTGGACAGAAGGTGGAGCTGGCGGACAATCATGTTCACCTCTGGGGTGTTTTTCAATCCTGCTATCTGTTGACCAAGCTTCGTTCATTGCGTCGTGCACCCCCACGTTCACGAGTACGCCGCGCTAGCAGCAGAATGCCTCATTTGGCGGATTTTCCCGGACTGGATCACAACACTCCAAGTCGCGAACAACTACTTCTGTATCCTCAACTCATTCACTGGGCTCTGGAAGCGTTGGTAACAGGCCGTTTTGAACGAGACCGGCAAAGCGGAATGCCGCCGAATCTAGCTGCCGCATGTACCTATTTTTCCGATTGGCCACTTGTAAGCCGTCTTCTCAGCCACCTTCCAAAACACCTCCTGCCCGGTGAGGGAATTGCCGCTTCGTTGTTACAACAGAGCAACCGTTACGGACAGCAGGGACGTTACCGTGAGGCGCAAACCACCTATTATGTCTTTCTGTTTTCACTGTTGGACGCCTATCCCGGTGTGAAGCTGGTGGAGCGCCTTGTCCACGCTCAGTTTATTCTGAATAATATATTACATGCTCACATGACCGTATCGGAAGGGTTGGGGCTGTGGCATTTCAATGAATTTTTTGTCGGTGTTCCTCGTGATCTAGGTCTGCTTGATGCTGATATGGAAGACATAAGCCGGGATCTTGTAGCCAATAGCTTTGGGGAAGGGGTTTCATTTGTTGACGCGAAAATATCTCCGGAAGCAACAACATTTTCCAGCCTTTTACGGTTACGACAACAGTTGAATCAAGGTCTACAGGATATGGGCGCGGTTCTGGATGACCACCGGTATCAATTTACCGTCCATTTCAAACGTGAGAGCGATGCTGTCGAGAAATGGAGTATGCTCCGGGAGGAGGATGGTGTGCCTGACCGTCTGCCGGCACGTCATGCCTCTTTACGAAAAAAACTGGGGCTACAGGGGAGAAATCTTGAACGACTTATTGTGGCTCCGGCTGCAAAGGCTGTTAGTCCTTTTCGCCAGGGAATATCCATGGATAATATCGGGACATGTTTCATGGCTGGCGCACGGAGCCTTCCTCTCCCCATCGATTTAACTCGGATGGTGGTGGCCCTGGATGTGGCTGGTAGTGAAACTTTGACACCGCCTGAGGTGTTCGCTCCAGTGATTCGATGGCTCAGGCGCCCCCACCGGCGTAGTGAACCAAGCCCGAAACATCCACGGTTTCGACTGTCGGTGCATGCGGGAGAGGATTTCTCCCATATTCTTACCGGCATGCGCCGTATTGACGAGACACTTCTGTTTTTCCGTATGAAGGAGGGTGACCGTCTTGGACATGCACTTGCTATGGGAATCAACCCCTTGCGCTGGTTGCAACGTCATGGTCCGGAAGTTCATCTTACGAAACTGGATTATTTGGACGACTGCGTCTGGCTAAGTGCTCAACTGCGTAGACTGGGCGAACAAGTGGGGCAAGCTTTCATCGCTTATTCCAACCACCTTGAAAAGGAGATCTCACTCTACAGTGCCGAACTTTATGGCCGGGCCTACCGACCTCAGCAGCTTTTCGATGCCTGGAAGGAGCGTTGGCGGCCACCATTGAGAATTGGAGATACCGCTCTGGTCCATGGAGTTCGCGCCCACGTTCAACCCATTGAGGATGAAACCTTATTGGAACTGATGGATAAATATCATCACGATCCCGTGTTGCGTCGGCGAGGTCGTCAACCCAAACGATTACTCTACTCTTCCAACCATCGTCGTTTAGAAGAGGAGGCCAACCTCTGGGAAGCAGTTCAGGACGGACTGATCGAACGTTGTGTCCAAAGCGGTGTTGGGATTGAAACCTGTCCGACGTCAAACCTCTACCTGGCAAAGCTTGACGGTTATCACGAGCATCCGATCTTTCGTTGGTACCCTCTGGAAAACGATGATTTGAAGCCTGGAGCAAGGCATAATCGACACAATATAAGAAATGGGCGCATTTCTTGCTGTGTAGCCACCGACAACGGCGGCCTATTCAACGTGACGTTACCAGGTGAATATGAAGCCTTGCGGGTGGCGGCCGCTTCGATTACAGACAATCCGGAACGAATTGAACAGTGGATTGACGATCTTCAACGAAAAAGCGTCAAAATGTTTTCTACGTTCCATCTTTCAACCTTACCCATGTGATGGCTTAGTTATGTCATATAAACTGTTTCGACCGTTAAAGCATCGTGAAGATTGGCCGGCCGCTATTCAGGCATTGCTGGGCCCTTTTCTCATGATCGCACCATTTGTCCTTCAAGCCACATATGACTTGTCGATTTGGTTTTATGTTGCTTACTGGCCATTGTTCTGGTTTGGGATAAGCCGCAATAATTATATTCTTCACAACCATTGCCACAACCCCATGAGCCGACATAAGGGATTAAACCGGCTGCTGGACTATGCACTGGGGATGGTGACAGGCATGTCAGCTGGCACGTGGCGTTTAACACATAATCATGGACACCACGTTACCTACATGCGAGACAAGCTTCCCCATCACTGGATACCTTTTGTGGAGGAGGATGAACCATTACTGAGAGATTACTCCCTGAAAAACGCCTTCTGGTTTAGTGCCAAAACCACACCGGTGCAGTGGTTCGGAATCCTCAATATCTCACTAGTCCGCTGGATGGATGGGGGATTCCGCGCCCCCTACTACCGCTATCTTTTCTGGGAAGCGGTTGGTATTTGGGGTCTGGTAGGACTGTTGGCCTGGGTCGACTGGCAGTTCTGCTTGGCGTTTGTATTACTCCCCCACTTTTTGGCACACTTTTTCTCCCGATACATAGACTACCTGTTTCATGTATGCGCCAACCCTTTGGTCAATTACGAGTACTGCTTCAGTTGCATCAACGATACATACAACTGGTGGTGCTGGAATGCCGGTTACCATTTGGCCCACCATGATCAGCCTCGACTCCATTGGAGTCTTTTGCCAAGCCATCATGAATCACTCTCAACAAAACATCCAAAAATCAAGAAGCTGACTCGCACCTACAACTATTCCGGAATTTTTGCGCTCCATCATGCTCACTGGGAGCAACTGGACCCGCGCCCACGCATGTTTTGATAACCGCACTGATTATATAAAGAGTCAATCGGAGATAGTGATGACAAACCCTTTTTCAGGACAAGCTTTTGGGGCAACGAGTCGGAGTAATGCTGAGCGTAGGCAGTTAGCCACCCTATTGAGTTCTATCCTGCTAATTTTTGTTGGCGTCTACCTTCTGTCCACAACAGCAGTGGTGCCCTATATTGGCATCTTTATGGCTGCTTTGGGAATTGCCGTCAGCGTTGGACAGTTTTATATCCACTCCATTGTGGATAAGGTCCTTTACGCCACGCGCCGAGATTTTTATAGGGGAACAAGTTTCAGCCAACTGCTTTTCGGCGGATTCATCCTCTTTCTCTCCGCAAGTGACCTTATACAACAAAACCTTGGCTATGGAATGATATGGGATAAAGCCCCAATAGTAACGAATCTTTTCTATTTCACCGCTTACCTCCTGGGTTTCTGGTCCTTTCCAGCCATGGTGGTTGTTGTGTTGAGTTTTCTTTATCCACTCCCGCCGGAAAATGCCATGGGCCGCGGGACATCCATGATACGGGTCTGGGAACTTCCCAATTCTTTAAAAAGGCTAAAGGATGAGGAGCATTTTCCCCAACTCCATGGTCATTCCAAAGCCTTGGTATGGCTACTGTTGTGGTCTTGCTTTGCCGGCTCTTTGTCACTTGGATTTGATCTTTTTCGGCACATTATGTCCAGTGAAATTTCCTCCACAATGGGTGTGAGGTTGAATTCGGTTACCTACGCAGCCTTTACTCTGTCTGCCACCTTGACCTTTCTCACCTCGATCCTACTTTTTGCAAGACGATTACAACGTCTCTTCCGTGAAAAGGAAGGTGTTGCCGGATTTGCTTTTTTCATGTCCATGATGGCCCTGTTCGCCTTTCCACCAATTCTGCAACTGATAATCTCCACCATCGACTCATTACTACAAGAAAAGAAATTTGCAATCATCCTGTTCGCTTTTTTAGTCATGTTAATGGGGTGGTTTGCTCTGAATCGACTGAAAAGACTTCTGCCAGCAGGTTTTCAGCAACCTCCTTTAATGGGATTGGGCCGTTTTATCCCAGTTGCTACAGAATATTCCACGTTGGTTGTTCTTACTGTATCCATCGTCTCCATGATCTTGATCATAGGAGGTTTACAGGTTTTTGGAAAAAACGGAGAGTTACCTCCTCTATACTACTTCTCCTTTCTTTTTTATGTCTTGGGCTGCAACTACATGGCTGCAGTGGACCTACGGATTGCCGCCGAATCCGCAGCCAAACTTCAAGAACATGTCCTGGATGACAAATTCGTCAGCAGCGTCGCCCATGAACTCTACAACCCACTAACACCTGTCCAAAGTTTCGTTGTAGATGAAGATTTGAAAGAAATTATCCGGCGCCCTATTGAAGATAATACGGAGTTGGACAATATACGCAAAAGCTTGTTAGAACTCCACCAAGCGGCAATTGATGGCGTAACGCAAGCCATTTCTTACACTCACGAACTAAAGAACCGGGGTTCGTTCGCCAAATTGAATATGGAACGCCTGGACATTGCTTCGTTTTGTGAACGGTTTGTTGATTTGTATCGTCAACAAACGAAGATGCCCTATGGTGAATTGGATCTGACATGTCACCCCAATGCACGTCCCTTTGTTATGGGGGATGACAGGCTTCTAAAAAGCGTTCTGCGCATCTATCTCGACAATGCCGTGGAGGCTACTGAAACTGGAAAGCTTAATGAAATAAAGGTTATTGTTGATCGTGAGAATCAAAAGGAAGCACCGGTTACTCTCACGATTCGAGATACCGGACGCGGTATGAACCTCCAACAAAGGGAACGTTTTGGCCATCAGCAATACAGTACTAAAGTAGGAGGAACCGGGGTTGGAACTGCCATTGCCCGTCGTTTTGTGGAAGAAATGGGCGGCAGTTCACCAACCGTGCTTTCTGAAGAGGGAGTGGGAACCACAGTCAAGATGTCATTCATAGCCCAGTAGGCAATTTTGGATATTTCGACGCACATATTCTCAAAATACGAATTCTTTTGACTGTTTCATAATCGATCAGATGAGAGATTTGGTAAATAGATAGACTATCAAATCGATAAAAAAGGAAAGAACCATGGGGAAAGTTTATCAGGTTTTGGTGGTGGATGATGACCCTGGGGTGTTGGCAGCCTATAAACATGCACTAAAGAAGGTGCCCGGTGTCAACCCCCATCTGGTTAAAAACCGGGCAGGGGCGCAACGGTTACTGAAGAATTTTCACTTCACGAAAGGTGTCAAGGTCGATCCCAGCAACTTGATTGCCATCTCTTTTATCGATCAAAAACTGATGGGAGATTATGATCCCAAAGTTTGGCATGGTGATATAGAAGGAGCTGAAGGGTTGGCAATGGTTCCTTACATCAAGAGGTTTTCCCCCCTCACCCGGGTTTTGATGGTAACGGCTTTTCAGGGGACGCCGGAGGATCAGGGGTTCCTGGCAGGCCGTGACCGTGCTGATGGTTATATCAAGAAGGTCAATGACCCAAAAGGTATTACCAACGCCATTCGGAATATCTGCAAAGAAGAGATTGCGCGTTTCGAAGAGGCAGTGAAATTCTACAATATGAGATTGGAGACTGCTGGAAAATGAGTCAAAAACATAAAGAAAAGCTGCCTCCGGTTAACCCCAATCAGGCACTATTGCTTCTTGTAGCCTACTGTATGAAAAAAGCTGCAATGCAAATTGACCCGACCAAAACGATCATGTGTTTAACATTAATCGTGCAGGAAGCCCAATTCAAGTTCGCAGAAAGAATAATGCGGGCCAAATTGCCGGTTTTCAATACAGCCTTTTTTGTGCCCGGCATGGCAATGTTGGCAAATGACAAGTGGGAGGATGTTATTGCGGAAAAACTGGAAGAAAAGTACATGTCGAACGATCCCTATGTATATGGCATTACGAACAACGGCGTGAGCATTGCCACCTGGATTGTGAAAGGCGATTTTGGCAAAGAGTGTTTCCAACCCAATGTCCAAGAACTTATGGATGGTGAGGCCCATGGATTTTTTGTATCTCGAGCGCAACAATATGCCAATCGGACTGAGAGGGAATTGCAACATATGATCGATGCCATGATGGTTGCATCCGATGTGTGAATGGTTGTGGTTGAGCTTCTCCAACTTGTTTATATTTGACTATGTATTTATCTAAGGGGTGAATCACCGGGATTGATATGAAAACTCCTTAATTGGTCTCCACAACGCGTTTGACAGGAGCAGTGGATGCGCTCAGCTTTTTTGAAACCTCAAGATATTGCGCTTGAAAAGATTTCTGATGAAGTTTTTGAAGGTCTGAAACATGAGGATACTCGACCGGAGTCCTACCAGAAAATCTGGGCGTATCTTCACAATTCCTATGCAAAGTGCCATGTATGGTATTTGGAAAAACGATTGCCATACCGCCGAAAGGCCATCCTCCTTCGTGGCATAGCAATAGGAGGGATGGCGATTGCCGCATTATGGCCGGCATTGCAAGTAGCAGGATTGACGAAGATTATGGCTGCATCGTTAGAGATTGAAGAGCTGACAGTCAGTCAATATGGCTATCTTGCCGCTGCAATTGGATCTGTATCTCTTGCAATAGAGCAATTCAGCGGTGTCTCGAAAGCCTGGATACGTTATACCAAAGCTGCAGTTGCACTGAACAGTTCCTGGGCGAGTTTGGAGCATCATTGGAGCGATCTGCAAACGGAAAGTGATTCAGAATCAAAGATGAAAAAAACCAACGAATTGTTGGCTAATGGTAGCGCTGAACTCTGGAGGATCGTATCAGAAGAGTTGGAACAGTGGGCAAAAGATTATAGCAATGATCTTCAACAATTGAACAGCAGCCTGAATAAAGTAAAAAAGTGAAAATTCTGAGAGGTAAATATCTGAATGGTATTTGTAGAGGGGTGACTATAAACCTGATTCAGGTCCAATTGGACGGCGTTTCCCCCAAAAATTGATTGGGCTACCAAAATGCCGAAAAACCTTCGCCGCCTGATCGGAGCAAATTCCCCCCAGGCAATAAAAAGTCTTTCTGATCAATAGTCTGCCGTAACCTCGCCGAATATCGCTTACCGAAAAAAACGCAAAATCTTCTCCGTTTTCCGAGCAAAATCAATGGAGAGTGGTTCGACGCCAGTTCGGCTCGCTCCACCAATTTTTCACCTTTAAAATCAGTCGTTTACGGCTGATTTTTTTGTTTGGTCGGGCAAAAGTCGGGCAGATTTCGCCCCAAGGTTCGCCCCATAATCTGGCTGTTTCGATGCAGCGGTCTTGCCAGCATTGGGGTCAGTAGACGGAATCCATTTTCCATATCTCTCCCGGATCAACCCCCAATCCCTATGTCCCATCTGTTGCGCTACCCACATCGGATTTTCACCAAAGGACAACATCTGTGAATCGGCATTCAATAATGACCCCCTAGAGAGGCAAAACGGCTTCGAATATTGACCCCTCTGTATACTCACCACCCATGGCTCATTTTGACATGGGGAAAAC
>JADFYU010000049.1 GCA_015232865.1 Magnetococcales bacterium
CTACTTTGGCATGTTTGGCATGTTCACCCTCCTGATCACCACCACCACTCTGATTCCCCTGATGATGGTGATGTTTCCCAGCAAAAGCGAAGAGGCCGCCTTGCAGGCCAATCAAGGCAAAGTCGAGCAGAAAAAAAATCTGGGCCACTGGATATCAGACCTGCTGACCGGTCCGTTCAAATGGGTGCCGGTCGGCGCGGTTGCTCTGATCATCCTGATTTCCGCCCACTATACCGGCATCGCTCAAGGCACCAGTCAGGATCTCATGCCCGGAGTCGAAAAAGGCATCAATTATGCCCGAGCCGCTTTTAAAGAAGAGTCCATCACCATTACCCACATTAACCGGCTCAGTGAGATCATGCCGGGGGTGATCTCGCTCAGCGTGCCCATTCGCGGCAAAACAGCCAACAAACCCCTCTGTGAAAATATGGAGGGCGATGTCGAGCCGCCCCTGTGTCACGATTCCGACGCGATGGGTCAACAGGGTATTTTTAACAAAGCCGAGGTGATTGCCGATATCGTCGCCATGGAAGAGTGGATGCGCAACCATCCCAACATCGGCTTTACCGGCTCCTATGCCCAATATATTCGTCTGGTCAACATGCTGATGGCGGCTGAACCGGGCGAGCCGACCGACCTGGCCGACATGGTGATTCCGACAACCGCATCCCTGCGCGCCATCGACCCGGATGACGATCGGAATCCCGATGAGATCATCTCCATGTACAACGGTCTGTTGGAGACCATGACCAGTGACGGAGAGCTTTCGGCCTTTGTCAACAATCAGACCTGGAATGAAGGAGTGGTTTTGGGCTTTGTCAACACCATGGACCCGAAAAAAACCCATCAGACCGTGGCCGACATTCAGGCCTACATCGAAAAACATAAAAACGATGCCGGTTTCTCTCAGGTCAATTTTGGCCTGCGCAATCAAGACACATCCGGGGATACCAACGAACTGTCCCAACCCGGTCCGGGCTACCTGGAGCCGGGAATCGGCGGTTTCCTGGGGGCGACCGAGGCCACCTGGGAGGTGAGCATCAAGGAGTGGCTGCGGGGTCCGCTTCAGACCGCCACGGCTATCTTCATCATCTCGGCCTTGATGTTTCGTTCTCTGGCTGTCTCCGGCATGCTCATATCGGTGCTGTTGATCACCCTGTTTGCCCAATATGGATTGGCCGGATATTTCACCGCTACCGAAAACTGGTCCGGCAATCTCCATTTTGCCAATCTGGTCGCACTCTCCATCGCCATGGGACTCGGTGTCGATTACAGCATCTATATGGTTTTCCGATTGCGTGAGGAGATGCAGGAGCACGACAACGATTGGAACAAAGCCCTGAGCAACACTCTCTCCTCCACCGGTTCGGCGGTAGTTGCCTCGGTGATCGTTTTGTTGGGCAGTTTTATCCCCCTGGTCTCAACAGAGCTGGGCAATACCTGGGGTTTGGGCATGTATATCGGCGAAGCCATCATCATCGACGTCTTCACCGCCTTAACCTTCCTACCCCTGCTGGTCTGGTACTTTAAGCCGGACTATGTTTTCAAAAGATAGATCAAACAGCCCGACCTGTTACACGAGATAACAGGTCGGGCTACTCATCCGGTTTGGCGGCACCCTGAAGTTCTACGGCGTCGTCTGTTGGCGAATGACCGAAGCAATGCGGCGGCTGAACTTGGCGAGAAGATGGCTCATGGATTCGGCAATGGCCGGGTAGTCGTCCTTTCCGGCCTTCTGGCCGGTCAAAACCGCATTTTCCCGGAACAGCAGTTTGGTTGCGTCGCTGTTGTAGAGCTTCCAACGAACGGTCAGACGGGTGGTGCCGTCTTCGGCCCGCTCAAATTGAATGATGCGGACCATGATCCGAAAATCAGCAATCTGCCGTTTTAAGCCGGGAAGTTGAAAAACCCGATCGGAATCCAGAAGCAGGGAGAGATTTTCGACCAATACCCGCGAAAAATTTTCCCGCAGACTCTCGGCCCAAAGATTGAATTCAGAAATATCCAGCTCACTCTGACTGGTGCGAATGACGATTTGCGGACGATCCAGGTAGGAGGGAATATCCACCGGCTCAACAGCCAGGCTCAACTCCCGCTCTCGGGTACCGCTACCGGTTTCCACCGTATTGGCAATGAGCGGAGAAATAATAAAAAACCGAGTTGGAGGCGAACCCTCGACGATGAAACCGGTGCAACCGCCCAACAACGACAACAGCCCGACCCAGAGAATAAACCGGGAAACGGCGGTTCTCGGAGCCTGCTGCGTGCCGTCAACCGCTGTCTCCCGGCTGAAGGACCGATTCCTGAGAGTACTGACTGCCAAACTTGTGAGTGAAAACATCATCCCTCCTTTCCTTTACCGAAAACCAAGGATTCCGGCTTTCGATTGATACTGTCGATAAAGGAACGAATGGAACGAGCCGTCGAAGTCAGCTCCTGAGACAGTTCCATCACCCGATAGTTCATCGGAGCGTCCGGTCCGACCACCTCCTTCATCAGGGTCATCAGCTCCTCACTGCGGACCAAAGCCACCTGCGCCGCTTGAGCCGCCTCTTCAATTTCCTTACCCATAGGTCCGATAGCCCCATCCATTTTGTCGGCCGTCGATTTCAGGGAGATCAACGCCTGATCCAGTGATCGAACGGTATTCATGATCTCCGGCGCGTTGACGGTCCGATTGGCTCCTTTAAGGGTAGAGGCCAGCTCATTGCCAATCTCTTCCAAGGGAATTTTTTGCAATTTGGCCAGAAAATTGGAGGCAAAAGTGCTGATCTCCTCCAGATTGGTCGGAACCGTCGGCAACTCTGGAAACCGTTTGTTGCCGCCAACCAGATGCACCGGCGTTTCCGGTTTTAGGGTCAGGTTGACAAAAAGCTGCCCGGTCAGATAATTGCCGGTCTCCAACTGCGCCCTCAACCCCCGGTCCACCAGGGTTTCCAGCAATTCGTAGGGAGAGCCCATACCGGAAGAGTCGCCGTTATTGTCAATCTCCGAAACCCGTTCCGGCTCGATCTGAACTAGAACCACTACCCGAAAATTGGTTTTTTCCCGCTCAAACTCCATTTTGACATCGGTAACCGTACCGATTTTTATCCCCCTGAATTCAACCGGCGCCCCCACCTTCAACCCCCGAACCGAGCCGGAAAAATAGAGCAAAAACGGAATTTTCTGGCTATAGGTGTTCTCGGTAATGGCCTGTTTATCCGGGTAGAGCGGAAAAACTGAATCGTTCATCGCCGATTGACTCTCCTCCAGAGTCTCCGGCGTATCAAACTCGACCCCGCCCAACAGCAGAGAAGCCAACGTTGAGGTCTGAATCCGAACACCATCGGCCCCAAACGAGACATCCACACCGCTAACCGACCAAAAGCGGGTATTCTCCCGTACCATCCAGTGATAGGGTGCCTTGATGAAGGTGTGGATATTGACGCTCTGTTTCTCCTTGGCCAGGTCATAGCCCAAAACCTCCCCGACCGGAATACCCCGAAAATAGACCGGAGAACCGATGGCCAGAGAGCCGAGAGTCGGCGTCGTCAGCAGGATGCGGATTCCCTCCGAGTCGGCCCGAACCAAAGGCGGCGACTCCAACCCCTTGAAGAACTCTTTCTGTTTGCCCGGTTTGCCCGGCTCCAGCTCGATGTAGGCTCCAGAGACCAGGGTGCCCAGACCGGAGATTCCCTGAAGGGACAATCGGGGCCGCACGACCCAGAATTGAGCCGTCGGGGTCAGATATTTCCCCACCCCCTTGACCAGGCTCACTTTAAGGTCGACTGAAGAGAAATCTTGGGACAGCTGCACGTCATCGACCTGACCGATGGTTACATCTTTATGTTTTACAAGTGTCTTCCCGGATTCGATACCCTCTGCCGATTTAAAAGAGAGGGTAATTTCCGGCCCCTTTTCATTCAGGGTTTTAAAGATCAACCATCCCCCCACCAACAAGGCAACCAGAGGGATAAGCCAGATCATGGAAAAACCACCAGCGGCCTCCACATGGGGACTGGCCGCACGGATCGAAGAGTCGGACACCTCGAAATCCGGGTCTGAGGGGGGGGCTGTTTCATCCAAGGTCGTCATCAATTACATCCCAAATGAGGCGCGGATCAAACGCGCGTGAGGCAAACAGCGTGGTAATCACCACCGCTCCAAAATATAAAACCCCGACACCCGGTTCAATGGTTGCCAAGAAGCCCAAATCCACCAACGCAACCAGAATAGAGACCAGAAACACATCCACCATCGACCAATGGCCAAACAACTCCAGGATTCGGAACAGCCGGGTTCGATCCTTGGGTTTACGAAAGGATCGATACTGAATCGAGAGTAGAAGATAGATGAGAATAACCAGCTTACCCACCGGCACCAGAATACTGGCGACAAAAACAATCAGGGCCAACGGCCACATCCCGGCATGGATGAGGTGCATAACCCCGCTCAAAATGGTGCTTGGCTCCCCGCGTCCCAGTTGACTGACCGTCATCACCGGATAGATGTTGGCTGGAATATAGAGAATGATGGCGGTCAGCACCAACGCCCAGGTTCGATTCAGGCTGTTGATCTTTCGCGAGTGGACAGGCGCGTGACATCGGGGGCAGCGATCGCCCATGATCTTTGCCGGGTCCACCACCAGATGGCAGGAGTGGCAAGCGGCCAATCCGGCGTTGCGAGCCGTCTGTCCCACTGGCGTCAAGTCCTGAAACCGTTCCATCGTCATGATAAGATCCGAAGTCGGTCGAAGCTTTGCCAGATCAGACGAGGATTCAAGGAGGCTTCAGCCGCCACCGAGACCACCAACAACCCCACCAACCCATACAGTCCCCACCCCGGAACCACCGTCGCCATGTCCGCCAGTTTGACGATGGAGACCAAAATCCCCAACATGTAGACTCCCACCATTGCCCACGGCATCGTCGCCAGGGAAAACCGAAATGCCGGAATGAAAAAACGGGGTATGCGCTGATATTTTAGCGGAGTCAAAACATAGAGCAATCCGACGATATGAAGAAACGGAAAGATGATACTGGTTAAAAACACCGTCACCGCAACCGCCCACAAATCGTATTGAATCAAGACCATCGCCCCGGAAAAGAGGGTGTAGGTCTGCTCCATGCCCACCGCCTTGAGTGCCAGAACCGGGTAGGCGTTGGCAATGAGAAAAAAAACCAGTGCCGCCACCGTAAAAGCCAGGGTTTTGTTCAAACCGTTCTCGACACCCCGATCCAAAACCGTGCCACAACGATGGCATCGGGCCAGGGTTCGACCCGACAGGGGCGGAAGTCTATAGAGGAGATCACACTCATGACAAGCCATAAGCTGACTCAAATCTGGGCGGTCGGAAAATTTGTGCTTCATAACCCTGTACTATATTCCACTCTCTTCTCCGTAAAAACCCCTCATCGAGTAAAAGTTTGATTCAGCCCCCCTTTTCAGTGTATTCAGGGTGATCTCCCTGACTTGACAAAATTTGCAGTGCTCCGGGACCTCTTCAATAAGGCTCAGCATGGAAACCCTCATCAAGATTCTTCTGATCGGAACCCGGCATCGACTGGCCTCCCTGATTTTTTTGACCGTTGTTTCCGCCTGGTGCGCTTATGGCCTGATCCACATCCGTATCGAGACCAACCTGGCCAGCCTCGCCGGAGATCATGCCCCGGATCGCGCCCTTTATGATCAGGTCGTTCAGGAGTTCGGCTCTGACAATAAAATCGTTCTCTACATTCGTGACAGCAACCTCTGGCAAGCCGACAAACTGGCGGTCCTGACCACCATCCATCGCACTCTTGAAAAACTCTCCTTCGTCACCAAAGTCGACAGCATCATCAATACGACCACCATCCGCTTTGCCGATGGCGCCCTGATTACCGGCCCCCTGCTCACAGAAGGAACCACCGATCCCTTTCTGATCAACCAGGCTCGCAACAACGCCTTGGACAACCCCCTGCTGGCCGGACAGCTTGTTTCAGATGATGGATTGGCCCTGTCCATGGTGATCAGTTACGAAGAACAGAAATGGAACAAACAATTTGATTTCAATGCCTATCGTGCCATCGAGGGCATCGTTGAGGAGAATCGAACCCAATTTCAACAGATATTTCAGGTCGGCTCCCCACGTCTGAGTGAGGAGTTGAAGAAAAACATTGTCGATGACCTGCTGGTTCTCGCCCCCCTGAGCGCTGCGGTCCTGGCTCTCTCGATCATTTTTCTGATGGGCAGCTCCCTGGCCGCCATTTTACCGGTGATCACCTCTGTCATCAGCCTGCTATGGACCTTTGGCACCATGGGCTGGTTTGGCATTCCCATCAATGTTCTGACCGCCATGCTCCCTTCTCTGGTGCTGGTGATCGGTGCCACCGAAGACACCCATATGCTCTCCGCCTACCTGGGACAGATGAACCGGCTTCTGCTCAAACTTCAACTGAAAACGGCGACCACCGACAACAATTCATTCTCCTCCCAACCACCGGCTGCGGCCGGCTACCGGTTGGAAGCGGTACAGAACATGTTGCGCCATATCGGTCTTCCACTTCTGCTCACCCTGACCACCACCGCCCTGGGTTTTTTCAGCAACATGCTCAGCGATATCGAGATGATCCGGGATTTTGCCCTGAGCGCAACGCTGGCCATTTTTTTCAACGGGATCGTCTCCCTGCTGCTGACCCCGATGATCCTCTCTTTTTTCGGCCCGACCCGCTCCAAACTGACTGGAGCGCGAGGAGAGGTATTGGGAATCTCCGGCTGGATCATTCGCCTGTTCGATCGCATCATCCACCATCATGGCAAAACCACTCTCCTGATTACCGCCATTCTGGTGCTGTTTTTTCTCCATCACGCCCGCTCCCTGCATGTGACCAACGATCCGTTGTCCTATTTTCATTCCGACCAACCCCTGGTCATCCACTCCGAACAGATTCATGAAGATTTTTCCGGGGTCAAAAGCTTTTTCGTCTACCTGGAATCCCAGGAGGCCGGGGCCTTCAAAAATCCGGCGAATATTGAACGTCTTCAAAAAATCCAGACTTGGCTCAATCAAAAAAACCTCCACGACTCCAGCCTCTCATTGGCCGATCTGCTCTCCCTGATCAATCGCTCATTTCATAAGGGCCAGCAGAACTATTTCCAGATTCCCGACTCTCAAAATCTCGTCGAGCAATATCTGCTTTTTCTCTCCCGAAAGCAGCTCTCACCCCTGGTCAATCACGATTTTTCCGCTGCAACCATCTTGGTTCGGCACAATATCAGCGACTCTCATGAGTTGAATCTATTGGTTGAGGATCTCAAACAATCGGCCCGACTGATCGCCGGAACCGAGATTGCAACCTCGGTTTTGGGAGAAAATTTGATGATCAATGCCGCCGCCGACGATCTGATCGCCGCCCAGATCAAGTCGTTGGGACTGCTGTTGGCGGTTATTTTTGTTTTGATGTCCCTGCTTTTCACCTCTTTGAAAGGAGGCTTCATCTCTCTGGTTCCCAATCTGCTGCCCATCGTCCTGGTCTTTGGCACCATGGGTTTGTTGGGGCTTTCCATCAATCCCGGTACGGCCATGGTTGCAGTCATCGCCATCGGAATTGCCGTCGACGATACCATTCATCTGCTCTCTCGTTATATGGAGGAGTGTCGAACCACCTCCAACCGAGACCAGGCGGTGAGGCGAACCATCCGCGAGCAGGCGGTTCCGGTTATCTCGACCAGCATCGCCCTGATGATGGGTTTTTTGGTTTTGAGTTACTCCAACTTCACCATCATCGCCCAATTTGGCCAGCTCTCCGCCGCCACCCTCTTTTTCGCCCTGGTGGCCGATCTGCTGATCACCCCCATCTTCATGCGTCACATCCGTCTGGTTGGTTTTGCCCAGATCCTGGCCTTGAAGGTGCGTCGGGAGGTGGTGGACAAAAGCCCGCTTTTTACCGGCATGTCTCTATTCGAGGTTAAAAAAACCATCTTGATCTCCGAACTGAAACGGTTCAATACCAACGATCTGCTTATGCGCCAGGGAGCGGTGGGAAAAAGTCTGGGATTGATTCTATCCGGCCGTGTCCAGGTGAGTTTCATGAAACCAGGACAAACCGAACCGATTGTGCTCGCCACACTGACACCCGGACAGATATTTGGTGAGATCGGCTTTATTCAAGCCACCAAGCGGGTCGCCTCGATCCGAGCCATGGAGCCGGTTGAAGTGTTGGTCTTCGATTTTGATCAATTACAAAAGGAGATGAAATTTTTTCCCCACATCTCAGCCAAGCTCAACCTGAACATCAGCCGGATACTGGGCAATAGACTGGCCGAATCCATGGCCAAAGATATGACCGCCTGAACCTGGATTCGGCTGTTTTGAGGTTGAAACCCGGACAACCGTTCCTCATACCCGTTTCGAATGCGTCCCCTATGGCAACAGACCAGGCTCGCGTTTTTTCTTCTCCATCAGGATACCTTTGACAATTTTATCACGGGAGAAAAAATCCTCCGGAACCCGATCCTCAGAAAAAAATCGTTGGCTGGTTTTGACGGTGGTGTGGCTGCCGGTCTGGATATTCTCCATGCGAACCATGTCCGGTCGCCAAACCGAGCCGGTTTTTTTATGTCCCAGATTAAACCGCCTTTTCAGCAGGGCGCCACTGCGATCATACAGGTCGATTCGATTGATTCGGAAATACTCCCGGTCAATGTAGATTCGGCGGAATCCGTAGAGACTCTCTGTTCGCTTATCACTCTTCATGGAACGGGCCTCAACCAGAAAGTGGGGCCGTTTGTGGTACATGACATCCGGTTTACGTTGGTAGACGGTCTGTTGAATATCCTCATCGGTCAGATCTTCGGCTGTAAAATCGGTATCGAGAATACCGGCCTGACCACCCCCTCCGCCAAGACGCTGCATCCACGGCCCCAAGGCGGGCAGGTAGACCCAATGCCCCTGAAGCCCACCCTCAATCTTTCGAATCAGAAAAACCACGCCCCGAACCGATTCCGGCTCATCGAAAACAAAAAGATAACGGCTGGAATCACCGCTGCCCCGTTCAATCCGGCTATAACGACGTGCCGACCAAACCGCCGAGCGCTCCTCCGCATCGCTGCGGGTTATGGTCAGCGTTTCCTGTTCGAAGGGCTGAAACTGCCGGGTTGAAACGGTCTCCATGATAGCTCGGCCACTCAAATCGGACAGGGTTTCCGCCCAAACCGGCGAGGCGAAGCAAATCGGAACGACCAGCAAGGTGACCAACAAAAGCCACTTAGGCCGTGGACCCCTCATTTGAGCAGGGTGGTGGCAAATTTGAGCAGAGAGACCGGATCGATGGATTCGCGATTGCAGACGATCCTCACATCCAGAGCCGCCGCCGCACTGCCCAGAAATAGAGCCAACTCCCGCTCTCCCCCCTGAGCCAGACAGAGAGTGGAGAGAGCAAAATAGCTGTCCCCAGCCCCGATTCGATCCACTACATTGGTCAAAAGAGCCGGACTTTCCAGAGCAATCCCGCCTTTGACATCCAACATCATGGCCCCCTCCGCGCCCAAGGTGACCGAAAAGGTGTTGGCCTGGAGTTGCCGGCCAATCCCCAGAGCCAGATCCTCCAGGGGATCATGCCGATTGTGGGCGGCCAGACGGATCTCCGGGCCGTTGAGGGAGATGTAGTCGGCCCGTTCATAACGGGTGATGACATGATAGCCCCGATTGCCACTGTTGATCTGGGTATTGACGGCCAGAAAACGGGCATGCTGACACAGAGCCGCCACCATGCTGTCAGAG
Source organism: Magnetococcales bacterium (assembly GCA_015232865.1). The sequence goes on from JADFYU010000049.1 coordinate 9,743, forward strand.
ATAAAACCATTGCCATAGTCCGGGACGATCACCGCATCATATTGATCACTGTGGGCGGCAATCCATTGACACAAATCCGCATCCAGCTTTGGGGTCAACGGAGCTGGATCGTAGTAATAGACTTCAAACAACTTGCTGAGATCTTCATCGACAAATCGCCGTTTAACCAGCGTTTGCGCCTTTTCATAGTAAAAAAAGGACGGACGGACGTTTTCAGCCAGCTTGGAACGGATAAACGGCTCATGGGGATCGTTCCGGCCCAGTCCGGTCAGCAAGGTCACCTCCGCCACATAACCGGACAAGTGATTGGCAACGGCTAGCGAACCGCCGGCGAACGTCTCCATGGATTCATAACGGGAGGAGAGGACATCAATGTTTTTTCCCGTCACCCCCATGGGGCAGACGGTGCAATATTCATCGATGATCGCCTCACCGACCACCAACACCTTCAGACCGGCCAGATCTTGAATCTGCTTGATGACCGCATCTATGCCGTATCGGCGTTTAAAGGTCTGGAGATAGGCTTTGACGCCGGGGGAGAGCATATCAAAGTGCTGGTTGAGCAGACGGCTGGAACTGAAGGTGATTTCATCGGTAAAGTGAATATGACCACCAAAGGATTCAACGGCATTTTTCTCCCGGAGGATATTTCCGGTTATATCCTGGTCGGACTGTTTGTAATCGCTGCCTTTGACGTAGACGTCGGGCCGAATGGCCTCAATGGCCGGAATCCCGGTGCCGTGGGAAATGATCGCCACATAATCCACACAGGCCAACGCCGCCATGCTCTCCGCACGCAATTGCTGGGGAAAGGCCGGCCGTCCCGGCCCCTTGGAGACATATCGATCTGCGGTCAAAGTAACCAGCAACGCATCACCTTGCCGGCTGGCCTGCATCAGGTGACGCATATGGCCCGGATGCAGCAAATCAAACGTGCCGTGACAAAGCACCACCCGACTCCCCGCCTGACGAAGCCTCTCGGCAGTCCGTGCAATTTCATCCAGCGTCTGGATTTTATTGATTTCCAAAGTCACTCTCTGCCCCCTTCGATTCATTCGAGCCTTTTCTGATCGCCCGATATTCAAACAGGTATAGCCTGACCTACAGGCTATTGTCCAGCTAACCCAGGCAGGGCAAACGGCGTTGGAAGCCCAACCCAACCTGGCTATTTTAATAAAAAAAGCGAAGGGCTCTCCAGTTGGCGATCAGACTTTCTTGCCGGATTGCTCCGTGCAAAAAAAATTAGCGCCAGGTGCCCGTAAAATAGTCACGAGTCAGTAAACTGCCGTTTCCAAACTAAAGGGTGGGAAGCAAACTCCGTAAAAAAATCTATATTGGAAATATGGCAGGCCATTTTTGTTTTTGGTATAATCACGGTACATAGTCTGCTCCTTCTTGGATCAGCAACGCCACCCTATCCATTTACCAATGGATAACAACTGGAAACCATACAATATGACACAGAACCCAGCCCAAAAACAGGAGCGAGACCCCGCTCTGGACAAATTGGCCGTCACTACGTTACGTATGCTGGCCATCGATGCCATCGAGCAAGCCAACTCAGGCCATCCCGGCCTGCCCCTGGGTGCCGCTCCCATGGCCTATTCGCTCTGGACCCGAATTTTACGCCACAACCCCAGCGACACCAACTGGATGGATCGAGACCGCTTTATTCTCTCAGCAGGACACGGCTCGGCCCTGCTTTATGGCCTGCTTCATTTGACCGGCTACGATCTCTCCCTGGACGACATCAAGGCCTTTCGGCAATGGGGCAGCAAAACCCCCGGTCATCCCGAATATGGTCATACACCGGGAGTCGAAGCCACCACCGGCCCCCTGGGTCAGGGATTTGCCATGGGAGTCGGCATGGCCATGGCCGAGCGGCATCTGGCGCAAAACTTCAACCGACAGGAATATCTGCCCATTGTCGATCACTTTACCTATGCCTTAGTCTCCGATGGCGACCTCATGGAAGGGGTGGCAGCCGAGGCGGCCTCCCTGGCCGGACATCTCTGTCTGGGCAAACTGATCTACCTCTACGATGACAACAAAATCACCATCGAAGGGAAGACCGATTTAACCTTTAGCGAAGAGGTGGCCAGACGTTTTGAGTCCTACCAGTGGCAGGTTTTACAGGTTGAGGACGGAGAGGATCTGGATGCCATCGAGTTGGCCATTCGTCAGGGACAACACGAAGAGGAGCGTCCGACCCTGATTATCGTTCGCACCCATATCGGTTACGGCAGTCCAAAAGCCGACTCAGCCGGCGCTCACGGATCTCCGCTTAAAGGCGAGGCCATGAGTGAAACCCGACAATTTTACAAGTGGCCTGAGGAGCGGTTTCACGTGCCCCAGGTGGCGCAAAATTATTGCCGCAAGGCCATTGATCGGGGCCAAGAGCAACAGGCGGAATGGAAGGCGCGCCTACACGCCTTCTCCACCCAGTTTCCCGAAGAAGCCAGCCGTTTTACCGCTCAGATGCAGGGCAAGCTGCCCGACGGCTGGGAGCAGGGCTTGAACAATCTGGTTTTTGAGGACAAACCCCTGGCCACCCGTTCGGCCTCCGGCAAAGCTCTCAATGCAGTTGCCGGGTTGATTCCGGCCTTGATTGGCGGTTCGGCGGACCTGGCCCCCTCCAACAACACCTGGATGAACGATCAGGGCGAGCGTAACATTCACTTCGGTATTCGTGAACATGCCATGGCTGCCATCTGTAACGGCATGGCACTCCACAAGGGGGTCATCCCCTTCTGTGGCACCTTCCTGGTCTTTTCGGACTACATGCGCGGAGCCATGCGCCTTTCGGCTTTGATGGGCACCCACGTCACCTATGTCCTGACCCACGACAGCATCGCCGTCGGCGAGGACGGCCCGACCCATCAACCCATCGAACACCTGGCCACCCTGCGCGCCCTACCCGGCCTGATCACCTTGCGTCCCGCCGATGCCCAAGAGACCGCTGCCGCCTGGTCCATGGCCTTGACCCTGAACAAACCGATCGCTCTGATCCTCTCCCGGCAAGACCTCCCGGTGTTGGACCCTTCGGTACGCAAACTGGCCCACAAAGGAGCCTACGTCCTATCCGATTGCCAAGGAGAAGCCGATATTCTGCTGTTGGCAACCGGCTCGGAGGTTCAACTGATCCTGGAAGCACAAAAACAGCTCTCTCAAGAGGGGCACAAGGTACGCGTTGTCTCCATGCCCTCCTGGGAACTGTTTGAGGATCAACCTCGCGACTATCAGGATTCTGTTCTACCACCAACGGTTCGAGCCCGGCTGGCCGTAGAGGCCGGCTCATCTCTGGGCTGGCACCGGTGGATCGGTGATCAGGGAGATTTGATCACCTTGGATCACTTCGGCACCTCTGCCCCCGGTGATATTGCCCTGACCGAAATGGGATTCAGTGTCGAAAATGTTCTCGCCAAGGCCAGAGCCTTGCTCGCCTAGGTTTTCGTTTGGGGCCGGTCTAAACACCGGCCCCAGATCCGGCTTCATTTTTGACCGAAATCGACAGCGCACCCCTCTCCCCGCCCTGTTAGCAAAGCGTTATTGCCATGTAAAGTAGTGTAACACTTCCTCTTTTATCTATACATTAATGGATTAAATGATAGTATGTTAAGTTGGGATAATGGATCTGTCCTGGATAATCCAGGGGCATGGAGCACCCTGGCAGAGAAACCCATACATCTCTCTACTTCGAAAGGCTCGATCTACAACATGAAAACATTCGGAATTCCCTTTAGCTATCTTCTGATTGGCCTGCTGTTATTCTTCGCGCTTCCCGAGTCAGGGGTGGCATCCGACAATCTGCCGGTCAAAATTACCCGTGAAATCCCCTCCTTTCAGGTGAAACACGGCGACAGGATGGTGACGGTCATGCGTAACCAAGACACGCTGGCAACCATACACCCGACTTTTGCAAAAACCTCTCGCAAATGCCCACCCTTTTGCGCCCAACCCATGCAGGCGGCTCCTGGTGTGGAGACAATCGGTGAAATTGAACTCATTCATTTCATGATGACCAAGTTGCAAGATGGCAGAGGCGTCCTGGTCGATGCCCGAACTCCAGATTGGCATATGCGGGGAACCATTCCCGGCTCCATCAACATCCCCTATATTTCACTCAGTCCCTCCATGGGCGCGGACGATATCTCCATTGAGGACGCACTAAATCAATTGGGGGTTAAATCCCATGACGACCAACGGGACTTCAGCCAGGCCAAAACAGTGGCGTTGTGGTGCAACGGCTCTTGGTGCGGACAATCGCCGACTGCAATCCGGGGATTGCTGGAGTTGGGATATCCGGCCAAAAAAATTCTTTATTATCGGGGTGGAATGCAGAGCTGGCACAGCTTTGGTCTGACGGTCGTCACCCCATAATATCGGAGTAAAGGGAGAACCTCGGCAGGTTTCCCGGGCTTTAATTTCAGAGGCAGTCCCCTTTTCATTGCATCTAGGCGAATAGTAGATCAAAATATGGCAATCAGGGCGGCTTTATTTATTTTTCAAACCCGGATTCGTCCGTTGGACCAGCACAAATGGCGCAGCATGTTGGTGTTTCTGTTTCACCACTTGAGTCAATAGCGCCAGCCGGATGGCGTGCCGGCAACAGCCGAATCCAGGTTGAGTAGAATTCAGGTAGAGATTAGGAGAATTTTTTTATGAAACTGGGCATTAACGGGATGGGTCGGATCGGGAAACTCACACTCTGGAACCACGTCGCCCGAAAAAACTTTTCAGAAATCGTCGTCAATGTCGGCCGAGAAGTCGGTCTTGGTTTTTCCGATTTGATCGAACATTTGGAAAAAGATAGCTCTTATGGGCGACTCTCCAATTTTCTCTACGGATTCAATGGCGGAAAAATTCTCGACAATATCGATGAAGAGGCTGGAACACTGACCATCGACGGCGTGCCGGTTCGTTTTTTACGCACCGCCCGAAATCCGCGGGATATTGGCTGGAAAGAGTATGGCGTTTCCATCGTCGTTGATTGCACCGGGGTCTTTATCGACCCGACCGCGCCCGCAGACGCTCCGGGTGGCTCTCTCCGGGGCCATCTGGAGGCAGGCGCGGAAAAGGTGCTGATTTCCGCCCCATTCAAAATAAAAAACAGGGGCATTTCGACCCCGGAGGACAGCTTGACCGCCGTAATGGGTATCAACGATGAAATGTATGTACCCAGCCAACACTCGGTCATATCCGCGGCCTCCTGCACCACGACCTGTCTCTCCTACATGATGAAGCCGATTCTGGAGCATTACGGCTCCGACATGATTCTTTCGGCCTCCATGGTCACGGTCCACGCGGCCACCGGCAGTCAGAAGGTGCTTGACAGCGTACCCCGAACCGGTGCAACCGACCTGCGCAAGAGTCGCAGCATTCTCAATAACATCATTCTAACCACAACCGGTGCGGCCAAGGCGTTGCGTCTGGTGCTGCCGGAGATGGGCGAGATTGGTTTTATGGCCGAATCGGTGCGCATTCCAACCTCCGCCGGTTCCCTGATCATTTTGACTCTCAACTTGCAATCATCAGACCGGGACAACCCGATCAACCGCTCCGATATCAACGAAATCTATCGGGCGGCAGCCCAAGGCCCCTACCAGGACCATCTGGTCTATTCCGAAGCACAGAATGTCTCTTCGGACATGATCGGCTTTCCAAAAGCCGCGGCGGTTATCGAAGCCAACGAGACGCACACCCGGACCGCCTTTACTCGTGTCAATCTGGACAATATTCCCGGTCTTCCCCCAGAGGTCATTCAGGCCATGCAGAGCCATACCTTGGAGATCCCGGTCACTCAGACCGTTCTTTATGGTTGGTATGACAACGAATTGGGCAGTTACACCCATATGTTGAGCGAGTTGACCAAACATGTTGCGGATCAAATGCTTTAAAAAACCAAGGAGAGCCAACCGATGTCCGACAGAATTTTGATTGACGCGATACTGGAGCTTATTCTCAGACAGGACGGTTCCTTGCGCTACGATCGCATGCGCCAGGGAGATCTGGAAGCGCTACTTCCGTCCGAAATATGGAACGATACCGGCATGGAAACGGTCTTGCACCTGACCACACAAGGGGTTTTTCATCCCTTACGGGAACCTCTGGGCAATATCGGTACCAGCCTTTTTTCTCTCTCACGTGATCGGGTTTCCGAAGCCATGAATGGAGTAGGTATTTTCAACAGCAATTTATCCGACCCGTTAATCCAGGCGCTTGGCATCACCCTTTCCGATCTGGAAAAACGGGAGCCTCGAGCCTTGGAGGCTGAACTACTGGTCCAAGACCCGGAAGGCAACGCCATTCTGCTCCGAGACATGCTGGAGTTGGAAATTCGCTGCAACGCCGCCGGTAAAAAAACCAAAGAGCAGGAGGCCTGTCGCCATCTCTATTGGCAACTCTGGGAGTTTGCCTGGGCCAGACGAATTTTTATCGCTGAAGATCATGTTATCGAGGCACTGGAAAACATCTACACCCGGTACCCCTTCCTCGACACCCGACAAGGCCCTCGCAGGGCACCCCTGCCCCCCGGCAATCTGCCCGATCCACGCTTCGAAGAAGAGTGTGAACCGGAATTGTGGTAGATCGAACCAAACACACAATGGGCTAAGGGTATACCGTAGCCCATTGTGTGTTTGAACCTAATAAATTCGGCATTGAACCGAGAAACGGCGGTTGAAAGCTCAGGAAAAAAAACCCGCTTATTGGCGTGCAGACTGAGGGTTATCCGAGTTTATTGCCGATTATTTTCGGCAAGGGATTCTACCCAGAAGATGGTGGCCCCGGCGACGGCGGCGGGCATGACGAGAAAATTGATGAAGGGGATGGTGTTCATCAGCAGGGTCGTCCCACCGAATATGAGGCTGACACCGCGTTTTTCTCTGAGTTTCCGGCGGACTTCACCACCGGTCAAGTTGTGGTTGCCCATCGGAATGTCCGCATACTGAATCGCCAACATCCAGGCTGAAAAGGCGATCCACAAAAACGGAGCGGCAACATTGACCACCGGCACGATAAATAACACTAAAAAGGGAATCGCCCACAAAATATTGTAGGCTATTTTTCCAAACTCGTTCCAGATCAGGGGAATCAGGCGAAGCAACATGCCCTTGGGATTGCCCTGGGCCGGGTCGATTCGACCGCCACGCAGATGTTGTTCAACCCGTTCAGCCAAAATGGAATTAAACGGGGCGGCGATGATGTTGGCCATCATGCTGAAGGTAAAGAAGATCCCGACTCCCATGGTCACCACCAGCAGGGGAATCAATACCCACCCAAGCCAGTTCAACCAATCGGGCAGAAAACCGTTGGCCCACCCCAAAAAAACCTGAAACTGCCCAAAGGCATACCAGATGCCGAGGGCAAACACGATACAATTGATCAGCAACGGAATAATGGCGTAGAAGCGCACACCCGGTTTGACCAGAAGGGTGAGACCCCGAAAAAAATATCCGACACCGGCTATGGGAGAGCGAACCATTTCAACGATCCTTCGATAACAAGATCCATAACCTGGATTCGGCAGTTGTACCGAACAAACCAAACGGTTGCGCCGGGCTTGTGCAGAAAACTGCCGTTTCTAGGATTATGCGTTTGTTTTACGAAGAGAGGCGGAGAAAATCACGCACCCCTCCTGTTTCTCTTTTGACCACCTGCTATTTTTTCAAAAAAAGAGTTGCCTACCAGGAGTCTGCGTACTTTTTTAACCTAGATCCGGCAGTTGGAAGTGCGTAAGCGGTGCAACATATTGGTTTATCTGGTGAACTAGAAAAAATCGA
>JADFYU010000004.1 GCA_015232865.1 Magnetococcales bacterium
TGCGGATATTAGGTATAGAAACAAGTTGTGACGAAACGGCGGCGGCCGTCGTCGAAGCCGAACCGCTGCCCGGCAGCCCGGTACAGGTTCTCTCCAACATTGTTTTGACCCAACTGGCCATTCATGCCGAGTATGGTGGTGTCGTGCCAGAACTGGCCAGTCGAGCTCATATCACCAACATCAGCCCCGTGATCGAGGCGGCCTTGGAACAGGCCAACACAACAGCGGATAGGCTGGACGGAATTGCCGTAACCGCCGGACCCGGACTCATTGGCGGACTGCTGGTGGGACTTTCCGCCGCCAAGGGACTGGCTCTGGCCTGCCAAAAACCCCTGATTGGCGTCCACCACATGGAAGGCCACCTGATGAGCCCGTTTTTGGAGCACGGCAGCCAAGATAACCCGGTCGATTTTCCATTTGTCGCCCTGCTGGTATCCGGTGGCCACACCTTATTGCTTTACGCGCGCAGCTTTGGCGACTATCGGTTGTTGGGCCAAACCCGTGACGATGCGGTCGGAGAGGCGTTCGACAAAGGCGCCAGAATGATGGGACTGGCGTACCCCGGTGGACCGGCGATTTCTGAACTGGCTCAGGAAGGAGACAGAAAATCTTATCAATTCCCACGGATTCTGCTGGACAAAACCGCCTTTGACTTCTCTTTTTCCGGGCTAAAAACATCCCTCAGAAACCACCTGATCAAAAACTCCTTTGCCAAGCAGAGCCAGCAAACCAAACAGGACGTTGCCGCAGCCTATCAAGAGGCCATCGTCGAAACCTTGACCATCAAGGCCATCAATGCCTGTCACCACACGCAATGCCCACGACTGCTGGTTGCCGGCGGGGTCGGCGCCAACCAGCGACTGCGGGAACTGCTGACTGAGCGGGCCGGTCAACAGATTCAACTGATTTTTCCCGCCCTGAGCGTCTGCACCGACAACGGCGCCATGATCGCCCTGGCCGGTTTGCGCCGGCTGGCCCGGGGATACCAGGATGGCTGGGAACTCAATGCCCGCGCTCGCTGGCCGCTGACCCAGTTAGACCCGATGTAATGAGAATTTGTGAACAATTAAACTTTGCCCCTACAACCCCGATAACAGGGAAATAGTGACACCGTGACTGAAAATAATAAATCTCAAAACGCCGTCGCCATTATCGGTGCAGGCTCCTGGGGAACAGCACTGGCTACCGTACTGGCAGAAAAACTACCCGCTGTCACCCTCTGGTGTCGGGAGGAAGAGGTGGCCCGTGAAATTGGCCTCCACCATCGCAATCCCCTCTATGTCTCAGAGCTGTCTCTTCCAGAAAACATCCACACATCAACGGATCTGCTCGACGTTGTCCATCGTCATCCGATCCTGGTCATGGTTGTACCAACCCAGTTCACCCGTTCCATTCTGCACTCAATCCGCGAGGCGGTCGGCTCGAACACCGTATTCATCTCGGCCAGCAAAGGGGTGGAGGTCGAGACGCTGACCCTGCTTTCAGAGATTTACAGGTCGGTCTTTGGCTCTCAGGGGTCCAAACAATCCTGTTATCTTTCCGGCCCCTCCTTCGCCCGGGACGTCATCAAGAAACTGCCCACTGCTGTCGCCATCGCCGGAGTAGACCCGATATTGGTAGAAAAAATTCAGCACCTCTTTCACACCCCTACCTTTCGCACCTATCGAACAGGGGATGTGGTCGGACTGGAATTGGGCGGCGCACTAAAAAATGTGATCGCCATCGCCGCCGGAATCAGCGATGGGCTGGGGTTTGGACACAGCGCCCGCGCGGCCCTGATTACCCGAGGATTGACTGAAATCATGCGTTTGGGCACCCAACTGGGCGCCTCTGCCGAAACCTTTTCCGGGCTATCCGGGTTGGGCGACCTGCTGTTGACGGCCACCTCTGAAATGTCCCGAAACCGGACGGTTGGATTTAGATTGGGTAGCGGAGAGAGTCTGGAGACCATTCAGGCCGGATCAAAAGAGGTGGCAGAAGGGGTAAAAACCGCTTTGAGCATTTATCATCTGGCTCAACGGTTGGAAATTGAAATGCCCATTTCAAATGCCGTCTATGAAATCTTATACGAAAACCGCCCCCCTCACTCCGTCGTCACCGACTTGATGAATCGTGATCTAAAGCCGGAAAACCAAGCGTAAGCCGTCACAAAAAAACCGCAAGAGCCCCAAGACCCTTGCGGTTTTTTTTACCTGTCTTGTTCCACGAAAGGCGCTTTAAAGGGAGACGACGTCGTCAGCCTTTGGGCCTTTATCGCCTTGAGCAACGCTGAACTCTACCCGCTGCCCCTCTGCCAAATTGCGAAATCCCTCTCCGGAAATCGCGCTAAAGTGAACAAAAACATCCCCTCTCCCTTCGTCACGCTCAATAAAGCCAAAACCCTTGCTTTCATTGAACCATTTGACGGTCCCTTTTTCACGCTCTGCCATAACTAAAAGTCCCCTAACTCTTTGATACACAGTTTAACAATCGGTCAACAGCATTTTATAGATTAAAAGACAAAATTTCTAAAAATCTGCAACCACTCTCCATCCTTTTATCATGAGACTCAACAGCCTGTAAATAATTTTTTAGTTTCGTCAAAAAAAAAATTTCGACCCATTTTTTCCAATCAGGAAGTATTGACATGCAGCGGGTTTCACCTGTCATAGTAATGGCAAAATAAACGCAGAATTGGGATATTGTGGAGAAGAGACCGTGGAACAGACGCTACTGGACCAGGAGAAGTTCATCCGACTCGGCTTTTTTTTTGGGGTCTTCGCCCTGGTGGCTCTGTGGGAGTTGGCCGCTCCGAGACGATCCTTGACGGTTCCGAAAAGTGGCCGCTGGAGCGCCAACCTGGGGATAGTGGTCTTGAACACGGTTTTGCTGCGACTGATTTTTCCAACCGCCGCCGTCGGACTGGCTTTGACGGGGGAAGAGAAAGGCTGGGGTTTGCTCAACAATCTGCATCTGTCAAGAGGGCTGGAGGCCTTGATCGGTATCGTCGTTTTGGATTTTGCCATCTACGTGCAACATGTCCTGTTTCACGCCATCCCTACCCTTTGGCGACTGCACCGCATGCACCACGCCGATCTCGACTACGACCTGACGACCGGCGCGCGATTTCACCCCATGGAAATTCTTCTCTCCATGGTCCTTAAGCTGGCCGTGGTAATGGCGCTGGGACCTTCTGCCGTGGCGGTTTTGATTTTTGAAGTTCTGCTCAATGCCACAGCCCTGTTCAACCATGGCAACATCCACCTTTCCGAGACCATTGACCGGGTGCTGCGCCTGTTCGTCGTAACGCCGGACATGCACCGGGTCCACCACAGTGTTCACTTCCCCCTGGCCAACTCCAACTTTGGCTTCAACCTACCCTGGTGGGACCGCATGATGGGCACCTATACAGCTCAACCTCTCGAAAGTCATTCAGAAATGCAGATCGGGCTGAAGGAGTTTCGCAACCCCAAACAGGTGAACACCCTTTCCGGCATGCTAAAACTGCCCTTTACCCGCCATCCAGACCATTTGACCAGCAATCGGCACGACTAACCAATCCTTGGCACCAGCCAAATCTTCGCTTATCGCTCCAAGAGGTGAATCGTTTCTGTAGCGCCAAAATCCTTTGAACGGAATCGCTGTACAGCGAGACAGACGGAAGAGTGGCTTGCCTTTTGCATGATTATAAACAACCTAAGACCACAAATCGACGGATTGTCATTCACTTGGAACAGCCAGGCAAGCTATGATACAGATAATTTTTTTATTCCGGGACATCCTGCTGATCGCTGGATTGACCGTATCTTGTTTTCTGACATGGAATCACAGCAAAAAATTAATGGAAGAGTGGCAGAGAACCTCAAGAAAGCACTAAGCTTCAATCGGGCACGGTGTTTTCACGCATTCTTGACGACACAATCGGAAGAAGGACAAATCGATGACGATGAAATGGAACAGCACAGCCGCACCGGGGGAAAATCCTTCTTTGGAGGGATCACAAACCATCTTTTTTGCCACGCGTATGGATCTGATGGCGCAAATCATTCCAAAACGGGAAAAACTGGAGAGAAAACAGCTCTCGGCGACCATGGACAGGCTCTTTTCGGCCAAAGTTGAAAAACCGATGATCCATTGAGAGCTTTTGAAAAAATAAAACCGTCATTCTTGACCTTGATCGCTGACCGGACGATCAGGCGGCTGTTTTTTCCCCCCGGTATAGATGACCCGATATTTTTTCAATAGCTGACTGGCCAGGGCGATCACCTCATTGGCATGGTGGGGTGGCGTACCATAGATCCACACCTCTTGACTGAGAATGAGGGTATATTTTTCATAAGGGCCGGACAGTGGTCCGTCAACGGGGTCGTTGGCAAGCTTTTTTCGAGAATAAATCCGAACAAAATCGCTACACGGATGAAAACCGATCGCCACAGGCGTCTTGCAGATTTCGACCTCATCATAACATCTATCCCGAACCCGTTGATCAATAATGCACTGGTGCATTTCATCAAGGCTCAGCAAAGCGTTGCTGTTTTCAAGTTCCTTTCTGAGATGGCGACACAATCGGCGGATATCTTGGGTGGGAAGAAATCCTCGGGACTGTTTAAATCGGGTGCAGGTGCAGGTCAGCTGAAAAACATTGATCCGATAGATGAGCGCATCATTTTTCCGGCTGGGAATCTCAACAACCCGATCGAGTTTTTTCGGTAAAAGGGGGAGTCGGATTGAAGGACAATATGACTGGGCGCGAATCTTCCGCCGTTTCTTCCAAAACGGAATCAGGACAAATCGCAGAGCCACGACCAGGAGTCCAGCCAGACAGGTGAGAACCAATATGGTGTTTGACCAATGCAGCATGAGTTTCTATCCGAAAAATTCAAGATGGCAAGGATCGTTACGACCCGTTATCATCATTTTAAAATTCGATCAAGTTAACAACAATTCAAGAAACTGACCAGGAACAGGGTAAAAAAAGAGGGTTGGCACTTTTCAAAATCAGTATCGCCAGCGAATTGGTTGTGATTATCATGATCCAAAATTCGGCAGTTGTACGTATGCACATGGCCCAACATCTTGCACCAACCGCACAGGTTCAACTGCCAAATTCGGGATGGTGAAACAACGGTATCACGGGTAAAATTTGATAGGGATGGAGCATTCGATGAACAGGCTTATTTTTTCTTTGCTGTGGGTTGTTCTGGTCACATTCTCGGCTCTGTTGCCTGCAAACGTTCAGGCGGGTGAGCGGGAGCAAATGCTCCTTAAACAGATTGATCAACAGATGCATCCCGGCTCTTATGAGCGCTATTTTCAAATAATCAACCATCAACCCAACGGCAAGAAGAATCAGATAACAGCCTATTCAGCCGAGGACGGCAACGGAAAAGCGGTAATTCTGATCGTCGCCCCCAAGACCCTACAAGGAAGAGCAGCCCTGCGTTTGGGAGATCAGGTTTGGACCCATATTCCCGGCGAAATCCAACTGCGGGAGAGCAGCCTGCGCCACGCTCTGGTTGGCGGCGTATTCAATAATGCCGATCTATTATCCGTCCCGTTTCACCTCAACCACACCCTTGAAAAGGTCACGGAGAACAAAAACCAGTTGACCGTGACATTAACCGCCAATTCAGCCGACATCCCCTACCAATACATTGAGCTGACCGTTGACAAAAAAAGCAAAACCCCCCTCACCCTCACCCAGTTTGCCACAGCGGGCATCGTGATCAAGACCATCGATTTTTCCTATGGCAAAAAAAGCCCCGATTCCGAACAACCTCTGCCAACCCTCTCAACGATGGCCGAAGAAAATAATAAATATCGTTCCGAGATACAAACCGGCACGATTCGCAGCAGAAACTTCCCAGCTGAAACCTTTACACAATCTTTGCTACCACAACTGGGTTCCATTTTGAAGTGACGATCTGTTTGATGAACGCTCCTGGATTCGGCCGCAGTTCGCTCATCACGGGTACGACATCTCGATTCACCAGATAAACCAATATGTTGCACCATTAATGCACGCCAAACTGCCCGATTCAGGATTATCCGGGTTAGTTTGTCATTGATTTTTTTTAAAAAAAAGTTTATTTCTGATGGGCTAAATTGTGAGGAATCGACTGCTTTTTGCAGTTGGATTAGAAAAACACCCTGATCGTCCGCCATAACCGGACCTAGTTCGTTTTAAGGAAAAGAACTTTGAGTAAAGAAGATGTCATTGAAATGGAAGGAACCGTCTTGGAAAACCTTCCGAACGCCATGTTCCGCGTCGAGTTGGAGAACAAGCACAAGTTGCTCTGTCACATTTCCGGACGGATGCGCAAACACTACATCCGCATTCTTCCCGGAGACAAAGTGACGGTGCAGCTGACTCCTTACGATTTGACAAAGGGGCGGATTTCCTACCGGCACAAATGATATTTTGACGTAATTGATCTCCATCACCTTGGAGACACCCATGATTTTTTAACTGGAATTCGTGATTCTCTTCAAATGACATACACTGCATCAGACATTGAGGTACTAGAGGGTCTGGAGGGTGTTCGAAGACGGCCCGGAATGTATATCGGCGGGACCGATAAGCGGGCCTTACACCACTTGGTCACCGAACTTCTGGACAATGCCACCGACGAGGTTGTGGCAGGACATGCCGATCGGGTTACCCTGACCCTGCATCGGGATGGGTCAGTCTCCGTTCAAGATAATGGTCGCGGAATTCCAGTCGATCCCCTGCCCCGTTACCCGGATAAATCCGCCCTGGAAGTCATTCTGACCAAACTTCATGCTGGTGGAAAATTTCATAACAAGTCCTATGCAACCGCCGGTGGTCTCAACGGTGTCGGAATTTCCGTGGTCAACGCGCTCTCTGAGTGGACCACCGTTCTAGTCGATCGAGACGGATATAGCTGGCAGCAAAAATTTTCCCGTGGCAACGCCCAGGGGGCTTTGGTGCAACTGGAAGCCACTCGCAAGCGCGGCACAAAAGTAACGTTCATGCCTGACTCTGAGATTTTTCCAGAGATTCAATTCCAGGTCGAAAGCCTGATTGAAATGTGTCGCGCCAAGGCCTATTTGAACCAAGGGGTGAAAATCCGCATCAAGGTCGATGAGACCGATGAGGTTCATGAGTTCTATTACCCCAACGGTCTACAGGACTTTATCGTAACCTGGCTTGAGAATCAGGAAAAAATCATTCCGGACCCCTTTGTCGGCCAGGCCAAAAATATTGGTCCCGAAGAGGATATGCGCATAGAGTGGGCCATCGCCTGGACCTACTCCGATAAAGGGCGACAGCTCTCCTACTGCAACACCATTCCCACCCCCCAGGGCGGCACCCACGAAACCGGACTCAGAAGCGCTCTTCTCAAAGGAATCCGAGAATTTGCAGAGACCCGCAATATTCTGCCCAAAGGGATAATCATCACCTCTGACGATGTGATGGATGGGCTGTACGGGGTCTTGTCGGTTTTTCTGCCCGCCCCCAATTTTTCGGGGCAAACCAAGGAAAAGCTAACCAACAACGGAATCGCCCGACCCATTGAAGGCATTATCAAAGACCAACTGGACCATTGGCTTCACAGCCAACCCGAACTGGCTTCGCAATTGGTCGGAACCATCGTCGATCTGGCTAAAGAGCGGCAAAACCGGAGAAAATCGAATACCGTCATCAAGCGCAAATCGGTAACAACCCGCCTGACTCTTCCCGGCAAACTGACCGACTGCATCACCTCCGACTCTGACATTTCCGAACTGTTCATCGTCGAGGGCGACTCGGCCGGAGGCTCAGCGAAACAGGCACGAGACCGCCACAACCAGGCAGTCCTTCCCCTCCGGGGAAAAATTCTCAATGTCGAGCAGGCCAACCTGGATAAATTTGAGAAAAATGCCGAAATTCAAAATTTGATAACCGCCATCGGTGCCGGTTGTGGCAAGCAGTTTGACATCAGCGGTCTTCGCTATGGCAGCGTTATCATCATGACTGATGCCGATGTCGATGGCGCCCATATTGCCAGTCTTCTTTTGACCTTTTTCTATCGATTCATGCCGCAGCTGATTACAGACGGCCATCTTTATCTGGCCCAACCGCCGCTCTTCCGGGTCAACTCCGGATCGGAGAGCGCCTACGCTCTGGATGAGATGGAAAAAGATAAAATTGTCGCAAATATCAGAAAGAAAAGGCCCAACGCCCGCATAGACATCTCCCGCTTCAAGGGGTTGGGAGAGATGGTGCCTTCCCAACTTCGTGAGACAACCATGAGCTCAAAAACCCGACGTCTTCTCAAGGTTTTCATCGATGATGAACACATTACCCACGACACCTTTGACCGATTAATGGGAAAGCGTCCCATTGAACGCTTCAAGTTCATCCAAGAAAAAGCCCACTTCGCCCAGGGATTTTTGGATATCTAAACCTCCTTCTCTCTTGAGCAAAACCCAATAGACTTCGGAGCTCCACTCTCCTTGAATAACAAACCGGTCCCGCCTTTGTTGCAGAGCATCGACCACTGTTCTAAGTGGCTGAATGACAAAAAGCTCTTGCCAAAAGAGCCTCTAATCGATGCGCCTCCCACTCCAGAGTTCACGGTTGATGGCCGCCGTTTCATCTCCTTCTCTTCCAACAATTATCTCGGTCTCAGCCGCCGCCCGGAAGTATTGGAAGTGGCTCAGAAAGCTTTGCAAAAATACACCATGGGCACCTGTGAATCGAGAAAACTGGGCGGAAACATCGCTCTACTCGAAACGTTGGAGTCTCGGATCGCTCAATTTAAAGGGGTCGAATCCGCCATGATTTTTGCCACGGGACTTCTGGCCAACGTGGCGGTCATCCCCGGCCTGATGGATGGGGAGTGGTACTGTCATCGCTTCTATGGCCGGCCTTGGAATGGGGAGGTCGGCACCATCTTTTCCGACGCACTCAACCACCGTAGCATTCAAATGGGCATTCGACTATCCCATGGCCACTGTAAAAAATATCGACACAACGATATGGACCATCTGGAAACCCTGTTGGCCACCGATACGTCATCGAGAAAACTCATCGTCACGGACGGAGTTTTCAGCATGGATGGCGACCTGGCCCCCCTGGATGAAATGACCGCTTTGGCCGAACGATATCAGGCCTCAATCCTGGTGGACGACGCCCATGGCACAGGCATTTTTGGCCAGCATGGCCGGGGTGTGGCAGAACATTTCGGGGTAGAGGAGCAGATTTCGGTCCATATGGGAACCCTGAGCAAATCCCTTGGTGCCATGGGCGGCTTTATCGCAACGAAACAATCGGTGATCGACTTTTTAAAATCCAGTGCCTCCGGTTATCGTTTCACCTCCAGCCTTCCGGCTGAACAGGCGGCTGGAATTCTCTGCGCTCTGGATATCATGGAGAGCGAACCCCAACTTCGTCAGCAGTTGTGGAACAATGTCAAACGGTTATTGCTGGGTTTTCAAAGGATGGAGATTCCCCCGCCAAAACAGTGGTCCCCCATCATTCCTCTGATCCTTGGCAGCACCGAATCCGCCTATAAAGCAGAACAGATCTTACTGGCCAGGGGACTCTCCTGCATCGCCGTCACTCCACCTTTGGTTCAGAACAACGGTTCCCGGCTGCGCATTACCATCAATGCCACCCATACGCCGGACCATATCGACCAACTGCTCTCCGGCTTAGCAGAAGTGATGGCGCAAGTGGGTGTTCCCGACAACAATGAGAGCCGACAAACCTGGTCTGCGTTCATGAAAAAAGCCCCTCCCTATCTTTCATTAATATAATTTTATACGTGAGCGTTACATCAAACAAACCAATATCTTATACGACACAAACCGTTCCCATGGCCAACTCAGGCCTCCAAGAATCCGAAATATGTTCTTGCCTGACTGCTGCAATACTGATAGTGTTCGATCCTTACCTTTTACGGCTGAAAAACGCAATCTAGCGTTGAAGTGCAATCCTTGGAATTTCGGTTGATGGCAAGACATCTAATCATTATGCGACATGCAAAATCGGCTTGGGATACGGATGCGATCACCGATTTTGAACGACCTTTGGCCAAGCGCGGTAAGATTGACGCGCCTCGGATGGGTCAGTGGTTATTGGATCAAAGCATGGTTCCAGACTACATTGTCAGCTCACCGGCCCAACGGGCCAAAGAGACCACATTAAAAATCTGCAAAGCCATGAACATCAAAAAATCCAACATCAACTGGGACCCTCGGGTCTATGGTGCGGGAACTGAAGATCTTCTCGAAATTCTCTCTGAAATCCCCTCAAAAAACAACAGCGTCATGCTGGTAGGACATAATCCTGGCCTCGAATTTCTAGCCTCCTATCTGACCCAACAGGTCGAAGAGTTGGAGGATGAGAGTCAGGATATGGAAGAGACATTGGAGTCCAATCTTTTTCTCATCAAAACCGCTACGGTAGTCTCTCTTAAAATGCCGGACGACTGGAAATCCCTGAAATCGGGATCGGCCAGCATTGTTACTATCCAACACCCCCGTGACCTGGCTCCTGACCCAGACGAATAACACCGGAAAAGCCAGCAGCCCTATGGACGAGATTTTTTACTACCTCAACAACCACCACTTTCAATGTCTCGCAGACCTGACCGATTACCTGAAGATCCCCTCCATTTCCAGTGATCCGACCCAAAAAGAGAGTTTGGTCTCTTGTGCGGAATATACCGCTCACCTGTTGAGAGAAGCGGGATTGGAATCGGTAGAGATCCACCCGACAGCCGGACACCCCATTGTCACGGGAAGTTGGCGAAAAGCGGAAAACCGACCGACCGTGATTATCTACGGCCACTATGACGTACAACCGGTCGATCCACTGCCACTCTGGACAGAGCCGCCTTTTTCACCCTATATCCGACACGATCGGATGTTTGCCCGCGGTTCGGCGGATGACAAAGGGCAAATTTTCATGCATATCCAGGCGGTCAAAGCCATTTTGGCCACCAAAGAGGCTCTTCCGGTCAACGTCTGTTTTGTCATTGAGGGCGAGGAGGAGTTTGGCAGCGCCAATCTTCCCGAATTTCTAAAGCAGCACGCCTCGGAGCTTCAGGGAGATGTCGCCCTGGTTTCCGACTCCTCCATGTGGGCAGAGGGTGTTCCAGCCATCACGACCTCTCTGCGTGGATTGCTTTTTTTGGAGCTGACCCTGACCGGACCGAACCGCGATCTTCATTCGGGCACTTTTGGCGGTGCCATTGCCAACCCGTTGGAAATTTTATCTCGAATGTTGGCCTCCATCAAAAATGATCAAGGCCATATTTTAATTCCCGGATTCTATGACCAGGTTCAACCTCCCAATTTGGCACTGCGCCACCTCCACAAGACCCTCCCCTTTGACGAAAAACGCTATCTGGAATCAGTCGGCTTGAAAGCCGGATGGGGAGAACATGGCTATTCCACGTTGGAGCGGCTTTGGCTGCGACCCACCTTCGAAATCAACGGAATCTGGGGTGGCTTCATGGGACCAGGGTCGAAAACCGTCATTCCATCCCAGGCCCACGCCAAACTTTCCATGCGACTGGTCGATGGACAGGAGCCGGATGAGATTGAATCTAGGGTGCGGGACTTTTTTCAATCCATTCAGCCTGATGGTGTCACCTTGACCGTGGATCGAGTGCCCGGCGGCGGACGAGGAATCTCCATCCCCCACAATCTGCCCGCACTGGTTGCGGCAAAACGGGCTTTGGAAGAGTCTTTTGAACACCCCCCTCTACTGGTTGGAGAAGGAGCAACCATCCCCGTTGTGGCAGACTTTGAACGCTATCTAAACCTGCCTACCCTGCTGATCGGATTTGCCCTGCCGGATGCTTGCCCTCACTCGCCCAATGAGAACCTGCATCTTCCAACGTTTCATACCGGCACCCAAAGTCTGGTCCGACTGCTTCACTACTTATAATCATATCTTCCGATGTAAGTTTGGTTGATCACCATTTCTGACGATTGGCAACAATATTTTTCGGGTAGAGAAAGGGAATCGCCCAAACCTTGGTAGAGGCACAAAAAATGCGAAAAATCAAAGTTTTCATCAATGCCGACCCACAGGCATTTGTTTTTCAATCCCTACTGATCGGGGCGTTGGGATCGCTCAAAGCCGGGAGCTGTTTGACATGGCCGGTAAGCTGTCTCTGGATCACATTGAATCATTTCGGGCCGAGCCTTGGGAGCGTCCATTCATGAAAGAGTTGTTTTTCAACCAGGTCATTCGCTGGCGATGGCTGGTCTTGCTGATTATTATTCCGTTGGTGATTTTCATGGCCAGCGGGGCAAAATTATTAAGGTTTGAAACCGATTATCGGATTTTTTTCTCCGCTGACAATCCTCAAATGCTGGCCTTTGACAATCTGCAAAACACCTACACCAAAAACGACAATGTCCTGTTTGTTCTCGCTCCGAAGGATGGGAAGATTTTTACGCCGGAAATGCTGCGTATCATCAAGGATCTAACCAAAGAGTCCTGGCAGGTTCCCTTCTCCATTCGGGTAGACTCTCTAACCAATTATCAACACACCCAGGCTGAAGGAGACGATCTGCTGGTCGCCGATCTGGTGGAAGACCCGGAATCCTTGACCCAATCCGATATGGAAAGAATCAAACAGGTGGCGATCAACGAACCCATGTTGATCAACCGTCTGATTCCAGCCGCAGCGGATGTCACCGGTGTCAACGTCACCATCCAGCTACCGGGTATCGACCAAGCCAAAGAGGTGCCGGAGGTGGCCGGTTTTGTTCAAAAAATGGCCAGAGATCTTCGCCTGAAACACCCGGATGTCGAGGTTTATCTGACCGGCATCACCATGATGAACAACGCTTTCCCGACTGCCGCACAGCACGACATGTCAACCCTGGTTCCGTTCATGTTCCTGGTGGTCATTCTGACCCTGGGATTCATGTTGCGCTCTATTTCAGCAACCATCGCCACGGTGGTGATCATTCTGATGACCGTGGCCACCACCATGGGCTTGACCGGTTGGCTGGGCATTCCCCTGACCGGCCCCTCTTCATCGGCTCCCACCATCATCTTGACCATGGCCGTGGCCGATTGTGTGCACATCCTCATCACCTTTCTCTATTTTTTACGCCATAACGGTGGAACCGACAAACGCCAAGCCATGCAGGAGAGCTTGAGAATCAATCTGCACCCGGTTTTCTTGACCTCACTGACGACGGCCATCGGTTTTTTAAGTATGAATTTCGGCGAAGTACCTCCGTTTCGGGATTTGGGCAACATGGTGGCCATGGGGGTTGGCGTCGCCTTTATCCTCTCCATTACGCTGCTTCCGGCCCTGATGATGGTTTTGCCGGTTCAGGTCAAACCGGAAAACAGTCGTACCGGTCAGGCCATGGATCGATTTGGTGCGTTCGTCATTCGGAAGCACAACCAACTGACCTGGGGCATGCTGACCGTGGTCATTCTCCTTTCAGCCTTTATTCCCAACAACGAACTCAACGATGAATTTGTTAAATATTTTAGTAAAAACATACACTTTAGAGTTGCATCGGACTTTTCAAACGAACGACTGACCGGAATCTACAACATTGACTATTCTCTGGATTCCGGGATGGAGAGCGGGGTATCGAATCCTGATTTTTTGCACCATGTCGAACGGTTCGCCCAGTGGTATCGCTCACAACCGGAGGTCATCCATGTCAGCTCCATCACCGATATCTTCAAACGGTTGAACAAAAACATGCACGGGGACGACCCCAACTGGTACACCCTGCCCAACCAACAGGATCTGGCGGCTCAATACCTTCTGCTCTATGAAATGTCCCTGCCCTATGGCCTGGACCTCAACAACCAGATCAACCTGGACAAATCGGCGACCCGGTTTGTCGTCACCATGAAAAATCTCTCTTCCAACGAGGTGATCGCCATCGCCGAGCGGGCCAAAAAATGGCAGGTGGAAAATCTTCCGTCATCCATGCAGGTGGACGGTTCCAGCCCGACGGTGATGTTTGCCCACATCGGCAATCGTAATATCAAAAGCATGATACTTGGAACCCTGACGGCATTAATCCTGATCTCCATCATCATGATGGTCTCGCTACGCTCCATAAAAATCGGCCTGATCAGCCTGATCCCAAACCTGGTTCCCATGGCCATGGCTTTTGGATTATGGGGCATGCTGGTCGGTGAAGTCGGCCTGGCACTCTCCATCGTGACCGGCATGACTCTTGGTATTGTTGTCGATGATTCCGTCCATTTTCTCAGTAAATATCTCCGGGCACGCCGCGAAAAAGGCAGTTCTCCCCAAGAGGCTGTTCAATACGCTTTTTCGACGGTCGGGACGGCATTATGGGTCACTTCGGCGGTATTGGTTTGCGGATTTTTTGTCCTGACCTTTTCTGACTTCCGCTTAAACTCCGGAATGGGATTGTTAACCGCCATCACCATCGCCTTTGCCTTGATCGCTGATTTTCTGCTGTTGCCATCCATTCTCATGAAACTGGAGAAATAATCATGAAATTTTATTCTCGAATATTTTTGGCTACCCTTTTGATGCTTCTACCCATCACCGGCTACAGTGAAACCCCGGCGGAAAAAGGCCTTGCCATCGCCAAAGAGGTGGATCGGAGAGATGAAGGGTTTGGCGACTCGACCGCTAAAATGACCATGACCCTGGTCAATAAGGCCGGAGACGAAAGCTATCGTTATATCCGATTTAAAACCCTGGAAGTGCCGGGGGACGGAGATAAGAGCCTTTCCATATTTGACCAACCAGCCGACATCAAAGGCACGGCCATGCTCACCTTCTCTCATCCGATCGACCCGGATGATCAATGGATGTATCTGCCAGCCCT
The DNA here is from genome assembly GCA_015232865.1 of Magnetococcales bacterium. The sequence goes on from JADFYU010000004.1 coordinate 14,791, forward strand.
CAAACGGGTCAAGCGGATCTCATCCCGGAACAAGTCCGGCCCCTTTATGGGGAGTGAATTTGCCTTTGAAGATCTCGGCTCCCAGGAAATCGAAAAATACACCTATCTATGGATCAAGGACGAAACCTATAATGGTCTGGACTGTTTTGTCATCGAGCGTCGTCCCGCCTACGAGTATTCCGGCTATACCCGACAGATGGTTTGGATTGACAAAGAGGCGTATCGGGTGCAAAAAGCCGACTATTACGACCGTAAAAACGCCCTATTGAAAACCCAGACATTCTCGGGTTACAACCAATATCTCAATCAGTATTGGCGGCCCGATCAGATGGACATGCAAAACCACCAAACCGGTAAAAGCACCCGGTTGATATGGGAGAACTACAGCTTCCGTGTTGGCCTGGAGGAGAATGACTTTAACCAAAACAGCTTGAAAAGAGCCAGATGACCTCTTTTAAACTCTCATTATTTCTTCTCCTTCTGCCTCTGCTGCTGACTCCGGGACTGGTTCTGGCCGAAAGCGGTCGATGGAGTGGCTACGTCGGCGTGGAATCCCGACTGTTCCCGGAGCAGGCCGCCGACAATCAACAGCGCTCTGGCGGGCTCTCCCTGGCCATCCAGCCGGAATATTACAAGCAGTGGGACAAGGGGGATCAATTCCTGGCTTTTGTGCCCTTTCTTCGCCTGGATGCCATGGACCCGGAACGGACCCATGCCGACATTCGCGAGTTGACCTGGGTGATGGTGGGAAGCGATTGGGAAATTCGCACAGGCATTCGAAAGCTCTTTTGGGGTGTAACCGAGTCACAACATCTGGTTGACGTCATCAATCAGACCGACGGAATCGAGAGTATCGACGGAGAAAAAAAGTTAGGACAGCCCATGATCAACCTCTCCCTGATTCGAGATTATGGCACCTTCGACCTGTTTCTTCTCCCCTATTTCAGAGAACGCACCTTTGCCGGAAACCATGGCCGACTGCGAACCATACCTCGCGTCGAGGACGATTTGGCCAGTTATGAATCCAGTGCCAAGGAGCATCACCTGGATTGGGCCGCCCGTTGGTATCACAGCCTGGGAGATTGGGATCTCGGGCTTTCCCACTTTTATGGAACCAGCCGGTCCCCCACCTATAACCTGGGAGTGGATGGCAGCGGCCAGACCGTATTGACTCCCTACTACGCCTTGATGGAACAAACCGGAATCGATATTCAGTCAACCAAGGATGCCTGGCTCTGGAAACTCGAAGCCATCTCTCAACGCAGCCAGGCTGACCGTCATACCGCTTTAACCGGCGGCTTTGAGTACACCTTTGTCGGGGTGATGGATTCCGATGCCGATCTCGGATTGATTAGTGAATATCTCTTCGATGATCGGGGAGAACAGGCTCCCACTCCCCTGGAGAGTGATCTCATGGTCGGAGTTCGACTGGTCTTGAACGATGTTGACAGTACCGACCTGCTCGTCGGTGGCATTGTCGATCTAAACCAACAGAATGTCATGGTCACCATGGAAGGCTCCCGTCGGGTCATGGACAATTGGAAACTTTCCATTGAAGGGCGACTCTTTGCCGCCCCGCCCATAGCCGATCCGCTCTACTCCATGCGGCGAGATAGTTTTGTAAAGTTGGAACTGATCCGATATTTCTAGTCAGCGGCAATGGCCTTCAGACCCCGGACGATTTTGGAAAAAAAACAGGAAATCCGGTCGATTCCCACTCGAACCCAAGCGTCCCTCATTTTTTGACAAAGACGGTCTGAATACTCGGAGTGATCGCTCCCACGGGAATTTTAAACGGTTTTAGAATCAAGGCCGCCCATTTTAAAACCCGATATCGCCAATTGTTCTCACCAAATCTGTTTTTCTTCACACCGAGATAAATCTGATTGTCCGTCACCACGTCCAGATTGTAGAACCCAGGTAATTCTCGTCTGATTCTTGAATAAGAAATGCCCACCTGATCAGAGCCATAGAGGAATTTGAAAAGGGGCAGAAGCCGGGTTGGTATGTAGTTGATCCCCCATTTTTTTGAGTGAACCTCAATGGGAGAGAGTCGATTGGAGGTGCCAAAAATCAACAACCGACCGCCAGGCTTCAAAAGACGACTGATCTCTGTCAAAACCAACTTCAGGTTATCTTTTTCGACATATTCAAGAACACTATTGCAGGAGATATAATCAAAATAGCCGTCTGACCAGGGCAGATGCCAACTGTGCCGGGTAGATAAAAACTCAATTTCCTGGTTGTGGCATTGGGCATTCTTACGAGCGATTTCAACCATTTTATCATTAACATCCACCCCCCAAACCTGAGCACCCGCTTGACTTAAAACAATCGCCGTCGCACCGACGTTACAGCCGAACTCAAGAATTTTTTTATGGGTAACCGGACCATAAGCACTGTAGAGCGGCCACTCATTTTCCAGCACATATTGCACATAATGGACAATCCAGGGATCTTCCCGATCGAAGCCAAGATCAGCAACAAACTGCTTGAATTGCTCGAATAATACAGGATTTGGTTTGATGTAAAGAGGTTCAAAAGGGCGGAATATCTCGTCCAGGTCCGAGGGCTTCATAAGCAAATCCATTCAGTCGATAAATTCAGTTCGGCAGATGGTCTCAATCGTGATCCATCTCACCGATAAAATGGGCGATTATTTCTCGATTATGGCTTTGGACGCGATGTTCGAACAGATAAATTCCCTGCCAGGTTCCCAGTACCATCCGACCGCCATCAACAGGAATAGACAGGGAGACATCCGTTAGCGCCCCCTTGATATGGGCAGGCATATCATCAACCCCCTCCATGGTGTGGCGATAGAGGGCGGAGTTTTCAGGAACCAAACTCTTGAAAAATTGCAGCAGATCACTCTGCACATCCGAATCGGCATTCTCTTGTATGGTAAGACTGGCGGAGGTGTGGCGACAAAAAAGAGTCAGCAAGCCCATGGAAGCTCCGCACGCTGTCAACCAACGACTGAATTCAGGGGTAACCTCGTATAAACCCTGACCACGGGTAGCTATGGAAAACCTTTTTTGGATCTGTTTCATCGATTCAAGGTTTGACAGCTCTGTCAGGAATCCCACAAACGCCCTCACCTTGAAGTTGGCGTTCTACCTGACCCAAAATCTTCTCAAACAGATCACATTCCGTCTCCGGCCCACCTCTATTTTTAAAGTTTTCTGAAGTTTTATATGAACTTACAACCCTGTCGGATGGATTTAAAAGTGAAAGTGTTGCAATAGCTGCGGCGGGGTTCAACATCAGAAGACTCCTATAACAAAATCATTACAGGACTCTTCTGAGCATCAAACGGGCCAAACCTAAACTGAGCGGACCTCAGCTTTATAGACTGCGACTCATCAGTCCCAGTGTCTGAGAAACCCGTTCGGTCAAACTGACGATAAATTGATCTTTGATCTTTTCACGAATCTCCGAACCCAATCTTTCGGTCAATTTAGGGTCCAACTTCAAGGACAACACCGGACCAATACTGCGCACACTGGTGGTACGGGCCTCATTGGTCAGGAAAGCCATGTCGCCGAAGAACTCTCCCGGCCCCAATTTGACAATAATATTATTGCCCTTGATCACATGAACCTCACCCCGAATGAGTATAAAAAAGGCTTTATCATCGTCCATACCCTCGCGAATGATCTCGCCATTGGGCTGGTAGCTTCTGAAACTGGTGAAAAAGGCGATCATGCGGCGTTTTTCAAAGGTTGAGAAGTCGTCAAAAAAGCTCAACCCCTCGATCATGTCAATGGCCTCTTCCCGAGAGATTTGAGCCAGCTCTCCATCCAGGTTGGTATGGTCGGGAGGTGGAGCGACCTGTAGGTTAGTGCTGACTCTTTTACTCATGGAGCTGGTGGTTTCAGCCAGGGTCTTGACCTGTCGATCGATGATATGGTCTTTAAACTTTTCTCGACTCTCCGGGCCTAAATGGGTAAACATTTTCTGATCCACCCGCAAAACCAAGACGTTGGTCAGAGCTTCGATGGTCATGCTTTGGGGCTGATTGGTCAAAAAGGCCATCTCGCCAAACATATCCCCCGGCGCATATTTTCGTAAGTCGAAACCTTTTTCCAAAGCCCGCACATGTCCCTTGATGACAACAAAAAAAGCGATATCCTTGCTCTCCTGCCTGAGAATGACCTCTCCTTTTCTAAAGAGCTTGAAACAGGTGTCAAATTCGGAAATTTTGGTCTTTTCGTAGACGGAAAAATGGTTGAAAAAAGGCAGCGCATGAATAAGCTTATAAATGGCCGCTTTGCTTAACTGTTTAATCTCCGGCATTCTGGGTTTGAGACTATACGGATCGTGCTCTGAGGAAAGAGCGCTTTGCAAAACCGTGGTAACCCCTTCTACATCCTCCTCACGAATGAGACGGACCGATTTATCAAAGACTTCGTTATTGTATTTTGATCGAATAACAAAAAGACCATCTTTGGCCAACATTTTGATGGGCAACATGACCGAACTGCCAGAGCCGCCCATTCCTGACATGGCAAAAGAACGCAATTGCTGCTTGAACCGATACGCGCCCAAATCGAGGGTGCCATCTTTTTCCAATTCGACGATGATCCGGCGCAGTTCAGCTTTTAGATTGAGAGGCTCTTCGGAGACGTGACCGGGTCGATTGCGCAGGTTTAACAGCTCATCTTCAGGATTGGCCCCGGAGACCGTCTCCAACAAGCCGGTACTTTGACCGATGACGTCGGCCATATCATCCCACGCGTCAGAGGTGGGCAGCTTTTTGAGATCCCGATAAAAATTGGCCACCTTTTGCAGAATGATTGTGGTAAACCCGGTAATGATGGCGTTGAGTTGGCGACGGTCTTTAGCCTGGTTGGACTCTCCAGTCAGATAATATCCCATGATATATTGAGAAAGATCTTGAACGGCATACCACAATCCGCTGGGAACTCCGTCTGGAAGCGAACTGGAACGCGGTGCCAGATCAAAGGGAGCCTCCAGCAACGTCCCCTCTCGATGAATCACCCGGATCAGGGCCTTGGCAACATCTGGGTCCGGTTGGATGATGGAAATGTCCGGGATGGCGTCGGGAATGGCTTGCAGACTCGAAACAGCCGGTGCGTTATCGCTCTTGGCACTGATTTTTCCGCCGGAAGAGCGCAGGGCGATCAGATAGGTTAAAAAGGGTTTGGTCGATAGGCTGCGCTCCCGCTCATCGTTGGCACCGTGCTGAAAGTCTTGCAGGAGAGACGACAGAGGACGGGACATGCGATCGTCGAAGCTGCGAGTCATGTAGAGAGAATAGGCGTCGTAGCGTTTAAGGATGTTGTCCAACTCATGGCTGGTCAGCGGGGCTTCAACCACCTGTTTCATCTCATAGCCCATCGCGGTTCTGCGTTCTTTTTCGGTTTGCAGCAGATACCCTTTGACGGCCAGCCGAACCAGCGTTTTTTCGAAGGCTCCATGAACCTCCTGGGCCACCAGAAGATCCAATTTCCGGGCAAAAGCCTGCTGGTCCAATTTATCGGTGCTGGCTTGAATATCTTTGGATACTTGCCGAATCTCCCGAGCAAACTGTTTGCTGGACAACAGCCGCTTGGCCTGTGCGACCAGATCGCCAAACAGGCTGTTATTCCCAGCCAGAGCATGGGATTCGACGGCGGGCAACTCCAGAGACATCATCTCTTCGAGTCCATCCTGTTGCAGCAGGGGAGCCGCCTGCTCAATGGCTTTTTCCACGGCGCTGACAGCCAAGGCCCGGCTGGTATCCGCTTCGACCCAACCGACGATTTCACCAGCGATGGCGTTGAGAAGACTGATGGTTTGATGATCCACCACCATCACCGAGTCACTGCCACCGGCCCCGGCATAAAACGGGGCCAAAACCTCTTTGACCGCCAACTCCAAGGCTAATTTGGAGACTTTATCCTGATTTCTTTTTTGAATACCGACAGCCACCAGATTGACAATCCGTCTCCGGTCCTTGGCAAGAGCGGCCTCCTGGCCCCGTTCATTCTGTTCGTCCTGAGTCTCTTTGCGAATGGCATCGAGCATATCCGCATACATTTTTTGGTGGGTATTCTGTTGTTCAGGAGTCCTGTTTCCGGCGGTCCCCAGGTAAACAGGGCGATCAACCTCCAAAAGCAGGGTCAATCCCGTCAGAGTAAAAATCTCTTCGATGGTCAACCGCGCATTTTCATCTACAGTCATCCGCATCAGGATCGGATCGACAATGGCTTTGTTCCAGTTTCTGGCATCAATGCCACCATCGCCGGAAGTGGCGCGGCTGGTGAAAAATTCCCGATCAATGACAAAATGAGTGTTGGGTTTAAGAATGGAGACCGACGGGCTATCCTCGCGAACATATCCCTTGGGATTGGAAAGGTATAGCCCCCAACAGCCCTCTGTTTTGGGTAGTGGCCGGACCAGCATGTGGTACTTGCCATGGTTGGGCGCAATAAGCAGCGGCGTTTCCTCCGTGCATTGGGCCAGATCTATGGTGAAAAATCGCTGTTGGTCTTCGGACTCAACGGTTGGAGTCATCGGACCGGAAACAATCTCGGCCGGGGGCTGGTTGGCCCGGGCTTCCCCGCGAAAGTTATCTTCCTGATCCAAAGCCAGGACCATCCCCGATGGATGCAGATGAATACCGATCAACCCCTTGAACATAAAATCGGTCACCGCCTTCTTCTTGCGGTCTGTGGGTTCAATCAACTCATCGGAGACGATTTGCTGTTTGGAACGCAAAACGACTTTATAGGATTTTTTCTCCTCTTTGTAGGAGATGTGGCAGGAAAGCCCCTGAGAGCTGATTTGAACCGGGCTGAGACCTTTTGAAAGGGCGACCACCTCCTGGGGTGCCAGAGGGGGATGCTTTAGAGATTGACTGTCTGTGACCTCGGCTGCTGACGAATCGTCGCCGGCATTTTGCGTCTCTTTTTTTCCGAGTTTCATTTTTTTGATGAACGTTGACATAGGATAGATATTCCCAAAAAATTAGTAAACTGGTGCAAACAATCCTCTAACCGCCTCTAAAATACACCATATGGATAGGAACGGTCCATCTTCTTTAGTCTCGATATAGGCGAAGAGAAAAACAGCTCCCCACCGACCACGTGACTGTTACGTATTTTCAATGTCCTGATATTGGGTTATGGTCGTCGGATGGTTAATTGAATGACGCCGTCCGAACGTTCTGTTGTCTCGACTTGCAGCCCCCGCTCAGCCAAACGTGGGTAAAGCAGGGTCGGAATGCGATTGTGCCAGACGATCAGATCGATCTGGGGAGCCAGAGTCGCCGTCGCCTCCAGAATCCGAACCATGGGTTCCGGCGGCGGCAGATGGCGGACATCCAACTCCACCCTTTGACTGAAATGATTCATCTGAACAATCCTATTCATAAAAAGTTCTATCCATTGGATCAAACCATGACGCAACCCATCATACCGCAGTTCTTACGACTGACAAACCGCCCTTGTCTGCTGATCGGAGAAAATACCGAAGCCATAGCCAAAGGTCGCGCTTTATTGGAAGCCGAAGCCGATCTGTATGTCGTGACCGATCGACCAGAAAACTGGCCTTCCGACCTCCAGGATCAAATCACCTGGCTTTCACCCCCATTCCAGCCCCACCACCTGGACGGAGTCTGGCTGGTGGTCTGCGCCTTGGATAATCGACCCCTCAATATTGAACTCTTTGCCGCCTGCCAAACAAGACGTATTTTTTTAAATGTGGTGGATCAAACCGAGTTTTGCTCGTTCATCTGGCCGGCCGTGGTTAAAAAACCCCCGTTTACCCTGGCCATCACGACCGGTGGCCGAGGCCCGGCCCTGGCCGGGTGGCTGCGCAGAAAGTTGGAAACCGAATTGCCAGACAATATGGAGGCTCTGGCCGATTGGTATTCGGACTGGAGAAAAAAATCCCGCCCATTTTTACCGTCTTTCGATGAACGCAGCCGATTTTGGCGCGCCATGATCCAAAAAAAGGTTGTGGAGACCTATCTATCCGGCAATATCAACGAGGCTGACAGTCTTATAAAAAAGGCTTTACTTGAAAAAAAAATGTTGGACGGTCGGAAAAATGTACAATAAATTGGTTGCGATTCAGCCCCCACTAGGTCAAAGTAACGAATATACTGAATTGTTACCATTCAAATTCAACTGTTGAACATGAAAAGGATATAAAGTATGACCAAGCCCATTCGTGTCGCCGTTACCGGAGCTGCCGGACAGATTTCTTATAGCATGTTGTATCAGATTGCCTCTGGAGCTGTCTTCGGAAAAGACCGCCCTGTGCAGCTTCAACTACTTGAGATTCCACCTGCGATGGGTACTCTGGAAGGTGTCGCAATGGAGCTTGACGATTGCGCCTTCCCGCTACTGACCAACGTGGTATTGACTGACAACCCGGAGGTCGCCTTTGATGGCGTCAGTTGGGCGTGGCTGGTTGGCTCTCGACCCCGTGGTCCCGGCATGGAACGGGCCGATCTCATTCAGGCCAACGGTCCGATTTTCGTCGGTCAGGGCAAAGCCCTCAACAAAGGGGCGGACGATCTGCGCGTGATGGTGGTTGGCAACCCGTGCAACACCAATTGCTTAATTGCCATGAGCAACAGTGACGTACCTGAAAATCGTTTTTCGGCCATGATGCGCCTGGATCAAAACCGTTCCCTGACCATGTTGGCCAACAAAGCGGGCGTTCCCGTCTCAGAAGTCAAAAAAATGGCCGTTTGGGGCAACCACTCCAACAACCAATACCCAGACTTTGAAAATGCCGTTATCAGCGGCAAACCAGCTACAGAAGTCATTACCGACCAAGAATGGCTGCAAAACACCTTTGTCAACACGATCCAAAACCGGGGGGCCGCCGTTATCAAAGCCCGTGGTGCTTCCAGTGCCGCATCCGCTGCCAATGCCGCCCTCGATCACGTCATCTCCTTTGAAAACAAAACACCGGAAGACAACTGGTTCTCAGCCGCCATTCGATCCAAAGGTCAGTATGGCGTCGATGAAGGGCTTATCTTTGGCTTCCCCATGCGCAGCGATGGCCAGGGCGGACGGAAGGTCGTAGAAGGGCTGCCCATGACAGCTTTTGGCAAAAAATTATTTGACACCGTCCTGGATGAGTTGCGCAGCGAGCGTGATGTCGTCAAGGATCTGCTGTAATTGATTACACATAGAGCCGTCATTCTCTCTGAAGTGGCGGCAACGCCCGGAGTTGTAGCATGAAATTCGTCATTTTTCTTGGCGATGGCATGAGCGATACCCCCATGCCGGAGTTGGATGGAAAAACACCCCTGATGGTCGCCAAAACTCCCAACTTGGATCGCATGGTCCGAGAAGGGGTTGGCGGCTGGTCACTCAACACACCGGACGGTTATTATCCGGGAAGTGATGTGGCCAATTTGGGTGTCCTTGGCTACGATGTCAGCCAAAGCTATACCGGTCGCAGTCCTCTGGAGGCGGGAGCCATGGGGGTAGATCTGGCCGAAGATGACCTGGCTTTCCGTTGTAATCTGGTCAATCTGGCTCAAGACTTCAAAATCATGGGCGATTTTTCAGCCGGACATATCACCACCCCGGAGGCGGCGGAACTCATCCGATTTTTGGATGAGGAGCTTGGTTCTGAACAATTCCGCTTTCATCCGGGGGTGAGCTATCGCCATCTCCTGGTCTGGAAGGGGGGACGGGAATTCTTGACGACCATCGCTCCCCACGATATTTCAGACCGGCCCATCGACGGTCATCTGCCCAGTGGTACGGATGCCGCCCCTATTGCCTATCTGATGACGCAATCATGGAAAATTCTTGAATCCCACCCGGTCAATCAGCGTCGAATCCAGGCGGGAGAAAAAAGCGCCAACAGTATTTGGCTCTGGGGACAGGGGCGCCGCCCCCGTTTGGAAAAATTCCAGAAACTATACGGCAAAACCGGTGGGATGATCTCTGCGGTGGACCTGATGCATGGAATTGCCGCCAACATTGGTTTTGAGAGCATACGCGTACCCGGTGCAACCGGATGGATCGATACCGATTATGCCGGCAAAGCCCAAGCATGTCTGGAAGGGTTGTTACGTAACGACCTGCTTTTCGTTCATGTGGAATCCCCAGACGAGGCCGGGCACGCCGGACGCTTGGACTATAAAATTCAAGCCATAGAAGATTTTGACCGGCTGTTGGTTGGCCCGGTCTTGGAGACCCTGGCCAGTCGAGGCCCTTTTCGGGCAGCCGCCTTACCGGACCACCCCACTCCGGTCGCCACCAAAACCCACAACTCAGACCCGGTTCCATTTGCCATGATGGGAAGCGGTATCAATCCAGACTCCAACAGTCGCTACGACGAATCACTGTTGCAAAGCGGCTCTCTGACGTTTACACCCGGCCACCGATTGATGGCGACATTCTTATCTCCAGAGCCGATCGGCTGATCCACTTGGTTTGACAGCAAAAAAAAACACCAGAGAGATAATCCGGTGTTTTTTTTTGCTGTCAAACCAATGAGTGTCGGATTATGCAGCGACCTTCTGTAGTTTGCTTTGAATCTGGTTGCGAATCCGCAGCATGACACCATCCAGGCTCTCGACAGAACACCTCAGCAGATAGTTGTCCAGACCACCGGCATTATCGACGGTGCGAATCATATTAGCTGGCAAGGAGACGCGGATATATTTACCCAAAGCCAAGCTGTAGAGATTTTTTGATTGAACGTTTACCATCCATCTCCGTCGCGTTTTACGGTTGGAGTGGGAAACATTATTACCATACTGTGGGGCTTTTCCGCCCAAGGAACACTTTCTAGCCACGAAACTTCTCCTACTATCTAAGGGACAGCAAAAATGACGGTTTGTATTTAGGGTAGCGGGAAAAATAAATCCTCCCTCTGGATAAATTATTTTTCCCGCTGCCCCAAACCAGACAAACGGTGATGATAACACACGATTGGAAAATTGTCTGGATGATTCTCAAAAAAAAAGGTAACATAGCAAAACAATTAAAACTGTGCAACCATAGAGACTGATTCTTTGCAATTTTTTAATGAAAGCGTTGTCTAACCCGTTCAAAAGGCCCTTAGGCTTTGACCAACTGTAGACTGGACAGGCTCCGATGGAAACCATTGATCTTAAGAAAAATATGGCTCAACTTCTTGTTGAACAACCCAAACTGGGTGATATTTTGTCCAGTCACGGAATCGATTGCGGTTCGTGCATCGCCTCCCAGGTTGACACGTTGACCGATGTCGTTCGAATGTACAAGCTGGATCTAAATGCGATCTTGGAAAAACTTCAGGAGTCGTAGATTTCTTTTTTTGATTTTTTAACAGGAAACCCGGATATTTTACATTTTTTCCTGCCAACAGAACAGGTTATCTTTTCTGCATAAAAAAATACAAAAAGAGAGCAGATTCACGTATAATCCCGTAAATTGAGCGGCAAAACGCGCACGAAAAATAGAGCTTGGAGTTGATTTACGGCATGACATTGGAAAATCCATTTTTGGCCTTATCCTTCAAACAGGCTAAGCGGTTATACATTCCGCTGCTAACCGGAATCGTCACGCTTTCGCTGTTTTCCTGTGCTGGCACCATAACCGATACAGACCCTGTCTCCGTCGCTGATCAACAGATCCAAAGAAACCGCCCTCTCCAGGAAGGCGAGGCATTTTTTAACTATATTTTAGCTCAAATCCACCTGCGAGACCAAAACTGGGAAGAGGCTGAAACTGCATTCAACCGTGTGATTGAGGCCGATGAACAGGCTCTTGATGCCTTGGTTTTAGCCTCGCACCTGGCCGTTCAACGCGGCAACATCGAGCTGGCGGTCAAACATACCCAGGACGTTATCAAACTTGACCCGGAACGACAAAAATCCAGAATGTTGCTGGCCAGCCTGCTGACAACCCAAAAAAAATATTCGGAAGCGGCCCAACAGTATGAAACACTTTTAAGCCTAAAGAGTGAGGACGATTCAATCGTCCGTTTTTTACTGGCCCAGACCTATGGACAACTCAAGGATGAACGCAAGGTCGAACTAACCCTTCAGTCCCTGTTCAAACACCCGACCCTGGCCTGGCAAGCCTACCTGACTTACGGTCGGTCCCTGATCGCCGTCCCCAAGCTTGAAGAGGCAGCCAAGGCCTTCTATAAATCCCACCAGTTGGCACCTGACGAAATGCAACCGGTTTTGGCGCTGGGTATCTTGCTGCAAAAACTCAACAGACCGGAGGAATCGGAGAAAATTTATCGGGATTATCTCACCGCATTCCCTGAAAACAAAGCGATTCACAGTCGGCTGGGCCGTCTGCTGCTCAACCAGAACAATCGAGGGGGGGCACTGGAGGAGTTTAGAGCCATTTCCAATCTGGCCCCTGACAATATCCAGGCTCGATTAACCACTGGCTTGATATTATTGAGCGAACACAAGTATGAAGAGGCACTCCAGGAGCTGCGCCTGGCCGAAGCGACAGAGCCAAGCAATACGACCGTACAATACTATATTGGTCAAACCCTGGAATTTTTAAATTCGCCTGAAAAGGCTGAGTTCAATTATCATAAAATTCTGGATGGAGATAATTTTCATCAAGAGGCCCAACTCCGTCTGGCTCACATCGAATCAGCCAGCGAGCGGATTCCGGCTGCCATCGAACGCATTCAAAAACTGACCGAGAAAAACCCGACCAAAACGGAATATCTCCGTTCGTTGACACTGATCAACCTCCAGGCCAAAAACTATTCCGAAGCGGTCAAGTATGCGACCAAAACCCTGGCGATTGACCCGAAAAACAGCGAAATGCTTTTCAATCGAGCGATTGCCTACGACAAATTGAACCGCTGGGCAGATGCGGAAAAAGATCTAAAAAAATACATTAAAGACAACCCGGACGATGCTCACGCCCTCAACTATCTCGGCTACACCTGGGCAGAAAAAAACATCTACCTGGAAGAGTCCCGCGCTCTGCTGGAGCGGGCGGCGCATTTGGCTCCTGAAGACGGATTTGTCTCCGACAGCCTGGGTTGGGTGCTCTATCGACTCAAAGAGTATGACGCATCTCTGGATAAAATGAAAAAAGCGGTCCTTTTGGAACCAACAGATCCGACCATTCGGGAACACCTGGGTGACGTTTTCCATGCCATGGGAAAAAAGAAGGAAGCTCTGGAGGTTTGGAAACAAGCACTGGATCTGGACCCGAACAACCAGGGGCTTCGAGAAAAAATTGAAAAATACACCCGCTAACTGACCGGATTTTGTGAAAAACCTCTTCTCGCCATTCAATCTGCCGACCGTTTTACTGCTTATCTTCACCGTATTTATGGCTGGCTGCCAGACCATACCCTGGCCTTGGATCAGCAACGAAAACAATTTACAACAATCCCAGCCAGACATCTCGCTCATCAAGAAAAGATATGATTCAGACCAACAACATCGTCGCGCCATACCGGCCAATTGGCAAATACAGGGCGTTTTAGACGTCGAACACCCGGAACTAGGACGCAGAAGCCGCCTATCCATTATCAAAACCCCAGACCAACAGATCAGTTTGCGACTCTACGGACTTTTTCAACAGGTTGCTTTCGACCTGCGTGTCGATCCTGTTTGGTTGCAATTGATCCAGCCGCACAGCCGGGAAATCATCCGGCTCCAATCAACCCGAGCCGGCCTGGCTTACCTGACTGGCTACAATTTGGACCCACAACAACTTCCGCATCTGTTTCTTGGCCAGGCCGCCCCTCTTTCGACCAGACCAAAGCAGATCGAACAAGGGCTGTTCACCTCCACCCAGGAGGGTGAACATTTATTGCTCGACGCCAAAACCGGCAGGATTGAGCAACGATGGCAAAACGATGAACAAGGCATGCTCTACGAGGTCCGTTATCAGTGGCCAATTCCTGAAAAAAACCACCCTTATTCTCTTCCAGAACGCGTATCCATCTCTCTGGAGAAAGATAATCTGACGATCAACTTTCTGTTCCGAAAATGGCTTTTTCCAGAACCCGGACACGCTTTTAAACTGCCCCAACTGCCAAAGGGATTCCAGATGATCCAACCCCAATTCGAACCGATGAACGACGGCCATGGGTCATCCTGAAGAGAACAGAGGGGATTGGGATGCAGTGATTATCGGCGCCGGGGCCTCAGGGCTGATGTGCGCCTTGAGTGCGGGAGAGAGAAAACGCCGGGTTCTGATCATCGATCACCAGACCAAGCCGGGGGAAAAAATACGCATATCCGGTGGCGGACGCTGCAATTTTACCAACACCCATTGTGGACCTGAACGATATATTTCCCACAACCCGAAATTTTGTATCTCCGCCCTCAAAACCTTCACACCCGGAAATTTCATCACTCTCCTAAAAGAGAACGGCATCCGGTTCCACGAAAAAAAATCCGGTCAGCTTTTTTGTGATGGCTCCGCCCGACAAATTGTCGATCTATTACTTGATAAATGCCGCTTTCATGGGGTTCGGTTTCAGTTGGGAAGCTGTGTCAGGCGGGTAGAAAAAACAGCGCAGGGGTTTTTGATTGAAACGGATCAGGGGAAGTTCTCCAGCCGGGCTTTGGTTGTTGCTACGGGAGGCAAATCCTTTCCGAAACTCGGAGCCAGTGGCTGGGGATACGCTCTGGCCCGGCAATTCGGCCTGACAGTCTGCCCCCCCTCTCCCGCTCTGGTTCCCCTGACATTAGAGGCCAATCTGCTCAGCCAGTTATCCTCCTTGGCCGGCATCTCCCTGGAGGTGACGGTTCGCAGCCAATCGGCTCAATTTTCCGATGCGATGCTCTTCACCCATCGCGGATTGAGTGGACCGGCCATTCTGCAACTCTCCAGCTATTGGAAATCGGGAGAGGGCATCTCCATTAATTTACTACCTGAAATCGATCTTTTCGCCCGAATCATGGCCATCAAAAGCGGTGGGGCAAAACAGACCCTTCAGAGTACGCTGGGAGCTTTGTTACCCAAACGACTGGTTCAGCTTGTGCTTGAAGAGCAGCAAATGAGTAACAAAAATCTTCAGGAACTCAGCAAAGCCGATCTGACACGATTGACCAAACGCATTCAGGATTGGTCAATCAAACCCAGCTCAACGGAAGGCTATCGAACCGCCGAAGTCACCTTGGGCGGCGTTGATACCCGTCAACTCAACTCAAAAAACCTGGCGTGCAAATCGGTGCCCGGACTCTATTTTATCGGCGAAGTGGTCGATGTAACCGGTCAGTTGGGCGGATACAATCTTCAATGGGCCTGGTCCTCCGGCTGGCTGGCCGGTCAGAACCTATAGGAAGAGCGGCGTTTTGATCCCACAGCCCAAGCCGACGGCCAAAACAGTCGTCAGGGTCAATAGAACCCACCTATTCGTAGGTACACAGATAAGCGGTATCGACGGCAACCTTCAGTTTAAAACTCTGGTTGGCCGCAACCTGAAACGAGTCGTTCGGATTGAAACTCTGCCACTGGTTTTGTCCGGGCAACACAACAGTCAACCGACCACTGATCACAGTCATGACCTCTTTTTGAGAAGTGCCAAACTCATACTCTCCAGGAGCCATGACGCCAACCGTAGCCGGCAATGTTTCGGTCTGAAAACCGATTGATTTGACCTTGCCATCAAAATATTCATTCACTTTAAACATGACAAAAAACTCCAATCAAGAAACTGTCCATAAATAACTTTTACATTTTGCGCCGGATTTTGGTTCGTTTGTGGACAGTTTCCAACCCAGAAACGGTGATGGGCGCTGCGTGCACAATCACTCACCAATCGTAAACAAAATCTGCCCTTCAAATACCGATTGTTCGGCCTCAACATGGATCTGTGTGATGGTTCCACTTCGATGGGCCGTCAAGGTATTGATGATTTTCATCGATTCGATGGTGATCAACGCCGAGCCTTTTTCGACCGTTTGCCCTTGCTTGACAAAAATATCAATGACCACTCCATTCAAGGGCGACACCCGGTTCGCATCGCTCTCATGCTGAAAGTCCAGCTTGGAGTTGATCACCCGTTGCACCGGCATTCTGGATTTAACCGGTTTATTCTGGTGGGTGATGTCCTCAACCAAAACTTCATAGGCCACCCCTTCAACCGTAATCTTGAGCTTTTTTTGCACGGAATCCCCCCTATTGAAACCCAGTTCAGTCGGCCTCTATCGATTAAAAAAGGAATAATGAAGGGGCAGTGAACCAAACTCAGGCCAGCTATTCCTCTTTTTTACACTCAACTGTCGTACCGAATGAATTTTCGCCGCTCCATACAGGGAACTGGCTGCGGCCGCAATCAGGAGAAGATGGTGAGTCGGTATGGAAAAACCGGGATTGGCAACGGCTATCGGCGAAAGAAGAGGTTCTTTGTTCATTGTCAAATTACTCCAAAACAGGGTTTCAGATCAGACCCGAAAAACCGATCTCACAGGGGGATGTTTCCATGTTTTTTATTGGGGCGCAACTCCTGTTTATTCAGGATACGTTGCAACGTCATAGCAACCACCGAGCGCGTCTGCCCCGGATCGATAATATCGGTCAGATAACCACGAGAAGCAGCCAAATAGGGCGACGAAAAATTATCCCGATACTCCTGAGCCAACTCGTCCGCCCGCTCCTTGGGGTTTTCCAGTTCAGCCAACTCTTTTCTGTATAAGATATTTACAGCGCCACTGGCACCCATCACGGCTATTTCAGCGGTAGGCCAGGCAAAGACCGCATCGGCCCCCAACTCCGGGGAGTTCATGGCGATATAGGCTCCACCATAGGCTTTACGCAGGATAACCGTAATCTTTGGCACCGTTGCGGACGCATAGGCAAACAACAGCTTGGCTCCATGGCGGATAATGCCTCCCCGCTCTTGCTCAATGCCCGGCAAAAAACCCGGCACATCGACCAGAGTAACCAGGGGAATATTGAAAATATTGCAAAAACGGATAAAACGGGCCGCTTTGTCAGAGGCATCTATATCCAAACAACCGGCTTTTTCCGCCGATTGGTTGGCGACAAAACCAGAGACCATGCCATGAATTCGGCCAAATCCAACCACAATGTTTCGCGCGAACGAAGCGTGAACCTCCAAAAAATCCCCTTTATCGACAATACGCTCCAAGATCCGCATAATATCAATGGGGGATTTGGGATTTTCCGGTATCAGACGGTTGATACCGTCATCACTCTCAAGATGAATCTCGGAGATGGGATCATGGGGAGGGGGTTGGGTGTTGTTGCTGGGTAGAAATTCGAGAAGTTGCTTGACAATTTGGATGGCGTGCTCATCATCTTCGGCTAAAAAATGGACATTGCCGCTAATACTGGCGTGCATCTCCGGGCTTCCAACATCATCCATGGAACAATCGACGCCCGTGACCGATTTAATCACCTGCGGACCGGTTATGAACATGTGGGCATTTTTCTGGGTCATGATGACAAAATCCATCAGGGCCGGCGAATATGCCGCTCCACCGGCACAGGGTCCAGAAATCACCGCAATTTGAGGTACAACCCCAGAGAGGTTGACGTTCTGGAAGAAAATGGCTCCGTAACCGGAGAGCGCATCAACCCCCTCCTGGATTCGAGCACCGCCGGAATCTTTGAAGGCAACGACCGGAATACCCATTTTCATGGCATATTCCATGATATAGACGATCTTTTGAGCGTGCATCTTGCCCACAGTCCCAGCCATGGAGGTAAAGTCCTGGCTAACCGCTGCAATCTGTTTTCCGTCCACAAAACCACTGCCGACCACCACACCATCCGCTGGAATCTCTTTGTGTTCCATACCAAAATGGGTGCAGTTATGGCGAATATGAGCACCGTACTCCTGGAAGGTGCCGGACTGAAACAACTCATCCAAACGTTGTCGCGCCGACAACAACCCTTTATTATTTCGGGTTTTAACCTTACTCTCTCCGCCGGCCAGATGAATGAGTTTACGCCGTTTAGCGAGTGTTTTAAGTGCTTTATCAAAGAGATTCATGTAAAACCCAATTCCATAGATGCCCATCGAGCAACGGCTGCGCCATTAAGAACGCGATAATACGGTATTTTCAGAACACATTCAACATCAATAGAACGAACAAGAATCTAGTCAATCAACTCCAGAAATCTGGGGATTCCCCCTTATCTAGGATCATGCGAGTCTGGTCGATGATTGGCCTTTCAAAATTGACTGGCGATAATCTTTGAGCCATTGAAGGGCCAAAATCGGAATGGCTGAGTTGATCTCACCCTGCCCCATTTTATCCCAAGCCTCGTCAAATGTAAGGGTAATGGGTAGGATATCTTCATCCTCATGGTCCAACCCCGTGGCCTTGGGATTGCTCAAGCCATCAAACAGACCCAGGAAAAGATATATCCGTTCGGTACTTCCAGCCGGATTCAGATAGAAAGAGCGAACAAGGGTCAAATTCTCCAACGCCCACCCGGTCTCCTCGGACACCTCCCGACGTGCCACCTGCTCATGGTCGGTCTCCTGGTTGCAGGCTCCAGCAACCATCTCCAGAATATAGCCCTGCCCTTCAGCCAAGTGCGGGCCAATCCGAAATTGCCGAATCAGTCCAACCCGGTCGGTTTTGGGATCGTAAAGCAGAACAACGACGACCTCGCCCCGCTCCAAAGATTCCAATGTAACGGGACGACTCATGGAGCCATCGAACCGTTCAAAACGCAATAAAAGGCTAAAAAGGCGGAAAAATCCGTCATGAACGATCCGGGATTTAATCAATTCGACGTTCATCGGCTATCTGACCACGCTGTTGAAAAATTGGCAAATTTTCCCATTAAAGGCATAAATTTCCCATCGTTAAAATATGACAGAACGAAAAAACACCCTAGCCATACGGGTTTCGATAACTAGGCACAAAAAATGCGTACCTAATGTTTAACGGCGTTTCAACCGATAAGATGCATAAGAGAAAACAAGAGGTTTCCCAGTTTTTCCTCTTTTCGGTGGTCCCAGGGCTATCAAGTCCGGTTTCCGGACTCGAAGTTGAGTTCCTAAAGAAAAAAGGATGCATTGAAACCCAACATGAAAACGCCAGAAAACAGCGGAGGTAGAATAGTGGTTGAACCGTTATGGTCCAAGGAAGCTCGACTGGTGGCAGGGATTCTGTTCACATTTTTCTTGCCACCAGCTTGGCTCCAAATAGCGCTGATTGATAGCTGTTCATGATATCCTCATTAATCTGGATCCGTCTGCTAATGGGATGCAAACCGATAAAAAAATCCGTACCGTACATGTGTTACTCTAACACGCAGAGTGATGTAGACCGCCTATCCGGTTGACCTTTGGTCGTTCGACATCGCGTCATCTTATTGTGTGCGGGCACTCGCTCATCTGCGCAACACCTTTTTCTTCGATCAGTATATTTAAACATCCTACCAATCAAATCAAACCTAACCAAGCCAAATAGAGCAAGGCCATCATCCTAGATACGCTCTGAACGGACAGTTTACGAAGAAGTATCTCGCCCACTTGCGGAGCATCTGATTTTGGGATAGGGTGGGGAATCTGAATGGTTGAAGTCTTATGAAAGCTGAAACAATTCAGACGACTTAAAGCAGACGACTTAACTGGATACAATTGAAAAGACAAAAATTTATTGGCATTTTTCAAACGGTCTTCTAGTCAACCGAAACCTGTTTGACAATCAATTCGGTCAGGTCTCGGTCAATTTTTTTTCTGTCTTAATTTTAGTTTATTATAATAAACTGTTTCCTTTCTCGATTTAGTTTATTAGAATGCATCGGATTCAGTTCATCACAAACGTCAGGACCTTCTGCCCAGGGAGTAATTAGACTATGATTGGTAGCAACCCATTTGCCGAACTCTCGTCACTCATTTCGCCATCTTCAATGCAGACTTATGTGGTCATCATGATCGCAGCAGTCGTAGTAGGCGTCATGCTTGACCTGATCCACAAGAAAAGCGCCACCTATTTTTTCGAGAACGCAGAGAAAGCCAAACAGAACAGAAAGCGCGATTTGGACGATAGCGAAAAGATGTCTATCGCCATCCAGACCGTCCTGGTGGACGTCCTCACTTCGGGTGAGTTCAACAACCAAAACCGCCGTTTGGCACATATGCTCAAGATGTTGGGCTTTGTCACTTTCGTGATCACAACCATCATCCTGATCTTCTCAGAACAGGCCTCCAGCATGGTTGCGGTACTGTGGCATGTGGGCGCCGCGATGGTAACAGTCGGCGGATCTTGGTTCTGGTTCACCATGCGTGTGAACGGTTCTTCTGAAGGACAACCCTGGACAACCGTGGTCAAAGGCGATGCCTTTATCCTGTCCTTGGTCGGAACCACTTTTTTTGGTCTGGTCTGGTCTTTTCTCCAATCCTCTGGCTCTAATTTGACGATGATGGCCTTCTCCTTGTTCCTCATCTCCTCCACCCTCCTGTTCGGTGGTGTCCGCTGGTCCAAATTTGCCCATATGTTCTTCAAACCGGCCGCTGCCTACCAAAAGCGGATAGCCAAGGCCGACGGTTCCAACGAGAACCTGCCCGAGTTGGGTTCGCTGACTGACCCCGATTTGCAAAAGCGGTATCCTGATATTCCAGAATACATGGGCAGTAACCCGCCCAACATGGGACTCGGCATCAAGCGTGAAGCTCCCAAGCATTATTAATAAACGACACGGCTGTTGTTTCTCAACATGAAAGGTGAATAAAAATGCCAACTTTTGTCTATATGACACGATGTGATGGCTGTGGGCACTGCGTCGACATCTGCCCATCAGACATCATGCACATCGATACCACTTACCGGCGCGCTTACAACATCGAGCCCAACATGTGCTGGGAGTGTTACTCCTGCGTAAAGGCTTGTCCACACCATGCGGTTGACGTTCGCGGATATGCCGACTTTGCGCCGTTGGGCCACTCGGTTCGCGTGGTCCGTGACGAGGAAAAGGGTGTCATAGCTTGGCGCATCAAGTTCCGTAACGGTGAAAAAGACATGAACCTGCTCGCGCCGATCACTACCAAGCCATGGGGCAAGGAAATTCCTCAACTCAAGAGTGTTCCCGGACCGACCCAGGAAATGCGTGATAGCCAGTTACTGTATAACGAACCGAAATATGTTCGCCTGGATGACGGCGATCTGCATACTTTGGAGTCTAACGGCCTTAAAATGAAGGAGGGAGTATACTACTAATGGCTTACCAAACCATCGTAGAAGACAACATCGACATTCTTGTTGCTGGCGCGGGCCTTGGTGGTACCGGCGCAGCCTGGGAAGCTAGATTCTGGGGACAGAATAAAAAAATCATCATCGCAGAGAAAGCCAACATCGATCGTTCCGGTGCCGTCGCTCAGGGTCTGTACGCCATTAACTGCTACATGGGTACTCGCTTTGGCGAGAACAATCCGGAAGACCATGTTCGCTACGCTCGTATGGACTTGATGGGCATGGTGCGTGAGGATCTGTTGTTTGACATGGCCCGCCACGTTGACTCCGCAGTGCACCAGTTTGAGGAGTGGGGCCTGCCGTTGATGAAGGACCCCAAAAAAGGCAACTATCTGCGTGAAGGCCGTTGGCAGATCATGATTCACGGTGAATCTTACAAGCCGATTGTGGCAGAAGCAGCCAAGAAATCAGCTGACAAGGTTTACAACCGGATTTGCGTAACTCACCTGCTGATGGACGAGTCCAAGGAGAATCGTGTGGCTGGAGCAGTCGGATTCAACGTCCGTACCGGCAACTACCATGTATTCAAATCCAAGACCGTTATCGTTGGTGCTGGTGGTGCCTCCAACATCTACAAACCACGCTCGGTCGGCGAAGGGGCGGGTCGCGTTTGGTATGCGCCATGGTCTTCTGGCTCGGCATATGGCTTGATGATCGGAGCCGGTGCCAAGATGACTCAGATGGAGAACAAAATTGTTCTCGCTCGCTTCAAGGACGGCTATGGTCCAGTGGGTGCCTACTTCCTGCATCTGAAAACCTACACGCAAAACTGTCACGGTGAAGAGTACGAATCAAAGTGGTTCCCAGCTTTGACTGAAATGGTCGGCAAAGAGTACTTG
The DNA here is from genome assembly GCA_015232865.1 of Magnetococcales bacterium. Next base: position 36,775 of record JADFYU010000004.1, read on the forward strand.
GACACGGAAAATCAACATTTCTCGCACAAGCCGATTCCGACTTGTCTGCGTAACCACGCATTTATCAGTGAGGTCAATGCTGGTCGTGGTCCTATCCACATGGTCACCATGGAAGCCTTCCAAGATCCGCATCTCGAAGAGATCGGCTGGCACAACTTCCTCGGTATGACCGTTGGTCAGGCCGTGTTATGGGCTGCCACCGATGTGGACCCTAAAAATCAAAACCCGGAACTGACCACTTCCGAGCCTTACGTCATGGGTTCCCACGCCACCGGATGTGGTGCTTGGTGCTCTGGACCGGAAGATCTTTCCCCACCGGAGTATTTCTGGGGCTACAACCGCATGACCACAGTCGAAGGTTTGTTCGGCGCCGGTGATGCGGTTGGTGGTACGCCACACGCCTTTTCCTCCGGTTCTTTTACGGAAGGTCGTCTGGCAGCCAAAGCCGCATGCAAATACATCGATGACGGCAAAGCTGAAGGAATCCGGGTCTCTGACAAACAGATCAGCGATCGCATGGAAGAGATCTACAAACCGATGGAGCATTACAAGGTCTATCGCAACGAGATTGTCGCTGGAAGCGTAAACCCCAACTACATCAACCCTCGTCAGGGTCTGGATCGTTTGCAAAAACTGATGGATGAGTATTGTGGTGGTGTGACCGTCAGTTACATGACCAACGAGAAGTTGCTCAACATCGGTCTCCAAAAGATGAAACTCCTGGAGGAGGATTTGGATCGATTGGGAGCAGCGGATATTCACGAACTGCTCCGCTCATGGGAGTTGAAGCATCGCCACCTGGCAGCTGAGTCTGTATTCCATCACACTCTGTTCCGTAAGGAGACTCGTTGGCCCGGTTACTACTACCGCGGTGACGCCATGAAACTGGATGACGAAAACTGGCATGTGCTGACCGTGTCACGCCGTGATCCGAAAACTGGCGAGTACACCATGGAGAAGGCACCTTGCTATCACATCGTTTCAGAGAAAGAAGAGTAGATAGACCCATTCTGAGTCGCCCTACTCCTTCCGATTTGGAAGCGCCTCTATCGACCAACTAACGAAGTTTTATTCTAGACTTCTTTAAACACGCAAAAAAGATCAACACTGCATGTGTTGATCTTTTTTGCGTACATGTCTAGTCTGAACCGTTTTTTTGTAAAGGGTATTTTATAGAGGCTGGCTAGTATTACCACTATGAGAGACGCATAGATGAACATAATTGAAAAAACCGATGAAGAGATTCTGGAAATCGCCAATCCCTTATGGGCAGACCTCATTAAATATTCGAACGAGGGTAGTTATGGAAAATTCATCAGGAATTTTTCTTATAATTTGCTGCTTGGCTTGAATGAGGTCGAACTGGGTCACCAGTTTGCCCATAGTACTTTAAGCAGAAACCTGTCTGAAGATTCTGATTTTTTAGGTACCATCCGCCGTGGTGAACATATAACGGTTCTTTATCGGCAACGGAGCACCAAACTGGAAGGTGAATGGCTGGGTCGATTGGTCCTCGGATATGAAAAAGGTGAGGTTAAAATCTTTGCGGCATCCATTTTCTAGGCATTGGTATGTGAGTTTATGATGAGTGAGACGATCCAACAGAACAAATTTGTCGAATTGACCTACAAGGTGACAGACGCCAAGTCCGGGCATGTGCTGAGCGAGGTCCAATTTCCCTTGGGCTACGTTCACGGCACAAAATCGGTTTTGAGTTCCATGGTAACGGATGAACTTGAAGGTAAAAAAGTTGGAGATGTGATCAAGGTTCCGATTGATTGTGATGAACTGTACGGTAAACGGGATAACGCGCTGGTCTTCGTCGAACGCATAGAAAATGTGCCTGAGAATTACCGGGAAACGGGCACCAAAGTTGTTATGGAAAACGACAAGGGGGAGACCAAGACCTTCTACGTCACCAAAAACGACGGCAAGACGGTGACGATTGATGGAAACAACCCGATGTGTGGCCGCAATGTGGTGTTTAGCCTTGAGATTCTCTCGGTGCGGGATGCCACTGAAGAAGAAATTGAGATGGGCGGCGCAATCATCGAAGGAGGACCGGATGTAGAGGGGGCATACAAGGTTGAGATTTAATCCGCTCTTCCTCTTGATTTCGAGTGACCGCCCAGCAACATCGGGCGGTTTTTTTTATTTAACCTAAATTCGGCAGTCAACCACAGGTTAAAACTGTAAAAACATTGTTTCCAAATACTTTCCTGTTTTTTTTTACAAAAAAAATTGTCGATAACCATCCCTACATGTCAAAATGTATCCAGAAGGTGGAAATTGTCCAAGTTTACCCGAATGCAGGCTAGCCTGATCATTGGAAACTCTTTTACCGACCCTTTCATTACGGACAGAAATTCCTGATCCGAAAGTGCAGAGATGAAAAAAAATTGCATTCGTTGTAAACAACCGCTCGATCGAAACATTTCGGACGACTACTGTATCACCTGTCATGAAGCCCTACAGATTTTAGGTCTGAGCCACTCAAAAAAAACCAAAGAATCAAAACGATGTCCAGACTGTTTGGGTAGCAAAGAACGTTTTCATGAACCCTTCGAACGGTGTTGTGGTCAAGGATGCTGCTATAGAACCTGCCAGACCTGTGGTGGAACCGGAAAAGTTTCGGAATAATCAGTGATACGCACTGTCAACTTGATGAAATCTCAGAGTTGATATAAATTAACCGTTACTCTTATATTTATTTTGTCGGCAGCATTTCTTGAATGGCTGAATTTTATCGAAAAAAGCTTAATTTACCCTGTATACAGCGTTGACGGGTTTTTCTCTGATCCAATCTGAGCAAAACACAACAGGCATCATCAATTGCAAAATAGAAGCCTCTCAAAATGACCATGAGGGGGATTGAGAAAATAGGATGAATTTTAAATTGGAAGTTTTGGACCCCGTCACACACCAAGGTCTGTTTTATACGCCGTCAAACAGTCACGTCAATACCAAAAATCGGTTGACAGCTCCTTTGCTTTTCTCAGAATTCGTTGAGGCCGCACGCTCGTACCCCATCATTTTTTCTCTCAGTGAGGGAGATGAAAAGCTGACGCCAATGGCCCTATTAGGCACCGGAGACAGCCGTGGCAATCTCTTTCTGGATGCAGAGGGCAATTGGCTGGAGAACCATCTGATTCCCGGCAGCCTCGAAAGCTATCCTTTTTATATTGGCCCGATGAATGACAAGGGCACCCCTTCGGTATTGATCGACATCAACGCCCCCCATTTTCAGCAGGGAACACTCTCTCCAGAAAACAGCTTCCCCCTATTTACCCCTTCAGGCAACCCGACTCCGTTTCTGGAGGGTATTCGAAAAAAACTTCTAAAATATCAAATTGAGTTGGGGCAGACCGATTGGATGGTCTATAAACTCTATGAGCAGAATCTTTTTCAGACCAAGCAACTTTCGGATCTGATTTCAGTCTCCAACGAAGAGAACGCCAAACTAAGCACTTTTTTTATTTTGGACCCGGTTAAACTGGATGATTTACCCAACGACTATTTTTTAGCCCTCCGCCAACAGGGTATGATGCAGAGCCTTTACGCCCTTTTGGCCGCGCAGAATAATTTCATCTCTCTCGCTTCCGGTCTGGCCAGAAACGGTCGATCAGCCCCCCGCAAACTGATCCCCGAAGTACAAAGCCACAACTCTTTTCTTTTGACCAATAAACTCGAACAGACCGACAAATCCACCTTGATCATCGCTTGGTTTGGTCTGGCCATTTTTTCCGGGTTGCTGGCCAACTATTTATTTTCATCACCCCGATCACCTGTCGCGGTTGTTCAACAGCCCGTGGTTGAGTCCCGATCCAAGCCGGCTGCTTCTCCAGACAAACAGAATCCTTCCCCAATGAATCCGGTTCAAATGAATGAACCGGTTGCGGCATCGGCGACGACACCCGAGCATCACCAAGACGACTCAATACCGCAAGCCGAGCCTGAGGATAACGATCCAGGCCTTTCTCTTCCATCCTCCGAAGACCGGCCACCCGCCACTTTAGAACCGGTTGCCTTAAGCCCGGTCATTGCGACATTACCGAACACCATCAGCAGCGCTGCCCCCCCTTCCGACGAAGGCTCCGAGTCTGTTTCACCGGATGTGGATTCGACATTCGAGCAAAGAAATCCATTAGACGATGAGGCTATGGATTCCATGAAAGAGGACGGTTTGATCGAAGAGGTCCGCCCTGCTGAAGCCGACAATGCTCAGCTCGTCAATACAGAGCTTCCAACTCTCCTGCCCAAACAACGCCAGGAATCGGACCAGATGACGTCAGAGCTGCCATCTGAACTCAACAACCAGCCGTTACCTCCAGCGATCAGTCAGGAGATGAACCAGTTAATTGATGGCGTCAAACGGAATATTACAGAATCCAGGCTAACTCTGCCGAAAGGCGATAATGCCATGGATAAAATTGAGCAGCTCAAAAAGTTATCACCAAACAGCTCGCAAGTTGATTTTCTGCTTAATACGGTTTTTGAACGGTTTTTGGAGTTGGCCATTTGGGATCGATCGGGCCGAGCCAAACTCTATCTGGAAAAAGCTGAAAGCATTTACCCTGGAGATCCACGAATTTCAGAGATCGAACGATTGATTTCAGAATAATCCTACATAACAGTCGTGATTACCGATGTCTTGAGACTTTTTCACGATCGACCGACCCCCGAATGCCAAAAGGCAAAACTCCACAAAAAAAGAGAGCCGGCATCAACCGACTCTCTTTTTTTGTGGGTACCATTCTCAACCCAGGTTCAGCGTTTGTCTTTCGAATCTATTGGCCCCCCTCCAGGGAACGGCGCATGATCCCCATATGGGCAAGGATCTGGTAGGCCGATTTCAAATTCTCCAACTCGGCTGTAATCAGAGCGGTTCGAGCATTGAACAGCTCTGTTTCTGAGTTCAAAACATCCAAAAAGGTCCGTTTTCCCATTTTGAACTGGTCATTATAGGATTTAGTCACCACCTGGCTGATCTGAACATGATTTCTTAGATGGCGAATCCGGTTTTGGCTCTCGGTGAGTGTTTCCCAGCTATTTTCAATCTGTTCACGGGTATCCTGACGAACCTGCTCCAATAGGGCCAGACGCTGTTCAACCCGATTCAACAACTCCTGACCTCTGGCTTTGTCAGCTCCGCCCCGGAAAAGATTGTAGTTCAGCTTGACCATGGCACTGAGTGAATGGCTGTGTCCTTCGGCACCGGAAATATTGCCGTTATTATCATACCCCAACTCCAGATCCACCTCCGGCAGCAAAGAGGCACGCGCCCCCTCTTTTTCCGCCTTGGCAGCCGCCAGATTGGCTTCGGCGGCCTGGATAGCCGGATGATTTTTCATAGCGGCTTCTATTGCCTCGTCCAAAGAGGCTGGCATGAGCGCGGCATCCGGAACCGGACGAAAAAGTTCGGAGGCTTTCTGGCCGGAAATCCTGAAAAAGCGGGAGTGGCTGTTTTTCAAACCGATCAATCCAAGGGAGTGGCTGGATAGATTGAGAGCCAGTCGGCTTTCAGTCTGCTGAACGTCTACCTTGTTGCCTCCCCCGACTTCGGCCTTGCGTTTAATCTTGTCCAAAGCTCGCTGGTGGAGAACGACGTTGTCTTTGATGAGTTCCAATAGTTCGTGTCGCTTGACAACTTCCAGGTAGGAAGAGACCGTATTGCTCGCGACGATCTCCGAGGCTTGCTCAAAGCTGTTCTTTGCCGCTAGATAAAGGGCCTCGGCTCTGGCACGGTCATGCTTGGTTTTAAACCCGTCAAAAAGCGGTTGGGTGAGTTGAATCCCAGATTCGCCCCGTCTCAGGGTCTGCCGGTGATCTCCTGCCGCCGAACGGGTGGTGGTATTATCGCTCTCTTCGAGGCCAAAACCCAAGTTCAAGTCAATGACCGGCAGAAAGCCGGATTTGGCCTGATTGATTTGAGTCTCAACGGCCTGCATATTACTCTGGGCCGCTTGTACATCCGGGTTGTTAGCCAGACTTTGGCTGATCATTTCTGTGAGGCTCTGAGAGTAGGCTTGGCTGCTCCATGAAAAAACCATCAATCCGACTAAAACAAAAAACTTATTCTTCATTCTTATTTCCTATCCCCTATCGCTCACTCAAAGCAAAGTCCACTCCGTTTGCAAGCGGTCCCATTAAATATTCTAAAACCGTCCGCTGTCCAGTCACAATTCCGGCGGTCACGATAACACCAGGAACGAGTTTGTATCGGTCGATTCCATCCGAAAAATAATCTCTTTCTACCGACACTCTCACAACATAATAAGCAAAACCACCCTCTTCCACAACGGAATCCGGACTGATGTGGATGACTTTACCGGACAACTTGCCAAAATGGCTGGCCTCTCCAGAGGCCAGTTGAATGATCACCTTTTGGTCAATTTGGACATGGCCCACATCTTGGGCTGGTAATTTAGCCTCCACCAACAGACGATCTTCGCCGGGCACAATATCCAGTACCGTGCCGCCTGGCGTAACAACCCCTCCCTGACTGCTCACATAAAGCGTCTTGATGATCCCCTTTACAGGGGCACGCAAAACCGTTCGTTGTCGGTTATCTTCAAATTTTTTCAGGCGCAACGTCAATTCATTCAGATTGCGCTGGGCCTCTTCAATTTCTGCCCGGACCGTCTCTTTAAATCGATGAACAATGCCGGACATCTCCTCTTTGGTCTGATCAAGAATGGATTCGCTCTGTTTAAGTGCGGAGCCATCCGCTTCGATCTGGCTTTCCAACAGGTTTTTTTCCTTGAGATGGTCCAGGTGTTCGTATCGGCTGGACAGAGCCTCCGAGACCATTTTACTGCTGATGTCTATCTGTTCCTGAACAATCTTCATTCGCAACTTTTGTTTGGCCAGACGCGCCAGAATTGCTTGGATTTCCTCTTTGCGCTGCTCGATCATTTCCCCATGACTTTCCAGCTCGGAGGCCAATGAACGCTGACGGGCATAAAACAGGTTTTTTGCCTGGACACCCAACTGATCGTTCTGCCATTTTTCTGGTAAAATCAACTCTTTTTGGTCCGTATCCTCGACCTGAAGTCGAAGAAGATCCACCTCCAGAGCGTTCATTTTCAGGATAATAGCATCCACATCACTTCGACTGGCTATGGAGTCCAATACGATCAAGGGCTGATTTTTTTCAACCAACTCCCCTTCCTGAACCAAAATTTCACGAATGATTCCCCCTTCCAGATGCTGAACCTGTTGCACTTTACTGGCCGGAACGACCTCCCCTTGAGAAAGACTCATCACATCCAACCGACCTTGGTTGGCCCAGAAAAGCATCACAGCAAAAAGCCCGATCAACAGCAAACCAAGACCAAAACCGCTCCGCTCTCGCCCGCCAACCACGGAATCCAGAGACTCTTCCAGGCCAGAGAGAGCGGCGGGCTGACACGACTGGCCGGTCCAGTTTTTTCTCTTGACCGAAGGGGCCGTTTTTTTCTTGCTTAACGTGGGAATGGGCTTGGTGTTGAGGTCAAGAATCTGACCGTTGGATTTGAGAATGTCCGACTGACTGGAAAACACCACCAGCGTGCGACCCTGTTCGTTCAGATCGCGAATAACCTCGGCCATCATGATCATGCCCAAATGGTCGAGACCGTCGGTTGGTTCATCCAACAAGACCAACACACCCTCGGAAACCATGGCCCTGACCAAAGCCAATCGACGCAAGATGCCTCGGGAAAGATGGGGGGCGCCATTCTCCATCATCCGGTCCAGACCATTGCTGTTTTCATCTAAAAATGGCCCCAGGCCAACCCGTCGCAATAACGATTCGAGACGCTGATCCTCAATCTGAGGGTTGAGAATGGTCAGATTCTCCCGCAGTGTGGCATGAATCAAGGTTGGATTTTGTGGCAGATAGACCATTTGCTGTCGCCACCACGCCGGATGAATCTGACGGAGATCGACCCCATCGACCAAAATCGACCCCCGGTCAGGCTCCATCAGCCCAACCAACAGTCGGGCCAGAGTCGTCTTGCCACTGCCGTTATCCCCACTGACCACCAGCACTTCACCAGGTTCTACGGTAAAAGAGACCGATTCAAAGAGGGGAGCAGAGGAGCCGGGGTGGCGAAAGGCCATATCCTTAAACTCCAATCGACCGCTATACCGGGCCAACTGCGTTCCCTGTACCGACTCCTTGGGCAGATTGTAGAGGCGAGCCAACAATCCCACCGATTGGCGGGCCTGAATCAAAGAGGCGTTGATCTGGGCAAAGCGGGAAATCATCATCAAACCGCGGGCGGCCAGAATATTGGCCCCGATCAAAGTTCCCATGTCCATCTGTCCCAAGATCGCCAGACGCGCACCGAAACCGATCACAACCAGGGTCATGATCCCGCCAATACTCTGCAACAGGGATTGAATCAACGCTTGATGATCTCCATTTTCAGCCCGCAGCTTATGGGTCTTTTTTGTTCTCTCACGCCATCGGTCGAGCAAAAACGGCGTGACATTGAACGCTCGAACGGTCTCCCGATTTTCCATGGTCGTCGACAAGGTGCTTTGTTGCGCCATGGATTGAAGCAACTCCTGCTGACCTTTTTGAGAAAAATAACCACCCAACAAGGTGATGGAGATAGACAGCAACAAAACCAACAGGACTGCCCCCCCCAACGAGGGAGCCAACAGATAGACCACCGACAGAAAAAACAGGGCAAAGGGAAGGTCAACCAAGGTCAGGATATTGGCCGGAGAATAGGCGGTTTGAATGGTGCCAAGGGCGCGAAAAGCCTCCAGGCGAATACCAGGGGGAAGACCATCCAAAGCAGAAGATTGGGCCAACGTCAGGGATCGGGACAACCGTTCTTCGAGAAAATGGTCGGGCCGAATGACGGTATTTCCGGCCAGCTTTTGCCGAACAAGCCTGAAAACCAACTCCATAACCAGAGCCAACACCAGCCCAATACTAAGGGTATAGAGAGTCGCGTCGATGCCATGACCCATATAGCGGTTGAAAACCTGAATGACATAGATGGAAGAAGACAAACCAAGAAAATTGATAACCAGAGAGGTCAAAAGAATTTGTGCAGCTATCGTGGGGCGGCGGAAAAGGCGGTGCAATAGTCCGTTCATTTTACAACCCTCGCTTGATGGTCATCAATCCCATGATGACGATTACCAGAGCTGCCCCCTGTAACAACCGATGTCGGGCGCGGTGACTTAACCAGGTTGAGACCAATCCGAACCCCCACAGAGCCGGCAACGTTCCCAAACCAAAAGCCAACAAGGTCGCCACTCCCCCCGAAACCGACCCCAAGGCCATGGCCTTGGCCTGAAATGCCCAATGCAGCGTACAGGGCAGCAGTCCGGTGATCATGCCCAACACCAGAGTCTTGCCCCGCTCGATTCGTTGAATGACGCGCTGAGACAGCCGCTCAAACAGGCCGGCCTCTTTTTGTCGGCCAACAAAGCGCAGCAGCCCCAGAGTATCCAACCCCATCCAAACCATAACAACTCCGGCCAATAGATAAGGCGCACCCTGAAGATAGTCGGGACGATCCAAAGTAAAACTCAAGGAACCGATCCAACCGGAAACAGCCCCCAACATTCCATAGGTAAAAAGACGCCCGACGCCATAGAGTAGATGAGGGAAAAAAAGGGTTTTCCGAGATAATTTCAAAGAATAGGCTGCCACCATGCCGCCACACATACCGATACAGTGACCACTAGCCAGCAAAGCGGTCACGAACGTAAGCCAAAGATCGATGACGGAGAGGGTCATGGGAACAAATCGTCCTTTACTGTGTCTGACAAGGGATAAATATTCAGCGTAACTGGCGACCCACACCCGAAAAAGATAGAATGGACCGGATGATTAATCCGTGATTTTCTAAAGGCTGCGAAACCTTCCCAATGCACAGTAACCCCGATTCACCCCTACCTTGTTTCCATTGTGGTCTGGATGTTCCTGCCAACAACCCGGTATCATACCAAGAGCCGGCAAAAGCCGACAGTTCTAATTCAAATAATACGGAAAAGCTTTTTTGTTGTAGCGGCTGCTTGGGTGCCTATCGTCTCATTCAGGGGCTTGGTTTGGATGATTATTACCGGTTGCGAGAGGGAGAGGTTCGAACCCTGCAACCGGATCAACTGGATGACAACAGCCTTCTGGCCTTTGACGATCTGGCTTATCAAAGCACCCTGGTCAAAACTGTTGGCAACAGCAAAGAGATCAACCTGATATTATCCGGCATCCACTGCACAGCATGTGTCTGGCTCAACGAGCAGGTGTTGCGCAAACTTGACGGAATCGAATCGGTACAGGTCAACTTTTCCACTCAACGAGCCAGACTCCGCTGGAACCCAACGCAAACCAGCCTCTCCCAGATCATCAAAACCGTTCGCCAGATCGGTTATCAAGCCGAACCCTATGATCCCTCAAAAGGTGAACAGATCCACCAGAAAAGAGATCGGGATCTCCTCTCGCGCCTGGGTGTTGCCGGATTTGGTGCCGCCAACGTCATGTTTTTATCCGTTGCCCTCTATGCCGGCTATTTTCAGGGGATTGAGTCGGAATATAAACAGTTTTTCCACTGGATATCCTTTGCCCTGGCCACACCGGTGGTCATCTATAGCGGTGGAATTTTTTTCAAGGGGGCATGGCGCGGGCTGCGATTGGGCCACCTGAATATGGATCTGCCCATTGCCTTGGGTGCCATGTCCACCTATGGGTACAGCGTTTACATAACCCTGACCGATAAAGGCGAAGTCTATTTTGACTCGGTTACCCTGTTTCTCTTCATTCTCCTGACCGGCCGATATCTGGAATCGGCCGCCCGGAGAAAAGCCGCCAGTTCTACCGAACGGCTTTTAAATCTGGAACCCAAAACAGCAACGGTCATCCGCGACGAACAACCGGTAACAGTGCCCATCCGAGAGGTGATGGTCGGAGACCATCTACTGGTTAAGCCGGGGGAACGCATTCCGGTCGATGGGGTTATTCTCAGCGGACTCAGCAGCATCGACGAGTCCATGCTGACCGGCGAAAGCCTGCCGGTAAAAAAATCCGTTGGCGAGGTGATCTCTGGCGGAACCCTGAATGTCGATGGCGCATTGACCCTGCAAGCGGTCCGGGTCCGAGATGAGACCACTTTGGCAAAAATTATTCAGCGGGTAGAATCAGCACAGGCCCAACGCCCGCCCGTTCAGGGGTTGGCTGATCGGATCGCCGTCTGGTTTGTCGGAACTATCCTGATTTTGGCCGGAGTGACATTCACTTACTGGTTCTGGCACGATCCCAGCCAAGCCCTTGAAAATACCGTCGCCTTGCTCATCATCACCTGCCCATGCGCCTTGGGCTTGGCCACCCCGGCCGCCATTGTCGTTGCCACCGGGGCCGCCGCTCGCCACGGCATTTTGATAAAAAATGGCGGAACCCTCGAACGACTGGAACAGGTCACCCAGGTCATTCTGGACAAAACCGGCACCATTACCCAAGGCCAGCCCCATGTGGATCAGATCATTCCCGTTGATGGCGTCAGCCCGGAATCTTTACTGAGCCAGGCCGCAGCGGTCGAACAATTTTCTGAACATCCGGTAGGCAAAGCCATCGTGCAGGCCTTGAAAGATCATCACTGGTCCCTGCCCATAGCACCGGTCGAAAATCCGAAAAACAGTCCGGGCCTGGGCATGTCCGCTACTCTTTGCAACAAAGAAATTCGCATTGGCCGACTGGAGTTTGCCTGTAAAACCGTTGCCAATCCGCCAACCTCCTATCCCCACGGAAATGGCCAGCCGGCAACCTGGGCGGTCTGTGTTAAAGAGGATGAACTTCTCGGTTGGATAGGTCTGAGCGACCAACCAAAATCCGACGCCAAACAGGCCATCCAATCCTTGAAAAGAATGGGATTGCCCATTCAACTCTTGTCGGGCGATCAGAAGAAAGTGGTTGACTTGATCGCTCGGGCCATGGAAATAGATAAAAGCCAGAGTGAAATGCTGCCCGCCCAAAAAGAGCAGGTCATCCAAACTCTGCAACAACAGGGTGAAATCGTCGCCATGATCGGTGATGGCATCAATGATGCTCCGGCCCTGGCTCGATCGGATGTCGCCCTAGCCGTGGAAAACGCTACGGATGTTTCGGTAGCCGCCTCGGATGTCATTCTGCTCAATCGCAACATGGCCAGTGTCAGCCAGACCTTTTTCCTCGCTCGCCAAACCATGAGAATCATACGGCAAAACTTTTTATTTTCCTTCTTGTATAACGCCCTGGCCATCCCTTTGGCCATGAGTGGTCAAGTCGCACCCATCGTCGCCGCCATTGCCATGCCCCTCTCCAGCCTGGTCGTAGTCGGCAATGCGTTGCGACTTAGAAAAATATCACCACTGTCTATTGAAGAGCCCCCCCCTCAAAATAATTAGCCGTGAGAAGCCAACTAAATTATGGATGCCATCTACATACTTCTACCCGCCGCCCTGATTCTTGGCCTTATCGGATTGGCTTTGATGATCTGGTCCGTTCGTAACGGACAGTTTGACGATATGGAGGGGCCTCGACAGAGAATTTTGTTTGACGATGATCAGGAGATGATCCCTCCCCAGCCAAACAGAAAAGAAAAAAAAACGAAGCCGGAACAGAACAAGCCAGAACAATAAACCTAAATTCGGCACGGACACAGCAGGAAGAGCACTCCAACCGCCGTTTCCAGGTTCAAAACAACTCCGAATATATCGACCAACGGCCTAATCCGAACAAAAAAAACCACCTCTCACAGTCGAGAGGTGGTTTTTTTTCCTAATTTATCGATACGACTGATAGAAATTATTGTCCGCCACCCAACGAATGAACATAGATGGCAACCTGCTTGATGGACAAATCATCCAACTTCCGGTTTGTACCGTCAGAATCGGCGGACCAAGCTGGCATTTTGCCGGTACGGCCTTTGGCAATGGTTTTCCGAACGGTATCCTGGGAACTGCCGTAGAGCCAAATGGCATCAGTCAGGTTGGGAGCGCCAATGGAGGGGTCCAATCCTTCTCCAGCCACTTGACCCTTGAGAGAGCCTTTGCCAGCGTCCCCATGACAGTTATTACAACCGGCTTCATCATGGAACAGCGTATCCCCACGCTTTGCAGCAGCCATATCGGTGGAACTACCCGACAGAGACAAGGTGTATTGAGTGAGATCATCCACCTGTGATTCAGTAAATCCACCACCCGCCGACTCCAAATGAGCGGGCATCTGTCCGCCACGACCATATCTGATGGTTTCGTTGATGGCTTCCAGTGTGCCTCCATAGATCCAGTCGTCGTCAACCAGCGTTGGGAATCCACCTACTCTGGAACCTACACCACCACTACCGTGACAAGGGGCGCAGTTGTCGCCAAAAACAGCCTTGCCACCAGACATGGCATATTGGAGCAACTGGACATCGTTGACAATCTCATCGTTGGACAGAGAGGCCAACTTATCATCAAAAACCTGCTTAGCCGCTTTACTGGCATCCATCTCTTGTTGCAATTGGGTGTGTTGGGACCAACCCAGTACACCTTTGGTATATCCACCCGGTATCGGCCAAGCGGGATAAAGAACCCAATAAACCACAGCATAGACAACGGTCGCATAGTATGAATACAACCACCATTTCGGCAGCGGATTATTAAACTCTTTTAAGGGGTAACCCTCTTCTGTATCCCACTGGTGGCCGGTGGTCTCGACTTCTTGTTCAGCCATCATGTGTCTCCTTTCTTATAATTCACATCAACCGGATCGACCGGAATCAGCGGGCTTGGGCCTGGTAGGAAGAAAAATCGACCAAAGTTCCCAAAACCTGCATATAGGCGACAATGGCATCCAATTCAGTAATCTTCTCCGGCTGGCCGTCAAAATCTTCCAGAGCTACCTTTTCCCCATAACGGGCCGTCAGTGCGTCAATTTCACTACCCGGAATGGCTTGCGCTTTCAGGTCGCTCTCGGCATTGGCAATCTGCTCTGGGGTGTAGGGAACACCGACCATTCTAAGCGTTTCCAACCGTTTGGAAATTTGACCGAATTCCAACTCATTTTCAGCCAACCAGGGATAGGCCGGCATAACCGACTCCGGCACGACGTCCCGGGGGTTTTTCATGTGGGCTTGATGCCACAAGTTGGAATATTTTCCACCAACACGAGCCAGATCTGGACCGGTCCGCTTGGAACCCCACTGAAAGGGGTGATCATACATGCTCTCTGCTGCCAGGGAGTAATGACCATACCGCTCCAACTCGTCGCGGAAAGGACGAATCATTTGAGAGTGGCAATTGTAGCACCCCTCGCGTTTGTAAAGATCCTGTCCTCTCAACTCCAACGGAGTGTATGGACGCATTCCTTCAACCTTTTCAATGGTTGTCTCGATGAAGAAAAGAGGAACGATCTCCACGATTCCACCAATGATCACCAACAAAAGGACCAGCACCGCCATGAGAGGGACACTTTTTTCAATTGTTTCGTGTTTCACCTTTATATCTCCTTGCTCAAATTATCTATTGTCGCTCTCATGCCGTTACCGATGGGCGATCTTTTGCATTTGCAATGGTCATGTAGATGTTATAACACATAACAAGAGCACCCAAAAGAAAGACAAAACCACCGATTGACCGGATCAGATAATAGGGATGCATCGCTGCAACAGTTTCAGCAAAGGAATAGGTCAAATTGCCAAACTCATCGTAAGCCCGCCACATCAATCCTTGCATGATTCCTGAAATCCACATGGCAACGATGTAGATAACCACACCGACTGTTGATAGCCAGAAATGGAAGTTGATCAACTTGACGGAATGAATCGTCGTGCCCCACAACTTTGGAATCATGTGGTACAACGCACCAAACGAAACCATGGCCACCCAACCCAAAGCACCGGAGTGAACATGTCCGATGGTCCAATCGGTATAGTGCGAGAGGGCATTGACCTCTTTGATGGACATCATGGGGCCTTCGAAGGTAGACATTCCATAGAAGGAGAGAGAGATGATAAAAAAGCGCAAAATCGGGTCGGTGCGCAATTTATGCCAAGCTCCGGAAAGGGTCATGATACCGTTGATCATACCGCCCCAGGAGGGGAGCAACAACATGATGGAAAAGGTCGCACCCAACGTACCGGCCCAGTCTGGCAGAGCGGTGTAATGTAGATGGTGAGGACCAGCCCAGATATAGAGAAAAACCAAAGACCAAAAATGAACGATGGAGAGGCGATAAGAAAAAATCGGACGCTCAGCCTGTTTGGGAACAAAATAATACATCAGACCCAGGAAAGCCGCCGTCAGGAAAAAACCCACCGCATTGTGACCATACCACCACTGAATCATGGCACTCTGAACACCCGACCACAACGAGTAGGAGTCGGTCATGTTTACCGGAACAGCCAGATTGTTGACAATGTGCAACATGGCGACGGTGATAATGAAGGAGAGGAAAAACCAGTTGGCGACAAAAATGTGAGGCTCTTTCCGCTTCACCAAGGTACCGACAAAGTTGATGAAGTACGCCACCCAGACCACGGTAATCAGCAGGTCAATCGGCCAGATCATTTCCGCATACTCCTGCCCCTGGGAGAGTCCCAGCGGGTAGGTGACGACAACGGAGACGACAATCAGATTCCAACCCCAGAAAGTGACCCAGGTAAGAAAATCTGAAAAGAGCCGCACCCGGCAAGTCCGCTGCACCACATAATAAGTCGTGGCAAACAACACAGACCCACCAAAAGCAAAAATGACCGCTGAAGTGTGCAGCGGACGCAGACGACCAAACGAGATGTAGGGAATGCCGGCATTAAGTTCTGGAAAAGTCAGTTCCAAGGCAAGGATCAACCCCACCAAAAAACCGACCACCGCATAGACTACAGCCATGATGGAAAACAGCTTCACCACGCCATAGTCATACGTTTCTATGGTTTCTGATTTTGGACCCACAATTCACTCCTCCTTCTTAAGACGATATTGGTAATAGAAAATTAACGTTTATTTTTTATCTAAAGCACGGAACTAAAACGCCCGATCGAGACTCTCTAAGCACAACTCCCGACTCCTTGGATCTGAGTATTTTTCATATTTGAACACAATCGAAGTGTGAAAGCCACCCATCAAAGTGATCCAGAACAATTTTTTTTTGAAATTTTCGCAAACGTAACATTTAGTCTGTTGATTTTATTTTCCGAATTGATATTTTTTATATTCTAAATTATAATTGGATGACTGCACAAGGAACAAAAATTCCAAGTTTGCAAAATAAATCACGGGGATGCGAAAAATAATGTCTGAAGAAACTGTATCACTTTATGCCGATTGGAAAAAAATCTATCCCCGCTATCAAACCGGTTTCTTCCGAAAGCTGAGATGGTCCCTGGTCGCTCTTTTTTTGGGAATCTATTATCTACTCCCCTTTTTACGTTGGCAGCGAGCGGCGGGATTGCCTGATCAGGCCGTACTTTTTGATCTGCCTGGCCGAAAATTCTATATCTTTGATCTGGTAGTCTGGCCTCAGGAAATTTTTCTTTTGGCCATTCTCCTGATTGCGGCAGCATTGGCGCTTTTCTTCATGACGGCACTGGCGGGTCGGGTTTTCTGTGGCTACATGTGTTTTCAGACGGTATGGACCGATCTTTTTCTTTATGTCGAGAAAGTTTTTGAAGGCAACCGGAAAAAGCGCATGAAGCTGGACAGCTCGGGCTGGTCTTTGCGCAAAATCATCATCAAGCTGGCCAAACATGCGGTTTGGATTTGCATCGGAATTGCCACCGGTGGAGCGTTTGTTTTTTATTTTATGGATGCGCCGACCCTTTTCTGGCAGTTTTTAGACGGCTCAGCCCCTTTCCCGGCTTGGTTCACACTGGCATTTCTGACCGGAACGACCTACGTGATGGCGGGAATTGCCAGAGAACAGGTCTGTATCTACATGTGTCCTTATGCGCGTTTTCAAGGCTCCATGTTTGATGAAGACACCATCATCGTCTCCTATCAACCGGAATTGGGCGAGCCGCGTGAGGCCAACCGCCGGATTCGGGAAGCCAACAAGGAGAGCGTCGGACTCTGTATCGACTGCAATGCCTGTGTCACAGTCTGCCCGACTGGCATTGACATACGCAATGGTCAGCAATATGAGTGCATTACCTGCGGAGCCTGTATTGATGCCTGCAACACGGTCAAAGATCGGCTTCATTTGAAAAATGAGCTGATCCGATACACCTCCATGCGTGAGATGGACGGCCATAAAACCCGCTGGTTCAGACCTCGCATCCTGATTTATGGCGGTCTGCTGACCCTCTTTTTGGGCGGAATCGCCTTCTATTTTGCCACTCGATCTTCTCTCGAACTCAATGTCATTCGCCACAGACAGCCCATTTATATCATGCAGTCCGATGGCAGCGTTCAAAACAATTATACCATGCGGATTTTGAATATGAGCCCGAGGACTCGAACCTTCTCCTTGCAGGTCAAGGGACTCGAAGGTGCAGAACTGACGGTCGCCGCTGTACATAATCGCGATCAGGAAAATAATCCACTTTTGACCGTTCCACCCGGTGACGCCATGCCTTTTACGGTTTATCTTAAACAGGCTAAAAAAAGTGTCGGAAAAGGGGCGCAAGATATCGAATTTTCACTTAAAGCCCTGGATGAAACAACCGACATTGATACCTATGACAGCGTATTTATGAGGCCCTGATGAACTCCGAACATCCAGAGACAGACCAGCCACCCAAAAAGCGTTTTGAACCGTGGATTGTGGCCATTTTCATTTTTTTTGCTATCGTATTTGCGGCAAATGCGGTGATGGTTGTGTTGGGTATCAACTCCTGGCCGGGTCTGGTCGCCCAGAATCACTATCAGAAAGGGTTGCAATATAATCAAGTGATTGACGCTCAGAAGGCCCAGGACCAATTGGGCTGGCAAGTCAATCTGAATACCGACCGATTGCAACCGGCCGAGAGCGGAAAGCTGAGCATCTCACTGAACGACAGAGAGAACAAACCCGTTCAGGGCGCTCAGGTGGAAGGGATACTTTTCAGACCTCTGGGAGAGGGAGCCGATCAGCGGTTTCTTCTTCTGGAGGAGCGTCCCGGTCTCTATTCGGCCACCATCAACCCCGCCAAGCCGGGCGTTTGGGATGTTAAAATTCGAATTCAAAAATCATCGGGTATCGATTTTAGATATGTCAAACGCATAACACTAGCCGATTTACGAAACAAGGAGCCCAACTGATGGATTTTGATTTCATGCTGAGTTTTTCCAAACAATTTTCGCTGATCTGGTTTTTTTTGTTGTTTGTTGCCGTGGTGGCTTGGGCCTATTGGCCATCACACAAAAAGCGTTTCGAAGATCAGGCTGGCAAATTATTGGAAGAGGACCCTGTTCACAATGAAAGTGCCAGAATTACAGAGACAGACCGCCATCCTGTGGACAAAAATGCGGGCTGATCTTCCCATCGGATCCACCGGCAACAAATGAGGAACATCTGAATTAACAAAACAAAAACAAACCTTTCTATCCTTATCGGCTATTAAAGATTTCGCAACCAGAATTCACGTTCCATTCTAATAAAACACTTTCCCTTGATAACCCAGAAAAGGCACGCCGAGGACGAGACATTTTTTTTTTATTTTGTCTTGAATTGTTTTAAGTTGACAAGAAAACGGTCCTTGGTGTTTTATGAGTGCCGTTTACCGTGTCCGAAGAATAGAATCTACCAATTCATTCCAGTTTGCTTATTTTCTGACCGGAATGGTTGACTCTTTTAGTGTTAAATTTCAGTTGCGGAGAAAAAATCATGTCTCACTCCTCATCAGCGGAACATGCTCATCATTGGGAAGTTAGCTGGGCGCCCTTGGTACTAACCTTTGGGATTCTATTTGCGGTGCCTCTGGCTTTTTCAGCCTATTTTGTCTACGATGACAGTCTTCTGACCGTCATTTTTGCGGGCATCGGTACTCCCTTGATTTTAGCGGGGGTCGCCAAATGGGTCAGCGAGGGCATTCACCAAAAGCCGCTCCTGGAAGGGGTGGCACCGGCTGGATTGCCCTATTTCATCATCTCAGAGATTTTCATCTTCCTGGGATTTTTTGTCACCTACTGGACCATGCGACTCTCTGCAGGCAACGCTTGGCCGCCAGAAGGTACGCCGGAAATGAACCTCATATTGCCGGTGATCATGACCGTCATTCTGGTTACTTCCAGTTGGACCTATCACATTGCCGAAGAGAAGTTCGAGCAAAATCAGATGGGGCCGTTCAAGCTCTGGGTGTTTATATCTATTGTTTTGGGCTTGGTATTCCTGGGCTGCACATTTTACGAGTACAGCCATCTGATGCACCAAGGATTTGTTCCTTCCACCAACGCATACAGCACCATTTTCTACTCGATTACCGGTTTTCACGCCTCTCACGTGATTATTGGCTTGGGTGTATTCATTGCGGTTCTGATTCCAGCCCTGTTCGGCTCTACCAATAAATATTTAATCTTCTGTGCCGGCGTATATTGGCACTTTGTTGACGTTGTCTGGTTTTTCGTCGCATCCCAAGTTTATTACTGGTAGAAGAAAATCAGGAAATTCTCAAAACCATGACTCAACGTTTTCTGGCTCTACTGATCGGCATTGTTCTTCTTTTGGCAACAATGCCGGTCGAGGCCAACTATTTTCGTCAAAGAGATTCGGATATTGACCCCAATGTCTTTCGAATTGATGAAAAAGATTATATGGGGGTCAAAGTGGACCCCAATGTGGAGTTGATCAGCCAACAGGGTGAGACTCTGACCATTGCTGATTTTTATGGAAAACCGACAATACTGATTTGGTCTTACTACACCTGTGATGGGAGTTGCTCAGCGGTAAATAACGAGCTGAAGCTTCTATTGGAAGAGGTAAAGAGACAGACCATTGGAGAACATTATCGGATCTTGACGATATCATTTGACAAGAACGACACTCTGGAGACACTGAAAAATTTTCGTACCCATATGGAGTTGGCACCACAATGGGATGAGAATTGGACCTTTGCCCTGTTAAAAGATCCTCAGCAAGTTGAAACGACGACTGCGAAAACCGGCTTCAAATTTTTCTGGGCGCCGCAGGACAAAACGTTTTACCACCCGAATGTCTTTATCATGTTGTCGCCAGAGGGTAGGATTACGCGTTATCTATACGCTTTGACCAATAGTAAGAAGGATTTGGAACTTGCCCTTTTAGAAGCGCGCAGGGGTGATTTCAAGGTTAATGAAGCCATCGATTTTGTAGTGGGACTTTGCTACAGCTACAACTACAAAGAAGGTCGATATACCTATAATATTCCATTATTTGTCGGGCTGGGTGCGCTATTTATCGGGCTTTCTATGTTGCTAGGCTCAGTGTTACTTTTTAGGAAGAAGAAAATTAAGGAGGGAACGTAACAATGAAGAGGATGCTTACGGCCTTGACCGGATTAGGACTGGCATTGTCGTCCGCTATCGCCTGGGCCTCAGAGTCAGATGGCGGTATCAAAGACCCAGCGCAAACCTGGGAACATTTATGGACAGAAGTACTCATCGATCTCTATATCATGGGGGGAATCTTTGGGGCGCTGGCCATTTATTGGTTGTACAAATATCAGGCGAAAAGCCCTGATGCGGTGGGAGATGCGCCGAAGTTGACACGGGCGCAACGTTGGGCTTGGGCTATAGTTCCCTGCGTTCTTTTCCTGGCTGACGATCTCTATCTGGGGGCTAATGGTTGGACGGCCTGGAATGTCTACCGGAATGTGCCCGAGGGTGCCATGGAAGTGAAGGTTACCGGCAACATGTGGTACTGGGAATTTGAATATGAAGACGGAACAACATCGGGTTACGATGCCGAAGCTCATGAGGGTGATGGTTTGGTCGTTCCTGTTGGTACGCCGGTCGTATTGCGCATGACCTCCAACGATGTCATCCACTCTTTTGGTTTAGCCAAATATCGCGTTAAAGAGGATGTCATGCCGGGGCGGATTACCTACATTTGGTTTTATCCAAAAGAAGAAGCTGAGTCGCATGTGACGTGTGTTGAGTTTTGTGGGACCAATCACGCCAAAATGTATGCACCGGTCAAGGCTGTGCCTCAAGAAAAATTTGATGAATGGTTAGCAAAACGGGCGAAGGAGGAGGCTGAAGGATGAGCGCAGAATCGACAAAATTTAAATTGGGTGAGTGGATTTTCACCACTGACCACAAACGAATCGGGGTGATGTACCTGATTGGTTCCATTGCGGCCTTTGGCGTGGCCGGTCTGATGGCAATCTTGATTCGAATTGAACAATCCAGTTTAGGCCCGACTTTGGCTGCTGATGCTGTAACAGCCGGGAACAACTACAATCAATGGCTCTATTTTCATGGCGCTGCCATGATTCTGGGCTTTCTGATTCCTGGTTTGACCGGGTTTGCTGCCAACTACTTCCTACCGCTGATGATCGGTGCGCGTGATGTGGCTTTTCCGCGAATCAACGCTCTGAGCGTCTGGCTGTTTTGGTGTGGTATTATTGTCGCTCTTCTCGGCTTCGTTATTCCAGATGCTCCAGATATCATGTGGACGGGCTATCCGCCCTACTCCATTGTTACTGGTGGCAACACGGCTTTCTACGTGTTTACGGTCCATCTTTTGGGTTTTGCATCCATTTTGGGCGCTGTGAACTTCCTGGTTACCGTTATTTACATGCGCGCTCCGGGTATGGGCTGGAACCAACTCAACATGTTTGTCTGGTCAACGGTAACCGCTTTTGTCATTCAGTTGGTTTTTGTGCCGGTTCTGGCCGCTGCGGTGACCATGCTGTTGTTTGACAAATATTTGGGAACCCACTTCTTCGATCCATCCGCAGGCGGCGATGTCCTGCTGTATCAAAACCTGTTCTGGTTCTACTCTCATCCGGCCGTGTACGTTATTTTATTGCCGGCTTTGGGTATTCTTTATGAAATTGTCGCCACGTTCAGTAAAAATCCGATCTTTAACTATAAGGCCGGTGTTTATGGTGGTATGTGGGGTGTTGTTCTGATCTCCGGTGAAGTGTGGGTGCATCATCTCTATGTTTCCGGTATGCCCAACTGGATTCGCATTGGTCAGATGATCAGTACTCTTTTGATCTCTCTACCCGTCGGACTGTTGGCCATTTCCCTGTTCGGAACCTTGTATAAAGGGGCTATCACGTTTGAATTACCCATGAAGTATGCAACCGCTTGTCTGTTTTTGTTCCTTATCGGCGGCTTGACCGGCATTCCATTGGCCATAACGGCACTGGATCTGCACCTTTCTGAGACCTCCTTCATTCATGCTCATTTCCATTATATCATGGGCATTTTTGCAGCGTTCTCCGTGTTTGCAGCGGTTTACTACTGGTTCCCGAAAATGACCGGTAAGATGTATAACGAGAAATTGGGCACCATTGGTTTTTGGCTTAATTTCGTTGGTGTCAACGTCACATTTTTGCCCTTGTTCAAAATTGGCGTCGATGGAATGCCTCGTCGCTATTGGAACTATGAAATGTTCCCACAGTTCGAAGCCTGGCACTTTGTCGCCTTGTTGGGTGCGCTGATGGTTGCTTCTGGTATGGCCATTACTATTTACAACTGGGTTCACAGTGCAATCAAAGGCGAAGCATGCATCGACAACCCTTGGAAATCAAAATCCTTGGAGTGGACCCATACGGTCAACCCACCAGGACCGGGCAATTTTTTGCAGGATGTGGAAGTAGCAGCGGATTGGACGCCTTATGACTACAGAAAATAAGGTACCTAGAAAGAAAATATTGATTACAGCCGGTTTACTGTTGCTGTTAGCGGTACTGATCAATATCTCAATCTACTATAAGGTTACTCATTACGGTCCGTAAATTTGGGCTGAATGAGCGACTCAATAGAGAAGTGGCCCAGCGGAGAATAGAGTTCTGCCGGGCCACTTTTTTTTATCCGACGTTCAACCGTGCGGGCCAGATCTTCATACACTCTTGACGCATTCATCATAATCAGGGAGTATCGGTTCTGCATTCCTGTTACTTGTGCCAGGTGCGTGCCGACAACTGCCGTTTCTAGTTAAAGTGATTATTCATGTATTCCTCCCTTCTTCAAATTGGCTTTCCATCTGATAGGCAAAAAAAACTGGCAACCGGCTGGTTGACTCTTGCCCTCTGTTCGTTGGTCGGTTCAGGTTTGGTTGTGCTGCTGGTTATTCTTGCCAGGGTTCCGGTCATTCATGATCTGATCCCCTGGACCGGTTCATTCAAAACCGCGCTGGTTATCCATGTCGACCTCTCTGTTTTGGTCTGGTTTCTCTCCTTTGCCGGACTGATGGGCACGCTCACTCTTTCCCAGCGCTCCTACGCCATCGGAAAAGCCAGTTTGATCACAGCGGCCACCGGTGCTGTACTCATTACTTTTTCTCCTTTTTTGGGCAAGGACGCTCCTTTCCTAAACAACTATGTACCAATATTAGCCAATAACGCTTTTTTTCTCGGCTTAACCCTTTTTGTTCTTGGCTTTATGGCCGTCGCTCTCAATACGCTATTCAATCGGCGGGAGCCGAATGGCTCAGGAGAGAGGCTTTTACAGTTTGGCTTGGTATCGGCCATGGTTATTGCTCTGTTGGCGTTGGTTTCGCTCATTTGGAGTTATTTTTCCCTACCGACCCTGACGGCCAGCGGAGCTGACGAACACTATTACGAGTTGCTTTTCTGGGGACCGGGGCACATTCTTCAATTTACCCATACCCAACTGTTGCTGGTGGCTTGGTTTTGGTTGTCCACAGCTAGCGGAAGTCCGCCAGTTATCCGCTTTCGCTGGGTCATTCCTCTTTTCTTATTGGGTGCCTTTCCCGCTTTTCTTGGTCCCTTGATTCATCGCATTCATGACATCGACGGCATTGAGTTTCGATCGGCATTTACGGACATGATGTATTGGGGAGGAGGCCCTGCGGCATTGATTGCCGGCATTCTGATCTTTAGAAGTCAATTCAAAATTACCACCATCGATCCGAATTTAAGACCGTTGCGGCTGGCTCTGCTTTTTTCTCTGGTTTTGTTTGGGGTTGGCGGAATAATTGGATTTTCCATAAATGGGATCAATACCATTATTCCTGCTCATTATCATGGCTCCATTGTTTCCATAACCTTGGCCTATATGGGGTTGACCTATTACATCTTGCCAGGGTTGGGCTTTGAACGCCCCTCCATCAAATGGTCAAACCGGCAATTGATCTTGTATAGTTTCGGCTCTCTGCTGCACATTATCGGTCTGGCCTGGTCTGGCGGCCACGGTGTTCAACGGAAAACGGCTGGGGCGGCTCAGGGTTTGGATACCCTGGCAGATAAAATCCCTATGTGGGTGATGGGCTTGGGGGGCGTGGCCGCTGTCACGGGTGGAATCCTCTTTTTAATACTCACCTTTCGTGCCCTTCGAGGCCGGAATTAATCCCCCTCCTTTAGAACACGAAACGGTTATATGATCTCCATCAAAAATTTAGACTTTTTTTACCCGGTAAAAAAACACCCTGCCAGGCAGGCATTGTTTCAACTTAACCTGGTTATTGCGAGAGGGTCTTTGTTTATCTTGACCGGACCCAACGGTGGTGGAAAATCAACTCTATTCAGATTGTTATGCGGACTATCGACTCCAAGTCAGGGGGAAATTCATCTCGATAGCTTGGATATTCTGAAAAATGTGATGGCTGCACGCCGATTGACCGGGGTTGTCTTTCAGCACCCGGCCTTGGATAAACATCTGACCGTTCAGGAGAACTTTCAGATTCATGCTGACCTCTATGCCATTGAGCAAAAGTTGTTCAAACAACGACTGGAAGAGGATTTGCTCTGGACCGGTTTAAAAAACCGGCTGAATGATAAAGTAGGCGCGCTTTCTGGGGGAATGGCACGCCGGGTCGAACTGGTTAAAGCGGTATTGCATCGACCGAAAATCTTACTGATGGATGAGCCGACCAACGGTTTGGATCCGGGTGGCCGGCGAGATTTTTTGCAGATGATCAATCGACTTCGCCGTGAACGAGAGATGACGGTCTTGATGAACAGCCATCTGTTCGATGAAGCCGAACGGGCTGATCAGGTTGGGATTCTTCATCAAGGTCGCCTTTTGGCTGTTGGATCTCCATCCGAGTTGCGTGAGCGTCTGGGTCATGAAATGGTCGTAATCCAGACATCAGACGAAGCTCAGGCTGGCGATCTGTCTAATATACTGACGAATAACGGCGTGACTGTTCGTCGTCGGGAGTTGGAGTTGCGCATAGAGGGGATTGATTCTCAAACCGTTACCGATCTTCTACTGCGTCATCGCGAGCGTTTTCAGGTTCTCTCCATCAAACAACCGACTCTGGAAGATCTGTTTATCCACATGACCGGACAAAATGAGGCCAACCCATCATGATGCGCGGCATTCAAACATTGGCACGACGAGAGTTGGTCCGTTTTTTCAGACAAGGGCATCGAGTTGTCGGAAGTGTGGCCCAGCCCATTTTGTTCTGGGTTTTGCTGGGCAGCGGCTTCAGTGCATCGTTTCAGGCTCCCGGCTATCCTGGACTCTCCTACACAGAATATTTTTTTCCGGGCATCTTGCTGATGGTTGTGCTGTTTTCTGGCATTTTTTCGACTATTACCGTCATTGAAGATCGCGATCAAGGATTGTTGCAAGGTGTTCTTGTTTCACCGACTCCGCGCATGGCGATTGTTTTGGGTAAGGTGATCGGCGCCATGGTCATCGGCTTGCTTCAGGCGTTGTTTTTTATGTTGGCTCTACCCTTTTTAGGTCTGTCACCCGATCTGGCCGGGCTTGCATTTCTCCTGTTCGGGTTGACCATTTCAGCGTTGGGATTTACCGCATTGGGTTTTCTGATCGCCTGGAATATGGAGAGCACTGCTGGATTTCATGCCATCATGTCGGTATTTTTAATGCCGCTATGGATGTTGTCGGGCGCGCTGTTTCCCATGGAGAACGCGCCGGTTTGGTTGGAATCCATCATGTTTTTCAATCCGGTCAGCCATGCACTGCTCTTGATTCGGTTGCCCCTCTATCATCCGGGGGCCGAACTGCTGGGTAACAGCCATTATCTGGTCGCTCTCGCCGTAGCGGTGAGTTGGGCGGTCATTATGCTTGGGTTGGCATTGGGGCAGGTTAACCATCAACAACGCTCGGCTAAAGCAACCCAGAAACCGTTTCAACGATAATCCGGATTCGTCTGTTGTTCCGCCATTACCGGCGCAACCTTTTGATCTACCCTATAAACTAATATGTTGCACCTCCAGCTGACAAATCCAGGATAAACCGTCTCAAGATTAAGGAACCGTTCCGTGGTCACATCCGACAACAAACAGATCGCTCTCTGGTTATTTCTCTGCTGCTTTATGGTAGCGGGCATGGTTATTATCGGGGGATTGACTCGATTGACCGGGTCAGGGTTATCCATGGTCGATTGGGCACCGATTTTGGGCTGGTTACCTCCATTGTCTCAGGAGGAGTGGCTGGAGACGTTTAATCGCTATCAGCAATCTCCCCAATATATTCAAATCAATTCCGATATGGATGTTGAAGGATTCAAAGGGATTTTCTGGCTGGAATTCATCCATCGACTTTTTGGCCGTCTGATCGGTGTCGTATTCTTGCTTCCTTTTCTCTATTTTCTTGTTCGCCAGAAAATAGCCCCGAAACTCAAGCCAAAATTGCTTGCCATGTTTGTCTTGGGAGCACTTCAAGGGGGCATGGGCTGGTATATGGTCAAAAGTGGGCTAATTGACAACCCCCACGTCAGCCCCTACCGTTTGACCGCCCATCTGGGTTTGGCCATTTTGATCTATGGCTACATGATGTGGGTCGGATTGGGGCTGTATTTTAATGTAGGTCCAACAGCCGAATCCAGATTCAGCACCCTGGCGAAATTGTCCGCCTTATTGAGCGGTCTGATCTTTCTGACGATTTTGTCAGGCGGTTTCGTAGCGGGTCTGCATGCCGGATTGATTTACAATACCTTTCCGCTAATGGATGGACAGTGGATTCCTGAGGATTATTTCGCCCTGAAACCGATTTTTCTCAATTTTTTTGAAAACATCGCAACCGTTCAATGGAATCATCGATTTTTGGCCATGACCACCCTGCTCTCTCTGCTGGCTTTTGCAGTCGTCGCCCTGAAAAAAAGTCCTCCTGAACCGGTAAAAAAAGCACTCTATTTGTTATTGGCCATGGCCGGCCTTCAGGTAACCCTGGGAATTTCAACCCTTCTCTACGTCGTCCCGACAGCTCTGGCCTCCATTCACCAAACCGGCGCCGTGATCCTTTTTACCTTTTCTCTTTTTACCAGCCATCGTTTGCACCACATGAAACCCTGATAAAACTTTCCCCTTTCACACGCTGGCTGGTCCGGGTAGAATGCGAAGTTGTCAATTGATAACTCGAATTTCAAGGCCAATATAGTGAACGGATCTCTACCCCCCTGCCCCCAGTGCAACTCGACCTACGCCTACGAAGAGGGAACGCTGCTGATATGCCCGGAGTGTGGCAACGAATGGAATCCACAACAGGATGATTTGGAAGGAGGTGACTTGGTGGTCAAGGATGCTCACGGAACCCTGTTGCAAAACGGTGATACGGTAACCTTGATCAAAGATCTAAAGGTAAAAGGCTCCTCCTCTGTGGCAAAAGTCGGCACCAAGGTCAAGATCAACCGTCTGGTTGAGGGGGATCACAATATCGACTGTAAAATTTCCGGTATCGGAGCGATGATGTTGAAGTCGGAGTTCGTCAAGAAAGCATAGATAAACAGCTTTCAACCCGGATTCGACCTTTGCAGGGAAGCGAGGCGGGTCCGATTAAAATAACGATTAAACGCCCATTATTTTTAAACGTCCATTATTTTCTATTATTACAATATTTCAACGCTCGAACGGCTTTAGAACTCCCTTTAAGCGATACCTTGAACGTCACCCAAGATCGGCCATTGTAAAACTTAATTTCCATGGCTTTGCTCTTACTAATTTTTCTCAAAAAATCGGTATCATAAGAGAAATATCTCCATTTCCATAGTTTATCGACCCCCTCATCATCCATCAGCATGGATATAGACCGGTCCGGGGTACCATCAAAGTTAACTTTCAATCCTTTGTTGACCTGACCAATATTACTGCGTAAGACAAACAACTCCCCATAATACTGGGCAGACTCAAAAACGCCGAGAACACCGTCCACCTCTTTTTTTCTGGCCCAGGAAAGATCGGTATTAAACAGAGCGATCTCAAGCTTACAGGTTCCCTCTACCGCCCGAACCGTGTATCGATCCTGCTGATAGGTCTCTCTTGCCCAGAGAGGCTGACTATAAGAAATGGAACCAATGATGAAAACCGACCAGACGAAAAAATCGACAACCCTGATCTGTCTATGCTTTCGGTTCACCTTCATCATAAAAAAACCTCATCTGAAATTTCGTTAAGTCACAACATCTAAAATCCTGATTGACCGAATAAAGCCAACACGGACGTGCATGGACACCAAGGTATTGGAGTTCAGAAAGAAGACCAGTGAACGCACGACAGAGAGAATTTCACTTTCCCCAAGAGCAAAAATCGATCAAAATCAATATAGGCTGTATACTAACAATCCGGTCCTTGACAATGTCAAGCATTTTTTTTTCAAAATGGCCTGCCGCCTACGAGCATGCACGGATAAAACAATAAATTTATCGACATAATTATTTGATAATACGATACATTATCAAATAGAGCCTTGAACAGTGAAACGCTATGCTCTATATTCGTACACTGACAGTTTCTTAAGGAGATCAAGCCATGTTGACAGAGACAAACTATGGAAGGACCGAACAGGTTCTCGTTGCCCTGCGGCAAATTATTCGGGCCGTTGATCTTCACTCACGCCAACTCTACCGGGCTTCCGGCTTGACCACCCCACAGACACTCATTCTTAAAGAGATCATCGAGCGTGAAGGCATAACCGCCATTGAAATTGGAAAACGAATCCACTTGAGCCGGGCAACCGTTGCTGACATTCTTCTTCGTTTGGAAAACAAAGGCTTGATCGATCGGGTGCGCAGCACCAAAGATCGAAGACAGGTGCATATCACAGCGACAGCAAAGGCCATCTCCACTCTATCAAGCTCTCCGCCTCTGCTTCAGGAGCGTTTTACAACCAAATTCGTTGCGTTAAAATCTTGGGAACAGTTACAGATTTTATCTGCACTTCAACAGACGGCGGACATGATGAATGCGGAGCATCTGGATGTTGAGCCGTTGTTGCTCTCTGAACCTCTGGTCAATTCCGACGAATATCACCCCGAACCGGATCAACAAACCAAAAGAAAAGTTCTGTAGAAATCCGACCATGAATGGGCCATGGACTTGACCAAATCTAGCGGCTTGAAAAAACGGACATTATTAGGAAATCAAACTCATGAAACCTCTCTATTTAGCCTTGATCAGCGTACACGGCCTTATTCGTGGAGAAGAGATGGAGTTGGGCAGGGATGCCGATACCGGTGGACAAACTCTCTACGTCGTCGAGTTGGCCAAAGCCCTGGCACAACGACCAGAGGTTGGCCGGGTCGATCTATTCACCCGACTGATTGTCGATGATCAGATCGACCCGATTTATCAACAACAAAGAGAGAAAATATCCGACAAAACTTGGATCATCCGAATCAAAGCCGGGCAGGATGAATACATTCCCAAGGAACAACTCTGGGATCATCTGGATGAATTTGCCGACAATATGATCGCCTATATTCGTAACGACCATCTAAACCCAGCTCTGATCCACAGCCACTATGCCGATGCCGGTTATGTGGCTGTACGAGTGGCCAGTCAATTGGGCAAGCCCTTGGTTCATACCGGCCACTCTTTGGGGCGTGACAAAAGAAAACGGCTGTTGGCCTCCGGTCTTCGCCAGGCAGAAGTAGAGGAAAAATACAACATGATCCGCCGGATCGAGGCGGAAGAAGAGGTGCTGGGTGCCGCCGATTTGGTATTCACCTCCACTCAAAACGAGATTGAATCCCAGTATAGCCTTTACGACCACTACCAACCCGACTCCATGCTGGTCAATCCGCCCGGACTGGATTTAAAACGTTTTCACCCGCCCGGCCTCAACCCGGTCTCATCACCGGTGATCGATGCCATTAAACATTTTTTGCGCCACCCCGAAAAACCCGTTGTTCTGGCCATCAGTCGGCCCGACGAGCGCAAAAACATCACGGTTCTTCTGGATGCCTTCGGTCGATCTGAAAAACTGAGAGGTTTGGCCAATCTGGTTATCATCTCCGGCAATCGTGATCGTATTGAAGATTTAGGTTCCATCGCCCAGCGGGTCATGACCGACATACTATTTAAAGTAGATCGTTACAATCTTTACGGGTCCGTGGCCTACCCCAAGGCCCACAAACCCCATGAAGTACCGGAGATCTATCGCTTTGCGGCTCAAACCCGTGGCATTTTCATCAACCCGGCATTAACCGAACCGTTTGGACTCACCTTGCTGGAGGCCTCCGCATCCGGCCTGCCTTTGGTCGCAACCCAGGAGGGTGGTCCTCAGGATATTATCGGCAACTGTAAAAACGGCTTCCTGGTCGATCCCCTAGACCCGGACGAGATCGCCCGCTACCTGATTCAATTGCTCGACAATCGACAAACCTGGCAGGAGAAATCGGAAAACGGACAACTCAACGTGCATCGATTCTATACCTGGGAATCTCATGTTTCCCGCTATTTGAAGCAGGTCAAACCCCTCATCGAGAATACCCGACCCCTACCGAAAAAATCGGTTCAACGTCGCCACATGCTCTTTCATGATCGGGCCATTTTTTCCGATATCGACCAAACCCTGCTGGGTGATCCGGAGGCTCTAAAATCCTTCAACGCCCTGATCAACAACAATCGACGCTGCACCACATTCGGTATCGCCAGCAGCCGAAACCTGAACTCAGCCCTGGGTGCCATCCGCAAGCATGGCATTCCGATGCCGGACGTGCTGATTGCCGGGATGGGATCAGAGATCTATTATGCACCAAAACTGGTCTCCGATGTAGCCTGGCGCCGTCACATCGACCACCTTTGGACCCCACGGGGGGTCAAACGGGCTTTGGCAGAGGTTCCAGGCCTGACCCTACAGGGCGACAAAAATCAGGGAGCCTTTAAAGTCAGCTATTTCCTGGACCGCAAAATTGCACCATCCTTAAGAGAAATCAACAGCTTGCTCCACCAAAATGACCAGACGGTCAACGTCACTCTTTCTTTTGAACGATATTTGGATATTACCCCCATACGGGTTTCCAAGGGTCTGGCCATGCGATATTTTGCCGACCAGTGGAACATTCCGGTACAAAACATTCTGGCAGCCGGTGGGTCTGGTGCTGACGAAGATATGCTGACCGGCAACACCCTGGGAGTCGTCGTGGCCAACCGTTACAACGAGGAACTCAGTCAACTGGTCGATCGTTCGCGGATATTTTTTGCTCAAGAACCCCACGCAGCCGGAATATTGGAAGCCATTGAGCATTTTAATTTTTTCAGTACTTGTCAGGCACCGGATCGTGACCAATGGCAGAGAAAAAATTAAATATTTTGCATCAAAAAATGGCGGTTGGCGGTTGCAGATACCACCATCGAAGTTTTATAGTCCCCCTAACCTGGATTTGGCCTTTGAAAGTTCGCTGGAAATAAAACCGTTTTTTTTGTTTTACCCGGTCAATCAAACGGTTATGTTCTGTGAGTCTGGATAATCGCGAATCGGGTCAACCCTGGATAAAAAAGAGAGGATGTGCCGTGCAAGGAGATCGTATTCTGGTCGAAGAACACCACCGTAAAGCCGCCGTCGAAATTGTCAACCGTCTGCTGGGTGCCATCCACAAAAAGCCGGGCGGTTTTGCCATTACGGTAGCCGGGGAATCCGGGAGTGGAAAATCAGAGACGGCCCAGGCCATTGTAGATGAACTGGCCAGACAGAACATCTCCGGCATCACCTTGGGCCAGGATGACTATTTTGTCCATCCGCCAAAAAGCAATGACCGGGCTAGACGTCAGGATATCAATTGGGTCGGGTCCGGAGAGGTTCACCTGGATCTCATGAGTCAACATGTCCATCAAATCCTGGCCGGCGCCAAAACAATCGACAAACCCCTGGTTCTCTACCAGGAAGACCGAATTGAATCAGAAACCTTGGATCTTCAGGGTGTTCGGGTCGTCGTGGCAGAAGGAACCTACACCACCTTGCTGGACGGTATCGATGCCCATGTCTTTATCGATCGAACCTTTGCCCAAACCAAGGCCCACCGCCAAAAACGCATGCGTGACGCCTCGGAGTTGGATCCATTTATTGACCGGGTATTGGAGATTGAACACCGCATCATCTCCGCCAATCGGGCCAAAGCCCACATCCTCATCGACAGCGACTATCGGGTGGAAGACGGACCCGTTTTGTTGGGAGAATCCTAAACGGATCCGTTGAACACGGTCGACCGTCAAACTTGGAAAAAATCAACAATCCGAGATCACGCCTAAATACGTTGAAAAAACACAACATGAACCCAACTCAGGAAAACGACGGCAACGGACTGCCCAACGGCGTCATGCTGAACATTTATCCAGACAGCATTGGAAAATCTCTGGCGGATACCGTTTCGATGTTGAGAAGACCGGAGTTCAAAGATGCCTTTTCCCTGCTCTACATCCTACCCTCTTTTTTTAACAGCGATCTGGATCGGGGTTTCTCCGTCATCAATTACAATCGCGACGAAAACCTCTCCAGCGCCGAGGATCTGGAGAGTCTGCACAAACTGAAATTCATGCTGAAATTCGATATGGTTTTAAACCACCTGTCGGTCAACTCCCCACAATTTCAAGATCTCCTTCTCAAAGGCGATCAATCTCGCTACAAGGACTTGTTCATCGATTGGAACCAATTCTGGGCTGACGAGGGGGAGGTCAATGAGGATGGCTGCCTTATTCCCAAACCCGAACACCTGGATCGACTCTTCATGCGGAAACCCGGGCTCCCGGTTCTGATGGTCCGATTTCCCGATGGAACCGACCGACCTTTCTGGAACACTTTTTATCAAGAAATAACCTATCGGGAATTGTTTGCCCAAGATTTAAGCCATATCGACGGCCTGAACTCCCTTCAGGCTGAAACGGTGACCATGATCATCAATGCGGCCATACGAGAAAAAGTGGAGCTGGAATCCATCGATTTAAGCTCTTTTCTTCCCTTCAGAAAAGCGATTCTGACCACCTATAAAAAACACCGGAAATATTTGGGCCAGATGGACGTCAACGCCCAGTCCGAACAAACCTGGGTGTTTTTTGAAGAGACCTTGAAGAAACTCAGCGAGTATGGCTGCAAGCTGGTTCGGCTGGACGCATTTGCCTATTTACACAAAGAGCCGGGGCAGACCAATTTTTTCAACAAACCAGGCACCTGGGCCATCCTGGACCGGCTACGGCAGATGGCCAGCAAATACGATCTGGTTTTATTGCCGGAAATACACTCGGAATATGGCTGTGGCATTCATGAGCAGATCGCCAGCAAAGGGTTTCCCATCTATGATTTTTTCTTTCCCGGATTGGTCATCGATGCGCTGGATCGTGGCTGCAACACCCATCTGTTGCGCTGGATCAACGAACTGGTAGACAAGGGGTTGAAAACCATCAACATGCTCGGCTGTCATGACGGCATTCCCGTGCTTGATCTCAAGGGGAAGGAGATCTCCGGTTTTTCGGTGGCGGGACTGCTTTCGGATGATGAAATCGGGGCGGTTATCGACCGAATTTTAAATCGGGGAGGTCGGATCAAGAATTTATTCGGGCCGGATGGCAAGGAGATCTCCTATTATCAGGTCAACGCGACATTTTTCAGCGCCCTGGGTGAAGATGAGAAAAAAATGCTCCTCGCCCGAGCCATACAACTCTTTACCCCAGGCATTCCCCAGGTTTGGTACCTGGACCTTTTCGTTGGCCGAAACGACTATGAAGCGGCGGACCATGGTGGTTCAGCCGGTCATAAGGAGATCAATCGCACGACCCTGAGTCTGGCCGATATTGAATATGGACTTAAAAAATTTGTCGTCAAATATCAGTTGCAGCTCATCCAACTGCGCAACAACTGCCCCGCCTTCCAGGGTAAACTAACCGTTGGCAAAACCGAGGATCATCTGCTAGAGTTGACCTGGGCCAACGGCCCCTCTTCAGCCACCTTGAAGGCCAACCTGTGCGACCATGTCTTCACCATTGACCATCAGGACGACCCAGACCACAAGGAACAGCTATCTTTTAATTAACCCGTTATTTTAATTCTGTCATCCTCATTTTTTGGAGAAAAAAATGTCAAACAAAACCAAACAAAACCTCAAGGATGCTTTTGCCGGTGAATCCCAGGCCAAT
Source organism: Magnetococcales bacterium (assembly GCA_015232865.1). Next base: position 71,139 of record JADFYU010000004.1, read on the forward strand.
CGCAAATATTTAGCCTTTGCCAGCAAAGCCGAAAAAGAGGGCTTTGGCCAGGTAGCCAAGCTGTTCCGCGCCGTAGCCGAAGCGGAAACCATTCACGCCCACAGCCACTTTAACGTGTTGGGTGGTGTCAAGAGCACCCAGGAGAACCTGGAAGCGGCCATGGAAGGTGAAGATTATGAATTCAAAAAAATGTACCCGGAGTTCATCAAAACCGCAGAAAAAGAGGGCAACGACAAAGCGATCAGATCCATGAAACTGGCCATGGAAGTTGAAAAAGTTCACTTTGACCTGTTCAAACAGGCCATGGCTGCCGTCCAAAGCGGAACCGATCTGGAAAGCCTGGAGATCTATGTCTGTCCCTACTGCGGCCATACAGAAATTGGCGTCGCTCCTGAGCAGTGCCCGGTTTGCAACGCCAAAGGGGAGAAATATCAAGCGATCGCATAATCTTGAAAACACCGATTGGTGTGGGGACAGGCTTCAACCTCTTTTCAGGTCAAACCAATAGGGGCGCGCCAAATGAAACGTGGAAAAGTTGCGTTGCTGCTCTTGATCGGCCTGTTGATCGGTGCTTTTTTTTTGTTTGACCTGGGAGACTATCTAACCCTGGATTTCTTCAAGTCACAACAAGATGCCATCCGTGGCCAGTACGAATCCCACCCTGTACGAACCACGGTGGCCTATTTTATTCTCTACGTGGCCGTCACCGGGCTTTCATTGCCCGGAGCCACCCTGATGACCTTGGTCGGTGGCGGAATTTTCGGTCTTTTGTTCGGCACGATCCTGATCTCTTTCGCATCGACGATGGGGGCCACCCTGGCCTTTTTGCTCTCTCGTTATCTGTTACGGGATATCATTCAAGCCCGGTTTGGCGACAAACTCACCACCATCAATGCGGGAATAAAAAATGAGGGAGCACTCTATCTGTTTACGGTGCGTCTGGTTCCGGCCTTTCCTTTTTTTGTCATCAATCTATTGATGGGACTGACGGCCATTCGAACCCTGACCTTCTTTTGGGTCAGCCAGATCGGTATGTTGGCCGGCACTCTTGTCTATGTCAACGCCGGAACCCAGATCGCCCAGATCGAATCGTTGTCCGGCATTCTCTCGATCGAACTGATCGGCTCTTTTGCCCTGTTAGGCATTTTTCCTCTCTTGGCCAGAACATGCGTCAACAGGATGCAGCAGAAAAAATGCCGATCCCACGTTCCAAAACCCAAGACATTTGATCGAAACCTGATCGTTATCGGCGGCGGATCAGCCGGGTTGGTTACGGCCTACATCAGTGCCGCAGTCAAAGCCAGGGTAACCCTGATCGAAAAACATAAAATGGGCGGTGATTGTCTCAACACCGGCTGCATTCCCTCCAAAGCCCTGATACGATCCGCCAGATTTCTCGCCCACGCCAACCGAGCCAAAGAGTTGGGCTTCCGTTCGGCCACGATCGAATATGAGTTTGCCGAAGTGATGGAACGGGTCCAGCGGGTAATCCGAACGGTGGCGCCCCACGATTCCATCGAGCGATATACAAAGCTTGGGGTGGAGTGCATTCGTGGCGAAGCCCGTATCACCTCGCCCTATCATGTTGAGGTCAACGGCCAGACCCTGACCACCCGCACCATCGTCATCGCCACCGGCGCCCGTCCCGCCATTCCGCCCATCCCTGGCATAATGGCGATTAACCCTCTTACCTCCGACACCATTTGGTCCATCCGGGAGCGACCCCGACGATTGCTGGTTTTGGGAGCTGGTCCCATTGGCTGTGAGTTGACCCAGGCATTTGCCCGCCTGGGATGTAAAACAACGTTGGTACTGCGCGGAAAACGACTGCTGGCGAAGGAAGACCCGGAGATTTCCACCCTGATACTGGACCGATTCCGAGACGAGGGCATTTGCGTTCTGACCGAACATCTCCCCCAAGAATTTATAAAAGTCGGAGAGGATAAAATTTTAATCTGTCATCGCAAAGGAGAAGAGGTCCGGGTGATCTTTGATCAACTGCTGGTCGCAACAGGCCGAACAGCCAACGTTTCCGGCTTTGGATTGGAGGAGCTGGGCGTCGAACTGGAGAGAGGCGGCACCATCAAAACCGACCCCTACCTACGCACCAATATGGCCAACCTGTTTGCCTGCGGGGATGTGGCCGGCCCCTTTCAATTCACCCATACCGCCGCTCACCAAGCCTGGTACGTCACCGTCAACGCCCTGTTTGGCCGTTTTAAACGGTTCAAGATCGATTATTCCGTCATCCCCTGGGCAACCTTCACGGACCCGGAAGTCGCACGGGTTGGTCTGAACGAGCAAGAGGCGATTGCCCAGGGCATTCCCCATGAAATCACCACGTACGGTATGGATGATCTGGATCGGGCCATTACCGATGAAGAGGCCCATGGATTGGTCAAGGTACTCACCGTTCCGGGCCGGGACAAGATTCTTGGTGTCACCATCGTCGGAAGCCATGCCGGGGATATCATTGCCGAATATGTCGCCGCCATGCGCCACGGCATCGGCATGAACAAGATTTTGGCAACCATTCATATTTATCCCACCCTGGCCGAAGCCAACAAATATGCCGCAGGGGCCTGGAAAAAGGCCCACCTCTCCCAGACACTCCTGAAATGGCTGAAAAAGTTTCACGCTCTGTCACGCTAACAGTCCCGAGTTCGCCACAACCTTTTGATTCACCCGGCAAACGGTGGCGGGCATTCCGCTCTACGAATTCAGGTTGAATTGCGTACACTCCATAAACACCTCATGGGGACAGGTGCGACACCGATTCTTATCCAAAAACTGGGAACAAATGCTTTGAATCGCCTCATTTTTAGAGCGGAAAATATGATCTTCACCAATACTGTTGATATATCCACTCCGATCAAAAACTTGCTGGACCTGTTCCTTGATATCACATAAAAAGAGGTTTCCTTGAGTAGATCGACGCCGTTCCGACTCATTGCGCAACATTTCAGCCCCCGAAAGATCGGCAAAATTGATGCCACTGCCAATAACCAATAGATTGCGTTGTTCAGGCTGTCGCTCTTGAGACTTTCTCAAAATACTACCCACATGACTGGCCGAGCCAAAATAGAGAGAACCGTCAATTCTAAGAATTTTTAGTTGCGGACATTCCGTCAAGTTCTTATCCGATACAAACCTTCTCCAAGGAGAGTTCGGGTCTGGAACCCTGGCCATGACTTTCGGGTTGGATGTCCGTTTCAAATAGAGCGAAAGGGAGAGCATGATGCCGACATAGATGGCAAACTCCAACTCCAAAAACAGTGTCGCGGCAAAGGTAACCAACATGACAGCCGTTCCCGGATTGGTTGATTTGAAAATCTGGCGGATATGATGAAAGTCAATCAGTTTATAGGCGACACGCAAGATGACGCCAGCCATGGCCGCAATGGGTAGATGAGCCGCCAACGGAGCCACCAGCAGAATGATCCCCATCAAAAACAAGGCGGCAAAAATGGCTGAAAACGGTGTTTTTGCACCCGCACTATAATTGACGCCCGTGCGTGTAAAAGAGCCTGAGGAGGGATAGGCCGAAAAAAAACTGCCCACGATATTGGCCAGGCCCTGGCCGATGAACTCCTGATTACCGTTAATTCTCTGCCCCGAATGCAGTGCGACGGAACGGGCGATGGAAACCGCCTCGATCAGTCCGAGCAAGGCGATGGCCAGGGCACCGGAAGATAACTCCCGAATAGTCGACAATGAAAAATCAGGCACCGAAAGGGGTGGCAGACTATTGGGAAAAGAACCGACCAGGGCGATCTGATGCTCCGACACCCCGACACCAAAGGCCAAAAAACTGCCCACCGTCAACGCCACCAACATATCCGGCCACTTGGGCAAGATTTTCTTTACCAGAATCGCCGTTGCCAAAGTGACCGATCCAACCAATAACACATAGGGATTCATAGCGGGAATTTTATCGATCAGATCAATCCAGGTGTGAATAAATGATTCACCATTGGGCAACGAAACGCCAAACAAATGTTTTAGTTGGCTGGTTGCAATAAGAATGGATGCTCCACTGGTAAAGCCCACCACCACCGAATGGGAGACAAAATCAACCAATCCCCCCATTCGGACCAATCCCAAAACGAACTGAAAGAGTCCGGCTAAAAATGCCAGCGTAAACGCCATGGTAATAAATGATGGGCTTCCCGGCTCGGCCAATGGGGAGAGAGTGGCAAACACGACGATGGAGATGGCTGTCGTCGGTCCTGAGATCAGGTGGAGAGAAGAGCCAAACAGGGCGGCAATGATGGCGGGAACAATGGCGGTATAAAGCCCGTACTGTGAAGGCAGGCCGGCGATGGCTGCAAACGCCACTCCTTGAGGCAAAACCACCACCGCTCCGGTCAGTCCCGCAAAGAAATCTTTTTGCAGACTGACCCGATCCATACTTTTAATCCAATTCGGTGCGCGATCGAGCTTATTTGATACCCTCGACCACAGCCCATTTTTTCCAAACATGAAGGAAGACATGAAACACCTGTTTTACCTCAGAAACGGTTTATTTTTTTCTTGCTTTACAAACGAAACCCAGGCACAACAAAAAACCATGAAATATATCTATGAAAACACCCAACGACGCATCAACATCGAAAGACATCAGCTGGATTTTTCAATCATTTATGGTTTTGATTTTAATCATGCCCTCTGGTTGAGCGATCACAGGAAAAATTATTGTGTTGACCGCTTCATAGCCTCCGGTCACATTGAAAGCCGGCTCTATATCGTCGTATTCACGGTCAGGGACGACGCCATACGCCTCATCAGCCTGCGTAAAGCCAACAAACGGGAGGTTACTCTCTTGACCCCAGATGCGGAACCGATCTGCGATGGGGAGGATGACATCCTGACCCAAGCTGCGGTTGCCGATTCAGACAACCCCCCATTGACCTCGAAAGAGATTTTAAGAATGAGGCCCAGGAAAACAGTTACGGACAATGAGAATGCGCATTTTTTTCAAACCTGAAAACGGCGGTTGGCGGTACCTGCATGGTACAATCCGTTGATTTTTCTGGTGAAACAGAAAAAGTCGCCGTCACCTTAAATCCAACCTGGCAAAAGCGTTGTTCAACGCTTGACCTTCACTAGAAAGGCAGAATGTTCAGATCGAGTTGTTCTTTCATTGCTTTTTGTTGTTTGACAAAAACAACCAATCGGACCCCGACATCCGGTCGTTTGCTGGAGAACAGATTAAACCCCCGGTTGGCACAACGGAGCGCCTCTCTGCCCTCCTTCCAACTGCCACCGCGAATGACCCGAAACTCCCCTTTCTCCTCAAATTTCGGATCGTTCTCCTGATGATGGTTATAGGAGAACTTGTCGTAGCTGTCCTGAACCCATTCCCAGACATTTCCGCTCATATCGTAAAGGCCCAAACGGTTGGGCAGTCGAGACCCGGTCTGCTGAGTCGAATCCAGGCTGTTGCCTTTGAACCACGCTATTTTTTCCAAGGGATCAACACCTGGATAGGGAGTTCTAAGCCCCCCTTCACGGCAGGCATATTCCCATTCGGCTTCAGTTGGCAGACGAAAAACCGCTTTACCGTCGTACTGTTTGTTGAGACGCTGAGTCAATCGTGTCACCTCATCAAAATCCACCCGTTCCACCGGGTGATCATCCCCCTTGTTAAACTGAGCGGGATTGCTGCGCATGATGGTGCGCCACTGAGCCTGGGTGACCTCATTTTTACCCATCCAAAACCCGGAGACACAGACCCGATGTACCGGTTGTTCATCGGCATCACGACCATCGGCCCTGGGTGGAGAACCCATTTTATAACATCCGCCCGGCAGCCAGATAAAATCCATACCCGAATGAGTTTCGATCCATAGTTTGGTTGGCTGCCCGCTGCCCGACTCCTGGTTCTGAGGCTCATCTTGGCTGATTTCCGCCCACTCATTCAACAAAAAAGCCTGACTGGAAACCGGTAGCAAAAACAGACAGGAAAACAAGAAGGAGAGCAAATGTTTCATTTATTGTTCTCCTCCGATACGGGTGAGTCTGATCGGGTTGGGTTTTGAAAAAAAGAAAGAGTCGGTCCCCAGATTGTGGTTCTCCTGCTGTTGTCGGCTGTAGTGAAAAGCCTCCGCCACATCGACCCAACGATCTTGCGCCCCAGCCGTACGGCCCGCCGTTACGCCGTCCGCCTCCCCCAACAAACCCTTCAGGAGATAATAGCTGAAAGCTCCTTGCCGACCAGAACCGTGGGTCTGGTTGGGTCCGCTCAAGCTGCTGAACAACCACTGCCCCTGACCTGAAAACAGGGTCGAAACCAATTTTCCACCGTTATTGAAATCCCCAGAGCCACAGATAACCCCGTCACCAAAACAAGCATCGACGATGACCAAGATCTCAGTATTTTTGAGTTTATCCAATCGCCGTTGCAGTTGAGTCAGGGAGATGGCCGTGTCGGCATTGATCTGACCTTTTTTACCGTCATAGGGAACCAACAAAACCTCCTGACCATCATTCGCAGACAGCCCCAAGCCGGATAGGTAGATCAGTAGTTTGGCGTTGGGATTGGTCTCGCCCTTGGTAAGAATCCAATCCAGGTCCGCCTGGATGTTCTCAAGGGTGGCTTGTTTATTCAGACGGAGTTTGACATGCTGGCTGTCGTCGATCAACTCACCTCGTTTGGTCAACAACAACTGCATGTTCCGAGCATCCCGATCGCCAAAAAAGCGGGCGGGAAGCCGTTGATAGCCGCTGATACCGACAAAAACCCCGTAGGCATCTTCCCGTTTACGCCAGGACTGAAGAGAGGGAACGGCCTGAATCCGGCTGTCCAACTCATCCCGACGGTTATCGATATCCCCGGATTTCGGCCAGACCTGATGCGGTAGAGGAACGGGATAGGGAATTTCGGCGTCAGGATCGATATCCGCCAGAACCAACTGATCTTTGGCTCGGGTAAAGGCGGTCTCCCTGGGATACTCTCGAACCAAAAAATTGATCACCTGGCGCAAAGCACTCAACCGCTGCCCCCGATGGAACTGCTGCCACAGGTTTTCAACGACATAATCTGCGGCCATCTTCTGCCATTCGCCCAACTGTGGCGCTTCAAAGGCGGGGTTGTACAGCCAATCGTACGCTTCCAGGTAGCGGCCCATCCGAAACAGGGCATAGAGCTTGGTATGGGCCAGAGCAACGCTTTCGGGATATTCCAATGAGCCGTTGAAGGCCAGAATGTGCGCCTCCTCGTCATCGCCCATTTCAAAACGCAACCAGGAGAGGTTAACGATGGTTTTATAGTCGTTGGCGTGATCTTTGTTGACCGCTTCCCAAATCGATCTGGCCTCGTCGAGACGGCCTGAGTTATACAGGGCCAGACCTAGATTGTAACCGATTCCCAAATCAGTCTCACAGCTCTCACGGGCTTTAAAAAGCGCGTTCAACCCTTTTTCCGGTTGATCGGCATAGAGATTAATCCCTTTCAGGGCAATTTCACGGGCCACCGTACAGTAGGAGGTGGGAGCCGCCAAAAGGCCCGGGACCTGGATAAAAATCCCGGTCAGGACAAAGAGAAACAGGTAGGGGAAACGCGTGTTCACAAGATCAATTCACTCTGGGATCAAGTTGGCCGGATTGATAGGCCGCCACCATGTCAGACAGGGTAAGCGGTTTGATTTTAGAAGCCTGACCAGCCGTACCGAACTGCTCATAGCGATCTCTACAGATTTGATAGGCGGCATCTTCCGCCGGGCGCAAATATTTGCGCGGATCGAAGTTGTCCGGGCTTTGGGCTAATAATTTTCGGATGGCACCGGTCATGGCCAGACGCAGATCGGTGTCAATGTTGATTTTTCGAACACCATGTTTGATCCCGATCTGGACCTCTTCCACCGGAACTCCGTAGGTCTCCGGTATGGCCCCGCCGAATTGATTGATAATGGCCAGGTGTTCTTGGGGAACGGCGGAAGAACCGTGCATGACCAGATGGGTATCGGGAATCCGGGCATTGATCTCCTTGATACGATCGATGGCCAAAATATCTCCCGTCGGTTTCCGGCTGAACTTGTAAGCCCCATGAGAGGTCCCAATGGCGATAGCCAAGGCATCCACCTTGGTTGCTTCAACAAAACGGGCCGCCTCTTCTGGGTCGGTCAACAGCGCATCATGGCTCAACGCCCCTTCCGCGCCGTGACCATCTTCCTTACCGGCTTTTCCGGTTTCCAGGGAGCCTAAGACCCCAATTTCTCCCTCGACTGAAACACCGATTGAGTGGGCCATTTCGACCACTTTGGCCGTCACTTCGACATTATAGTCGTAGGTGGAGGGGGTTTTTCCATCTTCACGCAGGGAGCCGTCCATCATGACACTGGAAAAACCGCTGCGAATCGCCGCCTGACAGACGGCTGGTGATTGGCCGTGATCCTGGTGCATGCAGATCGGCAGATGGGGATAGACCTCCAGGGCGGCCAGGATCTGATGTCTGAGGAACGCCTCGCCTGCATATTTTCTGGCACCAGCGGACCCTTGCAAAATCACCGGGCTATCGGTCTCGTCAGCCGCACGCATAATGGCCCGAACCTGTTCCATGTTATTGACGTTGAATGCTGGAATACCGTAGCCGTGCTCGGCTGCATGGTCTAAAAGTTGCCGCATGGACACCAAAGGCATGAAAAATCTCCTTGAACGTTTTTTTGATTAAAAATTTTATCCTGGAAACGGCGGTTGGCGGCGTGTACCAACAACTGTCGTTTCCAGGTTTATAACATCGCGCTCTGCTCCTGGAAAAATCGGCGCATCATTTTGTCAATCGATTAAAAAACTCAAATATTTGACCAGTTTAACCAACTCTCTACGCCTTGCCAAGAAAATTAATCCAAGATTCGATCGTTGGCCGCGCACAAGCGGTGCAACATATTGATTTACAATAAAAACCTTGAAATATCGAAGTCGCCTAAGGCCGCAAAAAAAATCAATGGCTCAGGTTGTGCCGGATTTTGCTTCCGCCGCTGTTTAAAAAAATGCGCCAAGCCAACTTTGCCGGGTGATCAGACGATTTTTCCCCCCTCTTCCTCCAACACAACCCCCATGGACATGAATTTCTCAAACCGCCCCTGCGTCAGTTGTTCCACAGAGTATTCAGACAGTTGATCCAGGTGTTTGACGATATACTCCTTCAAGGATTCTGCCGCCGCTTCCGGGTTCCGGTGGGCGCCGCCCAACGGCTCTGGAATGACCTCATCAATCAGCCCCAACTCCAAAATTTCATTGGGAGTGATTTTCAGGGCCTCTGCCGCCAGGTTGGCTTTACTGGAGTCCTTCCAGAGAATGGATGCACACCCTTCCGGCGAGATGACCGAATAGGTGGCATACTGCATCATCAGGACTCGATTGCCGACACCGATGGCCAACGCACCGCCAGACCCCCCTTCACCGATAACCACGACCACCACAGGCACCGTCAGGGTAATCATCTCTTTGAGATTGCGGGCAATGGCCTCGGCCTGTCCACGCTCTTCCGCCCCTTTGCCGGGATAGGCCCCCTGGGTGTCGACCAGACAGACAATAGGCAATTTGAATTTTTCCGCCATTTTCATCAGCCGCAGGGCTTTTCGATATCCTTCCGGTCTTGGCATACCAAAGTTTCGATGAACCTTGGCTTTGGTTCCCCGACCCTTTTCCTGGGCGATCACCATGATGTCCCGACCGTTGATCCTGGCCAACCCGGCGACAATGGCCGGATCGTCGCCATAGTTACGATCACCGTGAAGCTCTTGGAAATCGGTGAAGGTGGCCTGTAGATAATCCATGGCATAGGGTCGGTCGGGATGGCGAGACAGGTGGGTCTTCTCCCAGGCGGTCAGCTTGGAAAAAATCCGCTCGGTCAGGTTTTTCGCCTCTTCTTCAAGTCGGGAAATATCTTTTTCGATGTCAATATCCGACGTATCGGATAGAAACCGCAGTTCGTCTATTTTGGCCATCAACTCACCGATGGGCCGTTCAAAATCTAGAAACGTCCGGGACATGATTTTCTACTTTCACCTAATAATGATCGAGCTTCTTTAGACTCTAAATTCAGCTGTTGGCGTTGCGTAAATGGTTCAACGGCCACATTCAGATTACCATAAATCCGGTCAGTCTACTCTTTTTTCACTGGATTGGGCAAGACGTACAAGCTTTTTACAACCGGAACAACCCGACTCAGGAAAGTTTCAAGGTTCGGGTGGCACTATACGTGGCGGAACCGGTTCCCAATCGCTGGATTATTCCGCTTAACAGCGACTCATTGGGTGTCACTTTATAGTTTTCACCCAGTTTAATCAGCACGTTGGCCTCTTCCAGTTTTAAGCGGATGATAACCCGGCAGTTTCCACCACTGTTTTCCCGAAACAGTCGAGCCAGATCGTCCAGTGCGCTCCCGGTCATTTTTTCTGCCGAAATCGTCAGCCGCAACTCCCGGCAGAATCCGTTGCGGAACTCTGCCAGCGGTACGATCTCGGTGGCCATCATTTTCGGCTCTTCTTCACCCGGTTCGACGGTGCCGATCACCACCAGAATTCCTTCGTCATCCAAGGCATCCCGACAATTTGAGAAGACCTCTGAGAAAGCGATGACCTCAATCTGGCCCACCATATCCTCCAAAGTGATAAAGGCCATTTGATCCCCTTTTTTGGTACGGTGGAGCTTTTTATCGACAATCACACCGCTGATGCGAACATCATCCTGGGGATTGGCACCGGGTCCAAATTTTTTTTTGATCTGGTCCGAATCCAGAATTCCATAGTCCGACAGTTCGGTCAGATATTTGCGCATGGGATGGCCGGACATGTAAAAACCAAGGGCCTCTTTTTCAAAGCCCAGCAACGTCTCTTCGCTCATTTGGGGCGCATCCGGCAGTTGCGGCTCGTTCTCCCGATCCAGTTCTGAGAAAAGATCCAGATAGCCCATGGAACTCTCTTGCTGACGTTTACTGCCTTGACTCAAAGCCGACGGCAGTGCCTTCAACAGCGCGGCCCGGTTGTCGGAAAACCCGTCACAACCGCCGGACTTGATCAGATTTTCCATCATGCGTCGGTTTAATCCCGCCGTTGCCGCCCGTTGGCAGAGATCGTAGAGATTTTTAAACGGTTTGCCCGTCGTGTTCCGTTCTTCCAAAATGGCATCCACCACCCCCTCTCCGACATTTTTGATGGCGGCCAGACCATAGCGGATCATCCCCTTTTCGACGCTAAAATCCCGAATGGAACCGTTGATATCCGGCGGTAGAACCGTCACCCCCATCTCGCGGCATTCGCGAACAAACAGCGTCACCTTATCGGTGTTGAGTTTGTCACAGGTCAGGGTGGCCGCCATAAACTCGACCGGATAATGGGCCTTCAGCCAGGCTGTCTGATAGGAGATCAGGGCGTAGGCGGCTGAATGGGACTTGTTAAAACCATATCCGGCAAATTTCTCCATTAGATCAAAAATATATGCAGCTTTTTTTTCCTCGATATTATTCTCCGCCGACCCTTTCATGAAGATCGCCCGCTGGGATTCCATCTCCTTGAGCTTTTTCTTACCCATGGCCCGGCGAAGCATGTCGGCCCCTCCCAGAGAATAACCGGCCAGAACCTGGGCGATCTTCATCACCTGTTCCTGATAGAGAATCACCCCGTAGGTCTCGTTGAGAATCGGCTCCAGTTGTGGCAGGGGATATTCCACCGCCACCCGTTTATGTTTGCGATTGATAAAATCTTCGACCATGCCCGATCCCAACGGACCCGGACGATAGAGGGCCACCAGAGCGATGATGTCTTCGAAGGTATCTGGAGCCAATTTTTTAAGAATCTCCCGCATACCGGAGGATTCCAACTGGAACACCCCTTTGGATCGACCGTCCATCAGCAGTTTAAAGGTCGCCTGATCGGTCAGGGAGATGGTGTTGATATCGACGGGGTCCAACCCCTCTTTACGCCGGGGACCGTTGATCAGTCGCAACGCTTCATGGATGACGGTCAGGGTTTTCAACCCCAAAAAGTCAAACTTGACCAGACCGGCCCGCTCCACATCGATCATGTTGAACTGTGTCACCGGCATGGGCGATCGGGGATCCAGATAGAGGGGAACCATGTCGGTCAGAGGACCGTTGGCCATGACCACGCCGGCAGCATGGGTGCCGCAGGAGCGGGGCAATCCTTCCAGAGCCAAGGCCAATTTGATCAGATCGGCCACCTCCTGATCTTCGGCGATCAGGGTTCGCAGTCGCTCCTCCTGGTCAATGGCTTTTTTCAACGTGATACCCAACAGGTTGGGTACCAGTTTGGCAATACGGTCCACCTGCCCATAGGGCATCTGCAACACCCGCCCGACGTCCCGAATGACCATTTTGGATTGCAGCGTGCCAAACGTGATGATCTGGGCAACCCGATCCTCGCCATATTTCTCCTGGACGTAGTGAATCACCTCGCCCCGCCTATCCATGCAGAAATCGACGTCAAAGTCCGGCATGGACACCCGTTCCGGGTTTAAAAACCGTTCGAACAGCAGTTGGTAGCGAATGGGATCCAAATCGGTAATATCCAGACTCCAGGCCACCAACGATCCGGCCCCTGAACCCCGGCCCGGTCCGACCGGAATCTTCTCTTTTTTGGCCCAGCGGATAAAATCGGAAACGATCAAAAAATAGCCGGGGAATCCCATTTGCAGGATCACATCCAACTCAAAACCCAAGCGATCCTTGTAGCGCTTTTCGACAGCGGCCTGCTCGCTTTGTGAAAATCGGGGCAAAACATGCTCGTCCAGTCGGCTGGCCAACCCCTCCTCCGACTGGCGCCGCAACCAGGAGGAGAGATCTTCTCCTTCAGGCAATTGATAGTTGGGCAGGACCGTCTGGCCCAGATTCAGTTGCAGGTTGCAGCGTTGGGCAATCAGCAGGGAATTTTCGACAGCTTCCGGCAGATCCGCAAAACGGTTCGCCATCTCCTGGGCCGAAGCAAAATGAAACTGGTCGGAATAGTTGACCTGTTTTTGTTCGAAGAGAGACTGCCCCAAACCGATGCAGCGCAGGGCGTGGTGAGCTTTTTGATCCGCCGGGTCCATAAAGTGGACATTGTTGCTGGCGACGATGGGAATATCCAACTCCAACGCCAGTTGCAGGGTTTGTTGAACCAGGAATTCATCATCGGGCAACCCTTGCCGATGCAACTCCAGATAGAATCCCTGGGCGGCGGTTGCCGGATCTTTGAACAACGCCGCCAATTCGATGGCCTCTTCTCGGGCGGCATCTGGTTTTTCCAATGCCAACAGCCGACCAACCGCCCCTTTCCTGCCCGCGGACAACGCCAGCAGACCGTCGCAATGCCGAGCCAAAAGCCGATGATCGATCCGCGGGCGACCATGACTGCCCTCTTGATGGCCGACGGAGGTCAAAACCATGAGATTGCGCCATCCCGCCTCATTGCGACAAAGCAGGATCAACTCATCTTGAGTCTCCTTATCCTCCCGTTGACTTTTGTCGGTCAGATCGGGGACCAGATAGACCTGCGCACCCAGAATGGGTTTGATGCCCGCATTCAGACAGCCGGAATAAAACTGAATGGCCGCAAACAGGTTGCCCTGGTCGGTCAAGGCCAACGCCGCCATTCTCTCTTCTGAGGCCCGCCCGACAAGCTGCTCCAGCCGAATGGTCGAGTTCAGCAGTGAATAACCAGAGTGTACATGTAGATGAACAAAGGGTGCGTGTGACATGGAAAAATTTAACTTAATTAAAGTTCAAAACAAGCAAAAAGATAGAATCTCACATCTATTGAGTTCGCTTTTCACCATGAAGAGAGGCGATCATCGCCTTCATTTCGGACCATATAAGTTTCAAGGTTGATGATCGGCATACAGCGTCGCAATGTCGTCGTTACGGATGACCTCATTGACCGGTATCAACAAGGCCTCATTTTCCATCGCCACCACATAGGAATCATGCTTATTCAACAACCGCCTGCCGTCAAATAAAACCAGCCGACTTTCCGGCCAGTGCCGGGCAATCAACTCATCCGTAACAAAGAAGATCTCTTCTCGCGCGTTGTCTGTCATCAACTCATGAACATGGCTTGGGATTTCGGCTGCGGTCACAGTCGTGATCAGGTTGGCCTTGGGCAGGGTGCGCTGAACAAACTCGACGCCATTTGATCCTTGAACCGCAACGATGGTATGCCGTTTGGAATTCAACTGGGCTGAGCTGCGTTTGTCACGGGCATTGCCCGGAACAAAGGTTCCCATCACCAGGCCCGTGTCAAAGTAGGGATCGGAAAGATACGCGATTTCCTCCCGTTCAGGGGTGTGGGAGATAAGACTGATGGATAGATCGGCTGCACCATAGCGCAACGCAAAAAAACGGGCATCCAAACTTTTCAATCGAACAAAGCGAACTTGTCGTCCAAGCTTTTTGGCGATTCGATGAGCAAACTCAATGGCCGCCCCGGTCCAATGTTTTGTTTTGGGGTTATAGGAGCTGATGAACTCCTGTTTGTCTCGAACGCCAACCCGCAGCAGTCGATCATCCTGGAAGAGCCGAGGAATAAAACCCAGCGTCAAGTCAGGTTCTAGAACTCCCTGGCCGATGTTTTCCAACTCAACAGTCAAATCCTGGCAACGCCCATCAGCCTTATACTCCTCTTTGAGCAGAGTCTCGGAATCCAAACGGATGTTCTCAACACGCCAACCCGCTTCAGGGGTTTTTGACGTGGCAGGGATTTTCTGGATAAAATCGGCGACCGTCTGTCTGAAGAGCGTTTTAAGCTCTTTATTTTCCCGGCTGTGATCATCGAACCAAAACGAGGGACAGACCTTGACCCCAATTTTCATGAGAGAACCATTGATCTGATGGCTGGTCACCGTTGCTTTTGCTTTGGTCAGGGAAGGTGAAATGGTAAAAATGTAGACAAAAAGAACGATGACCAGAAAAATAATGATATGATCAAAACTCTTGCTAGCCATAGACAAATGCGCTCCTTATCTAGGGATCGAGGAAAAAAATCGTCCATCTTGTTTTTTGTCCCCGTTTGATCCTTGATTCGCCAGTTGGCCACACACCCGAACAACGGTGCAATTCCGGTCAAAAAATCTCTCTGGAATTCAGGAAAATCCCCAGTCGATGGTCGTCAGACAGAAAGTGTTTCACAACCCTATTTTGGAAATAGCGAGAAAATTGGTCAGAGATAGCCGTCGGCTGCGTTTCTATCATTGCCAACATCTCCCGAAACTCCGTTACCATGGTGAGATGTTTTTTGGCATGTTTGGCAAGCTCACTGGATTCACACTGATCGTAGAGCCTCTCCTCTTCCTCGAAGCAGATTTCCATCTGTTTGAGAAAGTGCTCCAAACAGTCGCGCTGCCGTCCTAAAGAGGAATCTGGATCTGTAGCGACCGAGAGATACCTGCTGCCCAACTCAAACAGTTTTTGATGGTGATCATCGACCACCTTGACCCCGACCAGATAGGACTCCCGCCACTGGAAAGTGGTCGTCAGGTTAACATCAGGAATCAAAATGGAGCCACGACGCTTGGCTGATTTTTCGAAGAGTTTCCATCGAACGATGGGAATATCTCGCACCAACTCCGTTGCGATCTGATAGACCTCCACATCTTCTCTGGCTCGAATATCGTAGGTTTGAGAACGATCAAACAGAACGGAATCCTCACCGAAATAGTCTCTTGGGCCTAATATCTCTATGATTTCATCGCCTATCATACAGGAGACTTGTCCCGATCGAACCAGACACAACGCATGTTGATCTTCGCCGGAGATGATCTCTCCCTGCCGATAATGGATAGACTTGATGGTCTGAGCAATTTCATTCTGTTTGGGATAGGGGATCGCCTCACCGAACAGTTCGGTCTCTTGCAAGAAGCTGCGCAACTCATGAAGAACCTTGATCTGGGCATAATAATCGTTCTTTTGCACAAATCCCATATAGAGCCGACCCGGAAGCCTGACCGCCCGAACAAAACTGGAGGCTCGATAGGTCACCTGAGAGACAGATCGGTAGAGACAGGAGACCTCTCCCAGCAGACTACCGGCAGAAAGCACGCTGGAAATCCCTAACTTTCCTTGAAGAATTTCAACTGTACCGGTCAAAACAAGATAGATATCGGCACTCATCTCTTTTTCCTTGCAGATGATGCTACCGGGATTAAACGTCACCACCGTATTGTTGAGCAAACTGCGCAGTTGATTGCGCGGGGCCTCGGGAAAATAGGAACGCATATATTCGTAGGCCATGCGCATGGCCGAATCGGTACAATCCGGGATCAGGACATCGGTGGTGCCAAAGACCGAACTGGAGCCGATCTCTCTCTGTTCGTTGGAAAGTTGCGAAGAGGTATGAGAGAGAACAATTTTATCGGAGCGGTCATTTTGAAAATCAATCGCTTCCCCATGAATCATGCCCCCACCAATATCGATTTTTTTCAAGGTGGTGGGAATCTTATATTTTTCCTGGACACGTCGAAAAAAATCTTCACTGATTCCCCGTTTTTCACCCGGCTTGGCAATCATTCCCTTCAAGACTTTGAGGGCGACGATGTCGGCATAGTGGGCATAGGAGCGATAACCATCTTCTGCCAGAGTTCTGAAAATAAAGATATTGGTCTCGACCGGATGCGGTGAATAGAGCGGTTTGACCTCCAAGCCTTCAAAATCGTTCCAACTGTTGGCGACCAGATCCCGAATATCGAAATAGAAGGAGAAGTCCTCCTCTTCGATGGAAAGCAGGGCCGACAGTTTTTTGGTGACCGAAGCCCGGACCAAAGGGGTGGCAAAATATTTTATTCGATGACCAGCCCGAATAAGAGTCGTGATCCCGGCAAAATGATCATCATGGGCGTGGGTATGGAAAATCCCTTCAATTTCGCTGATTCCAATTCCCAACGCTTCCAGACTGTACAGAATATTGGGGCCGGCATCGATGAGATACAAAGACCCTTGATACATGAGAATGCTCGACATACAAGGACGATTGATATCCCAGCCATCTCCGTCGCCAGAGTGAATCACCCCAAAATATTCCCGTTTGAACAGATACTGCCCCAACGGATAAGGTGCTTCATAACTCTCATCGCTGGCCAGATTCAAATCAACCGAAACGGTCTCGCCACCATAACTTATTTCAAAGATGTTCAAACGAATACGACGGACCGACACCCCGTTCATGACATCAATCGGATCATTTTCCAACACGATTGTATCGAGAAGGGTGTCCGAAGTTCTGATCTTCCCAAAAGCAAACTCCAACTTTAACTGGAGCATCTCCTCCGCCTGATCAGAGGCCAACCCCGCCTCCATCAACTCCTCTTTGGAAATCAACCCATAATTCCCCCGATAGATGTAACGCATCTGGGCATGGACCTGATCCGAAGAACCGATCAGCAGAGGCTTGGCTCCGGTATTGTTGGGATGGTTGGGAATGATCATGCCCTGACGATAGAGCATCTGAAGAACCGGAAATTCAGCCAGATTGGAAAAATGGCCATTTTGAAGCTGAACATCCGAAAGCAGGATGGCATTGGGGCCGGTCTCGTAGGTCGCCCCTTTATGCTCGGTGTTGATGATCAACCCCCGCTTCATCAGATGCTTTACAGAATCAGCCGGACAACCGCAGAGTAAAAAAAGTTTGGCATCCAGTACTTCAATCCAATACACACCGGAAGTGACCTTGATTTTTCTGATTTTTTTCATTCGGTTATCACCATAGCCACACACGACCGACCTGATTCTGGGTTTCTATAACTGCAACATACTGTAATAAATGAGAAATTTAATTTTTTCATTTCCCTGACGAATGGGTCAAGAGTATTCCTCACAACCGGTCAATGCAATGGATCAGCCGTCAATCAACCGAAAAAATAATTCCGGAAACGACCCGGATCAGACATTTTCCTATCATCGATCTTTAAAAAACGATATTCTCACACTCTCAAAATAAGCGCACTATTCATAGGCCAAGCCATTTATTTTGCTCACCAGGCCCGTGACGTTCCGTTTCCAGAATCAAAACATAGAGACGATGAAACAGACTCAAAAACAAACCTTCGATCCGGTCCCAACAGATTTTGAGCGTGATCATCTTCTTAAAACCATCCAAGAACAGCGCAATACCATTGAAAAACTGACCTTCCAACTCCGAGAAGACGCCCGACACGCCGCACAAGAGAAAAACGCAGAACTCCATCAGTACCAGCAAACAATCTCGTCTCTACGGGCAGAGATGGAACAGCAAAGAAATAAAAAAAATCGTCAGTTCCAAGAGATGACGGTTCAGCACAAACGAGAAGCAACTCACCTTCAAACGACCATATCCGTCATGCGTGAAGAGATGGAAAAGCTTCGTCACGACATGCAGGTCGGCATACAAAAGGCCAGTCAAAGCCACCATATTCAAAGCATGGAGCTTCAAAACACCATTGGAGCCTTGCGAAATGAGATGGACAACATAACCCATGAGATGCGCCGTAAAGTTCAAGAGGCTCATCTTGGCGGACAAAGAGAGCTTGAGCATCACAAGCAGATGGTCGTTGCCCTTCGCGACACAATGGATGCCCGTCAAATTGAAAAGCACCGGGAGATACAGCAGATCCGCCTGGAGGAAAAGCAGGCGACCGACCAACTACAGGGCACCATCGAATCTCTCCGGAAAAAATTGGATGATCTTCTCTTCCAAAAAGGCACTGAAATACAGAACATCAAAACAACAAACCAACAACAGATTACCCTCCTGGAAGAGATCGCCAGTGCTTTGCGGGATCAATTGGACCTGATCAACCGGCAAAAACAGACGGAGATGCAGCAGCACAAACGAGAATCCGCGCAAGAGATCGAACATCTACAAAACACCGTCCGCACATCAAGAGAGGAGATGGAGATCCTCCGAAGCGGTTACGAGCGGGAGATCCGCTCGATAAACGCGGTTGCTCAAAAGGAGCAACAACTGTTAAATGAGACGATCAGAACATTGAGAGATCAACTGGAGTCGTAGACCATGACCACCGCAACTACCCGAAAAAAAATCCTCTCCTCCCCATCCGAGCATTCACGCTTGCGTTATCAAAAGCGGTTTTCCGAAATGGAAATGCTTCTCGAAATCACCCGTCAGGTGGCGGCCAACGAAACCCTGGACGAGATGCTCCGCACCATCATTGAACTGATCACGGAAAAAACCAACGCCCAACGCGGTTCTATTTTTCTCAACGATCCGCTGACCAACGAGCTGTACTCCCGATATGCCCAGGGGCAGATCCAAAGTGAGATTCGCATCCTCAACGATCACGGCATTGCCGGCCATGTTTTTCAAACCGGAAAGGGAGTGATCATCCACGATGCCTATGGCGACTCCCGCTTTGACCAATCCATCGACAACGAAACCGGATTCAAAACCGAGAGCATTCTCTGCTCCCCCATCCGCACGGCCAGAAATACCATTATTGGTGTCGTCCAGGCCCTCAACAAACAGGGAGGCCAGTTTACCGCCGAAGATCTTCAACTTCTGGACTCCATGACCACCCAGACGGCGGTTATTCTCGAAAGCACCCAAAACCTGGAACGAATGGCCTTGACCCGAAAACAGGAGTTGCTTTTCTTGGATATGGTCTCCGAAATCACCTCGGAGATCGAAATCGACTCGCTGCTGCAAAAGGTCATCAACGAATCCACACGCATGCTTGAGGCCGATCGCGGCACCTTGTTCATCAACGATGAGAAAACCAACGAGCTTTTTTCCCGTGTAGCCATGGGCAACTCCATCGGCGAAATCCGTCTTCCCAACTCCGCCGGAATCGCCGGAGCCGTTTTCACCTCCGCCGAAACCATCAATATTCCGTACGCCTACGCTGATTTGCGTTTCAACCCCTCCTTCGACAAAAAAACCGGCTATTTCACCCGTTCCATTCTCTGTGTTCCGGTGATCAACAAAAATGGTAAAACCATCGGTGTCACCCAGATGCTCAACAAAAAGGGGGGGATTTTTACCCAGGAGGACGAAGCCCGGCTCAAGGCGTTCACGGCCCAGGTTTCCATCGCTCTGGAAAATGCCAAACTGTTTGAAGACATACAAAACATCAAAAACTACAATGAGAGCATGCTGGAGAGTATGTCAAACGGCGTCATAACCATCAATGACGAAGGGGTGATCGTCACCTGCAACCTGGCCGGATTGCGTATTCTGCAGGTTTCGGAGTTGGAAATCGTCAAACAAAAAGCCCGCTCATTTTTTGTCGATGCCAACGATTGGATCATGAACAAAATCGATCAAGTGGCCCAAAGCCATGAGGTGATCAACCTCATCGACGTGGAAATTCAGGCTGGACGAAACAGGATTTCGACCAATATGAGCATTCTGCCGCTGCTAAACGGGGAGAACAAACCTCTGGGCACCATGATCATGATTGAGGATATCAGCAGCGAAAAGCGCATGAAATCCACCATGTCCCGCTACATGGACCCCAGCCTGGCCGATCAACTTTTAGACGGAGAGTCAGATCTGTTAGGCGGAAAAAGCATGAAAGCCACGGTGGTTTTTACCGATATTCGCAGCTTTACCACCCTCACCGAAGAGCTTGGCCCACAGGGTACGGTGCTTCTACTCAACGAATATTTTACCATCATGGTGGATTGCATCAGCAGAGAAGGGGGAATGTTGGACAAGTTCATCGGCGATGCCATGATGGCCGCCTTTGGTCTGCCGCTGCCTCACGAAGATGACGAAGACCGGGCAGTCCGAGCAGCCATAGACATGATTATCCGACTGGATGAGTTCAATCAGGCGCGTATCGCTCAAGGGAAAGCAGCGGTCATGATGGGAATTGGCATCAATACCGACACCGTTGTCTCTGGAAATATCGGATCACCCAAACGCATGGACTATACCATGATCGGTGATGGCGTCAATCTGGCAGCCCGCCTGGAGAGTGCCTGTAAACAGTATAAAGCTCAAATCCTCATCAGTGAAAACACCTACAAAAAGCTCAAGGGAACCTATCGAATCCGGCCTGCTGATTGGGTGGTGGTCAAGGGCAAAACCAAACCGGTGGCCATCTACGAAGTACTCGACTACCACACCGACAGCAGCTTTCCCAATCTGATGGAGACGGTCAATCACTATAACGACGGCCTGGATCTTTATCGAAAAGGTCATTTCAGCAAAGCGGAGCAAGCCTTCCGAAAAGGGTTGAAATATCATCCCGGCGATCAACTCTCCAGCCTCTATGTCGCTCGCTGCCAAGATCTCATCCTCTCGCCTCCTGACCTGGACAACTGGGATGGGGTCTGGATCATGAAAAGCAAATAGCCAATAAAGGGGGTTACTCCATGCCATCTGAATCCATCACCACGGTTGAAGCGCTGTTTGACGCTTTGGATGATCTGACCACTCAAGCCAAAAGGGGAAACCTGGCCAATCCGGTTGTCAGTCTGCTCTTTGATACCATGGATCGACTGATGCGAATCGATCCAGCCTTGAGAAATCGCGGATTGACCGACCTGACTCGGGACAACCAAAGACAAAACCATCGCATTACCTTTCTGGGCAAAGGACAGATCATCCATCAAAATCAATATGCCCGAGTTGAAATTATCGATATGAGTTCCCAGGGGTTTGGCGTCAAGACACCACGGGTGCTACCGGTTCAGAGCAATGTCATGTTTGAAATAAACTCAGCCGAAGGGGGGAAGGACACCTATTCCTGTTATGTGCAAAACTGTCAGTTTGACGGCGAGAACTATCGGGTCGGTCTCAAGATCTTTGACATGATCCCCTGCTTTTAACCTAGAAACGGCAGTTGGGAGCGAGGTTATGCCAAGTGCATGCTAACAACTGCCGTTTCTAGGCTTAACCGACGTGTGCAATCAAACGAATCATTCTGACAAACCACCGACATTAAAAAAAACCAAACGGGGCATGACATCATCACCGATCCCGTCGATCCGCCCTGCCAAGGGGTCGGCCATGGCGTTGTCTGCGGCCTGTGGCTCGTTCGGTTGCGATGCTGAAGAAGAGGAGCGAAGCTCCTCCAGCTTGATGCGACTGAGGGCCGCGTAGGGGACCAGCATTCGGGAGATGTTCTGCATGGGTAGCCCCAAAATGGTCGCCAAAGCGATGCGAATAACGCCACTGTGCGCCACAATCAGCACATGTTCCCCTCGAAACCGCTGGAGCAAACTTCGCAATCCCTGGGCTACCCGGTTTTGGACCCTCTGAATGGGTTCCCCTTCAGGAGGCGGGTTATCCAACGGATTCCGCCAAAAATTCTGGATGTGACTGCCGTACAGAGGGTCGTCCAACAACGATTGCCGGGTCCGTCCCTCCCACAAACCAAAAGCCATCTCACGAAGATTGGCTTCGACCACCAGTGGAATAGAACGGGCAGAAGCGGTTTTTTCGGCAAAATCGGCACATCGAACCAATGGCGACGTGATGACCCGCTGCCAGGGTGCCGGATGACAATCGATGCTGCTCTGCATCTGTCGCCAGCCATGTGGGCTGAGCGGGTCATCCAGGGTTCCCCGATATTTTTGCCCCCCCTTAGGCTCTCCATGGCGTAAAAAATCGAAGGTTGTCACCAAAGGCCGTTTCATTCACCTTTTTCCCCAACCGAAACACCTCTCTTCCGATTCATCAGACAGGCTATTTGCAACAGGGATAAAGCGGCCACCGCTCCGGTTCCAGCCCCCACGTTCAGATCCAGTTGCAAGAGGGGTTGACCGGAAAGGGCACGCATAACGGAATATTGACCGGGTTCGGCTGAACGATGGCCAAAAATGAGCCAGTTTTGCAGTGGTGGATGGACCGAAACGGCTAGCAGTGCCGCAACGGCCGAGACAAATCCATCAACGATGGCCGGCATCCCCTTTTGCCCGCATGCGATGAAAGCACCGGTCAAAGCGGCCGTTTCAAAACCACCCAGTCGCCTGAGAACCTGAAGCGGTTGATGAATATGGGGTTGATGGTACAATAGCGCCCGTTCGATAATCGCGGTCTTTCGGGCCATGGCCGACGGAGAGATGCCGGAGGCGGGACCGGACAGGTTGTTTGGTGGAAGTCCCAACAGACTGCTGGCAATGGCGGCAGCGGAAATGGATTTTCCCACCGCCATTTCACCACCGATAAAAACATCCGCCCCGACCTCTTTGGCTCGTTCCACCGCCCGTTTACCCACCGTCATGGCTTGGACCAACTGCTCCTCGGTCATGGCAGAGTGGCATTGGATATCCTGAGTAGCCGAATCGACTCGCTGGTCTATTATTCCGACCAAAGCAGAGGAGGAGGTCAGGAGGCCGACATCGACCACCTCCAACTCAAAGCCGAAATGATGAGCCAGAATAGAGATCGGGCTGTGTCCGTTCAACACCTCCTGAACCTGACTCAGGGTGGATCCCTGAGTCAGACTGAAGACGCCCTGGGAAGCTGTGGCTGTGGCCACGCCATGGTCAGCGGCAAAAATGACCACCCGACCTGAATCCAAACTTGGAATCGGCGTCTGCTGCATACCAGCCAGATGGACGATGGCCTCTTCAAACAGACCCAGAGAGCCGGCCGGTTGAAACAACAGGTTCAACCGCGCTCGGGCCTGCTTTTGCGCCTTTTTGGAGAGAGGTAATATAGGTTGCTTGATCCAGGCCTGGGCCACTTTTACGCTCCTATGGGATCGCCAACAGATAACAGAAACTTCTTGCTTGTCCTTTGATTTTTACGACTCCAAAAAAAATCAAGGTTGCTTTGGCCCGTTATTGTCGACCGTCGATCGAGTAACGAAAGCCTCTCTGTTGAAGGTGGCGATAAAGTCTGTTTTGGCCTTTTCCGCCGATTTGTTATCGGTAAAATGGCCGAGTTGAACCAGATACCAGGGAGGCTTACTCTCTTCCTGGCGAGAGCGGACAAAAAATCCGTTGGCTTTTTTCAGCAGTTCATCCCGCAGAGAGAGCGCTCTATCCTCCTGGCGAAATGCGGCGACCTGCACCGTCCACCGCTCTGTTGCGACCGACTCCTGGGGAAACAGGGTGTTTTGCTGGTCGGGTTGTAGGGCCACATCGTCATGGATCATGGGCTGGGGCACCCGCTGAGAAAGAGTGGCAACCAACTGGAACCCCTCCCCTTCCGGGGTCAATCGTCCAATCACCTTCAACAACTCAAAAAGAGCCAGATTGACTGAAAACTGGCTTTTGATCTGCTCGGTTTGGGTAGAAAACAGTTCGTTCTGGGCATCAAGCAGATCCAGAGAGGTACGGGAACCGACCAGATATTCCTGATCAATACCCTCCCGTGCCTCCTGAGCGGCAATGACAGCGGTTTTAAGTGCCTCATTGCTGGCCCTGGCGCCGGTATATTTGGAGAGCACCTGCTTTAGCTCACGTACCGCCTGCTCACGCAACAGATCGACACTGGCCTGAACAACGTCCCGCTCCAGTTTGGCCTGCTGGGTCTGAGCCGTCGTCAAGCCACCCGAATAGAGAGGCAGGGAGGCGGAGAGAGAAAGGGAAAGGCCATCCGAAGGACCGACGACCGATGAAGAGGCCGGGTCCCAGGTCCGGGTGCCACTGGAACTGAGAGAGACGGTCGGATAGTGTCCGGCACTTTTAACATCAATCGCCTGCTCCTGGGCTTGCAACCGATAGTGGGCGGCCTGAAGATCGGGCCGACTCAAGACCATCGGCAGGAGAGTCTCCAAGGTCGCATCGGAAAGGGGGGTGCTGACCAGAGGAATCGTCAACCCAGCGGGAAAAGGCATACCGGAAATTTCTTGAAACTGTGCCTGATAGATGGACAACTGTTCTTCTGATTGGATCAGGCTGGCTTGAGCTGTGGCCACCCGTGAAACAGCCTGGCTGACATCGGTCTTGGTCACCTCCCCCACTGAATACCGCGCTCGGGTCGCCTCCAGATGGCTCATTGTCACCTGGAGGTTGTTTTTTCCAAGCCGGACCACCTCCTGGGCTTCCAGAAGTGACGTGGTGACGGATATCAGGGAAAAATAGACCTCTTGACGAACCGATTCAAGATCCTGCTCCAGAGCCTTTACCTGGGGATCAACCCGATCCATTTCCCGGAGAGCCGCCAGATTAAAAATGGGCTGACTCAATTCCAAGGAGAGCGCGGTGGGATCATAGTGGCTGCGACCACCATCCCAGCGGGTATCGGTATACGAGGAGGACCAATCCAAGGAGATGGTCGGCAAGATGGCCGACCGAGCCTGAGTATAGAGGGTCAAAGCCGAACGCAAACGAGATTCGGCCTGCTTGATCTGGTTGTTGGAGGCCAAAGCCTCTTGAACCGACTGATAAAACGGGCTCAGCGGTTTTTGCCCGTCGGCCTTCGCGTGAGAAGAAAAAAGAATCAGGGCGGAAAGAGTGGTAATTTTGAGAAAGGAGCGATAGGGCATGACGATCAACCAGTTTTGGAAAAAATGGGTTTTAACAGTACGATCAACCTATCACATCGGTTTGAAAAAAGGAATTGTTCTCACCAATGGAATGCGACGAATACCCAAAAGGCCGACTGTGATCCTTGATTCCCGGGGTTTCGTA
Organism: Magnetococcales bacterium; assembly: GCA_015232865.1. Next base: position 96,655 of record JADFYU010000004.1, read on the forward strand.
TCAGGAGTCAAGTTACTCTTCACGACCTAAGGAAACAAATTTCCCTGGATGATCAACCGATACGGGGAGAGACTCTCTGGCAGAGACAGTACATGGCGTCGTCCTTTCCGTTGATTGTTTTGTGATCATCCAATCATGCCGGAAAGGACTGCGAACGCTTTGATGACAAGTCGTGAAAACGGTTAAAAAAAACAGATCGTTTCCAGATTTTTGCAAGGACTTCTATTCTATTTTACTATCGACCACGACCACCGCTTGGTTTTCCTGTAGCCGGTCTCTTTGGGCTAGGGGCTGCTGGCTTTTGTGGAGCCGCAGCCGGTTTACCGGTTGAAGTCGGGACATTTTTTTTAACGGGGGCAGCAGCTGTTTTTTTTTGAACGGCCATATTTTTTAACTCCCAAAAAAAGAATCCATGTGTAAAGGTGTACAAAATTTTTCACCTCCATGTGAGCAATCAACATCCCCATGAAAGCTGGGGGGATTATCCTCCCTCTATTGTGGAAGTCAATACAAATAACTCACCGAAAAAAAATATTTTTTACCGTTGAAGCTAGATGCGGCAATTGAAAGTGCGTAAGCGGTGCAACATATGGAAAACGAACAGACGTGACGAGAAAGGATCTTCGCCCAACTCCGCTGCAACCAACTGCGACAGCGTGTTGATCCCTTTGCGAAAATCCACCGGTTGCAGACACAGATAAACATCGGTCAGCTCTGTTGATGGGCGCATCATGACAACGCGACCACGACAGACAGCAGCTCTCGCAATCCGGCTGCGTCCAGCCCGCCGGCTATCTGCACTTCAACGCCATTCGGGCAGATCACCCGTACCGGCCCTGACCGTGATGTCGGCATGGAAACGGGGACCTTCTGAAACACAGGTACAGAAGGCGCGACAGGTTCCGGCTCATTCCAGACACCAAGCCGAACAAGCCGATGCCGCATCTTTTCAAATGTGCTGTAGTTCAGACCATGCGCCTTGGCATACCTTCGACGACTCATGCCGGAGGTAGTGCTCTCTTTCAAGTGTTGCAGCCAGCCGCGTTGCAGATCCGTCAGATCCTTGACCCGCTTCTTCTCCATCCTGTCCTCCTCCATATAGGGATTACAGACAGTAGGATGCCACATGCCTCAACAAAATTGTGCCCTGGGGTGAAAACCGCGCTTACGATGAATCAGGTGGAAATATGGTTCAGCATCTTGTTTCGTCGACTCTTGAAAAGAGGAAGTTTTGTATCAGAGACAGACCTTCGGCAAAGGGTGTTGAATTTTATTGACTATTTCAATACAACGTTGGCAAAACCCTTCAAATGGACCTACGAAGGGCGTCCTCTGGTAGCTTAATCGGAGCGTTAATCATGCCGGGCTGTACTAGTCTTGCCAGTGTTGACACTGTGAATACAAAACCTGGATTTGGCCACCCGGCCAAATCCAGGTTGCTTGCACCCTTTTATCTCCCCCTGAAAACCACCAGACCCTGGTTCACAGACAACGGTGAAGGATTGTATCGATCAACCGTTTTTTTCTGACCGGCTTGGCCAGGTGGTCGTCGCATCCGGCCTGCTTGATTTTTTTTATCTCTTCCAGCATGGCATGGGCAGTCAGGGCGATGATCGGTGTGGCCTTGATCTGATTTTTTCTCTCCCATTCTCGCATCTGGCGAGTCGCTTCGTAACCATCCAACAATGGCATCTGGATATCCATCAGTACCAGATCAAAACGGGCTTGTTTAAATTTCTCAATGGCATCCAGGCCATTTTCCGCCATAGCCATCCGAATCGGCAGATCCTCCAGGTAGGATTCAACAACCATCCGATTTTCTTCGATATCATCCACCAGCAAGATATTCAGCCCGGTCTTGGGGATATCCAAAACAGTCAAGTTGGCCCGAGCAGCCTCTGTGGCAGAAAGAGAGGGAGAGGAGACATTTTCTGTGGCCTGAGGTAACGACACGGTAAAAGAGAATGTACTGCCCACCCCCGGTTCGCTGGTCAAAGAGATTGTTCCACCCATCAAATCGACCAATCGAGAACAGATCGAAAGCCCCAGACCGCTCCCTCCATGGGTGCGCGTCGTGCTGGATTCACTTTGGGTAAAGGGAAGAAAAATGGTGGATTGAATCTCCGCTCGCATACCAATGCCGGTGTCGGTCACCTCAAAAAAGAGGTCCGCATCCGGCCCACGGCTTACTTTGACCAAAACAGTGCCTGTTTCAGTAAATTTAACGGCGTTGCCAACCAGATTCAGAAGCACCTGGCGCAGACGAGTAGGGTCTCCCAACACCCATTGGGGGACATTCGGACCGATCTGCTCTTCCAGACTGATTGCTTTTTTCTGGGCATGATAAGCGAAAAGATTGGTAACTTCCGAAACAACACGCCATACGTCAAAGACCGTTTTCTCCAACATCAACCGTCCCGCCTCAATTTTGGAGAGATCGAGAATGTCATTGATCAGGGTCAGCAACGTCTCACCGGAGCGGTTGAGCGTGGCGACATAACCGGCTTGGGTTTCGCTGAGGGCGCTATCTTGAAGCAACTCACTCATGCCGAGAATGACATTCATCGGCGTGCGAATTTCATGAGACATGGTGGCCAAAAACGCACTTTTTGACTGATTGGCCGACTCTGCCCTCTTTTTTTCTTCGATCAACGCATTTTCCAACAACTTCCGTTCGGTGACGTCACGCAGAATCGCCGAATAATATCGGATGCCGGAAACCTTCCAGGTAGAGAGAGAGGCTTCCAGGGGAAATTCCTCGCCATTTTTTCTCAACCCGGTCAATTCCAGTACCTGCCCCTGACTGGACAACCCACCACTGACCAGGGATCTCTCCAACCCTTTCCGTTGAGCGGCTTGGAATCGAGACGGCATGATCAGTTGGGCGTTTTTACCTCGGATCTCCGATTCAGTATAACCAAAAATGGATTCTGCCCCCCGATTCCAGACATTGATCTGTCCCAACTCATCGATGCAGATGATACCATCTTGCGCGGATCGGGTAATGGAGCGAAATTTGTTTTCAGCCAACTCCCGATTACTGATTTCCAATTTCAATTGCTCATTTTTTTTCTGCATCGAATTGGCGAGCGCTTCCAGGGCATACCGCTGCTGGTACAGATCGACAAAAATCTGAACTTTAGCACGCAACACCTGATCGTTGATGGGTTTTTTGATATAGTCCACCGCTCCCAGGTCATAGGCTTTCAAGACATTGGACTCGTCTGTATAGGCCGCCGTGACAAAGATGATCGGAATATTTCTGGTTTGAGAGTTGCCACGCATGAGTTCGGCCACCTCATAACCGCTCATTCCGGGCATATTGACATCAAGCAGAACAACCGCCAGATCGTGTTCCAAGGTCATGATCAACGCCTCTTGACCAGAGCCGGCATCCAAAAGCTCCAACTCCATATCGGCTAAAACGACATGGAGGGCCAACAGATTGCTCGGCAGGTCATCGACCACGAGAACTTTTGTCTTTTTATCTGGTTTTTCCATAAGTCAGTCCACCAATGTCTGCAAAAAACCGGCAATCTCAACTAGAGGAATGACATGCATTGCCGCGTCCAGTTCAATGGCCGCCAGAGGCATGAAAGGGGCCTCGGCGGTTTTTGGATCTTGAACAATCGTCATCCCCCCCTGTTGTCGAATGCGTTTCAGTCCCAACGCCCCATCTGCGTTGGCTCCGGTCAGAAGAACTCCCACCGTTGCGTCGGAAAAAGCATCGACCGCACTTTCGAACAACACATCAATGCTTGGCCGAGCATGATTGACTTTTTTATCCACGGACAAGGAGAGGGTGGCATCCTTTTCCAGCAACAGATGATAATTGGGCGGTGACACCAACACTTCGCCAGCCTGTATGGTTTTTTTCTCCATGGCCTCATACACCCGAATCCGGCTGACTCGATTCAAATGGGTCACCAGATAGTTCTGCGGATCAGAGGCCATATGTTGAATCATCAGAATGGGCAGCGGAAACGAAGGAAGCAACCGAACCAGAATCTCTTCCAGAGCTTTCAATCCCCCGGCGGAGCAACCGATGACAACAACCCGATAAGCACTCATTTTTCCAGTTGTTCTTTTCGCAACTTTCTAAAGACCATCTCTTTTTCCTGTACCGGCCTGAAAGCGCGGGCAACCGGACTCAAGTGCAGGGACTCCTTCTGACCCAGACAGAGAAAGCCGTCCCGTTCCAAGCTGTCATGGAGCAGTGTCAATACCCGATCCTGAAGTGTTCGGTTGAAGTAGATCAATACATTACGACAAAGAATCAGGTTGGCTTGGATGAACACCCCGTCGGTCGCCAGGTTATGTCGGGAAAAGGTGATATTTTTTTTAAGTTCATCGTCCATTTTGGCCAAATTATATCTGGCGACATAATAATCGGAGAAGGTTCCACGACCACCGGATTTTTGGTAGTTACCGGTATAATCCCGCATATAATCCAGAGAAAAAATGCCGTCCTGCGCCTTGCGTAGCGATTCATGACTCAAATCGGTGGCAAAAATCTGACAACGATCGTAAATCCCCTCCTCCTTGAGAAGAATAGCCAGAGAATAGACCTCCTCTCCCGTGGCACAACCCGCATGCCAGATATTGATGAACGGGTAGGATTGAAGAATGGGAATGATCTGTTGGCGGAGCACCTTGAACAGATTGGGATCGCGAAACATTTCGGTAACCGGAACCGATATGCCGTTGATGAGGGACTCTTGAAACGCTAGATCTCGCATCATTCTCGGAATAATTTCAGAAAGATGTGTCAACCGGTTGTTTTCGGCAAAATTGATCAGACGACGTTTCAGGGATGCTTGGGAATATTGACGAAAATCGTACCCATAACGTCGGTACAACCCTTCCACCAACAGGTCTATTTCAATATCTTGAATTGAGGAGTCGTCCATTGTCCGCCTGTCATTCTAATAGAGCCAGACCCGCATCATGGAGAGCAGGCGGTCGGTGTCGATGGGTTTGGGCAGATAATCGTTGGCTCCCGCTGCCAGACATCTTTCCCGGTCTTCCAGCATGGCTTTGGCGGTAACGGCGATGATGGGCAACTTTTGCATGGACCTGGTTTTACGGATCTCCTGCATGGTTTGATAGCCATCCATTTCCGGCATCATGATATCCATCAGCACCAGTTGAATATCGCTGTTATCCGCCAATATCTCCAGCGCCTTTTGCCCGGAAGCGGATATCATCACCTTGAGGCCGTTAAGCTCCAGGGTTCGCGACAGCGCGAACGTATTGCGAACGTCATCGTCCACCAACAGCACCTTTTTGTTGAGCAAGGTCTGCTCGGGATCATGGACCTGACGAAGCATTTGTCGTTGGGATTCCGGCAACTTTTCCTCGACGCTGTGGAGAAAAAGAACCACCTCATCCAACAATCGATCCGCAGATTTGGCTCCTTTGATAACAATACTATCGGTATAGTGTTGCAAATGTTGATATTCGTCCCGACTCAAATCCCGGCCAGAGTAGACCACGACCGGCGGTTTGTGCACCTCGGGCAGATCATGAAGACGATCCAACAACTCAAAACCGGTCATGTCAGGCAGACCAAGATCCAAAATCATACAGTCAAAATGACGATCTTTGAGCAGGGTTGACGCCTCTTCTCCCGTGGCCGTCGTTGTGATGTTGATGGTGTCGTTGTCGAGAAGGCTTATGATCGCCTTTTGTGCGGCCAGATTGTCCTCTACGACCAACAGTTCCCGAATCTTGCTCGTGTGAAAGTATTGTATGCGATCCAAAGCCATTTCCAACTGGGATGAGCTGACCGGTTTTCGCAGAAAACCGATGGCCCCTTTTTGCATCTCATCGGCCAGATGTTCCTGACCGGAAACGATATGTACCGGAATATGGCGTGTCTCCGAATTTTGTTTGAGACAGTCCAAGACACTCCAGCCATCCAGATCCGGCAAGCCCAGATCGAGTATGATGCCGATCGGTTGATGCTGCATGGCCAGTGATAGGCCGGTCCGACCATCGGTAGCCACGACGCACTTGAAGCCTTTCTCGTGGAACAGCAGGCAGATTGTCCGGGCAAAATTTTGATCATCCTCAATGATCAGGATTGAAGGATCTCTGGGCAAAAGACTTTTTCGATCATCCGCTACCAAGGGAACAATCTCAGGGGAGGCTGGAGTTGGCAATGGGGAAGCCGCCAGGACTTTGTTCAGTATTTCCGGATTTTTTTCGAGCCGGGTGCCCTGGGCTGGTAAAAATAAAGCAAAGGTACTCCCTTTCCCCTCCTGGCTGTGGACAGCGATGCTCCCACCCAGCGCCTTTGCCAGCTCAAGAGAGATGGAAAGCCCCAGACCGGTTCCTCCAAAATGACGATTGGTGGTCCCGTCGCCCTGTTGGAATGCTTCAAAAATAATCTGGATTTTATCCTCTGGAATGCCAATTCCCGTATCCGTAACCAAAACCGCCAACCCCTCTTTCGGAAAGTTTGCCGGCGGTGGTGGCAGAGAGGCCGGGTCTGGTCGTTGAAAATGGATGGAGACGCTCCCTTCCTGGCAAAATTTGATGGCGTTGGCCAACAGATTTTTGAGAATCTGACCGCACCGCTCCCAATCGGTATAAAAATGATCGGGCAATTCAGGCTCGATGGAGACTTCAAACTCAAGTCCTTTTGTCTCAGCCATGGGACGAACCTGTTCGACCAGAACATGAGAAAATTCCGTCAGATTCATGGTCTCCAAATGGAGTTCCATCCGCCCCGCCTCAATTTTGGCCAGATCAAGAATGTCGTTGATCAACCGCAACAGATCCTCTCCGCTGGCGTGAATGATACGGGCCGCCTCGATCTGACCGGGTTGAAGATTGCCCTCTCGATTTTGCGAGAAGGATTTAGCCAGGATCAGAAGACTATTCAGCGGAGTTCTTAGTTCGTGGGACATGTTGGCCAAAAATTCTGATTTGTATCGGCTGGCCTGCTCCAACTCCAAAGCCTTCTGCTGCAACACCTGGTTGGCTTGCTCCCGTGCAGACTGTTCATCCATTAAACGCTGGGTTTTTTCCTGCAAATTGCGGTTGGCGGCAGACAGATTATCCTGCTGAATGCGCAACTCCTCCTCCGACGCCTGTAGGGAGTCGGTCTGTTTTTTCATCACCTCGTTGGCTTGACGAAGTTCCTCCTGTTGGGCAGACAACTTTTCCGCCTGAGCCTGAGTCTGTTTGAGCAACTCCTGGGCTCGATAACTACGACGCAGATTTTCCATGATCAAGGAGATGGATTGTGACGACTCCTTCAAAACCGCCAACTGAGCCGACGAAAAAGATTGAAAGGCGGCTATCTCCATGACACACAACACCTGCTCATGAGAAAGAATCGGAAAGGCGTAGATGCTCAGGGGTTTACCCTCACCAAGCCCGGAGCTGATGAGAACGTAATCATCGGGAACGTTGTTCAACCTGATTGGCCGTTTTTCACGAACACACTGGCCAATCAGCCCCTCTCCTGGAGCAAAAGAGGTGCGGAGGTTTTTTCGATGTTCATAGCCATAGGAGGCCTGCAGCTCATAGCGCCCGGATTGCTCATCGAGCAGATAGACCACTCCATGCCCACCTTGCAAAAGAGGGGTCAGATAACGAATGAGCGATTCAGCCAGATCAGGCAGATTCTCGGCCCGTTGCAGATGGGTCATCAAGTCCGTACTGCTGGATTGGACCCAGATCGACTCTTCAGTCTGGCTCGCCATCTGATCAAAAACCCGCGCGAGTTGTCCGAACTCATCCGTACCTTGAAAACCCACACGGGAAGACAAGTCGCCGGCGGCTATCTTGCCGGCGACCGAACTCAGGCGTCTGATGGGATAGACGATGCTGCGCGTATTGAAGACAGCCAAGGCTATAGAAACCAGAATACCGATAAAAAACAGCAAAAAGGAGATAAAAATCGCTTCTTGATGTTGCGCTTCCGCATTGGCGTGAAACGTATCGGCTTTGTTGCGTGCAAAGAGGATGAACTCGTTGATTGTTAATGTCAGTTTTTTTACATATTCCGACGCTTTTCCGTACGTAATATCCAGAGCGATCTGGTTTTCGCCGCGACGCAGGTGTTCAATGGCACTATCACGGATGGGTTTCCAACCGTTCAAAAGGGAGCGCAGTTCATCGACCTTGGTCTTTTCGCCCAAAAAACGTTCGTAAACCAAATCCAGATCTTTGAAGACCTTCCATTCCAAGTCAGCTATTGCCGTAATAGCCCCTTCCAACTCCTGTTCATCTTTAGATAGCACCAACCCCCTCATGATGTGGTGCATACGAACAATGCTGCCATCAATCCGTAGAATGGCCGTACTCACCGTAAAAGGGTGCCGATAGAGGTTGCGTTCGTATTCGGCCAACTTTTGCAAATAATAGGCGTTGATTGCATTTGCAACCGCAAACACGGCAATCAGCAACGCAAACGTCCAACCAAGTCGGTATCCAATTTTAAGGTGACGGAAAAACATCGACTGCTCCCTTGATATTTCATGGTGAACGGCACAGAGAAGCGAGTAGGTGGTCATTTTCATCTGGAAACGGCGGTTGACAGTCGGTACACGGCGCAATCCATTGATTTACGGCTGGATCAGGAAAACCGGTGTCATCGGCGTAAAAATGAGTTTTTTCGCCTGTTTTCCTGATGGATCAATGGATTGACCAAGATACATACTGACAACTGCCATCTCCAGGTTATCTCTCTCCCCAGTCAATGCGCGATTATGATGTCAGGATATCACGAAAAATCATCGACCGTCACCTTGCCTGAACATTTTCATGGCGGATTTTTGGGAATCTAATAACATTTGGCTCAATTATATGGTAATATTCGTCAGAATTGTGTTGTACCAACCGCTCTTCTTAGATTAATATGCGTTAACCAATGGCTTGTTTCGAATCAAAACAAGGGGCAGCTACGATGAGTTTTTCACTGATAAACGAATTAAAGAGTGAGCATCAACAACTTCTTTTGGCATTTCAAGAGATTGACGGTCTAGGCATCAACTCCATGCTCGGACGCCAAAAGTTGATCAAGCTGGGGCGTTTTTTGGAAAACCATTTTAAAAAGGAGAACGCCGGCGTCTACATGCTGTTGGAAAAAATAGCGGAAAATGATTCCAACGTCATGATGATGCTCTATCGAAACAACCGGGATCTGGAAGATATCTCCGATGAGATTCGCTCCTTCTTCCGATTTTGCACCCGGATGGATGCCCAGGAGATCTGCAAAGACCGCTATGCCATGGTCAAGGAACAACTTAAAGCCCGAATCGATCGGGAAGAGCTGTTTATCTTCGAATCCTTCCTGAACGTGGTATCGAACATGTTTGATCGCTGTCCAGCCGAGCCTGTGTAAACCGTATATTTTTTTTCGGCAATCCCTTTGCATTCCAACGTGAAACCACTCGACAGCTGCACTCCCCCGCTTACACTCTTAGGAGCCCTCCTTCGTGGCGAGTTCTCACGCATACGATCTTTAAAGGTTTTCTTAATGAACCAGAAAAACCATGATTTTTCATTCTTGTTCCGTCCCGGCATCCTCTCCATCCGACCGTACAGTCCCGGGAAACCCATTGAGGAGGTTCAGAGAGAGTTGGGTCTGTCTGACATCATCAAGCTGGCCAGCAACGAAGATCCTGAAGGACCGCACCCAGCGGTTGTTCAGGCCATTCAACAGGCGGCCCTGGAAATCAACCGCTATCCCGATGGCAGCGGCTATCACTTAACCAAAAAATTGGCCGGTCAACTGGGCTGTGAATCAGAATCAATTCTGTTGGGTAATGGCTCAAACGAGCTGTTGAACATGGTGGTGCGCGCATTGATCTCTCCCGGTGAAAACATGGTTTTTGCCCGGCCCAGTTTCATTGTCTATGACCTGGCGGCGGAGATGAATTTTGAGTGTGGGCGGGCCATCTCCCTGAATGATCAGGACCGCCACGACCTGCAAGCCATGGCCGATGCGGTGGATGGAAACACCAAATTGATGATGATCTGCAACCCCAACAATCCCACTGGAACCTACAACACCAAACAGGAAATCGTCCGACTGCTCGATCAACTGCCAAACCGGGTGATCGTCTTGTTGGACGAGGCCTATTTTGAATACGCCTTTGCCGAGGATTATCCCGACGGCTTAAAACTCCTGGCCGACTACCCCAATCTACTGATCGCCCGAACCTTCTCAAAAATTCACGCTCTGGCCGGTCTACGCATCGGCTATCTGGTTGGTCATCCGAACCTGATCAAACAACTGCAAAAGACCCGAGAACCGTTCAACGTCAACTCTCTGGCTCAGGCGGCGGCCTCAGCAGCGTTGGATCTGCCGGATCTGGTCAGAAAAAGACGGCAACGCAATCGAGAACAGGGGATTTGGATGGCTGAACAGTTGACCAACTTGGGATTTACGGTGGTACCGTCGCAAACCAATTTCATCTTTGCCCGCCACACCACGAATGCCGGTGAGATTTTTGACCGACTGTTAAAAGCCGGTGTCATCATCCGCCCCATGTCGGCTTTTGGCCTGGGACAAGGAGCCGTCCGCATCACCATCGGCCTGCCGGAAGAGAACCGTCGCTGCCTGTCCGCACTTCAGGAGTGTTGCGCTTAAACCATCTGTTGCAAAAAAAAATTGCAAACATGCAACAGAACTGCTATCAAACCCAACTTGATGGAGATCATCTAAAAATCTGATTGAGAGCAGACATTCTAAAATTTTTGCAGAGAATATAGAGGGCAACATGAAAAAATCAATTTTGGCAGTGAGTCTGTTGATGGCCGGACTGACTGCTGCGCCACAAGCCGGAGCGAACACGGGTTTCTCCTGGGGGGGAGATCTTCGCGTTCGTCTGGTCAACTGGAACAACATCCCCGTCGCCAACGGTGCAACGGCCTTGACTCAATGGCAATACCACCGGACCCGCACACGGGTCTGGGGTGCCTACGGATTTACCCCGGACGTTTCGGTCAAAGCCCGTTTGAACAATGAATTCTGGGATTTTTCCGACGGGAAACCGGCCGGTCGTCCCCTGGATAATCAAGAATTCTTAAGCGAAATCGTTCCCGACAATCTTTACGTGGATGTCAACAATCTGTTGGGAGGAAAACTCAACTTGCGCATCGGTCGCCAGGATATGATCTATGGAACCGGCAAGATTATTCTGGACGGAACACCGGAGGACGGTTCTCGGACCATTTTCTTCGATGCCATCAAAGCCCAATATAAACTCAACGACAGCATGACGATCGATCTGTTCGGCGTGATGAACAATGATGAAGATCCCCTGACCATCAACAGCCATCATCGCAATCTCTCACCCAACGATATTGACGAAAGCGCCGTCGGTATCTACGTTAAAAATGCCCATCAGCAGTATCCCTCCGAGTTGTACTATGTCTACAAGCACGAGAATGACACCAGCGTAGCCAACAATGACATCGACCTGCACACCTTTGGTGCGCGGATTATGCCCAAGTTCAGCGCATCCCTCTCCGGCAACCTGGAAGTGGCCGTGCAGGATGGTGAAATGGACAACAACGCCGTCACCGATATCGGTGGTTGGATGGTTGATGCCAAATTGGCCTATAACCTGCCGATTCTGCCCAGCATGAAGCCGGTCGTGGATTTGAGCTATTATTTCCTTTCCGGCGATGATGCCGGCAGCACCACCGATAACGAGGGATGGTGGTCGGTGTTTGGTCGGTGGTCACAAAACCAGGAGCTCTTCGTTTACTCCTACATCGGAACCAATGGCGCACAGCGTGGGGGTCCGGCTTGGTGGTCCAATCTCTCTTCCCCATCCGTTGGCCTGAACATGGCCGTTACCGAAAAGGGTAAGCTGGACCTGCGCACAGCCTGGTTGATGGCGGACGAGGATCTGGGAGCCGGAACCGGTAAAGACCGGGGATTGTACGTCACCTCCAAGTTTGCCTATCAGTTCAGTGACAACCTTTCCGGCCGTATCGTTTATGAGTTTTTAAACCCCGGAAACTATGACCTCAGCACAGCTGACAACGCTCATTTCTTTCAAACCCAGGTTATCTTTAAATTCTAGCCTATGGGGTCGTCAAGGCCCGTTTATCCGCTTTGACCCGTCGGCCTGATTGTGATTCTAACTGACCTCTTATCGATTGGTTTCGACAAGAGGTCAGTCTGGTTTTAATTCACCTCTTGTTAGGATACGAAAACGATGAAAAGTCCCATAAATAGCCTGCTTGCCGGTTTTGTGTTTCTTATTTCCTGTGCATCGGCTCAGGCTGACAACATCAAGATCGGAACCTTTTTGGCGGTAACCGGACCGGCCTCCTTTCTCGGAGATCCCGAGCTGAAAACGTTGCAGATGTATGTTGACAAGATCAATGCCCAAGGGGGAGTTAATGGACGTCAAATCACTTTGATCCATTACGACACCGGCGCAAACCCTAAAAATGCCGTCAGTTTTGCCAAACGCTTGATCAAAAAAGATCAGGTTGATCTGATCGTCGGAGGCTCCACCTCCGGCACCACCATGGCGGTAATCCCCACCATCGAGGAAGAACAAATTCCCTTCATCTCCATGGCTGGCTCCATCAAAATTGTCGAACCGGTCAAAAAATGGGTTTTCAAAACCCCTCATACCGATAAAATGGCCGCCGAGAAAATTTTCATCGACATGAAAAAACGGGGAATCACCAAAGTCGGCCTGATTTCCGGTTCCGGTGGTTTTGGCAAATCCGGTCGGGATCAAGTCTTGGATCTGGCTCCAAGTCACGGCATCGAAATTGTCGCCGACGAATCCTACGGCAACAAAGACACCGATATGACCGCCCAACTTTCAAAGGTTCGTGCGGCCAATCCGGACGCTATTCTCAATTTTGGCTTTGGCTCCGGCCCGGCCATCGTCACGAAAAACATTCAGCAGTTGGGCATCACCCTGCCCCTCTATCAATCCCATGGCGTCGCCTCCATGAAATATATTGAAATGGCTGGTCAAGCCGCTGAAAATGTCCGTCTGCCCGCAGCCTCTCTGTTGGTTGCCGACAAACTACCCGATTCGGATCCGCAAAAATCGGTTATTCAAGCGTACAAATCCAGCTACGAGAGCCAATTTGGTCCGGTTTCCACCTTTGGTGGACACGCCTATGACGCTTTGTACATCGCGGTCGAAGCCATCAAGCGGGCAGGCTCTACCGACAAGAATGCGGTTCGGGATGAAATTGAAAAAACCCAAAATTTTATCGGTGCCGGCGGTATCTTCAACATGAGCCAGGAGGATCATCTGGGTCTGAAGTTGGATGCCTTTAAAATGTTGGAAATTAAAAATGGTGATTGGTCCATCGTCGAATAAGTGGAAAACAGATGGGTGAAGTTCTTCTACAATCATTGATCACCGGCATTACCATCGGTTCGGCCTATGCTTTGGTCGGGTTGGGGTTTGCCATCATCTTCAATGCGTCGGACGTGGTCAACTTTGCTCAAGGTGAATTTGTGATGATCGGAGCCATGAGTGCTGTCGCACTCTTGGCCTCCGGTTTTCCTTTTATCCTGGCGATCATTTTTTCCCTGCTCATTACCGTCGCCATTGGCATGATACTGGAGAAATTCGCCATTGAGCCGGCCAAATCGGCTACGGTTGTCTCCACCATCATCATCACCATCGGTGCCTCCATTTTTCTTCGTGGAGCGGCTCTATTGATTTGGGGAAAAGATTTTCACACCCTACCCGCCTTTTCCGGCGATTTGCCCATTCACATCGGCAGTGCCACCATAACCCCGCAAAGCTTATGGGTGATGGCCATCACGGCTGTTTTGGTTTTTTTGGTTCGGCTGTTTTTCAACAAAACAGTTACCGGCAAAGCGATTCTGGCCTGTTCCGCCAACCCCACGGCGGCCGCCTTGATCGGCATTCCGGTCCGACGCATGATGCTTTTTTCCTACGGTCTTTCCGCATTGTTGGGCGGCAGTGCCGGGGTGTTGATCGCGCCGGTGGCATTCACCTCTTACGATGCGGGAATGATGTTGGGGTTGAAGGGGTTTGCCGCTGCCATCCTAGGTGGATTGGGCAACCCCATGGGAGCGGTGGCCGGCGGCGTAATCTTGGGGGTTTTGGAATCGTTGGGTGCCGGTTTGATCAGCTCCGGCTACAAAGACGCCATTGCCTTTGTTCTGCTGCTTTTGGTCTTATTCTTAAAACCACACGGACTGTTCGGACGCTCCGGGGGAAGTCGGGTATGAAACAAGATGCGGGATTTTTACTTTTGGCCACCTTGGTGGTTCTGGCTCCGATTTTGTTTCCGGGCAACTATTATGTGACCGTGGTTGGCGTGACCATCGCACTCAACGCCTTGATCGTCGTCGGACTCAACCTGCTCATGGGCTATACCGGACAGATCTCTCTGGGCCATGCGGCTTTTTTTGGCATCGGTGCCTATAGTTCCGGCCTGTTGACCACACAATTGGACTGGACTCCCTGGCCGGCCCTCCTCATGGGTTTGATCTGTACCTGGATTATAGCACAACTCATCTCCCGCCCTATTCTACGCCTGAAAGGCCACTATCTGGCCATGGCCACCCTGGGCTTTGGCATTATCATCAATATTATCATGGTTCAGGCCAGCGACATTACCGGCGGCCCCGACGGCCTCGCCGACATTCCGTCCCTCGCTCTGTTCGGTTGGCAGGTCGATAGTGACTTGAATTGGTATATTGTCGCCAACGGCGCCCTCCTGATCGGGATCTGGCTCTCTTTAAATCTGATGAACTCTCGAATCGGCCTGGCTTTACGGGCGGTTCACGGTTCCGAAGTGGGCGCCCAGATGATGGGCGTGGATATTCAGCGAATCAAGGTGCGGGTATTCGTTCTCTCCGCTCTTTTTGCCTCCGTGGCCGGTAGCCTCTTTGCCCATCAACAGAGTTTTATCAGTCCCGGCTCATTTAGTTTCCACTTTTCCATCGAATTGGTGGTGATGGTGGTTCTGGGCGGAATGGCCTCCACCTATGGTGCTGTTTTTGGCGCCGTGGTCCTGACTTTGCTGCCGGAGACCCTGGTGGTCTTCGAGGAGTATGAGGTGTTGATATTGGGGGCCATCATGATGGGAATCATGATTTTTCTTCCTCAAGGTCTCTGGGTCGGGCTGAGCCAACAGTTCAGACAACGTTTTTTTCGTAAACCGCGGTCAAACAGCACACCGGTAGCCTCCTGATATGACAACCTTCCTGGAAACCGTAAACCTGACTAAAACATTCGGCGGGGTGGCGGCCATTTTCAATCTGAGTTTTGCCACCGGAGCCGGATCGGTTTTTTCGATCATCGGTCCCAACGGGGCCGGAAAAACCACGCTGTTCAACCTGCTCTCCGGGATCTATCAACCCACCTCCGGTGCCATTCGGTTTCAAGGCCAATCCCTGATTGGACTCACCCCGCATCAGATCGCCAATCTGGGTATTTCCCGTACTTTTCAAACCCCACAGATTTTTTTCAACATGTCGGTTTTGGAAAACACCCTGGTCGGTTGCCACCGGCATGGAACCACGGGTTTTTTGTCCGCCGCTCTCCGATTGCCCCACGCCGTCAAGGAGTCACGGTTGATGGAAGAGCAGGCCCGCGACGCTTTGCATTTTTGTGGACTCCAGGAGTGGATCGACCGGGAAGCGGATTCCCTCCCCTATGGCGCGCTCAAGCGGTTGGAAGTTTCTCGCGCTCTGACCACCCGGCCAACATTATTGCTGATGGATGAACCAGCGGCCGGATTGAACGACTCGGAAACCAAGGAGATGGGGGCCTTGATTCAAAAAATATGTGCAACGGGCGTATCGGTGATGCTGGTGGAGCATAACATGGATCTGGTAATGGAGATTTCCGACAATCTACTGGTTCTGAACCATGGCGAGTATCTGGCTCAGGGAACCCCCGCACAGATACAAGAAAACCCCAAGGTTATCAAGGCTTATCTGGGCAGCGGGGAGGAGGACGATGAACAGTTCGACTAAACCGATGTTGAGCGTTTCCGATCTTCAATGCCGATACGGAAAAACCCCTGCTCTGCACCAAGTGGATCTGCTTGTCGAGAAAGGGGAGTTGGTCTGTATGGTCGGTGCCAATGGTGCGGGGAAAACCACGCTGTTACGCGCCATTTCCGGCCTGCTGCCGGCCTGGCGTGGAGAGATTTTTTTTCAGGGGCGCTCTATCACCCAGATCTCCCCTCACCGACGGACCGAAGCCGGTATTTGTCATGTGCCGGAAGGCCGGTTGATGTTTTCGGATCTAACCGTTGCCGATAATATTTTTTTGGGGGCCTATGTCCATCGAAACGATCGGGCGTGGATTAAAAAAGGCAGTGATTGGGTCTATGAGCTGTTTCCCATCCTAAAAGATAAAGCCGAGGAGTTGGCCGGAACCCTGTCGGGCGGGCAGCAGCAGATGGTCGCCATTGGCCGGGCGCTGATGGGACAACCCAAATTGCTGTTGCTGGATGAGCCGTCCATGGGTTTGGCGCCTCTGCTGGTTGCCGAAATTTTTCGGGTGGTGCGTCATCTCAACAGCGAAGGGATGACCTGTTTGATGGTGGAGCAAAATGCCAAAGCCGCCTTGAAAATTGCCGGGCGCGGTTATGTTCTGGAGACCGGAGCCGTCACCCTGACCGCCGCGGCCGCCGACTTGCTGGCCAACGAACAGATTAGAAAAGCCTATCTGGGTCATTGATTCCAGATCAGACGGTTCTTTAAGAATACCTTTTTTTATCCTAGATACGGCAGTTGGAAGTGCGTAAGCGGTGCAACATATTGGTTTATCTGGTGAACTGGAAAAAATCGAAGTCACCTTGTTGGTGATGAGACTTTTTTCCAGTTTGCAAGGTGAATCAAGAGGTTGTGCCGATTGCGTGCTTACAACTGCCGTATCTAGGTTTATCCGGTCGGCGCCGGCTGTTGCCGAGTTGAATTCAGGCTTTGGAATTTTCCTATATTCAACGGCGGCTGGTTGATAAAATAATTGATACTGCTCATAAAGACGGCTTGGAGAATGGAGAGGTCGGATGTTTGTCAATCGAATCATGGTTCAACAGGTCGTTACGATCAGCAGCGACACCCCTCTACCGATGATGACCCAGTTGATGCAAGAGCATGACATCAACCATCTTCCCGTTGTCCATCAGGGCAAGCTGGTGGGATTGGTCTGTGAGGATGAGATCAAATTGGCCACACCGTCATCGGTCTCAACCCTGTCGATCAACGAAGCCAACTATCTGCTCAGCCAGGTTACGGCCAAAAAGATCATGCAGCGTCAGGTCATCACCTGTCAGCCCGACACCCTCATCGAAGAGGCGGCCCTCTCTCTGCGCCAAAACCAGATCACCTGTCTGCCGGTATTGGATGAAGATCGGTTGGTGGGAATCGTCACCACCGGCGACCTGCTGGATTTTTTTCTCGACATTACCGGCTGTACCTCCGAAGGAACCTCTCGTCTGGCCCTACACCTACCGGACGAGACCGGTCAGTTGACCGCTTTGACCGATCGTATCAACGCTCTGGGCGGCTATATCGCCACCATCATCTCGCCCATTCATCCCGACGAAACCGGTTTACGGATCGTCATCGTTCGCTATCGGGCCGATAATCCTCAAAATCTGTCTGAAGCATTGACTCAGGATGGCTACGATCTGATCTCCACCCATCACTATTAAACTCGTGAATCGGTCAAACTGATGAATATCCCCGGCAACAAAACCCTTGAATCGACTCCCGAGGCGATGAAAATTGGCAAATGGATGGAGAACGGTGGTTTTGCCCGCCTGCTGGGTTTGCGGGTCGAAGCGGCCCGGCCCGGTTGGTGCCGAATCTCCATGGAGGTAAACGAGCAGCATCTGAATTCGGTTCGGATCACCCATGGCGGTGCCACCTTCTCCCTGGCTGATTTTGCCTTCGGACTGGCCAGCAATGCTGAAGGTGTGACGGCTTTGGGCCTCTCCACTTCCATGAGTTATCCGGCTCCCAGTCAAGCCGGGGACCGACTGATTGCAGAAGCCTGGGAAGAGGCGCGGAGCAAAAAAACCGGCAACTACCGGGTCGAAGTGCGGCGGGAGTCAGACAATAGTCTGGTTGGACTGTTTTCCGGGACGGTTTATATCCGAGGCGATTCAATCTCCCAATGGATGGAAGATCAAAACCAGGGCTAGACGTATAAACCTAGATCCGGCAGATGAACGTATACACATCGCCCAAACTATTGATTGACAGGGCGAATTTAGGATGAAGAGAAACACTTATCAATAAAAAGGGATGACCATGTTTGAACCCGATAAAGAGACGCTACCCCGAGAAGAGTTGGAACAGTTGCAACTCAAACGACTTCAGGCCACCGTTGAGCGCTGTTACGCCACAGTCAAGCACTATCGAAAGAGCATGGATGAGTTGGGCGTCAAACCGCAACACATCAAAGCCCTCGCGGATGTGCGTCATCTCCCTTTTACCAAAAAAGAGCATTTGCGACAAAACTACCCGTTTTCCCTGTTCTCAACCCCCATGAGTCAGGTGGTTCGGATTCATGCCTCATCGGGAACGACGGGTAAACCGACGGTGGTTGGATACTCCCGCCGCGACATTAAAACCTGGGCCAAATTAATGGCCCGTTCCCTGGCCGCTTCCGGCTTGCGTCCGGGTGATCGAATCCAGAACGCCTATGGCTATGGTCTGTTTACCGGCGGCCTGGGCTTTCATTACGGAGCCGAGGAGTTGGGGCTGCTGGTGGTGCCCATCTCCGGCGGTCAAAGCCGTAAACAGATCATGTTGCTGCAAGATTTTGGAGCAGACGCTCTGGCCTGCACCCCCTCCTACGCTCTCAATCTGGTGGAAGCGGCCGAAGAGATGGGGGTGGATCTGAAAAGTCTGCCGTTGCGGGTTGGTATTTTTGGTGCAGAACCCTGGACCAACGAAATGCGCTTTGAGATTGAATCAAAAATGGGCATCGACGCGGTGGATGTCTACGGACTCTCCGAACTCATCGGACCGGGGGTCTCCAACGAGTGTGTCGAGGCCAAAGATGGTTTACACGTCTGGGAAGACCATTTTTTGGTTGAGTGTGTTGACTCGGCGACCGGCTCTCCCCTTCCTCCCGGAGAAGAGGGGGAATTGGTCTTCACCTCCCTGACCAAAGAGACCTTTCCCATTTTGCGTTATGCCACACGGGATATCTCACGCCTCAACTATGCCCCATGTAAATGCGGTCGCACCCACGTTCGCATGCGCAAACCGGCTGGCCGCACCGATGACATGCTGATTATCCGGGGGGTGAATGTTTTTCCCTCTCAGGTGGAAGAGGTGTTGATGAAAACGGAGACCCTTGGCCCTTTTTATCAAATCGAAGTTTTTCGAGAAGGCAGCATGGATCAGGTTTTGATCAACGTCGAGGCCAGCCAACCCCTCTATGAGCAAGGGGAGTCCTCCATCGCCCGCGTGGCTGAAAAAGTAAAACGTGACATCAAGGAGTTCATCGGCATCACCTCTCAGGTGGTCGTCAAAAAACTCGGGGAGGTTCCCCGCTCCCAAGGCAAAGCGGTTCGGGTGATCGACCATCGTAAAAAAAGCTGAAAACGGGAAGATCATCCAGAAGCTGTGCGACGATTTTTTCACACCGACCCAGGCTTCTTCCATTCGATATTTTTCGAAAGGGATTGCCGGAAATTTTATAAAATCAAGGAAGTGATATGTTGGAAAATAGATTGGTTCAAGCCCCTGCCGGCAGCCGCCTGTTACTCTCTGGAAACGAGGCAACGGCTCGGGCGGTCTGGGAAGCCGGAGCCAGAGTTGCCGCCGCCTATCCCGGCACTCCCTCGACGGAAATCCTGGAAAACCTGGCACCGTTCCAAGGCATCTACACCGAATGGTCAGTCAACGAAAAGGTCTCCTTGGAAGTGGCCATCGGTGCCTCTCTGGCCGGTTCCCGCAGTTTTTGCGCCATGAAACATGTGGGAATGAACGTCGCCTCCGACGCCTTGATGACCCAGACCCTGGCCGGCGTGGTCGGCGGATTGGTTATCGCCATTGCCGATGACGTCGGCTTCTCCTCCTCACAAAATGAACAGGACTCCCGATACTGGGGCCGCTTTGCCCACCTGCCAATTCTGGAACCAGCCGACTCTCAAGAGACCTACGAGATGATCAAATTTTCCTTTGATCTCTCCGAGGCCCAGAACACCCCGGTGATCGTCCGAATGACCACCCGGATCTGCCATGTCAAAGCCTTGGTGACGGTGGGCCAATTGAGTGTACATCCCGCAGCCGGTTTCCAAAAAGATCCCAACCGTTGGGTCATGGTGCCGGGAACCGCCAAACGGCGTCTGCCCATCATGCTGGAACGAGACGGAAAACTGCGACAAGCCAGTGAGATCAGCCCCTTTAACCGACTGGAAGCGGGGGATGATCGGCGGATCGGTTTTGTCACCTCCGGTCCCGCCTATATGCATGTTCGGGAGAGTTATCCGAACATGCCGATCCTGAAGTTGGGCTATAGCCATCCTCTGCCGATGAACCTGATCCGCAAGCTGGCCGAAACCGTGGAACGGATCGTTGTCGTCGAAGAGACGGAACCCTTGGTTGAACTGGAACTGAACGCGGCAAAACTGCCGATTCCCATTCACGGCAAGGATATCCTTCCGGCTACCGACGAACTTTCTCCAGCGGTGATTGTTCCCGCCATCAACGGGCTGTTGGGCGACGCCATCCCAACACTGGCTGGTAGCCGGCATCAAACAACGATTCCTCTTTTTCCCCGGCCACCAACCATGTGTAGCGCCTGTCCACATCTGGGCGTGTTCTACACCTTGTCTCGGGTGCGCAACATTCACATCTCCGGTGATATCGGCTGTTACACCTTGGGGGCCGGTCAACCGTGGGAAGCGTTGGATACCACCATATCCATGGGAGCCTCCATGGGCATTGCCCTGGGCATGGACAAGGGCCGAGGGGCGACCGATGGCAATAAACAGATCGTTGCCGTCATCGGCGATTCCACCTTCTTGCACATGGGAATGCAGGGTTTGTTGGACATCACCTATAACCGGGGTAACGTGACCATCTTGTTGCTGGACAATCGGGCGGTGGGCATGACCGGTGGCCAGGAGAATCCCGGCAGTGGTCGGGATTTGCAGGGGGCGGAGACCCGACGGGTTGATTTCGTCAAACTGGTGGAAGCGTTGGGTGTTCAACCGGAGCGGATTCATCAGATCGACCCCTATCAACTTCCCGATCTGTTCAAGATTATTCGCCAAGAGGTGAAAATACCCGAACCGTCGGTAATCATTACCGATCAGCCTTGTGTTTTAATTGACCATTATGAAGCCCGTCCCTCCTATACCGTGGTTGACGACAACTGTACCGGCTGCGGAAATTGTCTGGATGTCGGCTGCCCGGCCATTCTCGTAACCCGTCGGGACAAAGAGATCAAGGCCAACGGTAAAGAGGTGGATCTCTCCTTTGTCCGCATTGAGTCCGCTGCCTGCACCGGTTGCGATCTCTGTCCGAAAACCTGCGCGCCCAACGCCATCATTCCCCTGCCTCAACTCAACAAAGGATGTTCGAATCATGGATGATACCATTACCAATTTATTGGTGGTCGGAATCGGCGGGTTGGGCGTCATGACCGCCGCTGAAATATTGGCCGAGGCTGCCATCAGTCTCGGTTATGATGTCAAAAAAACCGAAGTGGCCGGCATGGCCCAACGGGGTGGAGTGGTCTCCTCTCATGTTCGTTTCGGAAAAAAAGTCCTCTCCCCTGTCATTACCAAAGGAACCGCCGATTTTCTCATTGGCTTCGAAGCGGCGGAATCCCTTCGTTGGACTCCATATCTTCGGCCCGGCGGTCTGGCTCTGGTCAACGACATGAAGGTGGTGCCGCCCGTGGTCTCGGTCGGTCTCTACGACTACCCGGACAACCCGGTGGAGGAGATTCGCCAAATGGGCGTCAATGTCACGGCCTTTGATGCCGGGGCGGTGGCTCAGGAGTTAGGCAACGCCAAGCTGGTCAATACCGTCATGTTGGGAGCGGTTGCCGATCAACTGCCCTTTTCTGCCGACGCTCTGAAAAGCTGCATACTCGATCGCTTCCGAACCAGGAAACCCAAACTGGTGACCCTGAACGATACCGCTTTCGAAACAGGCCGCCGCATTGCAGCCGAAAACCGGGGGAGCGAACAATGAATCGCATTCCAGAACCGGAACTCATGGAAGAGGCGGACCAGGCCCTGGCTTACGCTCAGGCCGATTTCAGCATCCCCCACAACCATTTTGTGTCGCTGTTTGCCGGTTATTTTCCGACGCGGCGCTTAAACCGTGTTTTGGATTTGGGCTGTGGGACGGGGGATGTGCTGTTGCGTTTTGCCCGAGCCTTTCCAGAGCCGGAGATTCACGGCCTGGACGGCTCATCAACCATGCTCGAACAGGCTCGGATGGCCTTGGCTCAATCGCCGGACCTAGCGGACCGGGTGCGTTTGATCCATCAACTGTTACCAGGAAAAGGGCTGCCCTACCGGCGCTATGACACCCTGATTTCCAACAGTTTGCTGCACCATCTCCATGATCCACAATTGCTGTGGGACGCGGTTTTGCAGCATACCCAACCCGGCAGCGCCCTTTTCATCATGGATTTGATGCGGCCCAACAATCCGCAGGAGGCCCGAGAGTTGGTCGAAACCTATTCAGGAGATGAACCGGCCATACTGAAAACAGATTTTTTCAACTCCCTCTGTGCCGCCTTTACCCTGGAAGAGATCGAAAAACAACTACAAAAAGCCGGTTTGACCGGACTCTGCGTTCAGTCGGTCAGCGATCGTCATTTGACCGTTCATGGGGTGCGAGACTGATCCGAACGGACCGATTGAAGGGAACAATTGAAAATACCGTTAAAATCCGTTAGATTTCACCCTGATCAGTATCTAAACATATCCAACTGCCGTATCTAAAACATAAAAAAACAATCACACGTTTGAGAGGGTAACCAAGATCATGACCCAAACCACCTTTTTGCTGGAAGAGTCCGAGATTCCAACCCATTGGTACAATGTGATACCCGACCTGCCCACCCCCCCAGCGCCGCCATTGGGAGGCGATGGCAAACCCATCGGACCGGACGCCTTGTCAGCAATTTTTCCAGACGCCCTCATCGAGCAGGAGATGTCACAAGAGAGGTGGATCAAGATTCCTGAGCCGGTTCGGGATGTTTTTCGGCTCTGGCGCCCCTCTCCCATGAAGCGGGCGATACGCCTGGAACAGATGCTGGGAACACCCGCCAAGATCTACTATAAATATGAAGGGGTCAGTCCTGCCGGATCACACAAGCCCAATACGGCCATTCCTCAAGCCTATTATAACAAACAGGCCGGAATCAAGCGAATTGCGACCGAAACCGGTGCTGGTCAATGGGGATCTTCCATGGCCCTGGCGGGTCAAATGTTCGGTCTGAAGGTTCGAGTCTACATGGTCAAGGTGAGCTACGGTCAAAAACCGTTCCGCCGCTCCATGATGGAGACCTGGGGAGCTGAGGTGTTTGCCAGCCCGACCAACCTGACCAATTCCGGTCGGGCGGCCTTGGCAGAGAACCCCGACAATCCCGGCTCTTTGGGATTGGCCATCTCGGAAGCCGTCGAGGAGGCCGCAACCAATGCCGACACCAACTATGCCCTGGGCTCCGTGTTGAACCACGTCCTGCTGCATCAGACGGTGGTGGGTTTGGAGGCCAAAAAACAGTTTGAAAAAGCGGGAGATTTTCCTGATATCGTCATCGGTTGCTGTGGAGGTGGTTCCAATTTTGGCGGCACGGCTTTCCCCTTTCTGGCCGACAAAGCCGCCGGGAAAGATATTCGCTTGATCGGCGTCGAACCGGCCTCTTGTCCGACCTTGACCCGTGGCCATTATGCCTATGATTTCGGTGACACGGCAAAACTGACGCCACAAACCCTCATGTACACCCTGGGCAGCAACTTCATGCCGCCGAGTATTCACGCCGGGGGCTTGCGCTATCATGGTCAATCGGCTCTGGTTTCTCAACTGGTTCACGAAAAGGTCATGGAGGCCCGTGCCGTACCGCAACTGGCCACCTTTGAAGCCGGTGTCACCTTTTCCAAAGCCGAGGGAATCATTCCGGCTCCAGAATCCTGCCATGCCATCCGGGCCGCCATCGATGAGGCATTGCTCTGCAAAGAGAGCGGAGAACCCAAAACCATTTTCTTTACCCTCTCCGGTCATGGCCACTTTGACATGGCCTCCTATGACAAATATTTTGCCGGAGAACTGGAAGATCATGAATACCCGGAAGAGGCCATCAGAGCAGCTCTGGCTCAACTTCCCAAAAACAGCTGAAAGCTCTATTTCGACCGGCTGATACGAATTGAAATAGAGCCGTTCAACTTTGGATTTGGCCGTAGGTGTTCGATCTCCACCAACGGCCAAATCCTGTTAAACCCAGATTTCTCCGTTGTCCGCACACCACCGGTACTATCGTTATTATCTTAACAGACAATCCTGTCGGGCAAATCGATGACAATGACAATAATCTACCAAAGCAGCAAAGATTTTGTCCGGGCGATTTTTACAGGAAAAAACAAATCGGGTCAAAAACTCCTCAATTTAATCATGATGGTGCTGGTCATCACCTCCATATGGATCATGATTGTCGAGAATGACCCCCAACTCACCCGCTCTGAAGTCCATATTCTGGAATGGCTGGATGAATCGTTCACCTGGTTTTTTTTGATCGAATACCTGCTGCGCCTTTGGGTCTGTTCCGATTTTCGTCTTGATTATGATACTGCTTTCCGTCGCTATAAACGGCGTCTATTCAACCCCCGATTGAGTCGGACCATTCTACACGCTCTCCAGGCCGCACTGAGCAACAAGTTCAAATGGATGATCGAACCCCTTTCCATCATCGATTTACTGGCCATCTTGCCGCTGTTCAGGATGTTTCGCCTCTTTCGTGTACTCCGGGTCTTCCGGTTGTTAAAACTGTTTCGCTATTCCAAAAGACTCCACTTCTTCGTCAAAATCATGCAGGGAAGCTCCTTCGAGCTAAAATCACTTTTTTCGGTTGCCCTGGTCATCTGGGGCATGGTGGCCATCGCCTTTTATTTGTCCGAGTTAAACATCAATCCGAATATCACCAATATTTGGGAATCTATCTACTGGGTAACGATTACCATCACGACCGTTGGATATGGTGACATAACCCCGATGACCTCCATGGGCCAGTTTGTGGCCGTCATTGGCGTACTGACCGGAATTTGGGTGATCATCTTCATGACCTCCATCGTTGTCAGTAGCCTGATGGAGCAGATCGTCAGCTTGAGGGAGTTCAAAATGATAAACCGGGCGGAACGAATGAAAAACCATATCATCGTCTGTGGATTGGACACGCTGGGTCGAGCGGTCTGCCAATCGTTGGAGGCGGAAGGTCGAACCTTCGTTGGTGTTGACCTGGATCAATCACGGGTCGATCTGGCTGCAAAAAATGGCTGGGTCGTCCTTCAGGGAGATGCCCGAGAAGAGACGGTTTGGCAATCGTTAAGATTGGAATATGCCCATAGTGTCATCAGCACTTTTGAGCAAGAAATGAACAATGTCTATGTTGTTCTGCTGGTCAGAGAAAAAAATCCCCGTTGTCACATTGTCGTGACGGGTGAGTCCAGCTCCTCGGAAAAACGGATGAAAAGGGCCGGAGCCAACAAGGTGGTTTCGCCCTACCTGATTGGCGGATACCAACTGGTTCACAACGCCATTCGGCCCAATGCGATCAAATTGATCGATCTGGCCATGAAAAAAGAACACAAAGAACTGACCCTGGAAGAAATTTACATCCCAAAAAATTCAATTCTGGTCGGGCTATCTCTGATCTCTTCCTCCTTACGGACAAATTTTAATATCATCGTGGTCGGAATCAGCAGACAAGATGAAGAGATGGTTTTCAATCCGTCAGCCAATACCATTATCAATGAAGGAGACCTGTTGATCTGCATGGGAAATGAGGACGATCTGCATCGACTGGTCAAATATGCTTCCGGCGGAAAAACAACGGGGATCACCGCCATGGATCAACAAAGCTAGTGTTCAGAACGACTCGTAATTTTAAGAACTGTTAAATAACAATGTCTTGCGTTTGCTTGCCGATTTCCATTCTCAATTTAAATACCCAATAAAATCAATGCTCTTGTTTTTTGGGCTGACACAAATCTGGCACGCTCCAACTTTCGGGGTGTGCCTTTCAATACCTGCTATCTGACCTCTTTGGAACTTCTTTTATTTATCTTTTATCGTATATTATGAGAATATAACAAAATTATAGCACAGAACGTCCATCTTCAGCTTGATTTATATGGAAATTTTCAAGCCATCAGCACGTGGCCTGAACTGCGAAAGTTGAGACTCCTCGTCATCACTGGTTTGATTATCCCGTTACATGAAGCGACTAAAGCTGAAGATCTCCAGACCTCGTCTCTTACTGTTTCCGATACCGATCTATGGTTGCCAACAGTTGTGGCTTGGTAATGGGCTTGGTCAGATGCTCCGTACACCCCGCTTCTTTGGTTTGTCTTTTGTTTTCTGCGAAAGCGTGAGCTGTTAGAGCGATGATCGGAAGAGGTACCCGCCCGGTATCCCGCTCCCACTTCCTGATGACCCGAGTCGCCTCATAACCGTCCATGACCGGCATCTGCACATCCATCAGCACCAAATCGTAGGAGTTGGATTGAACCGCATCCACCGCCTCCTTGCCGTTATGAACAATTTCCAATTGATGCCCTGATTTTTTTAGGAACACCTGAATCAACAATGTGTTATCCTCGGAGTCGTCAACCAATAAAATGCGTAACGAACCGAATTGCCGCGCAATGATCCGGTCTTCATTGAGGGGGTTCAAGGTTGATCGGATGGATTCCAACAGCTCATTGCGCTTGATCGGTTTAAGTAGAAGCTCCACCCCCACCTTTCTGGCCCGAGCCAACTCCCCCTCTTGATGATAGGAGTTGATGACAACGACCGGCAGATCAAAAAAACCGGACTCCTGGCGTAGATCAAGGATGGAATCCAGAGTACCGATCTCGCCGGACGGAGACACATAGACCATCAGTTCAATCTCACCGCCCTCTTTTCTGACTTTTTTCAGATGTTTCAATCCGTCTTTCAGGTTGCTTTCCAAATCGACTCGGGCATTTAAGCGGCCAACCATTTTAGCCAGAACCAACCGGCTGTCCGACTGATCATCCACCACCAACACCCGGATGCCGTCCAGACCTTTATCCCCATCGAACGCCCGCTCATACGACAACCTTTTGGGAGACTCGACAACCATCAACTGTGCCGTAAATTGAAAGGTACTCCCCTCTCCCAAAGTGCTTTCAACCGAAATCTCCCCATCCATAAGAGTAACCAGACGTTTGGAAATGGCCAGTCCCAAGCCGGTCCCACCAAATTCGCGGGTAGTGGAGGTGTCGGCTTGGGTAAAGGAGTTGAACACCGACTCCAGTTTATCCTCAGCAATTCCGATCCCGGTATCCGTAACCGAAAAAACCAGCGCGCCGGGATTTCCAGGACAACTGGAATTCTGTTGAACGCGAATGGCCACCTGACCCTGGCGGGTAAACTTGATGGCGTTTCCGACCAGGTTGATCAAAATCTGTCGCAGTCTACCGGGGTCTCCCACATACCAATCCCGCAGATCGTGATCCATTTCAACCGTTAGAGCCAGCCCTTGATTCTGGGCACGAACCAGCATGATATCCTTCACTCTTTGCAACAATTCAGCAAGATTGAAGCGAATACGGTCCAACTCCAGATGGCCCGCCTCCACCTTGGACAGATCGAGGATATCGTTGATCAGCTCCAACAAACTATCCCCGGCTCGCTTGAAAACAGCCACATACTCTTGTTGTTCCGGGTTTAGAGGGGTTTCTCCCAACACCTCAGCCATACCAATGATGGCATTCATGGGGGTGCGAATCTCATGACTCATGGTGGCCAGAAATTCGCTTTTGGATTGATTAGCCGCCTCGGCCTCCCGGGTTGCCCGAACCAGAGAATTTTCCGTCTCCTTGAGTTCCGTAATGTCCATGGCCATGCTGATGATCATGTTTCGACCGGAATCGGAGTTATCCAAAGGTCGAGAGCGTACCATCCAGACTCTTCTCTCACCGTCGCTGGAGTGAACCCCCAACTCCACCTCTTTGTAGGGCGTTTTAGCCGAAAAAGGTGGCCCCAGATTCTCCATGACGTGTTGGCGCCCCCCATCCGGGCGAACCTGGGCGATCCAACCCTCCAAGGTCAAGATTTCCTCCCGACGATAGCCGGACAGCTCCGACCAGCGCATGTTGGCCATAATCACCTCGCCGTCGGCTTCGGCGTGGATCATGATGGGAATGGGCGCATAAAGGACGGTTCGGCGCAATCTCTCTTCACTCTCCCGATGGGCGCGAGTCATGCGCACCGCCTCTTCCAAAGCCCGCTCCCGTCCAGAAATAAGAATCCAGGCCACCAAAGCAATGGCCGCGCTGACCAAAAATCCGGCGAAGAGAATAATATCCAAGCGGGCTGTTTGGTAGCTCTCTTTGAAAAACGGGCTGGGAGAGAAACGAATGGTCCATTGCCCGCCCTCCATGGTGGAGCGGACGGTTCGGGTCAGGATGGAATTTACATCCACTTCACCGGCTTCCGGGTGACTATCGTATAGACGGGCCGACGGTTGGATGATCGGTACGTCAAAGACCTCGACCCGAATATCATCCTGCCCGTTTTGAAAAATATCTTCGAAGAGAACACGGGCATCGAACACCGCCATAACCCAGCCCATCAAGGCATTTCGACGGGATTCGATGCTGTTGACGAGCTGTTTTGGGTAATAAACCGGCAACAACTGTAGCAACTCGGTTTCGACCTCTCGTCCTACGGATCGCATGATGGTTTTGGTAAAATAGGGTCGGCCCTGATCCCGTGAAAGTCGTGCGGCATCTCGCCGCCTCTTTTCCGCACCCAGATCAAATCCAGGGTGATAGGGTTGACCGGTGGCGTCTGCGGGGTAGACATAGGTGACGGCAAAATAGTCTTCCCGAATCTCGTGAGCGTCAATTTTAAAGTCCGGATGGAGCTGAGATTGAATGTTCGCTTCAAACGTCTGTCGTTGACTCTCAGTAACCGGAGTCACATAAGCCAATTCGATCAGGCTGGGATAACGGGTTTGCCAATTCAAGGTTTCATGAAAGCGTTGCCAGCGTTCCGGTGTCATCTGCTCGGAGGTGGAGAAAAAACCGGCGACGGCTCGCGAAAGATTTTCGTGGGCAAAAAAACGCCGGCTGGCTACTGATCGGATATTGTCCGACAGTTGCCGAAATTGGCGCAAAGCCAGGGTTTCGCTGTCCAAACTGACATGGCGCCAATAAAAAAAGGTCAGGATCAGACCGAGGATCAGGATAATACCGGGCAAAAATCGTGGGGACCAATCAAAACGAGAACCGTTATCCATCATTGTACCCCACCACAACACACCTGACCGTTTGCAACAAGCGATTGGCAGTCCCGCCAATTCGATTTGGAACAATACAGAAGAGTGTTAAAATAAGCTGAATATTTTCAAGCTCTTAATTTATTCGCCAACAGATAACATTCAGGAACTCGGCAATGGCGTCCGTTGACCGGTACGATTATCCTAGATTCGGTAATTGGAATTGCGTAAGCAGTGCAACATATTGGTTTATCAGGTGAACTAGAAAAATCGAAGTCACCTTATTGGTGATGAGACTTTTTTCTAGTTTGCCAGGTGAATCAAGAGATTGTGCCGATTGCGTGCTTACAACTACCGAATCTGAGATTATACAATGGTTGTTCCCAGAGGGAAATTGATAAATTGAAATATGTAAAATTGACCAACAAACAGTTTCAGGAGAGTTTGAGTATTCTGTCGGAGCGTTTGAAAACCCACATCGAAGAGAATGTCACGGGATTGGACAGCACGCCGGAAGCCAGCCAAAAGCGGGTTGAAAAGTGTCAGACCAGCTTTAGATTTTTTGCCAAAACCTATTTTCCTCACTACATCTCCCGGCATGACAGTACCCTGCACACCTATTTGTATCGGCGACTCGAACGTCTGATCCAAGACAATAAAAAGGGCAGCAAACTGGCTATTGCCGCTCCACGCAGCGAAGCCAAATCCACCCTGGTCACACAAGTGTTTACCCTATGGTGTGTGGTCACCGAAAAAAAACAGTTTATCCCAATCATCATGGACGCTCTTCATCAAGCCACCTCCATGTTGGAATCCATCAAGGCGGAACTGGAATCAAACCCCAGGTTGAAACAGGATTTTCCCCACTGCTCCGGCAAAGGTCGCACCTGGAATGACGGCTTGATCCTGACCAAAAACGGCACTCGAATCCAAGCGTTCGGCTCCGGCAAACGAATGCGCGGTTTGCGCCATGGTGCCAGGCGTCCCGATCTGGTTATCTGTGACGATTTGGAAAATGATGAAAATGTCCGCAGCCGCCAGCAACGAGATAAACTCGATGAGTGGATGCGTGGCGTCGTCTTGAAACTCGGGCCGCCGGACGACTCCATGGATCTGATCGTCGTCGGAACCATTTTACATCAAGACGCCCTACTCTCCCGGTTGTTCAAAAATCCGCTCTGGGAATCAAAACGATTTCAGGCCATCATTCGCTGGCCGGACAATATGCCCCTTTGGGATCAATGGCAGGAGATTCTTAAAGCCGAGGGGGAAGAGCAGGCCGACGCTTTTTATAGCCAGCACAAAGCCGCCATGGATCGTGGCTCGAAACTCTCCTGGCCTGAAGTCCGTTCCCTGGAGAGACTCATGAAAATGCGCTGCCGGGATGGAGCCGATACCTTTGATGCGGAGTTGCAAAACAGGCCGCAAGATTGTAACGCCCCCTTCCAAAATTTTACCTATTGGCATCAGGAAGATCCGAATTGGCTCTATTTTGGTTCCGTCGATCCCTCTATGGGAAAATCAGGTAATCGGGGCGATCCTTCCGCAATCATTGTCGCCGGATATGACCGGGATAAAGGCATTTTGAACGTGATAAAAGGGGACATCAATCGCCGTCATCCCGACCAGATCATCCAGGATGTCATCACCCTGCAAGCCCAGTTTGATTGCCGATTATGGGTGGTGGAAACGGTCCAGTTCCAAGAGTTTTTCAAGGATGAACTCATCCGCCGATCCGCCGAGGTGCAGGTTCCGATTCCCGTCAAGGGGGTTAAACCGTTGCGAGACAAGGTGCTTCGCATCAGCAGCCTGCAACCCCATGTCAATAACGGCCTGATCCGTTTTCACCCCTCCTGCGACACCCTGATTCAACAACTCAGGCAGTGGGGCGAAGGAGAGACCCACGACGATGGGCCGGACGCTCTGGAGATGGTCTGGAAAGCCGCCCTGGAGGGAGCCGGACAGATCGGTGAATTCCGCTCCCTGGGGCAGAGAATTTCCAGCCTGGAACCGGAATCAGGCGGCTATAATGGCTTTACCGGCCTGAGCAGACAGAACATGGCCGGATTTTAGGGCGGCAAAAAACCGGTTGTCCAGATTGTGCCGAATCCAGGGTGGTCCGAAAAGCCGGGATTTTCTACCACGGCAGTTTGGACCGGCGCAACCGGGCGCGTAGATGGAGGTGGTTTGGTTCAAATTGGCCGACCCTCCGCCAGAACGCCGGGGAGTGATCCATGTGAGAAAGATGGCTCAACTCATGAATGACCACATAGTCCACCACTTCAGAGGCCAACCAGATCAATCGCCAATTCAGGCTGATGTTGCCTTGGGTCGAACAGCTCCCCCAGCGGGTTTTTTGATCGCGAACGGTCAGGCGGTTATAATGGACACCCATGACCTGGGACCAATCACTCAAACGACGACGCAGATGCTTTTTTGCCGCCGCTCTAAACCACAACTCCAACCGTTTTTTTAGTTGATCGCCGTCAGCCAACCAGTGGGCCGGAACCCACAGCACCCCATCTTGCTCATTCACACTCTCACCCGGACGGGAATCAAACTGCAAAATCAACCCTTTCCCCAAAAATGGCAACGAAACACCCGACTCCAGAGGCGAGCGGTTTTCAATCTGACTGTTTACCACCGATAGTCGATTCAAGACCCATTGTGCGCACTGTTGCAAAAATTGTTCAACCTGGACGAGGCTCACTCGAAGCGGAGTTCGAACCTCGACACTGCCCTCTGCCGTCACCATGACGGTCATTCTCTTTCGGGTTGAAACTTTAATCTGTCGATACTCAACCGTTTGCCCGTGCAGTACAATCTGTCCGCAACGGGGGGCCGCATCCTTTTTTTTAAGTTTGAATACACTCTTCAAGCTTTCTAATCCTGGAACAACAGAACCATATACATGAACGATTCCCCTGTTTTTTACGTTGCCTTTGCCCGCTCCATACTCACGGTTCCAATAAACCATTTTTGGGTATTGCATGCCAGTGGAAAAACAGGGATAACTCTTCCAGACAATCCCCTCTTACCCCTGTTTGGCGACTTCACTCCCTTGGACATTTTTTTCATTGCATTGGCGGTCATCAGTGGAGCCATGATTCAAGGCGCGGTGGGGTTTGGTTTTGCCCTGGTTTCCGCCCCCATCCTGATGCTCTTGCAACCCCAATTGGTTCCCGGCCCCCTGTTATTCGCCGGGCTACTGCTCTCCGGCACCATGACCATCAAAAATCGTCACGTAATAGAGTATAAAAATTTGGCCTGGTTGTTATTCGGGTGTGTACCGGGTATATCCATCGGGGCCTTGTTGATAAACAGACTCTCAGAACGGCAACTCTCTTTTCTTTTTGGAATTTTGGTCTTATTGGCGGTGGGACTCTCTCTTGGGAGGGTTGCTCAACTAAAGAAAAATGGCCGGACCCTCACTGTATCGGGCCTGATCTCCGGCATTATGAACGTCACCACCTCCATGGGCGGTCCGCCCGTGGCAATCCTCTATCAAAATGAGCCAGGCCCCACGTTCAGGGGAACGTTGGCCCTCTATTTTTTTGTCGGCGGTTTATTGACCATCACTGGACTGTATCAGGTAGGCCGAATGGGGCAGGCGGAGGTTTGGTATGGTTTATACCTGATACCAGGCGTTGTCGTGGGACTGCTGTTGGCACAACCGGCCGCCCGTTGGTTGGATCAAGGCAAAACCCGTTATGCGGTTCTGACGATCGCAGCACTGTCGGCCCTGGCGGTGCTGATTCGAGCCGGCTTGAATGGGTAATACGATCAAAAAAAAGGCCCCGAATCAGGGCCGGTCCGACATATGAAAACTGGGATCGCTAGCGAACCATGTAGCCGGCAGCGACCCGACTTTCTGAATTGGAGACATAGCGGTTGAAGTTTTGAGCGGTATAGGTATAGCCATGTTTTTCGCTGAGCAACTGGAAGAAAGAGCAGTGATGACACTGCTGCTGTTTTTCACCTAAAGATTGATGGGGAAAACCACAACAATAGGTGCCGGGAACAAAGTAACAGGAGCGACCACCATTCTCCCCCCCCATGAAACCGTCTGCACTCTCCAAGGAAGCCGCCGGACACATTATCCCGGCAGCTGAGTTTGGACCAAGTCCGCACTTTTTGTATTCCCAGCAGTTCATATTTGACATACCTCTAGAAATCCGCCAACCGGCCCATGTGTTCCTTCATATCCGAACACAACATTAAAAACGACACATTTGAGGCCATTCTACTTCAGTTACACTTGTTTGTGAATAAAAAAATGAAAGAGCGTTAACATTAATGACACTTTTTTTTTCGACCATCTCAAGCTCGTTTGTTGCAGGCAATTTCGGACCTGATGAATGAACGACCATTTTCATTACAACATACTGTTTTATTTTAAAAAACTCCAAGCCGATTTTCCTCAATATTCTCAGCCATCCACAAGGTGTGTTCGGACAAACTGCCAAATCCAGGTTCAAGAGATGTTCGGTGAATAACGGGGTATGAATAAAGTTTGCTTGGTCAACGCAGCCTGTTTTTGCTAGAATCGGAAAACAGGAGAAAAAAAATGACACCGAACAAAAGATTGAACATTTCCATTACCACCGTTACCACCCACCTGGATTCCCGTTCCGATTCAAGCAGCGGTCAGTATGCGTTTGGCTATGCCATCACCCTCACCAATACCGGTTCCATTCCGGCTCGCCTGCTTCGGCGTCACTGGTTTGTCAAAAGCGATAATGGTCATATCCAGGAGGTTCAAGGTGAAGGGGTAATCGGTGAACAGCCCTATCTGCTTCCCGGCGAAGAACCGTTTCAGTATACCAGTTGGGCCATGCTGCAAACCCCTACCGGTCATATGGAAGGCCGGTTTCAATTTGAAACCGATGACGGTGAAAAAATCTGGCAGGAGGTTCCGCCCTTCTTTTTTGAGGTGCCGGGTTCACGAGTCATCAATTGACCATACGATTTCTGACCTGACTCAAACGTTGGAACTGGAAGCGGTACGATGGATCGGCCCACTACCCCTCATGGAGCGAAGAGCGATAGCGTCTCAGAATACCATCCTGGACACCGAGCTGCTTTTTAATGCGCTTCAACCCATCAATCGCCTGCGGTCGCCCCTCGAACAGACCGGCACAAACTCTGAAATGGGCAACGCCGTTAATCGTAACCGGCAACAAAAAACCTGGTAGATTCAACTCTTGAATCCGTGCCAGAAAACGCTCGGCTTTCTGTTGTTCCGTGACCGGGAAGATGCGGACAAAAATCAGATAAGCCGACTCTGACAGCCGTTTGAGATGTTCCAGCCCCTTTTTTGCCTGAATAGAATCAGGCTGTACGTCTAAAATCCGACGATATTTTTCCGCCGCATTTCTCCCGGCCGGAGCAAACAGCCTCGCCTCTTTCGTATCGATTTCGGCCTCCTGCATCAGGGTTGGCAGAGAGCTTGAACCCTGGAGTGTCATAGCGGGCACAGGTTTTGGTCTGTTCGACCCGCTTTGTTTGACCGGAACAACCGGCTTTGACGGAAGAGCAACGGCGGCCAACGAAGAAAATGGGGGGGGCATGGCGGCAGTCAATTTTGCTTCGACACTTTTTTGCAGACGCAGATGACCGATCCAATCCCGATCGATCAAGGTAACGCGACCCTTTTTCGACTCATATCCCGGAGCCGAAATCCAGAAAAAATATTGTCCAGGTTTTACCAGCATTCCAGGAGTATAGGCTTGGTCACTATCCTGAAAACTGATTTTGGCATTTTTGGGTTCGGTCAAAATGGTCAGGTGATACTCCTTGGCCACCAGCTCCGCCCGAACCTGAATCAGCTCGCCCTTGTTGATTTGCAGATCCTGATTCCAATCCTGATATCCCGGTGCCGTAATTTTAACCTGATAAGAGCCGGCTGGAATTTTATCGACCAAATGAGGCGTTATCCCTTTCAACTGGCCGTTCAACCACCACTGGGCCGGTTCGGGAACACTGCGAACGTCAATAACAGCCGGACCGGAGGCGATCATGGTCAGGTGAAGTTTTTTTTCTGTTGCATTTTGAATGTGGATGGCCTCTTGCCGAACCGGATAACCGGCCTTGAGCAGGCGGACGGTGTGCGGTCCGCTGTCAACTTTGGCCAGGGTAAGGGGTGATTTCCCGACCCGTTCGCCATCCAGAAAAATCTCAGCCCCGGTCGGGTGGGTCTCAATAGAGAGAGTACCTTGACCTTTATTCGCCAAGCCTTCCGAAAAAAAAGAGGACGATTCTCCAACCGAAGGCGCAACCGTCGACACGAACAGGAGCGATGCCAATAGCGGCAGAAGAAAAAGCAGTTTATACGCCAAAGGAAACTTGTAATGAAAACGTTTCAATCATACCCTCATTGCCCGGTTGGAACAATCCAGGAGCCGGCAGTTGTCAGCCGGCACTTCCAACCGCCGGATCTAAGGAAAACGAATGGGGTCAGCCTATTCCCTCTGACTCGGAACTACAACCCAAAAATAGAGCATTCCAATAAAAATTCTATCGTTCCGTAAGCGCAGAATCCATATAACGCATAAAGGGAGAGAGAAGATATTCCAAAACCGTTCGACTTCCGGTATGAATAGCGGCCTGAATGACCATTCCTGGAAACAGACGATATTCCAGATTACCGTTTTTAAATGAAGACTCCTCAGTCTCAATTCGAACCTTGTAAAAAGGGGTGCCATCTTCGGTCGCCAGCGTATCCGGGCTGATCTGGACCACCGAGCCGGTCAATTTTCCAAACCGGGCCGCATCGTTTGAAGAGAGACTGACCTTGACCAACTGCCCGACCCGAACATAACCGATATCTTGAATGGGAAGTCTGGCCTCAATCACCAAGCGGTCGGCTCCGGGAACAATCTCCAGCGCAGTCCCCCCCGGTTGCAGCACCCCGCCTTCCGTAAAAACCAACAGACTTTTGACCACCCCATCGACCGGCGAAACAATCACCCGGCGCAAGAAACTATCGGAGAATTTATCCTGTCTGGCCTCCAACTCGGAGATTTGACCTCGAATTTCCGCCAATTTTTGTTGCGCCTCTTCCTGAAACACCAACCGGGAGGTCACCTGGGCCGAAATGGACTCTTTCAAGGCGGCTTGAGCCTGCAACAGGGCCATTCCATCCTCCTCAATGGCGCTGGAGATCACATTGGCCTCTTTGAGCAGTTCCAAATGGGTAAACCGATTCGTAATTTCACGAGAGAGCAACTCTTCACTGATCGAGATCTGCTCGGTGACCAGCTTCAGCCGTTTTTCATTGTTTTTGATTCTGGATTTAATCTCCTGAACCAGTTGCTGTTGTTGAATGGTGCGCTCTTCAAAACCGGCATATTCCTCTTGTTGCCGATTGTAACGACTCATAAAATAGGTACGGGTTCGCGCGACTTTCTCGGGAAACTCTTTCAGCAATTCCGGGGGAAAATCCAGGCTGGTTTTACCGGAGGCTTCGGCTTCCAGGCGAGTTCGTTCCAGACGCAGAGAGATAAATCGTGCGTTGATCTCTCCCAGGTCCGATTCACTGGAGATGCTCTCCAACTCCACCAGATGCTGGCCTTTACTGACCAGCTCCCCCTCTTTGACCAGAATCTGCTTGATGATCCCTCCCTCCAGATGTTGGATCTGTTTGACCTGACTGGAAGGAATGACCTCGCCCTGAGTGATACTGACCACATCCAATTTGCCCCAGTAGGCCCAGATTCCCAGTCCAAAAAGGGTCAAAAGCAAGGAAAAAGCGGTCAGGTGATGGCCCCAGCCGACGCCGTCATCAATGGTTTCGTCCGACAGGAGAGGGGTAGATGGTTTCATGATGGCTTGCCTTCCGGGCTTGATGCGCCACGAATGGTGACCGTTGGAACCGGCTTGCTATCCAAATTCAGGATGATATCAGCCCCCCTGACCAGACTGGCATCATGAGAGAAGACAATTACGCTTTTTTTATTGCGAATAAAAGCGGCCAGAACCTGGGAAATCGCCGTGCGTCCCGGTCCATCCATGCCCTCCATGGGTTCATCAAAAATCGCCAACTGGTTTTGCGAGGTCAGGGCACGAGCCAAGGCCAACCGTTTTCGAACACCGACCGCCAGATTGGAGCCATCGTTATAAAGGAGCGCCTCCAACCCTTTGGGATGGTTTTGTAAAAACTGGCTCAACCCGGCCTCTGCCGTTACCTGTAGTATCTGCTCTTCGGTGATGGCGGGATTCAAGGTCATCAGATTTTCCCGAATGGTGCCGTCAAAGAAATCCGGCTCCTGAGGAAGATAGGCCACCTGTTGACGCCACCAGATCAGATCGATCTGGTCCAACGTAACCTCATTGATCAGAATCTGCCCACGAACCGGTTCCAGCAGTCCCATCAGCAGACGGGAAAGGGTGGTTTTTCCGGTGCCGTTGCCACCGACCACCAACAGAGATTTTCCCTCAGTCAAAGACAAAGAGAGTGACTCAAACAACGGATCGTTTTCATTGAGGTGGGCAAAAGCGAGGTCGTGGAAGGCCACACCCTGTTTCAGATCGGCTAAACGACGCCCCCCCTGTCGTTCATGAGCCAATTGCGCAAACCCCTTCAACAAGGACATGGCCCGTGCAACCTCGTTGAAGGCTGGCCCCAACTGAGCAAAAGCGATAATGGGTGCCATGGCCCGAGCGGCGACAATGTTGGCTCCGATCATCAGTCCCATATCCATTTCACCGGCGACGGTCAACAAAGCACCGACACCGATAACCGCCACACTCATCAAAGAACCGATGGTCCGGGTCAATGATTGAAAAAACTCTTTTCTTGCCTCCAATTTCCGCCCGGCCAACAGCGCTTTTTGTTGATGGGATTTCCACCGCCCTTGAAGAACCTCCTGAGCGTTAAAGGCCCGCACCGCATCAGGACGACGCATACCGCTCACCGCCATGGCCCCGGCCTCTCCGCTGGCCTGGAGTTGCTGTTGCTGATCACTTCTGAGGGAGAGATGGCTGAAGGCCGAAACCAGAAAACCGGCCAGTATAAAAAGCGAAGCCACCCAGGCGACCTGAACCTGAATTAAAAAGAGCACGCCCAAAAACATCAGGGCGAAGGGAAGATCCAGCAGGGTTGCCAGTGAGTTGGGACCATAAATCCGGGCGATGGTACTGGGAGCGGAGATGACCTCACGACGCTGGCTTGAACTTAAATGATCCAACAGCGCCGATCGAATGGAGACACTCTGGGCAAACACCATCAGCAACAGATTATAAGCGGGTGGAACGGTTACGCCCTGCGCCAGTTTGAGTCGCAACTGGCGAAAAACAAACTCAAACACCACCGCCAGAACAACCCCGGCGGTCAGCGTTAAGAGGGTTGAGTCAATGCCGTGTGAAACATATCGATTCAAGACCTGAATGACATAAATCGAGGTGGCCAGGGCCAAAACGTTGATGAAAAATGAAATGGCAATCAGCTCTGTTGCAAACAGAGGCTTAAGAAACAGTTGCCGAAGAAGCGCTAACACACATCAAACCTCATAATTAAACCGAAAGTCGGCAGTTAGTCGTCCATCAAGGCGGCAACAAATCGGTTGATCTGGCGAACCAGAAAAAAAACATCGTCACCGTGTTGGTGATACGATTTTTTTCTGGTTCGCCAGATCAAGCAAGAGGCTGAGGCTGTACCAG
The DNA here is from genome assembly GCA_015232865.1 of Magnetococcales bacterium. The sequence goes on from JADFYU010000004.1 coordinate 135,765, forward strand.
TGAGGGGCGAACAACGGCCCGATCTCGGATCAAGCAAACCTACCACTGATGGGAGAGATGGTAGGAGACATCTTCTTTTGTGAACGGCAGCTTCAGTTCAACATCCTCGGAGACCGGAACAACCTCAAGCGGTTTGATTCCAGCCGCATGGTCTTGGCCCAACAGGTCGGCGGACAAGGCCCCCATACTCTGGATCAGGGTATAAAAGGCAATCTTGACATCCGCTTCAGCCGAAAGTGCGTCGCTCTGGGCGTTGATCAAGGCGGTCTCACCATTGAGAATATCCAACAAGGTCCGTTTATTGAGCTTGCGCTCTTCACGGGCCAGTTCCAGGAATTTTTCAGCCAGTCGGGCCTGATTGCGCAACATGCTGGCTTTGTTCTTGGCCGTTTCCAGGTTATTCCAGGCACTGCGGGTCTGTTCGGAAATCTGCAACAGCAGATCGCGATGACGACGTCTGGCCGCCTCGGCATCCTGTCGACTGGCGTTGATGGAATCCAGACCGGCCAAGCCGGTATTGAACGGGAACGAAACCTCCAACCGGGCAAACGTCTCACGCTCAAATTCCGCGACACCGGAGACATCCTCTTTGGCTTTGTGTTCTATAATCGCATTGACCGCCGGATAAAAGGTGCTCTTCATGACGCTCTCGGCCTGACTGTCCAACATTTTTCTGGCTGCGTCCAACTGTCTGCCCATGGGGTTGGCTGCCAGAGAATAATCGACAGCCTGCGTGATGGTCGCCGGTAAAATATTAAAATCAGGAGGCCCCATCTCCAACAAAGCCACCTCCTCCGGGTCTCGTTGAAAAATAGTCCGAACGCGGTTTTTTGCCAATTGCAGTGCCCCCTTGGATTGGATCAAGCGAGCTTCGGCTCCGGCCAATTGGGTCTTGACCTGCAACACGTCGGTGGAATAGCCGCTGCCCAGAGATACACGAGCATCCTCCACTTCACTTTGTCGTTGAATATTCTCAATGGATTGACGAGCATATTCAACCAATTTTTGAGAACGTTTCAGCCCGATGTAGGCGGTGACGGCATCCAACATCAATAGTTGGCTGGCCGCATCCAAGCTGGCCTGCATCTGACTCCGGGTTGATTGACTGACCGAAATATCCGCATCGGCCTTTCCCCAATCCCAAACCCGTTGGGTCAGTTTAAAATCCAACTCGCGGGAATAAAGGTCGGTATTGGCCCCGGAAGCTTGATTGGATTGCGCTTCGGCACCAAAATGGGTGCTGACGTTAAACTCCGGCGTCCAACTGGTGGCGATGGTCTGCTTGACCCGGCTTTCACTGGCCGAAAGATCGGCTTTGACCGCTAAAATCCGATCATGCCCGGAAATAACCTTTTCGACAGCCTCCTGAACGGTTTCGGCGTAGAGGTTGGTGAATGGGACTAAAACAACCATCGGAATAATGACCGAAAAAGGACTCAAAGGAATTTTTTTCATCGTTTCATTCTCTGTTATTGCCGGTTGAGTGACCCTTCAGTTAAGAGAGCCAGACCAGGCGCCAATGAATTAAAAAATTTAGGGTAAAACCATTCAACCCAGACGAACAACTGCCGAATCCAAGCTTAATCAAGTGAACGAATAACCGGTAAAATCTGTTGACGACAAATCACCAATGTTCAAATCGGCTCCATTTTCGTCGGTGATTTGGGCCAAAACCCTGGCGCTGCCATCTGCGGAATTGTTATCGTCATAAAGTAGATAGGTACCGCTATCCTCACCGCCATCATTATCAGTAAACTTCAGAAAAGTGACATACCCCTTGGAGTTGGCCGTGGTCTGTTCCAATACGCCGGCCTCCAATGCGACCAATAAAGAGGAGGAGGTGTTGCTCACTTCAAAAAAGGTATTGCCGTTCAGGGTGCCTGCCGTTGAAAACAGATCGATAAACCCATCGGCCAGATGAATTTTATCGATGCCGATCTGAAAATCATTGATATAGGTCAGACTGCTGTATAAAGCGGACGAGCTGCTGGTATCCGCCGAATAGGAGGGGTCTTGAAATACAAAAAAATCATTGCCGACCCCGCCGTTCAGATCATTGGCCCCGATGCCCCCTACCAGATAGTCGTTGCCAGCACCACCGGTCAGTTGATCGTCGCCGATTCCGCCGAACAGACGGTCGGAACCCAACCCGCCGGTCAGGGCATCATCTCCCTCGCCCCCATAAATCGCCGAGGAAAAAACACCTCCGAAGCCGCTTATGTCGATGACATCATTCACCGAAACAACGGAGCCATTAGTGATGTCGTCGCCGAAAATAATGTAGGAATAACTACCCTCGCCTAAATCGGCCAGGGTATCGCCGTCCGAAAAAAGCCCCAAACCACTGGGTTCCTCATAAATCACGGTTTCGGTGACATCCGAATAGCTCCGACTTGCATTAATATATTCGACGCTGGTGGAAAGAGTGATGGTGTTGGAAACCGAGTTGAACGTAAAGTCAGTCGAAGAGAGGCTGGAGCCGAACTCGCTGTCGGCATCCACTTCGACCAGGGCATTCCCGCCTGTGCTGTTCGCCCCACTGATGCGAATGGCCACATCCGCCAACGAGTCAAACATCACGGTATCTGAAGAGCCCCCCAGATCGGTTATGGTATCGTTGTTGGTGCTGTTACCGCTGGAGACATCCGCCAAGGAGAAGTAGAAAGTGGAGTCGTTACTCCCTCCTTCGATGGTATCGTTTCCACTGAAGGTTTGATACGACTTGCGGGACAAATCGGTGAAGGAAGCGGCTAAAAATTCAGTGATGGTGGTCGCAGTCGAGCCGTCAGAGGTCAACTGGGCCAATACGTAAACGCCATCGTCAACACTGGCGTCTGAGTCATAAACCAAAAAGGCTCCATCGGTGGCCAGAACGTAGGCCAGATAGGGGGTGCTACTGCTGATTCCGATCTGGGATTCCACCGAGATTGTTGTCGAGCGAATGGCTCCTGTGATGGTTAGAGCACTCAAGGCGCCATCACCGGAGTAGTCCAACTGTCCGATATAGCTGGTCGTATCCAGCAAACCATTAAAATTGACACTGAACAGACCAATCTCATCACTCTGTTCAAAGTCATCGATGACATCAACACCGCCGAAAACGACTTCAGTACCTGTGGGGGTAACCAGCAGCCCGTCTGTCGGATGGAGGAAGGCAAACACATCCGATCCACTGCCACCCGTCAAACTGTCCGCGCCGCCCCCACCCGCCAGATAGTCATCACCACCGCCGCCTGTCAATGTGTCGTCTCCGGCACCGGCATAAATCTGGTCGGCTCCATCGGCCCCGTTGAGGGTGTTCGCCCCAGAGGTGGAAAGGTCAAGAATTCGAGAGTAGGAGCCTGAGCCAACGTTGACGGTAACACCGGTGGTAGTTCCAGACAGGATGAGCAGATCACCATTTCCACTACCCGACAAAACACCCGCCCCGCCCGTCAACACTGTCGTCGAGTTACCATCGACCACGGAGTGAATGTGGCCATTGTTGGCTCCGTAAGCGTTGGTCACATCCCAACTCAGACTGGTCGGTCCCAACGTAGAGGTGGTAGAATCAGTGAGTTGATAACCACTGAATGACTCCCAGGGATCAACATCCCCGCTGGCAAACTCAACGGCATCGGCGAAATCCTTGGCCAGGATCAGCTTGCTGGTGGCCGCACTCCAGGTAAAAAAGGCCGGAGCGGAACCGACATTCAAGGTGTCGACCGAAGCATCAAAGTCGGTAATCAGATCCAACTCGCCATCTGATGACATCTGTGCGTTATAAAAGGTGTCTGCCCCATTTCCACCGGTCAAGGTGTCTATTCCGCTACCACTATAAAGGATATCGTCGTTATTTCCGCCGACCAACGTATCATTGCCGGCCAAACCATAGAGGGTCCAGTTGGAAGTGTCGGCAGGAGCCGTCAGAGTATCGGCGGAGGAGGTTCCGGTTATGGTATGGTTGGTCGAGTCGGTGGTACCACCGTTGGTGGTCGGAAAATTGGCCGGGTCCGGATTGACGGTGACCACCGTGGTATTGCCGGTCGAACTAAACGCCGTAAGACCACCGGTGGTTGACACATCGACTCCGGTTTCCCCCGACACATTTCCATCGCTGCCATCCCAACCATAATAGGAGATGGACGCCGAACCGGTGTAATCGGTGTCTGGAACAAAACGAATATGGATGGAACCTTCAATGGAACCGTCATCGGCCAACAGCGTGGCACTGGTGGTACTGACACCGACAAAATCCGTCCACTCATTTCCTTCAATGTCGCCATCCTCATCCGCATCACTTCCATACTGCCAGGTGCCGTTGCCATCATCCATGGCGTACACGGCCATACCAACGGTTTCCCCATCCACATCCGACTGTCGGTCATCGAATATGGACGAGAGGCTTAGACCGACATTCTCAGCGTCTGTTTCATTTTCCGTGATGGCACCGATACTGACTTCGCGAATGCCGACGAGCAGTTCCAGTTCATCGCCCGTGGTATCCACAGTCACAAACAGATCGCCATCCGCCAACAAAAATCCCTGTTGGGTCCAGGCTGTACCGTTATCCGTACCGTTAACGGTCAATTGTCCCGTATTGGAAACGGAAAAAGTGATGGATTCTGCACTGTTCATATAGGTGAAACCGGTATCAAACTCATAGGCCGATCCATTGCCGTTCTGATCCATCTCCAGGTAGGAATTGAAGGCATCAGGGTTATCTGATGAAGTGACGGCTGAGCTGAGACCGGAGATGATGAAATTTCCGGAAAGATCGGAAAGGGTGAGGTTGGCGCTCTGTTTTCCGGCGATGATCAGTGAGGGATCATCCCCTTCGGTTGCGCTGGAGAAGCTCAGAAGCTCCCCATCCTCACGAACCTGACCATACATTATTTGTCCGTCTGACGTGTCGGTCAACTGAAAAGAGCCGTCGGCTGAGACCGTATAGGTAAAGGTTCCGCTATCGGTCAAATTATCGCTGGACAGGGTTTTATTATAACTACCGCCTCCATTTCCATCAAAGGTCAGGGTGCCAAACCCGGAAGTGTCCTCCAAGTTTGAATCTGCCGTGATGCCCAACTCGGCAAAAAAGAAGGTGCCACTCAAAACCGCATCGGAAAGATCGGACGAGGTAGCGATAAACAGACCGAGACCCGCACCATTCCCACCTTGATCATAATCGTCCCATGCCAAGGCCCCCACCTGGGCATCGGCACTGAGGCTGCCGTAACCACTGGTCGGGTTGGTCTCTGAGTCCGTCATGGTCAAGCGACCGTTGCTGAGCATGGTCAGGGTATCGGTGCCGCTATCCGTTGAGGAATCCGTCGTATGGATCACACTCCAGTTGGCACTGGTTCCGCTGATGCCAACCGACGAGATATCGGAAACCGGTGTGGAGCTACTGCCGCCCAGATCCAACCAGTTGGTGGAATAAGATGATCCCAAACTGGGGATGACGGTTGCCGTCAATTCCGGTGCATCGTTGACAGGGGTGACGGAGACGTCAACCGTATTGACAGGTGCTGTTGCCGATGAGCCATTTGCAGACTCGGTTGATGTCAGCTCAACCGTGAGCGTAAAGTCGCCGCTGAAATTGTCCGGCAGATCGATGGTGATGGAACCCAATTGACTCGCGGTCAAACTCCAGGAATTATCGCCATTATCGGTTCCGGTCGACAGGGTCGATCCGGTGGGAACTCCGCTGATGAGCGCCGACAAGGTTTCCGAACCGTCCGTATCAAACAAGACACCGGAAACAGTCAAGGTCAAGTCGACATCTTCGTCAATATTCGCAGGTGATGGTACGGTTGAGACCGTCAAGGTCGGCGTATCGGCCACGGCATTGACGGTTACATTCAAGGCGGAAGAGGTGGAAGCCGTGGTGTTGTTGATGGTGTCTGTCGAGATGGCGGTTACAATCAGGGTAAAATCTTCATCGGAGTTGCTCGCCGGCGTCAAGGTCAAACCAGCCAGTTCCGATTCAGTCAAAGAGAGCACGTCGCCAGACAAAGTACCTTCAGAGAAGAGCAAACCGGTCGGAATATCGGCGATGGTAAAGGAAAGGGTTGATTCCTGGTCCACAAGCTCGGCGGAAATATTCAGGACAAAATCACCATCTTCACCGACCATGGCATCGGCAACCGTCATTGAAGGAGCATCGGCTCCGTTTACGATGGAAACCGTAAACGTACCGGAAGCCGTGGCCGAATCCTGATTGTCGGTTTCGGTCGCAACGGCGGCAATAACCAGACTAAAACCGGTTGATGTGTTGGCCTCCGGTGTCAACACCAACCCCTCCAACTGGCTGGATGTCAGGGTCCAACTCCCATCGCCGTTGTCAATACCGGCCGAAAGGGAAGCCCCGGTCGGCACTCCGCTCAGGGTGATGGCGAGGGTCTCTGAACCATCGGTGTCAACCAGAGAGGCGGAGAGATCCAGGGCGATGTCGTTATCCTCCTGCCCGGAAGCGTTGTTGTAGGTCAAGTTTGGCGTGTCGGCGACGGCCTCGATGTTATAATCGATGGTTATCGAGTCGCTGGCCTGGCTGTTATCAGCCGTTTCGATAGCGGTGGCTACCACAGTCAGGGTAAAATCACCGCTGTAGTGCGCCGGCAGAATCAGGCTTGGGGTATCAAAGGTGAGCGCATCCCCCAACGCCTGGGAATCGTCCTGAGAAGCACTCTGGTTGCTATAGCCAGCGATTCCGGCAACCGGATCGACACTGATATTCAGGGAATAGGTGCCATAGTCATAGCTGGTCTCAGTCAAATCGTCCGGATCGTTGTCATAGGCCGTTATGGCAAAATAATAATCCCCGTCCGCTAAAACCGTATACGCCAGGTAGGCATCATAGTCGTGAACGCTACCGGCACCTCCGACCTGTGTTTCGTTGTATTCATAGAGATCCGTGTCGTCATTAAACGCCAAAAACTGCCCCTGTTCATCGTATAACCAGAGCATGGCGTCATAGCTCCCCTGGTCAACGGAATCATAGCCCAGATAACCATCATCAATATCCAGTATCAGCCGATCCCCCGCCTGCAGGGTGATGTAATAAAAATCCACATCGGTTGAATAATCGGTGCTGCCGAAAATCGTGTAGGAGGGCAGAGAGTCATCCCCCAGGTCGCTGTTGGAGGTCACGCCAAAATTTGCAAGAGAGATTACAGAGGCATCGGCAAACGTATTGGCACCAAGGTCGCTGTAATACTGTTCAACACTCCAAAGGCCACTGCTGCTTTGGCTGGCATTGGAGAGGGTCGCCCCATCGGGCAGGCCAGAGACCGTGATGGAGAGAACCTCCGAACCGTCAACATCGGCCAGGGCCGCATCAAACCCCACGTCCAGGTCATCGTCTTCGTTGGCAGTGACCGTAGCATGATGAGCTGACAAGCTGGGGGTATCCGCAACCGGATTGATGGTCAGGTTGACCGAATAAACCGTTTGATTGGTAACCGTTTCTTCTGAAACCACACTCTCGCTATAGAGGGTCACCACAAGAGAGACATCCTCATCCGAGTCGGACTGCGGAGTAAAGGTCAGGGAATTGAGCTGTTGGACATCGCTGTTGGACAGTAACCAGGTGGTGTCGCCATTATCCGTTCCCAACGAAAGCTGGGCACCAACCGGAACGCCGCTCACGGTACCGGATAAAAAGGATGAATTGTTGGACAATCCCAGGGAGATGTTCGTGGTATCTTCGTCATAGGTTACGGCCGTGGTTTGGCCTGTGGGTACTGAATTGTTATCATCGTCATCTGTTGTCGTAGTCGTTGTTGAGGTGGTGGTGGTGGTAACGGTCCGAACAACAATGACCGGGATATTGATGAGGGTTGTCGTCGAGTCGGTGGTGGTGGTGGTTTGGGTAGTTGACGTCGGCGCCGTATCCGTGGTGTCGGTCTCCTCGGCGGTGTCGGTCTCCTCCGTTTCTTCGGTCTCTTCCGTGGTATCGGTCTCTTCCGTGGTATCGGTCTCTTCCGTGGTATCGGTCTCTTCCGTGGTATCCCCGTTTTCTCCCTCTTTTTTCTCAACCTCCTCTTCGGAATTTTTTTCTTCAGATTTCTCCTTTTGTTCCGGCAACTTCGGCCGGGATTCAAGGACCGTGCTATATTGATCCCGTATCTGTTGATCGGACATGAAATAGGGTTTGATGGGAGCGGATCTGAAGCTTTTCACCTGGGTGGTTTGATTGGGCTTGTTCAACGTTTGGCTTCCGGCTTTGTTGCTGATGGTTATTTCACCGATTCCACCATCAGCATCCGGCAGCAAGGTAAAGATATTCTCTTCCCCTTCGGCTCCGGCCTTACCGGCGACCGTCGTTCCTCGAATACCGATTTCAGCTACCGGGGTGCGAAAAACCATGCCATCACCGCCCAACTTGGCCACTCCACCACTGACGAAGGAGAAGGTGCCTTGAACAACGGAAGTGGCCGATTTTCCGGTTCCCGCTCCCGGATCGTAGGACATTTGATCGATGACCATGCGGCCATTACTGCCCAACGAAACCGTGGTTTCATCGGCGTAGATCAAGCCGACGCTATCTCCGGTGCCGGTTTGGATCACGTCTCCTTCATGAATGGCCATCCCCTTGACCGCATCTAATTGAATACCGGCGCGGGTTAAAACGGGACGACCGATCACCACATCGACGGTTCCGACGCCACCGTTGGCGTCCGGGGCATTGACTTTGGCGGCAAACAGACCGGGGTTGGCCGGTCCCGCCAATTGAACGACCAATTTAGAGCTGAGGATTGCCCCCGCAGCCGTTTGAAGATCTGCCGAGGAACCGGTGCTGAAATAGTTTTGGATGAGAATGGATTGTCCGGCGTATTCACCGTTGCCTTGCAACAGCAGATTGGCACCCTGGCGCAAAAAATCGGCCCGTAGCAACAGCTCTTCGCCCGGAACAACCAGATGATCCGCTCCGTCTGCATCCAAAGCGTAGGTATGCACACTGAAAGTCGGTGAGGTGGTGTCCAGATAATCGAATCGCTTTGCCACGGAATTTTCTCCAGATATAAAAAATCTTCAGATAACGCTTTATCTAGGTTTATCTCTCTCCCCCAAAAGCATCATCCAAAGCAGCAATCAAACGCCAATATTTGCAAAGACTTACTAGTGCTCTTGCTCTCGTTAATTGACAGGTTAAAATCTGCACGACCATAAGTTAAAATGGGTTGGATTTTTCGGGGCTTCGCCCCGCACCCCACTGAGGCGGAGAACCGCCCCAGACCCCACCTTTTTTTTTAATTGTTTTTTTGGCCTTCGGCCTGCCCATGAATTGATGAGTGATAAAGCACTAGCTGTAGATTGTATGCTGATTCAAGACAATCCACAAGAATATTCTAGCCAGCGGCAAAATTGAGGATCGCAAAACGAATCAATTGCCCTGATTGTGCCGGATTAAGTTTTTGGACCAATCCGAATGAGCTGATTTCATTGTCAAATCAAGTGGGAATCACCCCGCCCCTATTCTCCAACCAGCATAAATGCAGACCAGATGTACGGATACCCCCACTGATCGGAATCCATCATTTCCAATCGGGCCTCTTTCAAAGCGTCATGGGGAGATTTT
>JADFYU010000050.1 GCA_015232865.1 Magnetococcales bacterium
TTGAAAGCAAGCCATAAGAGAATGTGTGAAAATAATTCTCGGTTGGACAGATAATCGCTTAAGAGAATGTTCGGATTGTACGAAAAGTGATATAGGGTAATTGTATTTTTCACTTTTTTTTAAGGGAGAAAAAAGATATGGGAATATCTGATTTTTCTAGAATCAATGGGTTGACTGTTGAAGCAGCCCGTCCGAACGCTCGAATTATGAATGCCGTCAAGTCAAATTCGAGTCAAACCCGGCAGATGATCCGGCAAAAGGCAACCAAGGCCAGTGGGGTTGCGTCCAACTATACGAAGACCTATGCCAGAAAGGCCTACAAGCTGGAGTTGAGTGCTGCGGAAGTTCGTCATGGTCCGTACTATGCCAAGCCGCAGTAGCTGAAAACCTGGAAAAGGTGGTTGCCCTTGTGGGTCTACTCTTATTTTTCCAGGGTAGACCACTGGAGCCGAACGGTTCCAGTGGTTGCCTATTAACAGATCACCCGATTCTCTCGTGCCTGTTGGAACGGGAGCAGAAGTCGAAAAGCCATGGAAGAAGAGTTTTACCGAATTAAGCGACTACCACCCTATGTTTTTGCCGTCGTCAACGATTTGAAATCAGCCGCCAGAAATCGAGGGGAAGATATTATCGATTTTGGAATGGGCAACCCAGATCAAGCGACACCGGCGCATATTATTGAAAAATTGACTCAAGTTGCTCTGGAGGGTCGAAACCATCGGTACTCCCTCTCCAAGGGTATTGGTGGATTGCGTAAAGGGCTGGCCGGATTTTATAAGCGGCGGTTTGATGTTGACCTGGACCCGGATTCGGAGATCATTGCAACCATCGGTTCCAAGGAGGGCTTTGCCCATTTGGCTCTGGCCATGACCCAGCCGGGTGACACGGTCTTGGTTCCCAATCCCACCTATCCGATCCACGTTTATGGCTTTGTCATTGCTGGGGCGGATATTCATCATGTTCCCCTCTGTAAGCACACTGATTTTTTTGAAGAGTTGCGTCGGGCCATGCAGACGACCTGGCCACGTCCCAAGGCGTTGGTGATCAACTTTCCCTCCAATCCGACTGCAATGGTCGTGGATCTGGAGTTTTATGAAAAGATCGTCGCCTTTGCTCAAGAGTATGACATTTATGTTTTGTCCGATATTGCCTATTCCGAAATCTGTTTCGATGGCTACAAAGCACCCAGCATGCTCCAGATTCCGGGTGCCAAAGAGCGGGTTGTTGAGTTTTATTCTCTCTCCAAAACCTATAACATGCCCGGCTGGCGGGTTGGATTTGCATCGGGCAACAAACGGCTGATTAAAGCGCTGACCCGAATTAAATCCTATCTGGATTACGGTATGTTTCAGCCGATCCAAATTGCCGCTGCAACCGCTTTGAACGGTCCTCAAGAGTGTGTGGATGAGATTCGTTCACTCTACCAAAACCGTCGAGATGTGCTGGTCGATGGGTTGGCTAGAGCGGGTTGGGAGATTGAGTCTCCTAAGGCCACCATGTTTGCCTGGGCCGAAATTCCGGAAGAGTTCCGTAAAATGGGCTCTCTGAATTTTTCTAAACTGCTGCTCAAAGAGGCGCAGGTTGCGGTCAGTCCAGGGGTTGGTTTTGGTATCTATGGCGATGATTATGTTCGTATTGCCCTGATTGAAAATGAGCATCGAACCCGTCAGGCCATTCGGAATATCAAGCGGTTTTTAAATGCCGGCGCTGACGTTAGCCGTTAATCCTAGATTCGGCAGTTGTTCGCACATCACTGGTACAACTTATTGATTCATCTGGCAAATCAGAAAAAAGTCTCATCACCAATAAGGTGACTTCGATTTTTCCTGATTCACCTGATAAACCAATAAGTTGCACCATTAATGCACGCCCAACTGCCGAATCTAGGTTAATCTGAGTCGGACAACTGCCGAATCTAGGATTTGTAAAATCGTTTTGTTGGGGGGTGGGCTTTTTTCTATGTTGCCCGCTAGAATCAGGCGATTGTGTTGAGGTTGAGCATAACGGCTCTGTTTTATTGTCAATCGTGCTTGTTGCTTTTTTAAAAAAGGAAACCTGTCGTTGGATGAACTTCGTATCGGTGTAATCGGGTTTGGTACGGTCGGGCGTGGTGTCGTGACCCTGCTCCAGGAACAATCGGAGGCCATTCGGAAACGGACCGGCATCGCTTTGCGTTTGGTCCGAATTGCGACCCGAACGCCTGGTCGGGACCGGGGTGTGAATTTGGGCGATGTGGAGTTGACCGGGGATATCCGCCAGGTTGTGGATGGTGACGACATTGACGTGGTGGTTGAGTTGATTGGCGGCTTGGACCCGGCTGAATCGGTGGTTCGGGATGCCCTCAATAATGGTAAACATGTGGTGACAGCCAATAAAGCCTTGATTGCTGAAAAGGGAGTCGACCTGTTGGATGTGGCCGCCAAAAACAACCGGGATCTGGCTTTTGAAGCGGCAGTGGCAGGTGCGGTTCCCATTGTAAAAGCCATCAAGGAGAGTCTGGCCGGGGACTCCATTGACCGTATTTATGGTATTTTAAATGGCACCTGTAACTTTATCCTGACCGAAATGCGTGAAAAGGGACTGCCTTTTCAGACCGTTTTGGCCGATGCCCAGGAACAAGGCTTTGCCGAAGCGGACCCGACCTTCGATATCGAAGGAATCGATGCGGCTCATAAATTGGCGATTCTTGCCGCCATCGCTTTTGGAACCCCGCCCAATTTCTCCGGCATTCATATCGAAGGTATCAATCACATCTCTGATATCGATATTGCCTGGGCTATGGAAATGGGCTATCGAATCAAGCTGTTGGGTATTGCCAAGCGGATGGCTCATGGCTTGGAGTTGCGGGTTCAGCCGACCTTGGTTCCGGACACCAGCATGGTTGCTTCGGTCGAGGGGGTTTTTAACTCGGTCTTTGTTCGTAGTGCCTATGCCGGAACGACCATGTATCATGGCCGTGGAGCCGGTGAAAAACCGACAGCCAGCGCCGTGGTATCCGATTTGGTCGAGATTGCCCGAAATGAACGGGTGGGAGCAAAAGGTCGGGTGGCTGGTTTATCGGTCCTGTCTGAATATTTGCGACCTCTTCCAATTTTGGATATGGACGAGTTGGAAGGGGAATACTATCTGCGCCTGGCGGTCAATGATTCTCCGGGTGTGTTGGCAGAAGTCACGGCGATTTTGGCCAGGTTTGAAATTTCCATCGATGCCATTCGCCAAAAAGGCCGCTCTCAAAAAGATGCGGTTCCGTTGGTAATCGTAACCCACAAAACGACGGAAAAACGGATTCAGGATGGCTTGAAAGAGCTGGAGAAACTGGATTCCGTGCGAGAGAAGCCGCGCTTTATTCGTATTGAAACCAGCTTTGCTTGATCGTTGGTTTTAACCTGGATTCGGCATTTGGGCGTGCATTAATGGTGTAAAATATTGGTTTATCAGGTGAGTCAGGAAAAATCGAAGTCACCTTATTGATGATGAGATTTTTCTTCTGATTTGACTGCTGAATCAATAGGTTGTGCCAGTGATGTGCGAGCAACTGCCGAATCCAGGTTTAATCCGTGTCAGGCGGATAGCCACCTTTTCGTTTGCAAACAGCCCCCTACCGTGGATCTTGAGGCGTTGCCAGCCGGATTGGCCTTAGGATTGCGGAATCTAGGATAATTGTCCAGATTTTGACAGCGCCCCTACTGTTCAGATCATTGATAGAGAGCCATGTCCATTTGTATTCTCATAGACGGCCTGTTGATGGATGGAGATCCGTCCCTGGACTCCTCCTTGCCGGAGTTGGCTCGGCTGGTGGCGGTCGGTCAGGGTGGAACCGTCTTGTTCGGGGAAGACTCAGCTACACCGGAATCCGGCCAGGTATTTCGACAACTATTGCTGGGAACAAAACGGTCCGAGTCTCTCCCTCCTCTTGGTTTGGGCTATCTTTCGGCGTTGGGGATGGGGCTGAACCCCAGTCCAGGGAAAACCTGGGCTTGCCTCGAACTGATGCATCTGTTCCAAAAAACCAATAAGCTCCTGTTTTTTCCGCCAGAGCGGGTCGGTTTGAGTCCGACGGAAAAGTGTGGGTTATTGCAGTGTCTGAAGGCGGAGTTTCAGGAACAAGGTTGGTCTCTCCATTGGTCAGAGGATTACCACGAGGCGGTTCTCTCTTCTTCCGCACCGTGTCAGGCCGAAGTTCCTTCCTGTGCAATTTTGGACGGGGAATCATTTTCTGATTTTTTACCTCGTGGTCCCGATGCCAACCGTTTGTTGGCTCTGGTGACGACCGGGCAAATGTTGTTATCCAGAGAACCGATTAATCAACAGCGGATTCAGCAACAAAAACTCCCTTTGAACACCCCTTGGATTTGGGGTTTGGCGCCAGGCGAACCAAATCTGGACATTCCGGTAGTCGTGTCGGATGGTCGAAAGCAGGTTTGGAGTAGCAATCCAATTTTTTCCGGGTTGGCCCGGTTGGCCGGGTTTGGGCCGCACTGGTTTGATGAGTTGGATTTGATGAATCAATCTGAGATGGCTCGATGGCTCGATGTGGCTAAGAACGGCTGCGGCGTGATTCATTTTAATCGTCCTGCTCATCTGGCTCGATTGGGTCTATTGTCGGAGCGACAGGAAATCTTGCGCCAGATAGACCAGCGGGTTTTGGCGCCTTTGGCGGCACAAATGGCTGAGGCGGGCGGACCGTTGATCGTAACCTGCTCTGCGGTTTTGGATTCGATGGGCAAGCCTCTTGCCGGACCCGTTCCCTGGCTGCGGGTTGCCGGAAAGGGGTTGCGAGCAAAAAAAAGGTTCTGGCACCGTCGAACACTCTCTGATGGACAGCCTTTTTCCGTTTCTCAATTTCGTCGGGAGTGGATGTGATGACCCAGACAGTCGAACGCGCTCTACACTCCTTTTCCGGAAAGATCTGGCAACCCCGAACCGAGGTGACCGATTTTTACCGGGCTTTGACCAAAAAATGCGGGTTGAGCCCACTCTTCACCCCCATTATCGCCCACCGGGGTTTGAAGGATGAAATCCAGGTGGAACAATTTTTAAGACCACTCTTGAAACACTTGGCTGACCCTGCCGGTTTGTTGGATATGCAGGTGGCGGTCGACAGGCTGGTGCAGGCAATTGAAGCGGGAGAAAAATTAGCTGTTTTTGGCGATTTTGATGTGGACGGGGCCACCTCATCGGCCTTGATGGTTCGTTATTTTCGCAGCTTGGGTATTACGATTCGGGTCTACATTCCAGATCGATTGACGGAAGGGTACGGTCCCAATCCCGGAGCCATGAAAGTATTGGCGGAGGAGGGGGTCTCTTTGGTGGTGACGGTGGATTGTGGCATAACCGGCTATGAGGCGTTTGAAGAGGCGCAGCGTTTGGGGTTGGATGTCATTGTGACCGATCATCATCAGGGCCGGGAGGTGCTGCCGAAAGCCCTGGCATTGATCAACCCAAACCGTCTGGACGATCCCTTTCCCCATAAAGAGTTGGCTGGGGTCGGGGTGGCGTTTTATCTGCTCATGGCCCTGAATCGTGCCCTGCGCAACCGAGGATATTTTTCCAGCCGAGCCGAGCCGGTATTAAGAAGTTTTTTGGATTTGGTGGCGGTCGGAACCATTGTTGACGTTGCCAGCTTGACCGGCATCAATCGACCGTTGGTTGCGGTAGGGATGCAGGTACTTCAAGAGAATAGGAACATTGGGTTGCAGGCGCTGATGGAGGTGGCCCATATCAAGGGAACCCTTTCAGCCGGACAGGTCGGCTTTCAGATTGGTCCTCGAATCAATGCCGGAGGCCGGTTGGGCAAGGGGCCGATTGGTTCTGAACTGTTGCAAACGGAAGATGTGGAGCGGGCCGCCCAGATTGCTGACGAGTTGGAGCAGGCCAACCGTGAACGACGAGCGTTGGAAGATAAAATGTTGCGCCAGGCGATGGCCAAAATTGAATCGGAACGGTTGTTGGAACGGGGCAAGACATTGGTGCTGGCCGAATATGAATGGCATGCGGGCGTGATCGGCATCATCGCTTCCCGGATTGCCGACCGCTATTATCGCCCGACCGTGATCATCGCTCTGGATGCCGACGGCAAAGGCAAAGGTTCGGGGCGCTCCATTGCGGGGGTCAATTTATTGGCTGGCATTGAGAGCTGTGCGGATTGTTTGCTGGGGTTTGGCGGCCATAAAGCGGCGGCTGGATTGAGTATCGAAGCCCATCAGGTGGAACGGTTCGCCAAGGATTTTGAGCAGGCTATTAGCCAAAATTGCGCACCACATCTTTTTAACCCGTCTTTGAGCTATGACGGTACTTTGCAGCTTTCTGATGTAACGTTGGAGACAGTCAGCAGGCTTGAGCGGTTGCAACCATTTGGTCGCGGCAACCCGGAGCCGGTTTTTTTGATCGAAAATGTCCGGTTGATGGATGCGCGGGTTCTCAAAGAGAGTCATGTCAAGTGCCAGTTGAGTGATCAAAATGATCAGGTCATCGACACCATCTCCTTTCGGGTTTTGCCCGGCGAGTTGGGGGAGGGGTTGTTGAAGATTGGTCGGTGGATCGATGTCATTGGTACGCTCTCCATCAATCGGTTTCGAAACCGAGAGACGGTTCAACTGATCCTTAAAGATGCCCGACCAGCCAGAGGATTTAATTCGTAAACCTACCGAATCCAGGTGGAAAAAGGATCTAGTGTTTCAGCTCTCATCAATTGATGAGCAGGCCGAAGGTCAAAAATAATTAAAAAAAAGGGTGGGGTCTACGGCGGTTTTCCGCTCCAGTGGGGTGCGGGGCAGAGCCCCAAAAAAACCAACCCGTCATTTGAGCTCTCTTTAACTTATGGTCGTTCAGATTTTGACCTGTCAATTAATGAAAGTAAGAGCTCTAAATTAAAACAGAAGAAGCAGGGCGGCCATCGTGTTTAGTTTGTCCTCATTGGTTCATTTTGCATTGCTTTTGACCGGCTGTTATCTACTCCTGTCAGTGTGGCTTTTTTTTTCTCAAGACGCCCAGGTGTTCCCCTCTCCAAAAGGGTGGTCAGTGACCCCTGAGCAGTGGGGAATGCACTATGAGACCGTGCCGTTAAACAGTGACAGTCATCGGCTGATCAACTGGTGGATTCCCGCCGATCCGGCTCAACCTGTTGTGCTGTTTTTCCATGGCAATGGTGAAAATATAGAGGGGACAGAGTCTCATGTTCGATTATTCAAAAAATTGGGGTTGTCTGTTTTTTTGTTGGATTATCGGGGGTATGGTCTAAGCGACGGTCAATCTTCGGAACTGGGAACCAAGCAGGATGGTGAGGCAGCCTGGCGTTATTTGGTGGAGGAGCAAGGCATTTCGCCACAACGCATCATTTTTTATGGTCACTCCCTGGGCGGTGCGGTGGCGGTATCGGTTGCGATGGATCACCCTCCGGGCAAGCTGATTTTAGAGGGTGCGTTTACCTCCATTCCCGATCGGGGTGCCCAGCTCTATCCATACCTGCCGGTGCGGTTATTGGCCAGAATTCACTATCCGACTGCCGACCGATTGCCCCAACTCAAGGTGCCGATTCTGATCATTCACAGCAAAAACGATGAGGTCATTCCCGTTTCCCACGGAAAAAAGTTGTTTGATCGTGCCCAAGAGCCAAAATGGTTTTACCAGACAGGCGGCAGGCACTATTCCGGCTTTTCAACGGCAGGGGATCATTCCGAGCAGATCTTGCGCACCTTTATCTTTTCTCCCCCTTCTGAATATGGCAACGTGAGGTTGAGCGATTGAAACCAGATCCATTGACAATAACCGGGCTGATTTTAGCGGGTGGTCGCTCCAGGCGGATGGGGGCGACGGATAAGGCGTTCATCGAGTTGGCCAAAAGACCGATGTTGGCCCATGTTCTGGATCGTCTTGAACCCCAGGTTGCTCAAGTGGTCATCAGTTCTAATGAAGATCCCGCCTGTTTTTCCCCTTTTCAAAAAACAGTCATTGCCGATGGTCGGGGTGGTTTTCAAGGACCATTAGCAGGAATCGAAGCCGCATTTATGACCCTGGATACCGATTGGTTGCTCTCTGTTCCGGTAGATACCCCGTTTTTCCCTAAAGATTTGGCTGGTCGGATGTGTCAGGCTGCCCAAAATGAGTCGCTACCAGTAGTGGCCGAAAGTGACAACCGACTGCATCCGGTGATCACCCTTTGGCCTCGGTCTGTCCTACCCTTTTTGATCCACTCTCTAGATACTCAACAGTTAAAACTCCATGATTGGTTTGCAAAACAGAAGCACCACCGAGTTGTTTTTGATCGGGATGAGCAAGGCAATGATCCTTTTTTTAATGTCAATAGGCCTGAAGATCTGGCCTTGGCCGAGCAACGAATCCGCAGACACCCGGCAGGGAAATAATTCTACTGCACCCCTACCAAAAAACCTGGATTTAGCAGTTATCCGTACATAACCGATAAAACTTGTTAATTTACCAGGCAAATTGAACCTAAATTCGGCCGTTGAACGTATGTACATGGCGCAAGTTCTTGATTCACCATGCAAACCAATACCTTGCGCCAGCCGCATACGTTCAACGGCCAAATTTAGGTTGAAGCAAGTCTCATTACCAATAGGCTGACTTCGACTTTTCCTGTTCGCCAGATAAACCACTATATTGCACCGCTTCTGCACGGCCAGTAGCCGATAGAGGCTTGCCCGAATTACCCCGCCACGTTGCTCTTATGGGCTCTTCAGGTTCGCTCAAGAGCAACTGTGAAGCATAAATTTATAGAAAAATTGGCTTATTGCAGTGATTTAGTTCGCTTTAGCTTGTGTTTCTAGCTTTCGTTTATTAGTATTTATTGCTAGTTTGAAATTATATCCCATGGCTGAATCTGGGATCAGGGGTATACCGGGGATGGGGGTTGAGATGGCAGAAATAGTGAAGCAGCAGGAAAGTGTGCGATCGGTCAGTGATTTGGAGGTCCGGGTTGCCGCTCTTGAGCAAGAGTTGCAGATCATGAAAGCGGCTCTTTACGCGATTCCAAATACTCTTGAAAAAGAAAAACTGGTGATGCTGCAAAACCAGAAAGAGGTTGAAAACCTGAAAAACTCAGTGGTCAAAGCGGCTGCGACCAGTCAAGAATCGGTACAAGCGGTATCGAATCTACAAAAAAAAGTTGAAGTCGTTAAAAAAGAATCAACCTCAGGCATGGTTTTAAGTGTGATTATCTTTTCGATATTGCTGATTATTTCTCTCTTCATACGCTCAACATGAGACTATTAACTTTTCAGCTATCCGATGAAATCTACGGAATTGATATTGTTCAGGTCTGCGAGATTTTGGGTTTTCAACGAATTACCCGAGTGCCTCGGACCAAGGCCGAGCAGTGTGGTGTTATCAATTTGCGTGGTTCGGTCATTTCTGTTCTGGATATGCGTTATAAACTGGGCATGCCCATTTCCAAACCAACAAAAAATAGCTGCATCATCATTGTTGAGTTTATCCAGTCGGACGGTCCACTGATATTGGGGATTCTGGTCGATCAAGTTCGTGAAGTGTGTGATGTCATCGATGATCGGATTGACCCGCCTCCTCGAACCCATTTTAAAGGGGCAAAATATTTACGGGGACTTGGTCGAGTTCAAAATGATTATGTCATGATTTTG
The DNA here is from genome assembly GCA_015232865.1 of Magnetococcales bacterium. Next base: position 9,615 of record JADFYU010000050.1, read on the forward strand.
GACTCTTATGCGATTTTTGGGCTTCAGGAGGAGAAGCCGGTCTCGGATGTAAAACCTCCAATTCCTCTTCCCGTCAAGCCAGCCCAGGCTGCATCGAAACCAACGGTCAAGTTGCCACCAAAAAAATCAGAACCATCCCCAGACATAGACTGGGGCGAAGAGTCGGAAACTATTAAAACACCGATATTGTCCCCGGAAGCGGAGCCAACCCCGGAGCCAGAGCCAAGTCCGGAACCAGAGCCAAGCCCGGAACCAGAGCCAAGCCCGGAGCCAGAGCCAAGCCCGGAGCCAGAGCCAAGCCCGGAGCCAGAGCCAAGCCCGGAGCCAGAGCCAAGCCCGGAACCGGAACCAAGCCCGGAACCGGAACCAAGCCCGGAACCGGAGCCAACCCCGGAACCGGAGCCAACCCCGGAACCGGAGCCAAGCCCGGAACCGGAGCCAACCCCGGAACCGGAGCCAACCCCGGAACCGGAGCCAACCCCGGAACCGGAGCCAACCCCGGAACCGGAGCCAACCCCGGATTCATTAGCGATGGAAGAGGCCGGGATGGCCGACGGGGTAGTGGAGTTGGACGAGCCTGAGCTTGAAGGTGAAGAATCTGTAGAGGCAGAGAGTAACTCTGAGGCGGATGAGATTTTAGAGGTTGAAGGCGAGATAAACACAGAGGTTGAGCCAGCTTTGGCGGAGGAGTGCGGTTCAGATACTTTTGAGCAAGAGAATCGTGAGTCTGAATTGAAAAATGAACTGGGCGAGGATGCCTCTATTGAAGAGGGGGGCGATCACGCTCAGACAGATCCGGAATCCATGGAAGCGGGATCATCGGATCAACGCTTTTCTGTAGAAGAGAATGGATTGATATCTGAGCAAGATGAGTCTGAAGAGGGTGGGGCAGAGGGGAACAAGGTTGAGGACGATCCGGATTTGAATGTTCAGAACCCGGATGTTGATCAAGAAAAGCCGGGGGGAATGTCGACCCAGAAGCCAAAAACAGTCTCGATGGTTGTCAATGTGGTGACCGTCAAAAAAGGGGATAAATCTAAGAAAGTTTCTGGAAAATCAGGAAAAATTGCCACCGCCAAAATAAGGATTGAAAATCAGATGATCGATCAGGAATTGGAGCTTGAAGAGGGGGGGTTGGCGGCATTGGCGGAGGTGTTTTCCTTCGAAGGCGTTGAGGAGGAGGAGGTTGCTGATACTTTTCCGCCTATAAATAGTGATGCGAGTGTCTTGGCCAGTTCTGACATGGTTAAAAAAAAAAGTAAGCCTTCTCGGACCCGTTCGGATAAACAGCCGGATATCAAACATTTTGCAGTAAAATCAGTCAAGGATCTTGGTGGTGGACAGGATACGCAGTCAAGAAAAACAGATCATAAAGAGGTAAAAAAACAGGATCTGCTTGTATCGGAGCAGGAATCTGCTACCGTATCCCAGGAAGAACCACCGCCGATCGTTTCAACACATCTGGAAAACTCTCTTTTGCAGGAAAATATCGGAGGAGAGGTCTCTATTTCCAAGATAACTACCGAGATCGATAAAATGACTAACAAAACAGAAAAAAGCAGTCTGAAACAATTGAGTCTGGAAACGGAGATGGAGCAAAGCCTTCAGGGAGATGCGTTATCTTCTGGTAGCCCAAAAAATACTGAAAATACAGATTTTCTAAATGATTCTCTGGTCTCTCAGATGGTCGATGACCTGCTTCCGGAAAAACGGTTGGAGTCAGAGATTTATACCGCTCCCAAACTGAGTGCCAAGATGAAGGCCCGTCTTAATCAGAAAAAAAATACGGGCAAAACGAGCCAGTCAAAGAAAGCCCAAAAGAAAGCAGAGACCAAAAAGGCTAAATTCAGCCAAGCCAAAAGCAGCAAAAAAGGTCAGTCTAAAAAAGGTAAAAAGGGTAAAAAGGGTAAGAAATAGGTAACTATTCAGCTTGTTAAAAAAGGGCCGAAGGCCCCAATTATTAAAAAAAAGGGTGGGGTTTGGGGAGGTTCTCCTCCCCAATGGGGGACCGGGGGCAAAGCCCCCCGTCATTTTAGTTGCGAAATGAAACAAAAATGAAGAACATAATGTTTTTGTTGGACATCCCTCTTGGGGGCGCTGCCCCCAACCCCCCGCCGGGAAGGGACCAGTCCCTTCCCGGACCCATCCCGATAATGTTTTTTTGTTATTATATTCAGATGGCTGCTATATCTGAATAGTTACGTCAGAGTGATTTGTAAATAGAAGGATGGATGGATGAAGCGCATTGGTGCCCATGTTTCAATTGCTGGAGGGGTTGAGAATGCTCCCTTGAATGCAGCGGCCATTGGTGCCAAGGCGTTTGCCATGTTTACCAAAAATCAAAGGCAATGGCACGCCAAACCCCTGGAAGCAGGGCAGATTGATGAATTTAAAAAAAATCTCGATGACCTTGGTTTCCGCCCTCAAGATGTTCTGCCCCACGATGGGTATTTGATTAACCTGGGGAACCCCGACCCCGAAAAACGCCAACAATCCCTGGATTCTTTTGTCGATGAGTTGCGTCGATGTCAATTATTGGGTTTGACCTGCCTTAACTTTCATCCGGGCAGTCATCTTAGAAAAATCTCTGTTGATGACTGTTTGTCCCTGATCTCAGAATCGGTCAACCGAGCCTTGGATCAAACGGAAGGGGTAGCAGCGGTCATCGAAAATACCGCTGGCCAAGGCTCAAACATGGGGCATACGTTTGAGCAGATTGCTCAGATCATTGATGGCATCGAGGATAAAACCAGAGTCGGTGTCTGTCTGGATACCTGTCACGCTTTTACCTCTGGTTACGATCTGCGTACCGGGGAGCAGTACCGGGAGACCATGAGCCGATTTGACCAGGTGGTTGGGTTGGAATATTTGCGGGGTATGCACCTGAATGATTCAAAACCGGATTTAGGCAGTCGTGTCGACCGCCACCATAGCCTGGGTTTGGGAAAACTGGGGTTGGAACCCTTTCGATACATTATGAATGACCCGGCCTTGGATGAAATTCCCTTGGTATTGGAGACCATTGATAGCACCATCTGGGATCAGGAAATCAAACTTCTCTACGGATTTGTGGACTGACTCCACTTCCTCTTCTCTCTCATCCCTTCTTTGTTATCCTGAAAACGGCGGTTTTCGGCACATAATCGGTATACTCTCTTTTTTTATTTAGTGAGCCAGATCTTATCATTACTTCGATTTTTTTCCAGCTCACCAGGTAGGTCAACCGGTTGCACCGCTGCTGAGCCAACTGTCAAACCTTGGGCAATCAGGCTTTTTCCGGCTGGAGGCGATCCAGTCGAAGGCGTTGCCGATGGTCAAACAAGCGTTTTGCACCCAGCCATATGGCAATAATTGATCCAAACCCGGCGCCGGCCGTCACCATGAACATGATCAATATTTGGTAGCGCACCGCCACATCTGGTGAGTTGCCGGCCAGAATCTGTCCCGTCATCATGCCGGGAATGCTGACCAGTCCAGCGGCGGCCATGGCATTGATGGTGGGAATCATACTGGTTTTGAGTGCAGCTTTTCGAATGGGTAAAATAGCCTGTTGCCAGGTTTGTCCCATCAACAGACGTGCTTCAATCATTCCCCGTCCCCGCCAGGTCTCACGGGTCAGTTGGTCCAGTCCCAGTGCTATACTGTTCATGGTGTTGCCCAGCATCATTCCCAACAGAGGAATAGCATATTGCGGGGTATACCAAGGAGTCGCAGCAATCACCAGATGCAAGACCAGCACCGTAATGACAAAAGAGGAGCAAAACATAGAGGTCGCTCCAATGCCAAACCCCCAAACGCCTGAATAGCGCCGTCCTTGCCGTGCCATGACTTCCCAACCGGCAATGGTCAGCATGATGAAAGAGAGAAGGGCGATCCAGCCTAAATGTACGGTCTCAAACAGGGTTTTCAAGACCAGACCAATTAAGCTGAGTTGGATGACCGTACGGGTGGCGGAGATGAGAATTTTTTGGCCTAAGGCCAGTTTTTGTACCGTCGCAACCACAGCTAGAATAATAAGCAAAAGAGCGGCAATTCCCAACTCAACAGGGCCGAGTGGTATGACATTCATAGTGGTATCTCCCGAATTTGATTGTCTTCTATATGAATGTGCCGATGACCAATGCGCTTGATTTGCGATGGGTCGTGGCTAACCCATAGGATCGGAACGTTATTGGCTTTTCCATAGTTTAAAATCAAGGATTCCACTTGTTTTGTCGTCTCCGGGTCCAGGTTGGCGGTCGGCTCATCCAAAAGTAGGGCCATTGGTTTATTGGCCAATAACCTGGCGATGGACATTCGCTGTTTTTCCCCGGTTGACATGCGAAAGATCTGCCAGTTCAGCGACTCGTTTGGAAGCTTGAGGGCCGCCAAAAAAGGCGCAGCAGCCTTGGTATCAAAAAAATGATCCGACACCAGATCGCTCCACCAATAACTCTCCGACAAGATCAAGCCAATTTTCTTCCGCCACAACGGCGCTGGTATGGAGTCGCTGTTTTGATCGTTGAACCAGATTGCACCCTGATGTGGATCCAAATCGGCGATTGCCCGAAGCAAAAGCGTTTTTCCTGTCCCGGATTGTCCACTTAAACAGAGAAGCTCTCCCGCTCCAATGGAAAAGGTAAAGAGGGGGCCAGCAGCCATTTTTAGGTCGATTATTTTTAACTGATTGGGCATGTGGTTCTCAATTCGAGATTTAATGTGATCAGAGCATGTAGATTAACGAAATATTAAAGAAGCATAATCCAAAAATGTAAAATTGGCAAATGTCTCTATAAAACATAATGATGAGAAGAAATTTCTAATACAGCATAAAAAAAGATGTACATATAAATAACGAAACTCAGAACTTCAATATAACATTTTCTTAACATAAAAAAAATTTTAATAAAATCATGTGTTTAAAAAAAGTTCCGCAATCGTGAAATTAATTGTTTACAAGGACATTGTTACAAGTGTATTATTCTCCTCATTAGTAATTCATCGTCATCATCGAGAATTTATTGAGTGGCAAGAATTATTTGTGTGAAGAAAAAATTTATGGCAAAAAAAACAAACAAATCAACTGATTTTTTTTGCAAAATTTAGGTGTAAAATTTGTATAGAGCCCATTTCAAGGCTCATATTGTTTAAATCCTGTTAACAATCTGTGTTCATTTTGAACAACCCACCCCTATTTTCTTTGTAAGGAGAACCGAGCATATGGTTAGCTCAAACCCACTCTCCAACTTGTTTGGAAAGTCACCCTTTAAACCTCTTCAGCAACACATGCGTCAGGCTGTCGAATGTGCTGGAGAGATCCCAGGACTGTTTGAAGCATTGAACAGCGGAGATCAGGCACGAATTAAATCGATTCAAGCTCGAATTGACGAGTTGGAGAATCAAGCCGACCAGACCAAGGATCAGCTTCGTGCTCATCTACCCAAAAGCCTTTTCATGCCCATTGACCGTCGTGATTTGCTGGAAATGCTCGACATTCAAGACGACATCGCTGATAAGGCGCAAGACATCGCCGGTCTGATTTCTGATCGCACTATGGAAGTGCCTGTTGGCATGGCTGAACCGTTGGTCGCTCTGGCTAAAGGGTGTGTCGAAGCGTGTGACAGTGCCTCTAAGATCATCGAAGAGTTGGATGAGTTGGTCGAGATGGGATTTGGTGGACGTGAGTCAACCCGTGTTCTCGAAATGGTCGATGCATTGACTGTTACCAAAAAGAAAAATTCGGAAATGACCAAAGAGTTGATTCGCAATCTTTTCAGCCATGAAGATGAAATTAAGCCGGTTTCAGTGGTCTTATGGTATCAGATGATCAATTGGATTGGTGATCTGTCAGACGATGCAGAAAAAGTTGGTGGACGTCTGCGCCTCTTGTTGGCCCGATAAACTAAATTCACTTTGTCTTAAGAATTATTTGGAGAAAAAAGTATGGAAATTATTCAAGAATCAGGGACAGTTTTTATATCCCTGGCAATTATTTTCGGGTTCTACATGACGTGGGGTATTGGCGCAAATGACGTTGCCAACGCCATGGGTACATCCGTTGGTTCCGGTGCTGTTTCTGTTAAGCAGGCCATTGTTATTGCGGCAATCTTTGAGTTTTTAGGTGCTTTCATCGCCGGTGGTGCGGTTACTAAAACCATTCGTAAGGGGATCATCAATCCGGACTCAATCGCCGGGACACCGGAGATTCTGGTTTACGGAATGTTGGGTGCCTTGTTGGGTGCGGCGGTTTGGTTGATGGTTGCAACCGCTCGCGGTTGGCCTGTCTCCACCACTCACTCCATCGTTGGTGCGTTGGTTGGTTTTGCCATGGCCGGTATCGGTATGGACGCGGTCAACTGGTCCAAAATCGGCAGCATCGTCATGTCTTGGTTGGTTTCCCCATTGATCGGTGGCGTCATTGCTTTCGTTCTGATGATGAGTATTCGATCGTTTATTCTCAACACGGATAACCCATTCAGAAAAGCCAAGAGTTTGGGACCGATTTATGTTTTCTTGGTCGGTTTCATCGTGGTTCTGGTCAGCATGTTCAAAGGTTTAAAGCATCTGAACTTAGAGTTCAGCGCTGGTGAGAGTGTTATCATTGCGACCATCGCCGGTATTGTTGTTGCCTTTGTCGGTAAAGTGTTGATCGACCGGGTGCAAATGGATGAGACCGCTGACAAAGAGTTCCATTACGCCAGTGTTGAAAAAGTGTTTACCCCAATGATGGTTTTCACCGCTTGTGCCATGGCTTTTGCGCACGGTTCCAACGACGTTGCAAACGGAATTGGGCCTTTGGCTGCGGTTGTTTCCATCGTTAACTCCGGTGGTCAGGTGGCTCAAAAATCGTCACTGCCAATCTGGATTCTGATACTTGGTGGTGTTGGTATCGTGACTGGTTTGGCGACCATGGGCTATAAAGTTATGCAGACCATCGGTACAAAAATTACCGAATTGACCCCGACTCGTGGTTATTGTGCAACTTTGGCTGCGGCTACCACCGTTGTTTTGGCCTCACGGACCGGCTTGCCAGTCTCCACAACTCACATCGCAGTTGGTGCGGTTATGGGGGTTGGATTGGCTCGTGGTATCGGCGCTCTTGACCTTCGGGTGATTGGAAATATCGTTGTCTCCTGGGTTGTTACTCTGCCTGCCGCAGGTATCACCTCTGCAGTGACCTTCTTCACCTTGAAAGGTATTTTCGGCGGCGGATGATTGTTTCTCCGTAGTTGAAAGCAGTACAAAAAACCCCAGGTTCTCCTGGGGTTTTTTTTGCATCGTGCGCCCGGCAGGGCGCACGTACTCGGAGGAGAATATTTCAGGATCGATTAGGAAGTTTAGTCTAACCGAGAAACGGCAGTTGGCGGAGCGTGCCGAAAATGGCTGTTTCACCGATAACTGCCGTTTATCGGGTTATGAGCACATACCTGAAACTGCCGAATCTAGCGCTTCAGCACTCATCAATTGACGGGCAGGCCAAAAAACAATTAAAAAAAAAGGGTGGGGTCT
>JADFYU010000051.1 GCA_015232865.1 Magnetococcales bacterium
TGCGCAAGGTTTTAAAGGATCAAGAAAGTCTACCCCGTTTGCCGCCCAGATGGCTGCTGAAGAGGCGGGAAGAAAAGCGCAGGAGCATGGGATGCGCAACCTTGAAGTCAGACTGAAAGGTCCAGGTTCCGGACGTGAATCTGCTCTGCGAGCTTTAGGCTCCATCGGATTTAACATTGCCTATGTTGAGGATGTTACCCCTATTCCTCACAATGGATGTCGGCCACCCAAACGTCGTCGTGTTTGATATTTTATAAGAGTAATTAAGGGAATTCAGAAATATGTCCCGTTATTTCGGATCAAAGTGCCGTTTATGTCGGCGTGAAAATAGTAAACTTTTCCTCAAAGGTGAAAAGTGTTTCTCGGATAAATGTGCAATTGAAAAGCGCAATTATCCGCCGGGAATTCATGGTCAACGACGCCGCAAGGTTTCTGACTACGGTTTGCATTTGCGTGAGAAACAGAAAATTAAACGGACATATGGACTGATGGAGGGTCAGTTTCGTACGCTATTCAAGAAGGCGGCACGGATGGATGGTGTTACCGGTGAAAACTTGTTGGTTTTGTTGGAGCGTCGTCTGGACAATGTGGTCTACCGGCTTGGTTTTTCCTGTTCTCGTACGGAAGCCAGACAGGTTGTCGGCCATAAACAGATCATGGTCAATGGCAATATAGTCAATGTAGCCTCATATCTGGTTAAGCCGGGTGATAAGGTTTCTGTTCGCGAAAAAAACAGGAATAACCTGAGAATCAAAGGCGCTATGGATAGTGCAATGCGTCGTGAGAAACCTTCGTGGATTGAGGTTGATCCGACTGCACTGTCTGGAACGTTCGTTTCTTATCCTGACAGATCGGATCTGCCGGCTGAGTACAATGAGAACTTAATCGTCGAGTTGTACTCCAAGTAAGACAGCTAGGGGTTGGAGGAAGCGGATGTATAGTAATTGGACAGAGCTTATAAAGCCGCAGAAGATTGAGCTCGAAAGTGGAGAAGATCCCTCCAAAGAGGCCAGTTTAATTGCTGAGCCGCTGGAGCGTGGTTTTGGCACCACTTTAGGCAATGCGCTGAGAAGAATTCTTCTTTCCTCGTTGCAGGGTGCTGCTGTTTCATCGGTAAAAATTGAAGGCGTGCTGCACGAGTTTTCCAGCGTACCGGGCGTTCTTGAAGATGTAACTGATATTATTCTGAATTTAAAGAGTTTGGCTTTGCGTGTTCAGTCGGGTGAAACTCGTGTCATACACTTGAAGACAGATAAAGCCGGTTCGATTACGGCAGCGATGATTGACCCTGGACATGATGTTGAAATTTTAAATCCAGACCTGCATATCGCAACGTTGAATAAGGGCGCAACCCTTGAAATGAGAATGACGGTATCGACTGGTAAAGGATATGTTAGAGCTGTACCCAGTTCGGAAGAAGAGCCGTCGACTATTGGTGTGATTCCTGTAGATTGTAGTTTTAATCCGGTAAAAAAAGTTTCATATCGTGTGGAAAATGCACGTGTTGGTCAACAAACCGACCATGACAAGTTGATTATGAATGTGGTGACGAACGGTGTTGTTACTCCTGAAGATGCTTTGGCTTATGCGGCCAAAATACTTCAGGATCAACTGAGTCTGTTCATCAACTTTGATGATGTTCCAATGCAGAAAAGCAAGGATGATGAAGGTGTTCCAAAATGGAATCCTAATCTTTTCCGTAAGGTGGATGAACTGGAACTGTCGGTACGTTCTGCCAACTGTTTGAAGAATGACGATATTGTTTATATTGGCGATCTAATTCAAAAAACAGAATCGGAAATGCTGAAGACACCAAATTTTGGACGCAAATCTTTGAATGAAATTAAAGAAGTCCTTGATGAGATGTCGCTCAGTTTGGGTGCGCAGCTTGAAGGGTGGCCACCAGAGAATGTCGATGAGTTGGCTAAGCAGATTGAAGAAGAGAATTTCTAGAAGGAAATAGTCCGATGAGGCATCATAGAAAAGTTCGTAGATTTGGTCGCAACACCAGTCATCGCAAAGCGATGTTTGAAAATATGCTCAATAGTCTTTTTTTACACGAAAGAATTGAGACCACCGTTACAAAAGCAAAAGAGCTGCGCGGAATGGCTGATCGTATGGTCACGCTTGGTAAGAGAGGTGATCTGCATGCCCGGCGTCAGGCTTTGAGCATTTTGAACAATAAAGAGGTGGTTCATAAGCTTTTTACCGATATAGCTGAGCGGAATCGGGAGCGCAACGGTGGGTATACTCGTGTTTTAAAAACACGTTTTCGTTACGGGGATGCGGCACCAATGTCGTTTATCGAGTTGGTAGAGCGGGTAGCTGAGTAACGTTCTTCTGTTTGTTAAGATTTAAAAAAAGCCACTGAGATTCAGTGGCTTTTTTTTGTCTGGATTCAGTGGTTGTTGGTACAAAACCGGCTAAATCTCTCGATTCACCAAATAAACGGTTGCACCCTTTACCCATGACCAACTGCCGAATCTAGCCCGTTATTCAATTCGTTTGGGTTTTGGCGATCAGGGCCTGGCGTACCGATTCGACCACCTGCTGCCAATTGTTGGGCTGGTGTTGGCGAAAAAGTGTGGTGGCCGGATACCAGGGACTATCGGATCGATTTTGCAACCAGCGCCATTCTGATGCGGTATGCAGAATAACCCAGCACTCGGTTTCAATGGCGCCGGCCAGATGGACGACTGCTGTGTCGGTAGAGATAAGCAGGTCTAGTTGGCAGAGGCAGGCGGCGGTTTCGGCAAAGTCCGTTAAAACCGGGTCTAGATCAACCATGACCTGTTCATGTTCGGTCTCGTATAGCTTTTTGGCTGGCTCTCCCTTTTGCAAGCTGAAAAAACGTACACCGGGAATCTGGGTGATGGGCAGCAGATCTTTGAGGGTACAGGCTCGACCCTTGTTGGCCAGGGCGCTTGGGTTTCCTGACCAACAGATTCCCACCTTCAGTTCCGGCCCGCTGCCCAATTTCAGCCGCCATTTGGTAGCCGCTTTTGGGTTGGGTTTGAGGTAGGGGATATTTTTTGGAATGGTCTCTAAAGAAAAGGTAAAGAGAGCCGGCAGACTCATCAGGGGTAGGTGATAATCATATTTAAACGATGGTGGGCTGTCATCTTCGGCTTCTCGAATGACCACGTGGTCAGCAATATTAGAGTCTTTAAACAGTTGATACAGTTCTGGTTTACACTCCAAAATAACAAACGCACCGCTCTCTCGAACCCAGGGAATATAACGGGCGCACATGATGGCATCGCCAAATCCCTGTTCCGTGTATAGATAGAGTTTTTTGCCGCCACTCATCTCCTCGCCCTGCCATCTGGGAACCGGGCAGATTCTTGGGGAATGGTTGGGCATTTTCCAGCGCCACTCATACTCTTTCCACCCTTGGGTAAACTGTTCTGTCATCAACAGAGAAAAGGCTTTTGCCATGTGTGCGGTTGGAGATTCTTCGGCATTTTGCAACGCAAGATCCAGATGGTTGAGTGCTCCTGGATGGTCGCCGAGCATTTGCGAGATAACGCCCAGGTTGTAGTGGGCGTTACTGTTGTCGGGGTCGATCTTCAATGCTTCAATATAGTGGGGTATGGCCTGCTTGGTTTCCCCTCTATTGAATGAAATATTGCCCAAGTTGATATGGGCTTCCGTCAGTGACGGGTTAACTTTTAGTGCTTGCGCCAGACGAATTTCTGCATCATTGGTGCGGCCGCAACTTTGTAAAACCGTCGCCAGATGAAAAAGCGCCAGGGCTTGACCAGGTTTGACATCTATAGATTTTTCGATGAGCTGTAAGGCCAAATTGGCATTGTTGGATCGGTAAGCGACCATGCCCAGTATGAGTAGGGCTTCGGGGTGTTCAGGCTCTCGCGAAAAAACCGTGGCGGCCAACTTTCCGGCGGCGGGATAGTTTCCTGAGCAAAAGTGGGAATTGGCCTGTTGAATCAGTTGATCGTTGCTTTGGCTCATGTTATCGGCCACTCCTTGAGTTGGGCGGCCATCTGTTCGATGGGTTCCTGCCACTGGTTGGGGGTCTGCTGTCTAAACAGTTTTGCGCTGGGATACCATGGTGTTCGATCGCTCTCCAACCCCCAACGCCAATCCGGGGCGTAGGGGAGCAGTATCCAAACCTTTTTGGCCAAGGCGCCGCACAGGTGCGCAGTAGCGGTATCGATGGTAATGACCAGGTCCAGATTTTCGATGATGGCCGCTGTATCGGCAAAGTTGTTAATATGCGAATCCAGGTTGAGAATATTCATCGGTTCTGGAGCGTGTTCGATTTGTCGGGCCGGCTCTCCTTTTTGGAGGCTGACAAATAGAATTTTTCGATCATTGGCTGCTAACGGGGCCAGGCTCTCCAGAGTGACGGAGCGCCGCCTGAGCGGATCATTTTGAAAAAGAGGTTTTCCTTCCCAGACCAGTCCGATTCGCAACGGTACTTCAGGCAGTCGATCCGACCATGCTTGGATCTGCTCAGGGTCGCAGGAGAGGTAGGGTGTCTGAGTCGGGATGGATTCGAGCGTGGTTTTCAGCACATGGGGAATGGTCATCAGGGGTAGATAATAGTCGATGGTACCGAGGGATTGGTCTTGGCTTTCCAGTCGATCGATTTCTGTCATTCGCTCCAGCAGTGGCAGCAGAAGTTTGGGGCTGATCAGGGTAATTTGTTGACACAACGTTTTGAGTATTGGCAGATAACGAACAAACTGCAGGGTATCGCCAAAGCCCTGTTCGGAGAGTAACAATAAATGTTTTCCGGCCAATGGCTCTCCTCTCCAAAGGGGCACCCCCTCTGGTGCAGAAAAGGCGATCGGGGATTCTTGGAGTTTAAAACGCCAGAGATACTCCTGCCAGCCGTTGATGTAATCGCCTGTTATCAGATGGGTAACTGCCAGATTAACGTGACCGTTGATAAAATCTGGGTCGAGTTTAATGGTTTTTTCAAAACAGTTTTTGGCCTGGGCAGGCTGTTTGAGGGCCTTATAACAGAGGCCCAAGTTGTTCCAGGCTTCCAAAAAGGTGGGCTTTAGAGCGACGGCCTGTTTGAGCCAGTCGATTGCCTTTTGAGCCTGGCCCCGATCAATGTGAGCATCACCGAGATGAAAATAGGCTTCCGGTTGTTCCGGTTTGAGGCGTATAGCCGCCCTCCAGCGCAATTCCGCCAATTTTTTCTTGCCGGAGGCTGAGAATACCACTCCCAGAGAGGTATGGTATTCGGCAGCGTTGGGATTGATGGCGATGGCTCGGCTGATTTGATCGGTGGCTTGGTCAAACTCCTTTAAATGGTAATGTGAGATACCCAACAGAAAGTAAGGTTTAGAATGGCCTGGAAATTGCGAAGATAAGGACTGTAATCGGAGAATGGCCTCTTCATTTTGCCCATTTTTTTGCAATTCAATAACGTCTCCCAGCTCTTTTTTTAGGCTGGCATCGTTATGATTAATCGGTAGCATAATGATTAAACGATCCTAATTTGGGTTTTTATACCCTGTCTGAACCGGGGTTTCCCTCGATATGATACAGCATTGATTGCAAGCATAAGCAGACCGGTGATTATAGGGTTAAGATAAACACCTGGATACCGACGAAGATAGGTTACATTATCAAAAAATACAACCCAAACAAAAAATGGAAAGATGGCTTCTGAAAATGGATAGCAATCAATCGTTACTCGGCCCCGTTTTGGTCAATAAATTTGGAGAGAGATATTATCCCTCCATTATTGGCGAGACATTTTCGTTGGTCGGCTCGGATAGTTTTTATCAAAGGCATTTTGGTCAATCCTTGCAGAAGGAGAGCCATCTGTATCTGATCGCTGGCACCGATGGCGGTCTGTTGCTGCAATGGCTGATGAACCGGGGTGTTGATGCGGATTCCCGCTATTTGTTTATCGAACACCCGGATATTTTAGAACAGCTATACCAAGAGGGGATTATTGGCAAAACCCTTCCGGATCAATTTTTTGTCGAGCCTTACGAACGCTGGTACGAGAAGGCCAATGAGCTTTCTTTGCGAGATTATTTTTATGTATCCAAGCTTTCTCAGGTGCAATCTCTGAGTGTGGTTGATGGTTATCATGATGTGTATGTGGGGCTGGGCAATAAATTTTCGGAGGATTTGGGCCAATTCAAGATTCAGATGAGCCAAGAGGTCGGTTCACGGATTTTTAACACCAAAGGGTTGGAAAATCTGGCGGAAAACCGGATTCCGGTTTCGGTGTTGGATGACGGTTTTGCCGGAAAAACAGCCATATTGATGGCGGGTGGCCCCTCTTTGGATGAATCATTTGAGTGGATTCGTCAAAATCGAGCCAATCTGGTCGTCTTGGCGGTCACGCGGATTGCCGGGCAACTGAAGCGGGAGGAGATCGTCCCGGATTTTATGTTTGCCATTGACCCCAACGATATCATCTTTCATCAGAGCAAGGAGATGCTGGGTTTTTATCAGCAGACCTGTCTGATCAATATGTATCATCTTAATCCGCAACTGGTGGGGCAGTGGCGTGGCATCAGTTTTTATATGGGCCCCCGTTTTCCCTGGGATAGCCAGAAAAATCCACTCTATCGGATCTATCCCGGTATTACGGTCTCTCATCAGGCTCTGGGTGCGGCGATTCAAATGGGTTTTTCCAGAATTATTCTGACCGGTTTTGATCTTTGCTTCAGCAAAGAGGGGTTTACCCACGCCAAGGGTAGTGAAGAGAGTTTAGCCGGTCCCTATGCCAGGAGGTCGCAACTGTGGGTGCAGACCAACGGCGGCTGGATGGCGGAGACGGCGGCAGATTTTTTTAACGCCATTCCAGCACTTAGTTCACTGGCCGGGTTGGCCAACGACCGAGAGGGGAAGCCGTGCCAGGTGGTCAATCCCTCCAAGGCGTCGGCAAAAATTGAACAGGTGACCCATATTCCCTGGGATCAACTGCGCATCGAAACCCCGGAGATTTCAGCCTGGGAGTTGGTGACCAACCGATTGGGGCAGGCCGATATTCCCAGTCCATCCGACCATTATCGGTTGGTCGAAGAGGAGTTGGTCGAGATCAGGGGGCAACTGCTGAAAATAAAAAAATTGGCTCAAGAGGCGCTGGTTTGCAACGAGCGGCTGTTTGGTCGCAAGGGGCGTCTGCCTGACTTTAAATATAAAAAGAGAATGGATGAAATCGAGATCATTTTGGATGGGGAGTTGAAAGAGATCTCCAGTCTGGTCAAACGTTGGAGTGTCGGCGATCTGCTCAAGTTGAGTCGGCCTGATAAAAGTAAAGAGTGGAGTGATGCGGAGATTGAAGAGACCGGGCGTCGATATTATGAAATTTACCGGGACAGCAGTAAGGATTTTTTGACTAAAGTGGACGAAACCCGCCAGAGAATCCGTGCCCGTTTGGAGGAGGAAAAACCCCGGCCCCAGATGAAGATCCTGCTTGATCAATGGCAAAAGGATAAACAACCGGGGCGATTGCAACGCTTTTTGGATCAAACCAAGCAGACCGTGGCCGATTTTCCAGAAAAACAGGCCAAGCCGATGTCCCGGATATTACAGAGCTACCAGGAGATTCTGTCGGCCACCGAAACCGACTATCGGGCCCACTGCCAGAACATTCTTGCCCCACCCATGGCGGTATTGGACAAAGCCAACCATTTTTACAGCAACAATGAGATCGACCGTCTGGAGAATTTCCTGGCCGGGATCAAAAAGAGTAATCTGAAAGAGAGAGAGGCGTTTGTATTGTTGTTGGAGGGATATCTGGCGCAAAAGGCCCAGCAGTTTGATCTGGCTCTGGAGCGTTTTAATCAGGTAGAGTCGGAGTTGCTGTCTGGGGAGTGTCTTAAACGGATCTTGTCGGTTCATTTAAGTCGGAGTGATCTGGATAGCGCTCTGCCGGTAGCACGCAAGCTGTCGGAAAAATCGTTGGTGTTGCTTCCCTATTATGCAGACCTGCTTCGTTTGACCGGATCGGGTGATGAGGCGGTCAAGGTCTATAAACAGTATCTGGGTGTTGTCAATGAGGACCTGGTAACCAAACAAAAATTGGGTAAACTCTATGGAGACTTGGGGAATCTGGTCGCTGCCAAGGAGACATTTGAAGCCATACTCCAGAAAGATCCCCACAATAAGGCCGCACATCTCTATCTGGAACAGTATTCATCCTAAAGGAAGGGGACCATGGCGGAGCCGTTGTTAGAACAGATTTTAGGTCGCAGCCGTTCATTATTTGAAGAGGCATTGGTTGGCGAGAGAGAACAGCTATTAGAGATCATTGGTGGCAGTCGGATTCTGGTGGTCGGAGCGGCGGGCACCATCGGCAGCTCTTTTGTCAAACAGTTGGTCTCTTTTTCACCGGAGGTGTTGCATCTGGTAGACCCGGCTGAAAATAATCTGGTCGAATTGGTACGTGATCTGCGTGCCTCTCCACTCCCGTTGCCGACAGATTTTAAAACCCTCTCCATTCCCATGGGGGGGGTGGAGTTTGAGCGGTTTTTGGATTCGGAAAATGCCTATGATTATGTCGTCAACTTTTCCGCCCTCAAACATGTTCGGGTTGAGCGTGATCCCTATAGTCTAATGCGTATGTTGGATGTCAATCTGTTCTCTTTGGAACGGTTGCTGCGTCAATTGGCGCTGTGTACCGGCACCCGTGTTTTCTCTGTCTCCTCTGATAAAGCGGTCAATCCGGCCAACCTGATGGGGGCGGGAAAAGCGTTGATGGAGCAGATTCTCTACTCTTTTTCCGGTCGAACCCAGTACAGCACGGCTCGATTTGCCAACGTTGCTTTTTCCGACGGCAGCCTGTTGCACGGATTCTGCCGTCGCTTCGAGAAAGGTCAGCCTCTGTCGGCCCCCAACGATGTACGCCGTTATTTTATCTCCTATGCGGAGTCGGGCCAACTCTGCCTGCTGGCCTGTTTTCTAGGTGCAAACCGGGAGATTTTCATCCCTCGCCTGAATCCCCAATCCGATCTAAAAAGCTTCTCGGAGATCGCTGAGCTATTTTTGCACGCCAAGGGGGTTACACCAAAGCTGTTTGATTCGGAATCCGAGGCCCGCCAGTACGCAGCGACCCTAAGCGCAGGGTCCAATAGTTGGCCCTGTTATTTTAGTGGCAGCGATACCAGCGGCGAAAAAATGGTCGAGGAGTTTGTCGGTCATCGGGAGCAGGCCGACTTTGATCGGTATCCGGGGTTGGGGGTGGTTCAGGGGGTTGCGCCGGAAGATGAGTCGGCGCTTTCCCAATGCCTGGCGGCGTTGGAAGAGGTTCGGCTCTCGAGTCAATGGTCTATTGAGGCCATGGCCGATGCCATCCGGATTGCCGTTCCGAGCTTGGAACATCAAATACTTGATCGCAATCTTGATCAAAAGATGTAGGAAGCGCACCATGATACCCATTGCCATTCCAGACACCAGTGGAAACGAAAGCCGTTATCTGCAAACGTGCATCGAGACCAATTTTGTCTCTTCGGTCGGACCGTTTGTCAGCCGTTTTGAACAACAGGTCGCCCAGGCTTCTGGCAATTTAAAGGGGGTTGCCATGGCATCGGGAACCGCCGGTTTACATACCGCTCTGGTTGCCATGGGGGTCGGACCGGGCGATCTGGTTATTTTGCCCAGTCTGACCTTCATCGCCAGTGCCAACGCCATTCGCTATTGTGGAGCCGATCCCTGGTTGTTTGATGTCGATCGCCAACGTTGGAATCTGGACGTCGATCAGTTGGCCCATGGTCTGGCGACCCAAACCGAGCGGCGCGGAGGAGATCTGATTCATGGTCCGACCGGACGCCGGATTGCGGCCATCATGCCGGTTCATACGCTGGGTATGCCGGCGGATATGGATGCCATCGTCTCCATTGCCAAATCCTATGAGTTGCCGGTCATAGCCGATGGGGCGGCGGCTTTGGGGGCGACGGATGCCGGTCGGCCAGTCGGTGATTTGGGCGCGGATTTGACGGTATTCTCGTTTAATGGCAACAAAACGGTCACCTGTGGTGGCGGTGGCGCGGTGGTCGGTGACGATCCGGCTTTGATGGATCTGGTCCGGCACCTCAGTACCACCGCCCGGACCGGGATCGGCTATGATCATGATCGGGTCGGTTTCAACTATCGCATGACCAATATCCAGGCGGCCATCGGTTGTGCCCAGATGGAGCGGTTGGAGCCGTTCATTCAAGCCAAACGGCAGATTCGTCAACGCTATGATCTGGCCTTTTCTGAGGTTTCTGGTCTGGCTCCATTCCCCGATTATCCTATCGAATCCCGAAATCTGACCAAACAAAGCCGGAGCGGGTGTTGGTTCTCCGGGGTTTGGATGGCGGAAGCTGGGATGGATCGGATTTCGCGGGTGTTGGAACAGCTTCGGCAGACGGATATTGATGCGCGGCCTTTTTGGAAGCCGATCCACCTCCAGACCCCCTATAATAAGGCCCCGAAGATGACGCAAACAGTCAGTGAAAGCCTGTGGTTTCAGGTGGTTGTACTGCCCTGTTCGGTCAGCCTGAGCCTGGAAGATCAGCAACGGACCATCCAGGCCGTCATGCAGGCTGTTTCCCATTGACGATAAGCAAACGGTAGGGGCTGTTGATCATGATCCAGAGAAAAATTTGCGTGGTTACCGGCACCCGAGCCGAATACGGATTGCTCTATTGGTTGATGCGGGGATTGCAGGAGGCGAACGATTTTCAGCTTCAACTCATTGTCACCGGAACGCATCTGTCGCCGGAGTTTGGTTTGACCGGATTGGAGATCGAGGCCCAGGGATTCCGGATTGATGCCAAGGTCGAGCTGTTGCTCTCCAGCGATACGGCGGTGGGAACCGCCAAATCCATCGGTCTGGGAGTGATCGGATTTGCCGATGCCTTGAACAACCTGAAGCCGGATCTGCTCGTGGTTCTTGGTGATCGATTCGAGTTGCTGGCCGCTGTACAAGCTGCTTTGCCGGCACGGATTCCCATTGCCCACATTCACGGCGGCGAGCGGTCGGAAGGGGCCATCGATGAGTCTATTCGTCACGCCATCACAAAAATGTCTCATCTCCATTTTGTCGCCGCGCAACCCTATCTCAGACGGGTGATTCAACTGGGAGAGTCCCCGGAACGGGTTTTTAACGTCGGAGCACCGGGGCTGGATCATCTGCTTTTGGGCAGGTTTCCCGATCGGTTGTCGTGGCAGAGTGAAAGCGGATTTACCCTGGCCAACACCAATTTTCTGGTCACCTACCACCCCACCACCTTGGATCAATGTTCCACAGAGGGGTTGTCTGCACTCTTGCTGGCTTTGGAACAGTTTCCTGAGGCTCGGATTATTTTTACCAAGGCCAATGCCGATGCCGGTGGCCGGGCCATCAATAAAATGTTGGCCGAATTCGTCTCCGGTCGTCCGGGTCAGACGGTCCTGTTCGACAATCTGGGTTCCCGGCTTTACCTGGGGCTTTTGCGGTTGGTCGATCTGGTCGTGGGTAACTCCTCCAGCGGACTCATCGAAGCCCCATTTTTTGGCGTACCGACCGTCAATGTCGGCCAACGTCAGGCGGGACGACTTAAAGCCGCGTCGGTTTTTGATTGTTCGGAGTCAACGGATTCGATCCGGCAGACCATGGACCGGGCCTTGGCTTTTGGTCGGGAAAAACGGGAAGTTGATTCGCCTTACGGTCGGGGCAACAGTGCACAGTTGATATTGCAGATCTTGCGTCGGAGCGATTTTAATCAACTGATTCGAAAACAATTTCATGATCTGGAGTGGGTATGAGTCCAATGGCGGGCCGGGGCGATCAATCGCCAGTTTTTATCATTGCTGAAGCTGGGGTCAACCATAATGGTGACTGTGATCTGGCCATCGAGTTGATCGATCAGGCGGTGGAGGCTGGGGCCGATGCGGTCAAGTTTCAGACATTCAACGCCCACGGCCTGGTCTCCGTCCAGGCACCGAAGGCGGCCTATCAAATGGTCGACGGTGGCCCGGAAGAGAGCCAGGTTGAAATGTTGAAAAAACTGGCTCTCTCTCCAGAGGACCATCTGCGCCTGACCGCCCATTGTCGCCAGCGGCAGATTCGTTTTCTCTCGACCCCCTTTGATCTCAATTCCCTGGATTTTTTGGTCCAGCAGTTGGGTTTGGGGTTGATAAAACTCTCCTCCGGGGCCTTGACCCATGGCCCACTGTTATTGGCGACGGCCCGAAGTGGTGCCCGGATTATTCTTTCAACCGGGTTGTCTGCCTTGGCTGAAGTGGAGCAGGCGTTGATGATCCTGGCTCATGGGTTGATCCGGAGCCAGACCGACCCCGGCCTGGAACACTTTGAGGCGGCCTATAATAGTTTGGAAGGCCAGCAGGCCCTGCGGGAGAAAGTGACCCTATTGCACTGTACCACCCAGTATCCGGCCCCTTTGATTGATGTCAACCTGCGAGCCATGGATACCCTGTCGGCAGCATTTGGACTGACGGTCGGCTTTTCCGACCATACGGCTGGAATCTCGGTGCCCTTGGCAGCGGTGGCCCGAGGGGCTCGGGTGATTGAAAAACATTTTACCCTGGATCAAAGCCTGCCCGGTCCCGACCATAAAGCCTCCCTGGAGCCGGACCTGTTGTCGGCCATGATTTGGGGAATTCGGGAGGTTGAACAATCTCTGGGCGATGGCATCAAACGACTGACTCCCAGCGAACTGGAGAACCGATCTGTGGTTCGGACCTCCTTGACGGCGCTATCTGATATTTCGGCTGGAGAGTGCTTTACCGAGGAGAATTTGGGTGTCAAAAGACCGGGGTTTGGTCTTTCACCCATTCACTATTGGTCCTGGCTCGGACGTTTAGCCCGGCGAAATTTTGCCAAGGATGAAGCCATTGACTAAAGACGAAGCGGTGATTTTGTTGGGGGGCGGCGGTCATGCCCGTGTTTTGATTGATGTATTGAAAAAAATAAATAAAATAAACAACCTCTACGGCATTCTCGATCCGAAAGCCCTGGAGATGGGGACGACCCGATATGGGGTGCCGGTATTGGGTACCGAACAGGCGCTGGCTGACCGTTTTGTGCCGGAGCAGTTTCAGTTGGTCAACGGTCTGGGTTCCATCGGTTCGACCCAGAAAAGGCGTTCTCTTTTTAACCGATATCGTCGCAGAGGGTACTCTTTTATCTCGATTATTCACCCCTCTGCCCAATTGTCAGCGGATATAATCCTGGGGGCCGGTTGTCAGATCATGGCTGGCGCTATTGTCCAGAGCGGAAGCGGGTTGGGAGATAACGTCCTGGTCAATACCGGTGCGATTGTTGACCACGAGTGCCAGGTCGGTTCACATGTTCATCTGGCACCCGGTGCGGTTGTATCCGGTGGCGTCTGCATCAAACCCGGTGCCCATATCGGTTGTGGAGCCACCATTGTCCAGGGCATCAACATTGGCGAAGGGGCTGTGGTCGGAGCTGGGGCGGTGGTGATTCGAGATGTGGCGGATGGTCAGCGGGTGGTGGGGGTTCCGGCGGCAGTAATTGCCTGATTGTCCAACCGTCGGATTTCGGTAAAATCTTGGATTGTCCTGGAAACAGCCCCTTTTTTTGTGTGGCATCAAGCTTGCATTAAAACACTCAGTATAAGTTATGAGTCCGATCCAGAGATCGGCGGAACCTCAATTTATCAAGAGTGGAGTCAGAGCTGTGACCTCCGTAGAAAATTGGCGATTGGTAGTCATTCAGCCGTGCGCGACCATCATGGATGCGATAACGGTTATCGACAAGGGCGCTCTTAGAGTGGCGTTGGTGGTTGATGAGCAATACCATCTGTTGGGGGTTGTCACCGATGGGGATGTGCGCCGGGCCTTGTTAAGCCGGGTGGATCTGTCCGAATCGGTTACCCAGGTGATGTGTAGTCAGCCGTTTGTGGCGTATGTGAGCGATTCTCACGAGAAGATATTCTCTCTGATGAACGCCAAGACCATTGAGCACATTCCCGTTCTGTCTGAAGACGGAACCCTGGTCGGCTTGAAAACCCTGCGTGAAATGGCCCGGCCCCAGACTCGGGATAACTGGGTGGTTTTGATGGCGGGTGGATTGGGTTCTCGCCTGGGCCCCCTGACCAAAGAGTGTCCGAAACCCATGTTAAAAGTGGGGGTAAAACCCATTTTGCAACTTATTATCGAAAGTTATATTGCCCACGGTTATTACCGTTTTTATATCTCCGTCAATTATAAGAAAGAGATCATCCAAAACTATTTTGGCAATGGTTCGGATTGGGGGGTGGAGATCCGCTATCTGGAGGAGGAGGGGCGCTTGGGTACGGCTGGGTCGTTGGCTCTGCTGCCGGAAATCCCTTCGGAACCATTTTTTGTCATGAACGGCGATCTGCTGACCCGGATCAACTTTAACGACATTCTCGAGTTTCATCTGGAGCACAATTCAAAGGCGACCCTCTGTGTACGAAAGATGGAGCAGACCATTCCTTATGGCGTCGTACAGACCAAGCAACATCAGTTGCTGGGTATCGAGGAAAAACCGGTCCAATCCTATTTTGTCAACGCCGGAATTTATCTGTTAGACCCATCCGTTCTGCCGTTTTTGTCCGGTGCCAACAATTTTGATATGCCGGATCTGTTTCGGCGGGTCATCGAAAAAGGCCATGAGACAGCAGCCTTCCCCTTTTTAGATTATTGGCTGGATATCGGTCAACGGGGGGATTTTCACCAAGCCTGTGAGGATGTCTCCTCGGTTTTTCAATGATTGACAGCGCATCGGTACTGGCCATCATTCCGGCTCGGGGTGGCTCCAAGGGTTTGCCGAGAAAAAATGTCTTGGATCTGGCCGGAAAACCGCTCATTGCCTGGACCATTGAGGCTGCCCGGCAATCGGCCTACATCGATCGTCTGGTGCTCTCCTCCAACGATGCCGAAATCATCCAGGTGGCCAAACACTGGGGATGTGAGGTTCCCTTTGTTCGCCCGGACCATCTGGCGGAAGATCAATCCACCGCCATCGAAGCCGCTCTGCACGCCTTGGATCAACTTTCAGGGGTCTACGACTATCTGGTCTGGTTGCAGCCGACCACCCCGTTACGCCTTGCCAACGATATCGATTCGGTGGTACGTCTGTGTGTGGAAGAGGCGGCGGTTTCGGCGGTTTCGGTGGTGAATTCCGGAAAAAGCCCCTATTGGATGTATGCCATAGAGGACGATGGGATACTCAAACCCATCCTCTCCCAGGATTACACCGATCGTCAGCGTCAGGCGTTGCCAAGCACCTATACCCTCAATGGGGCGGTCTACGTTACCCGTATTGATTGGTTGCAAGAGAACCACCGGTTTATGGATGGGTCGTGCCGGGCGTGGGTCATGCCGCCGGAACGGTCCATCGATATTGATACGCATCTGGATTTTAAGCTGGCCAACCTGCTTCTGGCGGAAAGATAAGGGCTGCAGAAATAATAAATCATCCATCTTGCTTGTAAAACCGTCGTTTATCAATCCGAACCACCGACGTCGCCCCTTGGATCGGACGTTGTATGGAGAGTGTCAAAGGTTGGGTGTAATGCAACGGCTTTGACTACTGCTTTATCGGGCTGATAATTTGCTAAACCACGGCTCGAAGCTGTATGAGTAAATCAGGAATGACCTCCTTGTAATTAGAAGTTTCCAAGGTGGATTTAAAATAGGAAAGATGGGATGACCATTGAAAAACGGCCAACAAGTACGTGGGAAACCTGGCGACTGATCTATCGGGCCTGGCGTTTTCGTCTCGGTCGGGACAAATATGAGATCCTGACGTTGCTGGATCATCTTAAACCCGGTCAGACGGCCATCGATATCGGCGCCCACAAAGGGGCCTATACTTATTGGATGCAAAAGCGGGTTGGGCCAACCGGTCGGGTTTTTGCGTTTGAGCCACAGCCGGTATTGGCTGCTCGCTTGCGTGGATTGGTGGCAAAAATGGCCATGAGTCAGGTACAGGTGGAGCAGATGGGCCTTTCCGATCAAGAAGCCGTCGGCGTTCTGACCGTGCCGGGCGACGGCTCTGCTTCTCCGGGGGCCAGTCTGGTCGGACAATCCATTCAGGGACCAAAGACCGCCATTCCCGGTATCAAACTGGTCTCTCTGGATCACTATTTTGCTGAACAAAGCCCAGTCCACCTCATCAAATGCGATGTGGAAGGCCATGAGTTGGCCGTGTTCAAAGGTGGGCGAAACCTGCTGGAGCGGGATCGTCCGTTAATCCTGTTCGAGTGCGAGGCCCGTCATCAATCCGGGCAGACCATGGAAGAGGTTTTTCGCTTTTTGACCGACCTGGGTTATGTCGGCTCCTTCTATCATCACGGTGAAAAAAAACCGTTGGTCTCCTTCAGTCTCGATATGCAAGCCGATGTCAGTTGCCGGAATTATATGAATAACTTTATCTTTATTCATCCTGACGCCGCCAAACATTCATGAACCGTGACTCGGACAAACTGCCCATCAGTGTGGCGATCATCACCCTGAACGAGCAAAACAGCCTGGCCGATTGTCTGGCCAGTGCCGCCTTTGCCCAGGATATTGTCGTCGTCGACTCCGGTAGTACGGATACAACCGTCGAACTGGCCGAATCCATGGGCGCACGGGTTTTCCATCAGCCATGGTTGGGCTACGGTGCCCAGAAAAATGTCGCTGTCGATCAAGCCCGGTTTGACTGGGTGCTTTGTCTGGATGCCGACGAACGGGTCGATAGCCGTTTAAGCCGAAACATCCGCCAGGTCATGACCCACCGCAACCACCGCTATGTCGGATATCGCATGGCCCGGCGCAACTTTTTTTTGGGGCGCGGCCTAAAACACGGTTTTGGTTATCCCGATTATAAACTGCGCCTCATGCACCGCAAGCAGGGCCGCTGGACCAACTCCGACGTTCATGAATACATCGAGGTGGACGGACCGGTCGGCCTCTTGGATGGGGATTTGCTCCACTATTCCGGCGAGAGCCTGCAACAATACCTGGAAAAACACAACCGCTATACCACCCTACAGGCCAACAGCCTG
>JADFYU010000052.1 GCA_015232865.1 Magnetococcales bacterium
GCACTGGATGCAGAGAAAGTTCCTGTCGCTGTCATCAATCCAAGACAGGCACGTGATTTTGCAAAAGCTACTGGAAAGCTCGCTAAAACAGACACCATTGACGCAGAAGTACTTGCACATTTTGCTGAAGGTGTCCGACCGCCAGCACGACATGTTAAAGAGAAAAATCTTGTAGAGTTAGGGGCTTTGAGGGCTAGGAGGCGACAACTTGTTGGGATGCAAACCGCTGAAAAAAACCGTATGAGTTCTGCTAAGCAACGGATGAAATCCAGCATTGAAGAGCATCTGGTGTGGCTGAAAAGAGAAATCGAGTCGTTGAATAAAGAAATCAATGACAAGATATTCGAAGACGATTCACTTAAAGAAAAAGACTCTGTATTGCAGAGCGTGCCAGGCGTCGGTCCGGTACTGTCTTCCACTCTGCTTTCAGAGCTTCCTGAGATTGGCGCGTTGAACAGAAAGCAAATTGCAGCATTGGCTGGTGTGGCTCCGCTCAATCGAGATAGCGGGCTATTGAAAGGGTCACGCAAAGTTTGGGGCGGAAAGGCGAATGTCCGCACAGTTCTTTTCATGGCAACATTAACATCCACAAGATTTAATCCCGTAATAAGTCAGTTTCATAACCGCCTAATCGCTGCGGGCAAGAAACCTAAAGTTGCAATTACAGCTTGTATGAGAAAGCTGTTGACGATCCTGAACGCTATGGTCAAAAGCGGAGAAAAATGGCATCCGGCTGTTTGAATTCCCTTGACCTGAATCACAGTTGCTATACGCTTCCAGTACGGCCATCACTCTGGCCGGACGCACCTGGACCGCCCGGTTTCAAAGCCGGCCCAAATTTGAGCAGGAGATGGAGAGCAGCCAACCTTTGATCATTGCCGTACTCGGCATGACGGTGGATGCACTGCTGTTTATGGTTTTGATGTCACTTTCCAGTCAAAGGGATCGCATTCAGACCGAGGCAAGACGCATTGGCCAGGAGCTGAATGCCGCCGAATCTCACTCACGGGAACTGGCCGAAGAGGCCAACCGGGCCAAAAGTGAATTTTTGGCCAACATGTCACACGAATTGAGAACGCCCCTCAACAGCATGCTGATTCTCTCTAAAATCCTATCTCAAAATGAGAGCGGCAACCTGACAAATACCCAGGTGGCTTCAGCCGAGGTCATCCATGCCAGCGGAACCGACCTGCTCCGTCTGATCAATGATATTTTGGATCTCTCAAAAATTGAGGTCGGGCGTATGGATCTCCTGATTGACGAGATGCCCCTGGATCAGTTTGCCCACAATATCGAACGGATGTTTGAACCACTGGCCAGCAATAAGGGGCTGGAATTCCATGTAACAATCGATCCAGGTCTGGATGTGACTATAAACACAGATTGGGGCAAGGTCGAACAGATCATTCGCAATTTTCTCTCTAATGCGATTAAATTTACGGACCAAGGCCATGTTCAGGTTCGCATATATAAACCCGACAACACAGTCTCCCTGCATAATCCCGCTCTCCATCACAGCAATACAATCGTCATGACGGTTCAAGACAGCGGCATTGGAATTTCACAGGATAAACAGGGCTGGATATTTGAGGCATTCCGGCAGGGAGACGGCACAACCAGTCGCCAATATGGCGGTACCGGTTTGGGATTGTCCATCTCACGAAAATTGGCAGATCTATTGGGATGCGAAATCCAAATGGAGAGTCAGGCAGGAAAAGGATCGGCTTTTTCACTCTACATACCGCTGAGTTTTTCAGGGAAAAAAGGTACAAAACAGCAAAAAATAGAGGATGGGCCGGCCAAACCGACTTCAGAAGTTTTGACAATAAACCGAGATGATTTCTACTATGGAAACCAGACCGTTTTGATCGTTGACGATGATGAACGCAACATTTTTGCTTTGAAACAGGCTCTACAACCTTATATTGGCCGAATATTGGTTGCAGGAAACGGTCAGGAGGCTCTCCAAACCTTGGCCGAACAGGCTGACATCGTCGATTTGGTCCTCATGGATATCATGATGCCGGTCATGGATGGTTTTGAGGCAATGCAGGCCATCCGAAAACAAGCTCGATTCAGCAAACTGCCTATATTGGCTTTGACAGCCCAGGTCAGGCCCGAAGACCGGGAAAAATGTCTGAAATCCGGAGCCAACGACTATCTGGCCAAACCCATCGATCACCAAAAGTTGCTGGCCGCCCTATCGAACTGGCTGGATAAACCCACGCAATCCGGCCAGACAGCAGAGCCCGCTGCTCCGGGCGAAATCGGATCGACCAGGATGACAAGCGATCCGGACACCCGGTTTACGTTTTCATTGCTGGATCCTCCTATCAAAGTATTGATTGTCGATGATGATATGCACAACACCTTCTCATTGGCCCAGCTTCTTCAACAAAAAGGGGCGCGCACCGTCATGGCCAAGGATGGGGTCAAGGCTCTTATGCAACTGGAAAAGCATCCGGATATTGGCTTTGTGCTCATGGATATCAACATGCCAAACATGGGTGGACTGGAAACAACGAAAATAATTAGAGAAAGCCTGCGATACAAAGATCTTCCCATTGCCGCCATAACGGGAAAAGCCACCCCGGACGATCAGGAAAAATGTTTACAGTCCGGCATGAACGCCTACATCGCCAAACCTATTGATGTAGATGCGCTTCTGGATATAATAACCGAATTGCTAAACATTCACCCAGAGACCAACGACCCGCTAGCCGACAAATCCGAACCTGTGTAATGAATATTCCCACCCTTCCCAAAATCCTGATTGTGGATGACCTGCCGGCCAATCTTATGGCTCTGCGGCAACTGCTCTTCCAAGTAGAGGCAGAAATAATAGAGGCATCCTCCGGCAACGATGCCCTGTCGCTGCTGATAGAGCATGAGTTTGCCTTGCTGCTTTTGGATGTGGATATGCCGATCATTGACGGTTATGAACTGGCTCGCATGATCAAGGCCGTCGAAGAGACCGCCCACATTCCAATCATATTTCTGACTGCGGCCTTCAAGGATGATACCCATCGGCTCATGGCATATGAATCCGGAGGGGTGGACTACATAGAAAAGCCGATCAACAAACCGATTCTTCTTTCTAAAGTGCATATTTTCCTGGAGTTGCATGTTAAGAACAAGCGGATTCTAGACCTGAACCGGGAGCTTGAGGCCAGAATTGCCAAACAGGTCAAAGTAGAAGCAGCCCTGCGTGAAAGCGAAAAACGCTATCAAGATCTTTACGATAACGCCCCGGACATGTTTGTCTCTGTTTTACCAGAATCGGCAACAATATCGGAGTGCAACCAGACACTTTGCAATGAATTGGGCTATTCCAAGGATGAAATAATCGGTCGGCCCATTTTTGATGTCTATCACCCAGAGTGTCTGAAGGCGGTTAAATCGGCGTTTCAATCGTTCCTTTCAACCGGGAGTGTCCACAATGCCGAACTGATACTGATGAAAAAAGACGGGAGCCAAATTCCCGTTATCCTCAATGTTTCCGCTTCTCATGATCAAGACGGAAATATTTTACACAGTCGGTCCTCCTGGCGGGATATTTCGGATCAAAAAGAGGCAAGAAAACAGATTAAAATACTTCAACAGGCCATTGAACAAAGCCCGGCCTCCATCATCATCACCAATGTTGAGGGAAATATTGAATATGTAAACCCAAAATTTTCAACGATTACGGGCTATTCTTTGGAAGAGATCGTTGGCCAGAATCCCCGAATCTTAAAGAGCGGCCACACAACCGAAGCCGAATATGAAAAACTTTGGCAGGTCATTCTATCCGGCCAGGAGTGGCATGGGGAGTTTCTCAACGAAAAGAAAGACGGAACACGCTATTGGGAGAATGTTTCCATCTCTCCGGTTCAAAATGACCGTGGAACCATCACCCATTTTGTGGCCGTCAAAGAGGATGTTACCCTGCGTCGAATTAACGATCAGCGTCTGCAAATGGCCATGGAAGCCAGTAATGATGGAATCTGGGACTATAACATTAAAACAGGTGAATGCTTTTTCAGCCCCCGATGGGCTGCCATACTAGATCTGGATCATGAGACAATAAACCCCCATATTCAAAGCTGGAAAGAGCGAATTCATCCCGATGAGTTGGCCAAAATCAAACGCAGCTTGACAGCTCACCTGATCGGAAACACAGCGGAGCTACAACTGGAATATCGGATGAAAAGCGGGTCTGGTGATTGGTTGTGGATGCGCACCAAGGGTAAAATAACCGAGCGTGATCTGAACGGAAAACCTCTGCGAATAGTCGGCACTCAATCCAACATAACCCCTGAAAAACAGTGGATTGAAACACTCAAAAAGAGCAACAAAGAGCTACAGATCAGTGAAGAGCATTATCGGGGTCTGGTCAGCAATGTTCCAGGCGTGGTCTATCGGTGCGCTCTGGATTCTGATTGGACCATGCAATTCATCAGCAAGGCGATTTTTGAGTTGACCGGATATCACGACCGAGAGTTTATTAACAACCATGGTCTCAGCTATGCCAGTGTTATTCATTCGGAAGATCGCAACCATGTGACACAAACCATTGAATCGGCAATCCAGGAGCAAAAACCTTTTGAACTTGAATACCGTATCATCCATAACGATGGCACAATTCATTGGGTGTATGAACGCGGTTGTCGTGCACCTGACCGATCGGGTGAACAGAAATTGTTGGAAGGGGTCATCGTCGATATCACCCCACGCAAAACAGCCGAAATATCGCTCAACAAGGCCTTTAATACCCAGAGAGTAATCAGCAACCTGCTGGAAATCTCCCTGACCCCCCTTTCACTGCCTGTACAGTTAGAGAAGGCGTTATCTCTGATTCTTCAGATCGATACGTTTACCAAGGAGGCCAAAGGGGCCATTTTTCTATTGGAACCCCAGACCAATGAGTTGGTGATGATCACCCAGGTTGGACTTGAAGAACTCCTTTTAAAACGATGTGCCAGGGTCCCAATCGGCACCTGCCTTTGTGGACAAGCCGTTGCCCAGCAGACGACCGTTTTTTCCAAAAATTTGGACGAAAGACACAAAATCCACTACGAAGGCATGGAAGATCATGGACACTATTGTGTTCCGATTAATGCTGACAATCAAATCATCGGGGTTCTCTGTTTATACACCAAGCCGGACCTTGAATGGGATGAACAAGAACTAGAAACTCTTCTGACGGTCACCATCACCTTATCCAGTATTATCCAGCGCAGTCAGCTCGATGAACGCT
Source organism: Magnetococcales bacterium (assembly GCA_015232865.1). The sequence goes on from JADFYU010000052.1 coordinate 5,240, forward strand.
TACATCAGGCAAAAACCCAAGCCGAGCAGGCCACTCAGTCAAAAAGCCGATTTCTCGCGGCTATGAGCCATGATATTCGGACCCCCATGAACGCGATTCTCGGGATGGGCGACGTACTCAGTGATAGTGGGTTAAACCCGGTTCAGAGCAATGCCCTCCGGGTTTTGACTCATGCCGGTGAAAACCTACTGGCGTTGATCAATGATATTCTTGATCTATCCAAAGTTGAGGCCGGCCAGTTACAACTGGAGAAAACCCCTTTTATTCTGAAGGACTTAGTCGAAGGATCCTATCAGATCCTCTACCAAAAAGCCGCTGCCAATGCCATTGGATTTCACCTGAATATTGACCCCAACTGTCCACACCGGGTTATGGGAGACCCCCAACGAATCCGTCAGGTTTTGCTCAATCTTTTGGGAAATGCGCTAAAATTTACTCAAAAAGGAGAAATCATCCTGACCGTCCAGCCTCTACAGGGCGGGCTTGTTCAGTTTAGCATCTCCGACACCGGCATCGGCATTCCAAAAAATCAGTTGAAACAGATCTTCAACCCCTTTATTCAGGCTGAAAGCTCCACCACCCGGCGATTTGGCGGTACCGGGCTTGGCCTCTCTATTTGCTCTCAACTGATCCAAATAATGGGCGGCAAGATTCAGGTCGACAGCGAGGTTGGAAAAGGCAGCCTGTTTCTTTTTACCATCCCTCTTCCCCACTCAACAGAATCATCTCCAGAGACAGCGGACTCCCTGGAGCCAAAAGAGCACAGCAGCAGAGCGGGGCAGAATATTGACGAGATACCGCTCAACATCCTGATTGCAGACGATGCCGAAGATAACCTGGAAGTGATCTTTGCTTATCTCCGTGATACTCCCCACCATCTGCGAATGGTTGCCAATGGTGAAGAGGCCATGACAGCCTTCAAATCCGAATCGTTCGATATGGTTTTGATGGATATGCATATGCCGATTTTAGATGGTTTCCAGGCAACCGCGCAAATTCGCTCCTGGGAAAAAGAGCAGGGACGCCCCCCGACCCCCATTGTCGCACTGACCGCCAATGCCATGCGAGAAGATATTGAAAAAACCACGGCTTTTGGTTGTGATGTTCACCTTTCAAAACCGGTCAGAAAAGCGCATCTGTTGGAGGTGCTCCGAGAATTATCTCCAAAGGATAAACGGTCCCAAGCGCCAATAAATCAGGAAGCTTCCAGACCCAAGTTCGGAGTTCAGGCAGACGAAAACCATTGCGTTCTCAATAAAAAAACACTGGAACAACTCAGAAAAGACATGGGCGGCAATATTGACCTTTTGGTAAAAAAATTTTTGGAGCTCCTACCAGAACGCATTCAGGCCATTATCGACGCTATAGAACAAGGCAACGCAGACCGGCTTGAACAAGAGGCCCATCGCTTGAGAGGGGGAGCCCGGACGCTTGGCGCCAGCCATTTGGCAGGCATATGCTTTAAACTGGAACAAATGAGCAGAGAAAACAACCGTGATGACACCCACCCTTTGACCAGCAAACTAGAGGGAGCGGGAGAGCTGACAGCAATCGCATTGAGAGAGATTTTGATCGGATGAACAGAGAAGAAAACGGGCCAAGCATGGTTGAATTATCACCGCTGACCAAACCGACCATTTTAGTCGCTGATGATGATGCGTTCATGCTCGAAACCCTGACCCACTATCTGGTAGGGGCCGGGTTTGAGGTGGTGGATGCCAATAACGGTCAAGAAGCCATTCAAGCTTTTATAAAAGAAAAGCCGGATTTAATCCTGTTAGATGGCAAAATGCCCGTTATCGATGGATTTCATGCTTGTAAGGCTATCAAAAGCCAATCAGATGACTCTGTTCCCATTATTATGGTGACCGCTCTGGAAGATGAAGATTCGGTCAATAAAGCGTTTGAATATGGAGCAGATGAATATATCACCAAACCGATTAACTGGGCGGTTTTGCACCAACGGATCAAACGTCTTTTAACACAGCAAAAAACCAATGCCGACATTATTGAACGGGATAAGCTCATCCGGCTTTTTTTTAAACATACGCCGGCGGCTGTCGCCATGTTCGACACCGACATGCAGTATCTGCTGGCCAGCCACCGCTGGCGGGATGATTATAATCTGGTCAATCAATCCATCATTGGCCAAAACCATTATGATCTACTGCCAGACCTTTCATCACGCTGGAAAGAGATTCAACAACTCTGCCTCAAAGGAAACTGGGATCGGAGTGAGGCTGAGTTTTTTGATGATGAATGGGGCGGTAGCTGGTATCGGTGGGAGGCTTTTCCATGGCGAAAAGAGGATGATGGCATCGGTGGTATCCTGATGTTTACCGAAAATATTACCAACCTGAAGAATATGGAAAAGGAGATCAAGGATCATCGGGACAGATTGACCTTTGAGCGGGAATTTATCGAAGAGATCGTCACCCGGATGCGGGCGACAAAACGGTTTGACACGAGAAACATCCGCACTCTACAGAGTCCGGTAGAGAATACGGCAGGGGATATGGTTCTCTCCGCCTTCCGTCCCGATGGCACACAACACGTTCTGCTCGGAGACTTTACCGGTCACGGCCTATCAGCGGCTACTGGCGGTCCTTTTGTATCGGATATTTTCTACTCAATGACCCGTAAAGGCTTGCTTGTTCCTGAAATATTAAAAGAAATCAATCTACGACTCTATGAAAAAACCCCCTCCAATATGTTCATGGCAGCCGGTTTTTTAGAGCTGGCACCGGACAAAAGCCAGCTAACAGTCTGGAATTGCAGTATTCCTGACATCCTCATCTATCGAAACGGAACCATTATTCAACGGGTCGTATCCTCGCATTTTGCCCGTGGCATGGTTGACCGTCCCGACAAGCCCGGAACGAAAATTGACGTGCTCCCTGGCGATCGCGCCTTTGCCTTTACGGATGGTTTTACAGAAGAGAGAGATGAGGAAGGCTGCCTGTTCGGTCAGGAAGCCTTTGAACGGGTTTTAACCCAAATTATTGCACAAAATGAACCACTCGACGTACTTCAGAGAGTATTACGGGGTTACCGTACAGGCCATGAACAGAGCGATGACATGACTATTGTTGAGTTAACCTGGTAACCGACGTAAAACAAGAAGGAGCCGTTTTCAAATCTTTTCTGCGGCCCCAACTCTTTTAGAAGCCGGACACCATGGGACTATGGATAATGCTATCGAAGCTCGCCTGGCTGAGCTGACCCGGCTGGTAAGGCTGGCCAACCAGTTCCAGAGCATGGGAAAAAGACCGCAAATGATTGAAAGAACCACGCTGAATCCGTTGATAGACCTGTCGGATATCGCCTTGATTTGTACCCTTGATCGCATTTTCCAAATCTATAATATCCAACTCTTCAATCATCCCCCCTACCTGCAGCGCATCGACTGCCGAGCGGCTACCTTTACTGACAAGATCTTCGTATAGCTTGGCCAGATGAATATCCTGAAAAGATCCCGGACGACTTCCTGTGATCGGATCTGAAAGAGCGTATTTCTGCACCATGGACAGTACTGCTTTTACATGCTGCTCCTCGGATCGGGCAATGCTGTTAAACTGGGAGAGCCCCCATTTTTTATGAAGAAAATGATAAACATCCCGCGCGAGCTTTTCCTCTTCCACCATATGCAATAAGTCCCGCTTTTCACCGGCACTCAAGCCGTTTGCCACTGCCGCGGCCGGTATGGCCAACCCACGGCTACTTACCGAAACCTTATCCGTTTTTCGCTGAGGGGAATGATTGTAGAGAAGCATGAAAAGCAGCACCACCAGACCGATCAACAACAGTGCCGGCCACCATCTGAATCCAGAATTGGGTAGGGAAGAGGATAACTCAGAGGGGGAAATTTCCATTGGGTTATCGTGGCCCTTTGATGATCTGTCTTTTCCGTGAATAGTTGTCATGAAGTCATCACCTCTGCATAGTTTGCACAATAGAGGGTTTTAACCTAAATTCGGCAGTTGAACGTAAGCGGCTGGTGCAAGGTTTTGGTTTGCATGGTGAATCAATGGGTTATATCAGATTCTTGCCGACAACTGCCGTTTCTAGGTTGAAAGCCTCTAGATTTTGCTGAACTGTTTTTCTTCCACATCCAATAAGCGGCCCCTGCAGCAACAGCTCCGACTGCCATCCACATTCCAAGCCCTAACCCCATTCCCAGCCCCATCCCGGCCTCTTTGATAAATTGGGCTTTTGCAACCGTCACCATACTCAACTTTGTCGTTGAGGTCCCTTTTCCTATGGCACCAACCGTACTTTGAACAGCCATGAGCGTCTCCCTATCAAATTAACGGTTAAAATCAATGGCGAATTCTCTTATAGACCAGGTATCCGATACCAGCGATCCCTAATATCCAAACCCCCATACCCAACCCCATTCCTGCTCCCATTCCCAACCCTTTGATCACATGTGATTGAACGGCCACTTTTAACAAACCCGACCCGGTGGCATTTTGAGCAGCCCCGGCAGAAGCGGCTGCATTAACAGCTGGAAGATTCATGATGCTCTCCAAATAAGATAGAATAACAGACTGTCAATAATACGACTACCTTTCCCAAATCCAGGTTTATGCTGATTTTTTTTGAATAATCTTATAGATACCCAGGCCAATCAACCCTGTTACGGCAAGAATGGGAAACCACGAAATGCCCGCTCCGACAGCAACGCTTTTTCCTATGACAGAGGCAGAAGTAACACCAGCAGAAGCCGCCCCACCTTTTGCAGCAATACTCGTTGCACCTGCTGCAAAAGTACCTTTTCCGACAACCCCTGATTTAATACCGGCCGTAACACCATTTTTTCCTGCAACCGTTATGCCCTTCGCTGTTCCCCCGACTCCACCCGCTGCCCCTGCTTTACACATTCCTCCCGCTTTACCCGCTGCCGGTCCGGCTGCTCCTTGTGTCATGGCCGATTGATTCATTCCAGTTTGACCAATAGCAGCATTTTTTGAAAAGGCTGCCCCACCCTTTGCCTTGGCCCCCATTCCTTTTCCACCTTGTGGACATAGAGTTCCCATCCCTCTCCCTTGTCCTCTCATCATGTTTTGGTTCATCACTTATCCCTCCATTTTCTGAATTTAATCACAGTTCCACTATTAAATTTTTCAAGAAAAAATGTGCAGAAAGCTTATAAATACTCACGTTTTTGCTTTCTTTGAACACATTTCCACAATTCATTTGACAACCTTCTTGGCAAGTATTTCTGAATCCATTCATCCAGCTTCCGAACCGCAGGCTCACTCGGTGTTCTGGGTAACTCGAAAAAACTGGCGACAATCCAACTCTCAACATTGATCATGTACCGACCGAGTTGCTGATCTACCCAATTATAAACGCAAAAATAATTATCATAATTTACAGAATATTTAATCATTTCACCCATTGATCAACCCCACGCTTGCATAGACATTTGCTCAGTACTTGCTTCTTTACATCTCACAAAACATGCCAGGATAAGGCACTTTATAAATATTAAAATATTATATTTTATAACAATCACTTAAATATACTTACAAGAACGATCCCAACTTATTTTTACAGACCAGCCAGTGCCGCCATTAGACATTTATGGCTATTTAGGACACTATTGGAACATGAGATGAAAAAATGGGAGGTTCAATGATGGGTGTCACACCAAAATCAGAACATTTAAAACACTTGGATGACATACCTGACCCAGCTGTTTTGCTGGACGACCGCTTTCAAATTATTGCCGCAAACAATGCCTACAAAGAGGCCTACCACAATGGGCAGGAGGTATCAGGAGAAACGTGCTATAAATCCTCCCACGGTTATGACCAACCCTGCGACGAATCCGGCGAGAGTTGCCCACTAAAAAACTGCATCAACACTGGCTCTACAGAACGGCTATTGCACATTCATCACTTTTCAAAGGGAAAAGAGTATGTCGATGTAAAGACCAGTCCGATCAAGGATGAAAAAGGAAAAACTCTTTATTACCAGGAGGTGCTCCGACAAACACTTATTGCCAGCGCCGAACCTAAAGCTTCCGGTCTGGTCGGAGTCAGTCCAAGCTTTATCCAAATGCTCGATGAGGTGCACAAAGTAGCTCGAGAGACTGTGCCTGTGCTCTTACTTGGAGAATCAGGAACTGGAAAGGAGTTAATAGCGCGGGCACTGCATGACGCGAGTGATAGAGCAAATAAACCGTTTATCCCGGTTGAGTGCAGCGGGCTATCTGAAATGCTGTTTGAAAGCGAGCTGTTCGGGCACCACAAAGGGGCCTTTACAGGAGCCTTGTTTGATAAAGAGGGTCTTATTGAAGTGGCTCAAGGGGGAACCCTGTTTCTTGACGAGATTGGAGATGTCCCCCCCTCTTTACAGGTCAAACTGCTTCGTCTTCTGGAGTCTCGCACCTATCGAAAAGTGGGAGAAACAAAAACCAGACAGGCCAATTTCCGCCTTATTTGCGCAACCAATCGAGATCTAAACGAAATGATGGAGAGTGGCAAGTTTCGTCAAGACTTGTACTATCGCATCAGTACCTTCCCTGTTTACCTTCCCTCTCTTCGAGAACGACGGGAGGACATTTCCCTCCTGGCACAATCCATTTTGCTCCGAATTGCGCCGGATCAGAAAATCACCTTAACAGAGAAGGCCTCCGAGACACTCTCCCAGTACGGTTTCCCAGGAAATATTCGAGAGATGGTCAACCTGCTTGAGCGAGCCAGAATTCGAGCAGGAGGAACACAATTAAGCAGCGCCCATTTTCCCGAACTTTTGACTGCGCCATTGCACAAACAGCAGAACAATAAAGAGGAAAACCCGATATGGAACCCGCAAGATGACATTATCTCGTTCAGAGAGTTGGAGTCTCGATATCTCCGCCATTTACTAAAAACATTTTCAGGTACTCAAGCAGAGCTTGCCACACAACTCGGAATGAGTCACCGAACCTTGACCAGAAAAATTGGCTCTACGATTGGAAAAAAAAGCTATAAAAACAATTAGGTTACAAATCACCCCGGAAAGGGCGGTTGGCGCATATGTTCAACTGCCGAATTTAGGCTAATATTGCCTTTTCTGATTTTCCAAGATCTTTTGATGAGAAGTTATATTCCCCCAAGAGAGGACGGCCAAACATCCAATCTCTGCATTCTGGATGAATGCTTGGCCGGGAGAGGTTTAAAATCGTTCAAAAGCGTCATCAGAAGGTTCATCTATAGCAGCTAGCTGGCGTGTGCGGGAGTCAGACGCCGAGAAACTGGAGATTGAACGGGAGGCTCTTTTAGCATTGCCCGGAGTTCTCTCTACAAGATGAGTATTATTTTCAGTGGAACCAAGATTGAAAAAGGAAATTTCTTGCTGCAGGGTATCGGCCTGGGCTGAGAGCTCCTCAGAGGTAGCAGCCATCTCTTCTGAAGCGCCAGCATTTCTCTGAATAACCTGATCCAACTGCTGAAGAGCAATGTTAATTTGTTCAGCTCCCTGGTTTTGTTCATTGCTAGAGGCAGCGATCTCTTGTACCAGGCTAGCTGTGCGCTCTATATCTGGTACCAGGCGGTTAATAATCTGACCAGTCTTCTCCGCCACCTCCACACTGGAAGCCGACAAGGCACTAATCTCCCCAGCCGCAGCCTGACTCCGCTCCGCTAGCTTTCGAACCTCAGCAGCCACCACTGCGAACCCTTTACCATGCTCTCCAGCCCTTGCGGCCTCGATGGCGGCATTGAGAGCCAGCAAGTTGGTCTGGCGGGCAATCTCCTCGATAATGGAAATTTTTCCGGCAATATCTTTCATAGCCGCGACGGCCTCTTCAACAGCCCGTCCCCCCCCTGCCGCATCTTTGGCTGCCTGACTGGAGATTGTTTCGGTCTGGGTGGCATTTTGGGCGTTCTGCTGAATATTGCCAGCCATTTCCTCCATAGCCGAAGAGGTCTGCTCAATAGAAGCCGCTTGCTCGGTGGCTCCTTGGGCCATACCATTAGCGGCTTCTGAAAGCTCATTACTACCGGCGGCAACGTTGCCTGAGGCTACGGCAACATTATTGATTACCCCACGAAGCCGCCGCACCATACTGTTCAATGCTCCTACTAAATCACCGATCTCATCTTTCTGCTGAATGTCAAGTTCCTGTGAGAGGTCGCCTCCGGAGACTTGTTGAGCAAAATGGAGGCTGCGAAGAATAGGCCGGGTGATAGATCGGGTCAGAACAATGGTCAGTATCACTCCGATGATAAAGGCGATTACTGCGAATATGACAACTAGACTCCTGGTATCCAGACCGTTTTTTACCATCTGATCTTCGGAAAGTATATTTTGTTGAACAGTATGAACCGCTTCTTTAAGCTTATTTTGTACTGTTTTTAACGATTTTTGGGTCTCTACGGAAAAAATAACTTCAGCCTGTTTCTTGCCCATCAACCGTTCATCGGCACGGTTTTGCATTTGCTTGAACACCTGACGGACTTCAGCCAAAATTGGTAATGTGGCCTGACGGTAATGCTGTGCGGCTAAATCATGAGCGCCCTTGCTGAGATGAGCATTGATAGCCTGGCCGGTCTGGTGCAAACGTTCGTGGGGCTGTTTGATCAACCCCAAAAGTTGAGCCAACTTCGGATCGCTATCAGCCATTCTGCGGCCTTCCTCCCCGAAGATAAAACGTCCCATGCCGCAGCGGGTGTGGTCCAATTGTACACTGACCTTGCTCTCCTTGTTGAGAATGGCCCCCTGCACCTTTTCGGTCCAGGAAACATGATCAGTCTCCTTGCGGGCCAGAAAGGCTGGAAGGGCCGAGTCGGCCGGGACATAAACCTTCTGGATCTGGAGGGCCGACCCATGGAGATGTTTATGGGGCTCTTCCAAACTGTTCATGATTGGTCGTAGTGCCGGGATCAACTCTTCCGCCTTTTTGCGCCCGTCACCGTAGTACCATTGTCCAAATCCGCACTGAGTGTGATCCATTTGGACGTTCAGGGTCGTTATAGAATCATCGGTGATAAAGGCGCTGACCTTCCCAGCCCAGTTCAAGTGGTCCACCTCCCGCTGTAGCATTTCGCCACGTAGTCGGTTTCCCTCCACCACTTCCAGCCCATCTTTCAACATGGAGGAAATTCCAAATATGGAGCGACCACTCACACCAGCTAGTAATAGCAAGACAACTCCGATTCCAATTGAGAGCTTAACCCCCAACTTCAAATCTTTCCAGTTCATTAATCGACCCCTACTCTAGAAGCAAAAAAAACAAGTCCAGAACAGACCTGACAGGTAATTCTAACCTGATAATCTTACATTGTAAAATATACAAAACTGCGATGGCTAGATTTAGGAAGCAGAAGCGAAGGTCAAAATCCGCCAAAACAAACATTTGAACAATATGGTTGAGCAGGACCACCGAGGCGTGAAGCGGATCTTTGCGACAGAACCCATTTAATTGAAGCGGGAAAACTCAATCCATTGAGCAAAGTTGAATCGGCGTAGACACAATGTGGACATAACGGTACAAAAAACCAAAAATGGCTTAGACAAAAAAGCATGTATACCATTGATATAATTGGTGTCCCCGGCGCGATTTGAACGCACGGCCTACGGATTAGGAATCCGTCAATATAACGTAAAACCTACACATATCTACACCACTCTCCAGGGCATATAATAATAAAAAACATTTTACAAATCATAAACATCCGGGCTATTATCTGTCTCACACTACATTAGAGTCTTTTGCAGTTACAAAAGAGCAAAAGGAACCCCGAAAGGAACCCCAGAATTTTGGTTTACGGACTTTTAATCCGTAGACCCAACAGGGTAAAAAAGGTGGATATTGATGCCTAAATTTTCAGACCGATTTATTAAGTCCCTAAAAGCCAAACCTCAAAGATATGATGTTCGTGAGGGAGCGGGGTTTGTCATCCGGATTTTTCCGAGTGGAGTTAAAACATGGTGTCTCGTTTATACCTTCATGGGAAAGAAGAAAAGAATGGCCTTGGGCAATTACCCGGCCATGGCTCTGAAGGATGCCAGAGCACTGCATGGGGAAATGAGGGCCAGTCTTGATAAAGGCATTGACCCTGCCGAACTCTCAAAGATAGCCAAACAGGAAGAGGATGCCTCCAGGAAAATCACCGTTGAATTTTTGGTAGGTGAGTACATTGAGCGTTGGGCAAAGCCAAGAAAACGCACCTGGAAGGAAGACGAACGAATGCTTTTAAAAGACGTTGTTCCTCGCTGGGGCAAAATGAGAGCAAAAGATGTCTCCAAGAAAGATATTCTCCGTCTTCTTGATGACCTCCTGGAGAGAGGAGCCACAACCACGGCAAACCGAACCCTGGCCGTTGTCAGGAAAATGTTTAATTGGGCGGTTGAGAGAGGGGAGCTAGATTTGTCTCCCTGTGTTGGGATTCGGTCCCCATCCAAGGAAAACCGAAGAGAAAGGATATTGTCAGAGGATCAAATAAAATCATTCTGGGATGGGTTGGAAAAAGCCAGTATGACCGATGGAATGAGATTGGCCTTCAAACTGCAATTGTTGACCGCTCAGAGAAAAGGGGAAGTGATTGGCGCACCATGGTCTGAATTTGATCTGGAAAATGGCTGGTGGTTAATCCCGTCTGAACGGTCCAAGAATGGTGTGGCCAACCATGTCCCCCTCTCTAAAAAGGTTTTGATACTGCTTGGGGCTATTAAATTTCTTGCTGGTGATTCTCCATGGTTATTCCCTTCTGGCCGCACCCAAACCCACGTCATAGAAACCAGTGCAGACCACGCAATCAGGAACAATCTTCAGCACTTCAACGCAGAGCAATTCACCCCCCATGATTTACGCCGCACTGCCGCCAGTCACATGACGAAAATGGGGATTTCTAGGCTGGTGGTGTCAAAGATACTCAACCATGTAGATAGCAGCGTCACGGCCATCTATGACCGGCACAGTTACGACAAAGAAAAAAGACACGCTATGGATGCCTGGGCCAGAAAGCTGGATGAGATTATTACAGGAAAGAAGGATTCAGAAATTTTAGAATTCAAAAGAAAATAATTGCGTGGCAGGTGCTCGAACACCCGCCACGCATATCACAACAACACCTTGAGGGGCATACCGTGAGTAACAACAACGATAGCAAAAAAGAGACTAAAAATGTTGATAGGAGAGTTTTTCCGCCTTGATCATCTAATCGACCGGGCAGACCAGACCGGGAACCGCTCAGATCTGAGGGAGGTTAAGAGGCAGTTTAAATCTCTAATTTGCTCTATTGAGTTTCAGATTTCGAACTGACTAAAAGCGGAGGGAGTCTGTATGAATTAATCGAGAATCTTTAGGATGCCGCCCTCCATTGCCCCGCAAACCATA
>JADFYU010000053.1 GCA_015232865.1 Magnetococcales bacterium
CATTCGAGCAAAAGGTGTGGTCGAAAAATGTAACTTTTGCGTCCATCTGGTCGATCAGGGCCAACAACCCGCCTGTGTCCAGGCCTGTGCAGCGGCAGGGCATAAAGCGATGATCTTCGGCGACCTCAATGATGCAAAATCTGAAATTGCCACCCGAATCCGCACGGTCAAGACACAAACCATCCGTGAAGATCTGGGACTGAAACCGCACGTTCACTACCAAGGGCTGTAGGGGGTCGATATGCTCAGTAACTTTACATCGATAGAAGGCCGCTCTTTTGGCTATTGGAAGCTGATCGCCATTTTAATCGGGCTACTGCTGCTAGGGTTGGCATCGTTTGTTTTCGTCGAGATAAACGGTCACGGCGTAACCGGCATGAACAACAAAATCGCCTGGGGTGTTCCGCACGTCTTTGCCATCACTCTCTTGGTCATGGCCTCTGGGGCGTTGAATCTTGGTTCCATGTCTACGGTATTTGCCGTAAAGCAGTTCAAACAGTTTGGTCGCTTTTCCGCATTTCTCGCCATTGCCCTGCTGGCTGGTGGGTTGGCGGTTCTGATGCTGGATCTGGGCCGCCCGGACCGTCTGTTGTTGACCATGATGCACATGAACTTCCGCTCCATGTTCACCTGGAACGTTTTTCTCTACTCCGGCTTCATTCTCCTCTGTTTCCTCTATCTTTGGAGCATGTTCGAATACCAAAAATTCACCAAGATCATTGGTAGTGCCGCTTTTATGTGGCGGGTAATCCTGACCACCGGAACCGGTTCTATTTTTGGCGTCATTCAGGCCCGCGAGGTGTTTCATTCAGCCATTACGGCACCGACTTTTGTCGCAATTTCACTCTCTTCCGGCACAGCCATTTCCATTGTCCTGCTGGTAAACACTTTTCGGAAAACCGGCCGTCCATTTGACGACAAGCTGGTCTTCGGACTGAGAAACGCCCTGATCTTCTTTACTTTGTTGGTGGCCTATCTGCTGGTTGTCGAAAAATTCACCCGTTTTTACTCTCCAGCCTTCTACGATGTGGAACGTTGGATTCTGACCGGACCCTATGCTTGGCTCTATCTCCTGGGAGTCTGGGGGGCAGGCATTATCGTACCTCTGGCTATTCTCTATAACAGCAAGTTGGGCAACAGCGTCAAAGGGGTGCTGATCGCCTCCGGCTTTTCCATTCTCGGTGCCTTTGGGTTTGTCGCCCACATCCTGTTTGCCGGACAGTCCTATCCCTTGAAAATGTTTCCCGGCTACGAAGTTTCCAGCGTCTTCCAAGATGGGGCTGTCGCTCAGTACAGCCCGGCTCCGGTTGAGTTTCTTCTTGGCTTCGGGGGCATCGCAATCGCCGGCTTGATCTATCTGTTGGGAATCAAGTTCTTCAGAATGTTGCCGGACCAGGCCATAGCTCCCAAAGATTACGAACTCCCCTGGAATCCCTGATGGTTTTTTCGAGTTGTGTTTAAGCCGGAAACGGCGGTTGTCACCATGCACCGGCTGGCAACCGCCGTTTCCGGAATACCGCTCGGATAGTGCGGGATCAGGATGGTAGCGGATATTTTTTGGTGTTTTTTACCATTTTATTTTGCGCACATCGAATAGGGTCCAAATCATGTCTGGCTGCCAACATGGTGAGATAGATCATGACATCCCCGATCTCTTCCGCCAGATGACGACTCTGCTCTTTTGTCAGAGATTGACTCTGGTCAGGGGTCAACCATTGAAACAACTCCACCAACTCCGCCACCTCGACACTGAGAGCCATCGCCAGGTTTTTTGAACTGTGAAAGGAACCCCAACCCCGCTCCCGACTGAACCGATCCAGTGCGGTACGCAGAGCGGCCATTTCAGGATTTTCTTTTTGCTCATCTCTGTTCATCGACTGGAAAATCTCCAATCACTCCAATAACCGCATGGCTATCTGAGGCTGCTGGTTGGCCTGGGTTTGCAGGGCGGAACGGGCCTGTTTCAAAACGGTCGATCGGGTGAGCTGAACCAACTCTTCCGCCATGACTTCATCCTGAATCCGACTGCGGGCCTCCCGACTATTGTCCGCCAACTGATTCAGTTGGGCGACAGCCTTCTCAAATCGATCATGGAGCGGTCCCAGGCTGGCCCTCAGATCTGCAACGGAGTTTAACGCACCATCGATAACCGCAATTTTTTCCGGTTCAGCGAATGAGTCCGAATTGGGATTTTCTGACTCGATCCGCCAATTCTGTTGCATCTCCTGAAGGTTACGACCAAACCCCAAGGCAAAGGGAGAGCTGCTGCCGAGTTTGACCCAAATCGCCTGACCAACCCCACCGCCGACATTAAAGCTGATTTTGTCATAACGGCCATCAAGCAGATACTGCCGATTATATTGTGTCTCCTGGGAAATTTGCTGAACCTGTTGCAACCAATAATATCGACTTTGCGGATCATAGTGATAACCGGGGCTATCCCGATCGGTCAACTGTCGCATCTCTTGGAGGGCGGCATAGGTTTTCGTCAGGGCATCGCTGGCAATTTGAATCAAGGAGATGCCGTCGTTGGCATCGCTGAGCAGATGGTTAAGGGAACGAATCCAGGTCATACCCGGTTGGGTGTTTTGAAAATCGGTCCAGTAATCGACAGGGTCCGCCTCAACCTTCTCTTCAGATAGCCGGGCTGTCGGAATGAAGGGTTTTTGAAAACGCCTGGAATCCGCTTGTCCGTCTCTGGCATAGATCTGTTTAATGGCGATTGACATAACCCGTCTCAATTAACAAAGATAAACGTTGCCTCTTGTCTGCGACCGGGAATTGCGTGTGAAATACAAATATTTCAACGGCTGGTCCTGTCCAAAGAGGGAATGCTCTACACTCTTATCGACCAAGTCAAGCCTATACTTTATACGAGATTGAGATGCGGGCAGTAAATTTGCGCGGCAGTCTTGGCAACCAAGCAGCCAGGCGGTTGAAACTGGCGGAGGATTGTTGTCATCCGGTTTGGGTACATGTCTGGGCATGAACACCACACATTTTCAAGACATACAACTGAATTTGTTATTTTTTTTCGTATGGGTTTCCGCCCTTTCTAAAGAGCAGCCGGACCGGTACACCGGAAAAATCAAAGGTTTCACGCAACTGGTTTTCCAGATATCGGCGATAGGTTTCATGGACTTGATCCGGACGATTGGCAAAAATCAACAGGGTCGGTGGTTCGATTCCGATTTGAGTCATGTATCGAATTTTAATCGCCCGTCCCGCCCGCCGAGGGGGGGGATGCTTGTCGGTGGCCTCCGCCAACCAGCGATTCAATCGGCCGGTAGAGATACGCTGGCGCCCGATCCGCCAAATCCGGTTGACCGTATCCAACAGGTTGGCGATGCCCTTAGCGCGCCTGGCTGAAACAAACAAGACCGGCGCATGGGGAAAGAGCGGGAAGGCCTCTTGAATTTTCAGCAAAAATTCCTTCTGAGCATTACGGCCGCCCGTCACCGTATCCCACTTATTGACAACGATGACCAAACCACATCCGGCACGGGTCGCCAAGGTCGCCACCCGGCGATCCTGATCGCTGATCTCCTCTCGCTCGGCATCCAGAACCAATACGGCCACTTCAGCCCGATCCACCGCTTTCAGGGCAGCCATGACCGAAAACTTTTCAATACGCAGGGCAATTCGACTTTTTCGGCGAATTCCTGCTGTATCGATCAGAACGTAGTGTCGGCCCTGAGCATCTTGGAAGGGCAGATCGATGGAGTCACGGGTCGTACCGGGCACCTCGGACGCTACCAGCCGATTTTCACCCAGAAGCGCGTTGATCAAGGAGCTTTTGCCGGCATTGGGACAACCGACTACCGCCACAGCTATGGGCTCATCCACCTCTGGGAGCTGTTCTATGATCTCATCGGTATCATCGTCAAGCCCATCCCAGTCGATCAAATCACCCGCTGTCTCCCCTTCTTCATCGTCAGCTGAAAGTGCCTGTTGCTCTTGCTGCTCAAAGTAAATCGCTTCCGCCTCCTGTTGCGCTTCGTAAGAGATCAACTCCTCATCCGAAAAGGCGGCATCGCTCTCCTCCTCCTGTGCTGTGAGATTTAAACTGTCCAAAATCGCCAGACGCAACGCTTCAATACCCCGATTATGGGCGGCGGCAATGGGCAGTACCGGCTCCAGACCCAGGCTATAAAATTCAAAAGCCGCCTGTTCACCCCCCTTGCCTTCGGTTTTGTTGACCGCACAGATCACCCGAGTGCCGGAGCGGCGCAGCAGATCGGCAATGACCCAATCGTCGGGCAGCGGACCGGATTTGGCGTCCGTTACAAAAACAACCGTGTCCGCCTCCTCCACCGCCAACAGGGTCTGCTCACGCATCAGGTTGGGCAGAATCTCATTGGATTTCGGCTCGAATCCACCCGTATCCACCACATAAAACGTGTGGCCGTACCAGGTTACCCGTCCATATTGTCGATCTCTGGTCAATCCCGGGGTATCGTCTACCAAGGCCTCTCGGCTGCGGGTAAAACGGTTGAACAACGAGGATTTTCCAACGTTGGGACGGCCCACCAGAGCCACGACAGGCCAATTATTTGCGGTTTTAGTCATAAGATTTCGTTAAGAACGGTTAAACCGGAAAACAGCGGTCAAAAGAGGTGTACTGGCAAGAGCCGCTTTCTGGTTAAAAAATCCGTCGATGGCCTTTAAGGCCCCTCCATGCCATAGCTGATCAAATCACCATCATTGGTCCAAATATAGAGAATACGATCTTGAACAAGCGGGTCGGAGAGAATCGGATCACCCAGTTTATCCAATCCATACACTCGACCACTGGTCGGGTCCAAGGTGATCAAGCGACCTTTATCGTCCCCAACCAAAATCCGCCCACCGAAAATCACCGGTGCCGACAGGGTTCCATCACTGATATTGATGCTCCACAATTGCTTCCCATCGTCGGCATTGAGGGAGACTAGGTTGCCATTGACATCGGAAATCAGGAGACGATTATTCCAGAGCAGCGGTCGTCGGATGGCCGAAAGTTTATGCTTCCAGATGTGTGCGCCGTTGGCCGGATGCAGTGCCATCACCGCCCCCTGATGGTTGACCGTATAAACCATCGGCAGCCGGTTGCTCCGCCCTGAAGATTCATCCAAAACGATCTCGGCATCCACATCCTGAAGCCGATCCAACTCGGTACGACCGGAGAGTTGAGATATGTTTTCTCCCCACTTGACCGCACCATCAGAAACGTTCAGGGCGAACACCTCGCCCGTTGAATAACCGATGTAGACGATTCGACCGTCTGAACTGGGTGTCGCGGCTCCCTTCATCACCAAAGCGACCGGAACGGATGAGTGGGTCCACAACCGCTCTCCATTGGTGACATCCAACGCGTAGGTTCGATTGTTCAGCGTGGTGAATATGACCCGATCAGCCACCACCAGCGGAGCCGAGGCGATGGTGGTGGAAACCAGGGATCGCCACAACACCGAACCGTCCTGACGAGATAACGCCACCAGCTCACCTTCGGCGGTTCCGGCATAAACCCGTTCGGCATCAACCGCCACCCCACCGACAATGGTCGTCTCCAATTCGGCACGCCAACGCACTTTGCCGTCGGTCCGACCGACCCGAACGACATCGCCGTCGTAGGTTCCGACATACAGCCCGTCACTGTCCACGGCAAACACCCGCGGGTGAGCCATGTAGTCATCGGGCTTGCCGGAAATCCCGCTGGACCACAGTTTTTTCAATCCGACGGATCGACCCGGTTTCAACTCCTTGAATCCCGAAATCGCCTCCTCCTCCTCATCCGCCCACATGTTCTTGATTGAAGAACAACCGGAGAGAAGAAGCACCATCGACAATAGAATGATCGGTAATCTCACGTTTACAGTCATACCCCCAACTCCTCTATTCGTTATTGGCGGCCAATGACTCCAGGCGACGATTCAGGCGACTGCGCAAAGCCCCCTCTGCCCCCAAGGCCAAGGCCTCCCGATACCGGGTCAATGCCGTTTTTTGATCACCGGATTGAGCATACAGCAACCCATCCAACTCCAGGGCATGAGCTTTAAAGGTGGAATCCTCAGCAATCTTGTTCAGGAAGGAGCGACTTTTCTCTTCGTCATCGGCAGTCAGATAGGCTGCATTCAACAGCGCCAGTCCCTGTAGGGGAGAACCGGAAGTCTGGGCCGCGACAGATTCCAACCGGGCCACGGCCTGATCGTTCTGACCGGCATTGGCCAGGACATGAGCATCGACCAGATGGGCCAGGAGTCCATATCCATGTCCGCTCCCTTCGCTGATCAACTGAGCGAGAATTTTTTCAGAGCCTGCCCGGTCTCCACCGTTTTGCAAAACCTGGGATTGCAGAAACAGATCGGACAACTTTTGACTCTCCCGCAGTTGAGCATCCCGCCATTGGACGAAGAGGATCAAACCGGCAAAGAGCAGAACCAAACCACCGATGATCCATTTTTTGTTTTCGTTCCAGAACCGACGGGATTGATCCGCTTCCAGTTGTTCATCGACCTGTTCAAAAATCTCATCAATTTGAGCCATAATCTATCCTTTAGCTTTCAACGTGTTTATACCCAGATTCGGCAGTTGTGCATAAGAGTGGGACGGTTTGATTTTTCGGGTCTGTCCATAAGCTGTGCCAGCGAGGCGCGAGCAGCGGCCAGATCTAGCGCAAAAAAGTGCGGACCTGCTCCACAGCCCCATCAATGGCAACCGTAATCTGCTCACCTTCAGCCATGCTTTTGAACACCACTGAGCCGTCCGCCAACTCCTGTTCACCGATAATAGCGGTAATGGGAGCCTTGGAACGTCCGGCCCGTTTCATCTGCGCCTTCATGGAGCCGCCGCCAAGATTGAGTTCCACCGACAGCCCAGCCCGACGGAGAGATTGGGCCAAGGCCAGCCCGGCCACCTCCGTACCGGCACCGACAACCACCAGATAAAGATCAGGCGCGGAATCCGAAACCCGCCCTTGCTCCAGCAGCAACACCAATCGCTCCAATCCCATGGCAAAGCCGATGGCCGGCGTGCTTTGTCCGCCCATCTCATTGACCAGACCATCATACCGCCCACCGGCCGCTATCGCATTTTGCGCCCCCAAGGCATTGGTCGTCACCTCGAAGGCGGTCCGGTTATAGTAGTCCAAACCACGCACCATCAGGGGGTTGACCAAATAGGGCAGCGCCAATCGGGAGAGATGATCTTCCACACCCGTAAAATGGTCACCACAGGCCGGACAAAGATGGTCCCGCATGTGCGGAGCCGCTTGTGCCACAACCCGGCACGACTCATTTTTACAATCGAGAACCCGCAGCGGGTTGCGCACCATCCGGTTTTGACAGTTGGCACAGAGGTGCTCTTGCTGACTGTGCAAAAATTCCAGCAGCCTTTGCCGATAGGGATCGCGGCAGAGACCACAGCCCAGGGAGTTGATCTCCAGGGTCAGATCGCCGGCAATGCCCGCCACCTGGATAAAGTCCATGACCATGGCCATCAGCTCGGCATCAGCCAACGGCCCCTCCGGGCCGAACAGTTCGCAACCAATCTGATGAAATTGCCGTTGCCGTCCCTTTTGTGGCCGTTCATAGCGAAACATCGGTCCCATATAGTAGACCCGCCAGGGCAACATTCGGTGCAGGCTGTTATTGATAAAACTCCGAACCACTGAAGCGGTCCCCTCCGGGCGCAAACTCAAATGGTCTCCACCTCGATCCGAAAAGGTGTACATCTCCTTTTCGACGATATCGCTGGTCTCACCGACGGCCCGGGAAAACAGCTCGCTCTTTTCAAAGATCGGCGTGCGCAATTCCCGATATCCATAGCGGCCAAAAACCTGACGGGCCGTAGCCTCCAGATATTGCCAGGCCGCTATCTTTTCTGGAAGGATGTCATGAACACCCCGTACCGTTTTGATCATCTTATCCGCTCTATTCTTGATTGTCTGTCACGATCGGAGCACCCTTGCATCCAATCGGTCCTCTGGTGCCCGCTCCGACTGCTCCTTGGCGATTTTAGCGGCCGCCCGCTCCACCTCCTCGACCAGACGGCTGACCAGAAAACGGTCATCCACCTTGCCGACCGGTTTTCCCTCTAGATAGAGCAGGTTTTCACCACCGGCACCGACCAGGCCAACGTGAGACTCCTTGGCCTCTCCCGGACCGTTGACGACGCAACCGATCACCGAAAGATTGACCGACTCCCGAATGTGGGCCAGACGCTTTTCCAAGGCGGCAACGACGTCGATCACCGAGAACTCCTGTCGGGAACAGGTGGGACAGGAGATGATGTTGACGCCGCGTGTTCGGAGTCCCAAGGTCTTGAGAATCTCAAACCCCACCCGCACCTCCGCAACCGGGTCCGTCGAGAGAGAAACCCTCAGGGTATCCCCTATTCCCTCTGAAAGCAATAAACCCAAACCGATAGCCGATTTAACCGATCCCGGCAACAATCCACCCGCCTCGGTAATTCCCAGGTGCAGAGGATAATCCACCTGTTTGGCCAGCTTTCGGTAGGCTTCGACGGTCATGGCCACGGAGCTGGCTTTGAGGCTGATTTTTATCTCTGGATAGTTGAGATCTTCGAGAATGCGGATATGCCGCAACCCCGACTCCACCATGGCATCGGCACACGGCTCGCCATATTTGGCCAGCAGACTTTTTTCCAAGGAGCCGGCATTGACGCCAATGCGGATAGGAACCCGGCGATCCCGAGCCGCCCGTACCAGCTCGGAAACCCGTTCATTGGACCCTATATTACCCGGATTGATGCGCAGACAATCGATTCCCTGATCCAATGCGATAAGGGCCAACCGATAATCAAAGTGGATATCGGCAATCAGGGGAACCGCCGAACCACGAACCAAAGGTCCGACCGCCTCGGCCGCCGCCTTGTCCGGGCAGGAAATACGAACCAGGTCGGCACCGGCCTCGGCCAGTTGGGCAATCTGAGCGGCGGTTGCCAGCAGATCTCGGGTGTCGGTATTGGTCATGGATTGGACCGAAATGGGCGACTGGCCACCCACCGTTACCGATCCGACCTGAACCGCCCGACTCAACCGCCGTGGGGCGGCAATCAATTCGGCTCGACTCATCGTCCGGCGGCACGCGCAAGAAGAGAGGCCGCCGACAGCTCCAACTCCCGGATTACGCCGTCCACATCCCCGCGGATGGCGACTTTTTTCTCGCCCACCCGAAATTGGATGGCCCCGGCGTTACCCACCTCGGCATAAAACAGCGCGCCAGGTGGCACCCGAAACAGATGGTTGGGTTGCATGACCATATCTTTTAATGTTTTGCCCTCTTCATCCTGAATCAAAACCCAGACCAACTCGGTTGAAATCAGCGAAACCGCATCGGTGGATTCCGGCTGCAAATCCTCCACAGTCGATAGAGGCTCCTGATAGCGTTTTTTGATCCGCTGAGCAGGGGTAAGGTTGGCATCTTCCACCGGCCTTGCAGCCTTTTTGGTCGGTTGCGACACAAAAGGCTGAATCTCCACAGCCGGGTCAGAATCAAAAAATGGCTCAGAGGCCGACGCCCCGGGCGGTTTGCTTGCGACGGTTTTCGACAGGGGGCGACGACTATCCGTAGCGGGAGGCTGATCCTCTACCGGCAGATTGGGGGTCACGATTTTTTGCGGATTCAAATCCACCGACTCCAAAGACAATCGGGGATCAGGGTCCAACTCCGGCTCAGAAGCAGCCATAGAGACCTCTTCCGGCTCCTCTTTGGCCTCGGTCTCTTCTGAGAAAGAAAAAAAGCTAAACCAGGGCCAGCCGCTGCTCTTCTTTTTTTTGGTCGGCTCAACCCGCTCTTCAACAACCGGCTCATCCGGCTCTAACTGAGAAATCTCCGTCGCTTCTGGAGCCATCAGCTCGCCCGGAACCTCAGCCAACTCGGTATCCATCGCCATCATTGGCTGCTCTTGGGGTTCAGTTGGCGGCGCTTCCCGTGTAGGGGGTTGAGAATCCATACTCTCCTCGTCCATCTCCGGCTGCCGCTCCGACAGTTCGATGACGTTTTTTTCCAATGCGGATAACGCCTGCTCCGACTCCGGCTCCTCATCGACAACCGACTGCTGTTCATCAGCAAGAGGGACTGACTCCGCCGGCATAGCGGGTGTCGAAGCTGAAGAGAGATCCGGTTCGGCTTCCAACGCCGCAATCTCCTCGACCTCTTCCGTCGTATCAAAAGAGTCCGGCTCTTCGGAGAAAACCGGCTCTGACGTTTGCAAAACCACTGGCTCTGAGGTTGGTGATGCCGAATTGTTAATGAACTCCCCCACCTTCATTGGGGGCGAAACCGGTACATGCTGTTCCATCTCCTCTTTGGGACTGCCATAATAGTGACTATACCCAAAGGAGAGCGCAACCAGACCGACCAACCCCATGACAATGGAACCACTGTTGGGACGTTGTCGTGATTTGGTCGGGGGTGGAAAATGTTCGGTGGTCAGGTTTTGGCGTCGATTTTCAAAGGTGTTGAGAAACTGCTCAACGATGGGGTGGTCCGACAACTCCAGGTTTTTGGCGTAGAGACGTAAAAAACCTGCGACAAAGGCAACACCAGGCAATTTTTCAACCTGCCCGGCCTCCAGTGAGAGCAGGTGAACGTCCCGCAACCGGGTGCGCTTGGACATTTCATCGAGGGTAAAACCCTTAGCCTCCCGCGCTTGACGCAGAAGGTCTCCGACCTCTTGCGCTCCGACGGGCTTGCGTTCAAACGAGCCGTCTGACCCGTTGATCCCAGGTCTCTCCAGGGTTTTATCTCCCATTTCCGAGGCGGAAGAGGAGTCCGGTTTTTCTGCCATGGTCGTCGCCTTAATCGCTGCCTGATAGATGACTCAGTTTGATGGTTGCCCGCTCAGCGGCCTCTGATCCGGGGGCAATTTTTTGAATCTGCTGCAAAAGTGGAACAGCCCGACTCGTCTGGTTTGATTGTAAGTGTAGATCCGCCAACCGCTCAATGGTAGACAGATGATCCGGGTCGACCGCCAGTATATGGATTAACTGAACCTCTTCCAAGTCCGGTCGGTGCATTTTTCGATAATGGTCGGCCAACACCTGTCGGGCCGGTATATGATTGGCATTGATGGAAAAAACCCGTTCCAGACCCGAAACCATCTCCCGAAACGCGCCATTGCGCTGATCAATCAGCGCCAAGTTGAAATAGGTCTCGCCCCGATCATGAAATTTTGCATCGGCCAGGGCGGCGTCAAAGGCTTTTTGGGCGGCGACCAACTGCTGCTGGCGCATCAAGGCCACGCCCAGATTATGGCTGATGGCACCACTGGTTGGGTTGAGCTTATGGGCACGCTGCCAGACAATCAAGGATTGGGCATCCTGCCCCAGTTGATCGTAGGCCACCCCCAACTGAGAAAGCAGTACGACATCGTCCGGTTTGATCTCCTGAGCCTTGCGCAAGGCCAACAGGGCCATCTGTGGATTGCCTCGATTCAGGTAGGCCTGCCCTTTTCTCATCAAGCCATCAAACCGATGGGTCTCTGAGCGGTTCGATGCCGGTCCCGCACAAGCCGAAAGCAGCAGAAGCACAACCAGTCCATAACGCCAAATGGAGCGGGTCATGATACTTTGAACCCGTTGGTTATGGGATAACGGCGGTCTTTTCCAAAAGCCCGTTTGGTAATACGAACCCCAGGGGCCGCCTGCCGACGCTTATACTCGTTGCGATCCACCATCCGGATCACCCGCAACACACAATCCCGTTCGATGCCCAAATTGACGATTTCATCCAAAGACATCTCCTGCTCCACATAGCAAGCCAGAATTTTATCCAGAATCGGGTAAGGTGGCAGGGAATCGCTATCTTTTTGGTCTGGCCGCAACTCTGCCGACGGCGGTTTGGCAATCACCCGTGGCGGAATCGGCGGCGGTTTGCCGGACTCCACAGCCCAGCGATTTCTAGCCTGGGAGAGGGAAAAAACCCGCTGTTTGAGCAAATCCTTTAAAACCGAATAGCCGCCGGCCATATCTCCGTACAGAGTGGCATAGCCGACGCTGACCTCGCTTTTATTGCCTGTGGTGACCAAAAGAGAGCCTTTTTTGTTGGAGATCGCCATCAGCAGCGTCGCACGAATGCGCGGCTGGATATTCTCCTCGGTGACATCCTCGCCCAGTCCCTCAAACTCTCCGGCCAACTCCCGGCAAAAAAGAGCAAAAATTTTGTCAATCGAAATATCCGTCAAGCGGATGCCAATATTTTTCGCGCCCAAGCGAGCATCTTCCAGGCTCTCAGGAGAGGTGTATCGAGAAGGCATCATCAGTGCCTCTACCCGATTCGCTCCCAGGGCATCGGCACAGATCACCGCCGTCAAAGCGGAATCAATACCCCCCGAAAGGCCCAGGACCACCCCGGAAAAGCCATTTTTTTCGACATAATCCGAAAGTCCCAAACTCAGAGCCGCATAAATCTCTCGCTCCGGCTCCAGCCCCTCAACAATCCGGCCCGAACCAACTTCGATTAGGCCGGCTTCGGTTTTGGAAATAGAGACCGAAGCCAAATCGGTTTTAAAGGAGGCTGCGCGACTGACCAACTGACCCTGATGATTCAAAACAAAAGAGCCACCATCAAAAACCAATTCATCCTGACCTCCGACCATATTGACATAGAGAATGGGCAATCCCCACTCATCAAACCGCTGGCGGGCGATCGACTCCCTCTCCGCCTGTTTGCCGACGTGATAGGGAGAGGCGTTGATGTTCACAATCAACTCGGCCCCGGCTTCGATCAGTTGCGCCATGGGTTCACCGGCGTGCCAGAGGTCTTCACATATGGTAATACCCAGGGAAAATCCCTTGTAGGTAAAAGTTCTGGCCGAACGGCCCGGCTCAAAATAACGCTTTTCGTCGAAGACGCTAAAATTGGGCAGTCGCCATTTGACGGCATAACCGGATTCCCGCCCCCCTTCGATCAAAACGCCGACATTGTAGAGAACATCCCCCTGCCGGCGAATGCTGCCATAGATCGCATCGATCCCCAGCCGACCCAGCGCATCAGCCAACCGAATCTCAACCAGAGCCAGACGATTGATGAACGCCGGTTTATGAAGCAAATCCTCCGGTGGATAGCCCGTCAGAACCAATTCTGGAAAAACCACCAGGTCAATCCCATCTTTTTTGGCAAGCTCGGCAGACTTCAGCATCTGCTCCAGGTTATGATCCAGATTCCCCACATGGGGATTGATTTGAGCCAACGCTACTAAAAATTCCATAGGGGGTTCCGATTAGGCCGCAGTAGAATTAGACTCTTCTATTCTACGGAATAACCAGACAATTTCAACTGATCGTGTTATTCCTGAAAATTCAATTAATTGTTGACCATGAAAGCAGGCTTCTTCCATGATAAAAAACAACCCGGTTCGCCCGGAAATTCAAACGTTACAGGGCTATACTCCTGGAGAACAACCCGATGCCGACCGCCCACTGATCAAACTCAATACCAACGAGAACCCCTTCCCACCGCCCACCGTGGTTTTGGAAGCTCTGAAAAAGGCGGTCAACCAGAGCCTGCGACTTTATCCGGAACCTTCCTCCCGTCCGGTTCGAGAGGCGGCCGGGCGAGCCTACGGCCTCCACCCCGACCAGGTCATCGTCGGCAACGGCTCCGATGATCTGCTCACCATGATTTTGCGAACCTTCATCGATCCGGGCGAGGTTGTCGCCGCTCCAGCCCCCACCTATTCGCTCTATGAGACTTTGACTAAAATCCAGGGAGGAACCTACCTCAACATTCCCTGGCCTGAAGATTTTTCCCTGCCCGTAAAAGCGTTGGTTCAGACCCAGGCCAAAGTGGTATTTGTCGTCCGCCCCAACGCCCCGACCGGTCACGTCGTCCCTCTGGAGCAGGTAGCCGACCTCTGTTCTCAAGCACCGGGGATGGTCATCTTGGATGAAGCCTATGTGGATTTTGCCGAGGATGACGGCTTGCCGCTGCTGGCCGATTTTGACAACCTGATCATCACCCGCACTTTTTCAAAATCTTTGGCTCTGGCCGGTTTGCGGGTAGGCTTGGGATTTATGGCACCTTCTATCGCGACCCAGATGCACAAAGTGCGCGACTCCTACAACCTGGACCGACTCTCCCAGGCCGGAGCCGTGGCCGCCTTGGATCACCTCAGTGCATTCAAGCCTGGCATCGCTGCCATCAAAGTCCAACGTCAGCGATTGACCGAAGCACTGAATCAACGAGGATTTACAGTTAATGAAAGCCAGGCAAACTTTGTTTTGGCCAGCGTTCCCACACCGGGTCGATCGGGTCAGGGCTGGTTGGAGGCGTTACGTGCTCAGGGGTGTCTGGTACGCTATTTTGGATCGGACCCACTTTTGGCCGATAAAATCCGCATCACCATCGGCACCAAGGAAGAGATCGACCGCTTTATCCAAGCCGTCGATCTGCTGCTGGAGTAATTTTTTTTACCAAACATTGAGAGGATCGACGATGTCTACGACCATCTATCACAACCCCCGCTGCTCAAAATCCCGTGCCGCCCTCGCCCTGTTGCAGGAGCGTGACGAAGAGATCGAGGTAATTGAATATCTCAAAACGCCCCCGACCAAAGAGGCTTTGGAGCACATTCTATCTCTGCTCGGCAAAGAACCACGGGAGCTGATGCGAAAAAAAGAGGCCCCCTACATCGAGAACAATCTGGGCGACCCGTCTCTCTCCCGAGAAACCCTGATCCAAGCTCTGGTTGACTACCCAAAACTGATCGAACGCCCCATCGTGCTCAAAAACAATCAAGCCGCCATAGGCCGGCCTATTGAGGATGTCCTGGCTATTCTTTAGTTCCTGCATAAAGGACTGCAAAACCTGGGTTTGGCAACTGAGAACAGATCGAATCGAGTTTCAACGGCCAAATCCAGGACAAAACTCTTCATAGATTGCTTGATAAGCCTGACACATTTTTGCAGCGCTATACCGTTCAGACATTTTTTTTCCCAACCTTCGGCCCATAATACGCGCTTCTGATGGATTTTCTGCCAGTTGCACAACCGCCTTCACAAACTCCTCTGCCCCATCAACATCACAATAAAGCGCCTCTGTTTTCTCCTGAGCCAACAGCGTAAAAGCCGGAATCCGGGTTAGAACAACCGGAATTGAACGCATGGTCGCTTCCAAAAACGCATACGAAAGTCCCTCGCTGTAGGAGGGCATCAGGAACAGTTCGGCCCGGTCGTAGATCTCCACCAACGCCTCCGACTCCAAAGCGCCGAGCAGGTGAATATGGTCGGGGGCGATTTGTTTAGCGAGGGCTTTGATTTTTTCATCGAAAAATGGATTCTGATGGCCGGAACCGACATGGACAAAGTGCAAGTCGGGCTGCTCTGCAACAATCGCCGCCCAACTGCGCACCACCATCTCGATCCCCTTTGGTGGAAGCAGCCAACCAACCATCAAGGCAAAGCGGCCGGGAAGTGCACGGCCAGATGGTGGCTGCGACGTTGTCGCCGGAGGAGGCAGACCATTGGCAATGGCCACCAATGGGAGGTTTTCCCCCAGTTGCCGACGCGCCGGTTCCAACATGGATTCTGAGACCGTCACCAACTTGCCAGCCCCCGCGATCACCCGTTTGATCAACCGCCGCACCAGCCCTTTATGACGGCCAAAACCAAGAACATCGGTTCCGTGCAAGGTGACGATATAGGGCGGCCCACCCAGTTTGGCCAGCAGGTAGACATAAAATCCATAACTATGCAGGGTGTGGAGGTGAATAACCGTCACCTGTTGTTGCCGACAATATCGCGACATCGCCAACAAACTGCGGGGAAAGGATATGAGGGTATGAAGCCAATCTTTAATAAATTTCCAGGAAAAGGGACCGGTCGGGGGCATGGCCAGATAGTGATGAATCAGGGTTATGCCCCCATGCGACACCTGACTCCAATTGCGCTGCTGCCAATCACCCGGATTAAGCAGCGAAATCCGGTTTTGGTGAACAAGTCCCTCCATCAGATGGGAGAGCATGGTGTCGATTCCCCCCAGAATCCGGGGATATCGGGTATGGTAGATCTGCAGCACATGTATAGGAGCGTCAGGCGTCATGGTCCCGCTTTCAACCTCTATTCGGCCTTGAATTTTTCACAAAATACCAAGCAGGCCGCTTGCCGATCATGTGCTGGGCTCGCCACCATCGAGAATGGAGCGGCGCAACCGTTCGGAGCCGGCCAGAAGAACCGCCTCTTCATCCAGGTTGGGGTCAAAGGGGACAATACCGACGCCAAACTGGAACCCCTCCGGAATCTCCTCCTGTTGAATGACCGGATCAAGCACATTCTGCTTGAGTTTATGCGCCAGAGCCAACGCCTGTTTTTTATCCATATTCGGCATGAAAACGGCTAAACTGTCACTGGCGGTGCGAAACAGTTGGTAAGGTGCCACCTCTTTGATCTGGCTGCCGAGCCAACGAATCAACTTTGTAAACCGATCCC
>JADFYU010000054.1 GCA_015232865.1 Magnetococcales bacterium
AGGCTTACGATGTACTTTTTCATTTTTTTGGTATCCCGTTGAGAAATGGATTGATTTCTCGGAGAATACCACAAAACCCATCAATTAACGATAGTCAGAGCACTAGGGGGCAAATTTAAGAATGGCAATTACAACGCCAGCAGAGCCAACAACCCATTTGATAACATCTGCTTTGGTTTCAGCAATATCTCTTCTGATTCGCTCGACCTCCAGCAACAGATCGGCCTTGGAAGCTAACTCATCCAAACGAGCCTCTTGAGCCTCTTTCAAAGCCTCAGATAGTGCTTTAGCCTGTTTTTCGGAAAAGTCACCAACTTTAAGGGTTTCAACAAATTTTAGGGTGTCAAATGTTACAGTGGTCATGGGGTTAATCTCCTTTCGTACGGATGTTATCATAAGGAGCAGTCATTTCAAATAAGTTTTCCGTTTATAAAATTACCCAGCCCAGAATCAATAGTTCACGTTGTAAATCAACCCTTCAACTGCTCAAGCCCCATAGCCTTTGCCAGCCTTTCTAGCGTGGTATTTCTTGATTTAGCCTACCGTCTCATTTTGGGAGGATGCCACTTGGGAGATGCCCATTTTAGTAACCAACTCTTCTTGTGGCAGGTCACTGATTTGATGGATACATCGAAAACTCTGATGGAGAGTTTTTTCAAAACATTGAAAACAGAACTGATCTATCACGAAATCTATCGGACCAGGGAGCAGGCAAAACAAATCATCTTTGAATTCATTGATGTTTTCTATAATAGAGAGCGATATCAACATGCAAAAAAATTTTCAGACAGTCTCTTGCGAACCGGAAATGAATCCTTATTTCATTGTACAAGGTGACTGTATGACACCGCAAAATTTTGAAACTGTACTGATCTTTACATAAAAAAGGAGAGTAAACATGTCTACACTCGCTACCTATGATCCGTTTCGTAATTATCGCTCTTTGCAACACGAAATCAATCGCCTGTTTGAACAAGATACCGATACATCCAGCGGCCAGATAACCGCCTGGCCTATGCGGGTCGACATTCGGGAAGATGAGAACCATATTATTATCAAAGCCGACGTTCCCGGTATGGAACAGAAGGATATCAGCGTCAACGTCGATAACGGTCAACTGACCATCTCCGGCGAACGCAAGTTTAACGATGAAAATAGTCGTGAGAGCTATCACCGGATAGAACGGGCCTACGGGCGGTTCAGTCGCTCCTTCAGTCTGCCCAACACCACAGATACCGGCAAAATCAGTGCCGCCTATAAAAATGGCGTTCTGGAGGTGACTCTGCCTAAACTGGAGGAGGCCAAACCACGGTCCATACAGGTTGAAGTCAAATAGGAAACTTACCGACGATGGAGTAAAAAAACAGTTAATAAAATAATATTTATCATTTAATATAGACCGGCCCTCTTGGAAACTTGGGGGCCGGTTCGGATACAACCTCTTGATTCCCCTGACACTCCAAAAAAAATCTTCTCACCAATCAGCTACCTTCGATTTTTTCTGCTTCACCTGATAGATTTGCGAGTTGTCCCATTTACACACGACCAAATCGCAAAATTCAGGTTGAATCAACCATGCGGATTCCAGAATACACGGAGATACAAATTCCCAAAGCCCCAAGAGCCATGACAAAGGGCCTGGCCTTGAAAGAGATTCTCGGCGAACAGGCTGTTGGCTATCTGGCGCGGAATATTTCTCTGGTTTATACCGATTTTCAGATGCATGAATTTTATCGAATTGCAACGACTGGCTTGGATGGGCTGGCATTGATGGACAGGGGCCGACAGATGGCGGCGGCCCTTTTTAAAACCCTACCCAACAACTATCAAGAAGCGATCCGAATACTGATGGCCAGCCTGCCACCGCCCAACCCGGACTCTGAGGAGTTTGGTTTGGCCCCGCTTTTCTATCTGCCGTACAGCTTTTTTATCGCCCAACACGGCTTATCCCACCAATACAATGGCGGTTACGACCCATTCAATCTTTCCATGGAAGCCCAGTATCAGCTAACCAAACGATCCAGTGCCGAATTTTCGATTCGTCCATTTCTGATCGAACAACAAGACAGAACTCTGGAACAGCTCTCTTTTTGGCTGGACGATGCAAGCAATCATGTCCGCCGATTATGCTCGGAAGGAACGCGGCCCAGACTGCCGTGGGGCGTCAGGATTCCAAGTTTCATTAACAATCCGGCACCGATCATTCCGATTCTGGAAACCTTGAAAAATGACTCAAGCCTTTACGTCAGACGAAGCGTGGCCAACAGCCTGGGGGATATCGCCAAAGATCATCCAACGCTGGTCTTTGACACCTGTTTTCGTTGGCTGGAATCGGCGGACAAAGAGCTGAAATGGGTGATTCGTCATGGCGTGAGATATCATGCCAAAAAAAACCATCCTGTGGCTCTTCAACTCAGAAAAGAGGCAAAAGGCTGATTTTTAAATTTCAACCTGGATTCAGCCGTTGAACGTGTGCGGCTGGTGCAAGAGGTTGGGCCATGTGCATCCGTTCAACGGCCGAATTCAGGTTCAGGCGAGGAAAATCGATGAAAAACCTACGAGCAAAGATAATCGCCATTCCATTATTGACCTTATCGGCTTCAATGGTTGCAGCCATATTTACGGCGAGCACAATGCTGGTTGACTTTGGGGCCTCTTCAAACCGCAAACATGAAAAAGAGATTCGCAAACAGGCACATTTTTTCATGGGTGAGTTGGCTGTCAAATACCGTGACAAGCTGAACCAGTTTTTGGACAAACCGTTCTCTCTGGTTGGCATTCTTGCCAACCGGGCTTCTGATCTTTATTCTCAACCGGCTGCCGACGGGTTCAAACTTGACGCAGAGAATACTCTCAACAAGCCGTTGGAAAATGGAATATTTACCAACGGCCCGACCCAACGGGTGAACTCCGTCTACTGGGGCGGTCGGGTGGTCGATGAGACGATCTCTGCCGAACATACCGCCCTCTCTCCATTGGACGGTCTATTGACGGAGCTCCAACACGCCGACCCCTCTTTTACTGCAACCTGGATGATAACCCGATCTGGATATGGAAAATATGCACCCAATATTCATGTCGCGGCACTACTCCCTTCGCCGTCCGAATTTGACCTGCGTAATTATGCAGATGACCCCCCGTATTCTTTAGTCTCTCCGGCCATGAATCCCGATCGAGCAAAAATATTTGGCGATCTGTATATGGATGCCGTCGGTCACGGTTTGATGGTTTCGGCCATCGCTCCGGTCTACGATGACAACAACCAGTTCCGTGCCGCAGTCGGAATCGACATCTCCTTGAAAGAGATGCAAACGGAAATGCTCCATCCGAAATCGTTTTTTCCAAACAGCAACAGCCAGCTGAAAAACCAGGACAGTTTTGCCTTTCTGATCGATAAAAATGGCAAACCCATCGCTTTTCCAACCAACCGCCTCTCCCATGTCGGCATGCCCGCAAAAGGAAACCTGGTGGATATTTCACTGCTCGATTCGACCCTTGCATCTTTCAAAACAATTTTTCAACAAATGGCCAACGGAGAAAATGGGGTCGTTGAACTCTCTTTAGACGGCAAGACGCACCTGTTGGCGTTCCAACCCCTGCCAGTGAGTGGCTGGAGCCTGGGCTTGGCCATTCCGGAGCATGAGTTGTTTTCGGCATTCACAACCTCCCAACAAGAGATGGACCAATCGGTCAATTATCTGTTGCGCCACATGGGTTTCATTGCCTTGGCCAGTGTGCTGGCAACTCTGATTTTCACCTATCTGTTTCTGAAAAAAATTGTCTTAAGCCCCCTTGAGCATTTGAGAGGTGCTTCCAGAAAATTCTCGGCAGGACAGTTGGATGCTCGGATTCCAATCGACACGAACGATGAGTTTGGCGAGCTTGCTCATGAATTTAACCTCATGGCAGAAAAACTACAGGCCAACTCCACCCTTCAGGAACAGAATAAAAATCAACTGCTCTTAAACCAGGAACATTTGGACCATCTGGTTCGGGAAAGAACCAAGGAGTTGGAAAAATCAAATCATCGCCTCATTGAGCAGGGAGAACGGTTGCGCTCCTACGCCTCCATCGTCGCCTCGTCCAGTGATTTGATGTCTCTGGTCGGAAGAAATTATGTCTATCTGGCTGTCAACGAGGCGTACACCAAACATCATCAACGGCCCAAGGAGGAGATTGAAGGGTTCACGGTCGCACAAATCAATGGTGAAGAAAATTTTAGATTGATCAAGCCCTATTTGGATGAAGCCCTGATGGGGAAAAAGGTCAATTTTCAGCAGAAATTTCAGTTCAAGGGTATGGGTGAAAGCTGGATGGATGTTGTCTACGAACCTTACTTTGTCGACAACGAAACGGTAAATCCAGAAACGGCGGTTGGCGGTGTGGTGGTCAACATCCGGGACATTACCAAACAAATAGCGTTTCAAGAAACGCTTCGCGTCGCTCAAGAGCAGGCCGAATCGGCAAACCAGGCCAAAAGTCAATTTCTGGCCACCATGAGCCATGAGATTCGCACCCCAATGAACGCAGTCCAAGGAACTGTTGAATTGTTGCGACGAATGGAGTTGCCTGAAAAAGCCGTACAAATGGTCGAAACCATCAACGCCTCCAACAAAACACTGCTTCATATTTTAAATGATATCCTGGATCTTTCTAAAATTGAAGATGGGCGGCTCAACATCCTGAATCAAGATTTCAATCTGCTCTCCCTCATTCAACACCTGTTGGATATTTCAACCCCCCTGGCCAAGAAAAAAGGCTTGAATCTCAGCCTCACATTTGACCGGGAGGTTCCCGAGCATCTCCATGGCGACCCGGAACGACTGCGACAGGTCATCTGGAACCTGATCGATAACGCTATCAAGTTTACCCATCACGGCTCTATCACGGTGGTGGTCACTCTGCTTGAGACCCAAGCACAGGGATATAGAGTGGCGTTGAGCATACAGGATAACGGGATCGGACTCTCTCCAGACAAATTGGAAACCATCTTTGACCCATTCGTCCAAGCCGACTCCTCCAAATCCCGCCATCATCGTGGTTCCGGTCTGGGGCTGGCTATTTCAAAACGGTTGGTTCAACTGATGGGTGGAACCGTCACTGTCGAGAGTGTAGAAGGATATGGCAGTACTTTTCGTCTGGAGTTGGGCTTTAAACGGGCCAGATCATTGACGATTGAGAAAAAAGAGACCGTTATTGAAGCTCCCAAACAGTTGTTGTCCATTCTGCTCGTCGAAGATGAACCGGTGAGCCAGATGGTGGTCAAAGCATTGCTGACAGAAGAGGGGTATGACGTCAAAGTGGCCTCCAGTGGACAGGAAGCGATAGAGATGGTTGCCTCAAACCCGGTAGACTTCATCCTGATGGATCTGCGAATGCCGAAAATGGATGGCCTGGAGACCGCCCGCCGTATTCAAGGATTGCGCGACCCAAGACTTGACAAGACAAAGATTGTCGCTTTCACGGGTGACGTCATGAAGGAAACGATACAACTCTGCCGTGATGCAGGCATGGTCGATATCATTGCCAAACCAATCGACATTCAAGAGGTCAATCGAACACTGGCCAGCCTGAACAGCAGCAGAGATCCGTGAGCAACGGGTAGGCCAAGATTCGGCACAATCTGGACAGACAAATCTTTTCAGAAGCCCCTACACCTGAAACCGGCTGAGCTGTTCGTTGAGGGTTTTACCCAGATCAGCCAAGGTTTTGGCTTGCTGTTGTACGGATAGACTCAAGGCCTGAATCCCCTGAGCGGAGTGAACGCTGGTTTCCATGGCTTCGACAATCTGCTGAGTGGAGCGGGCCACTTCGACCACTGTTTCCGCCGATTTCATCCCCTGCTGGGTGCCGTGACGAACCGCTTCGGAAACCTCTTCCATGTTATGACTGATAACCGCAACATTTTGCGTCACTTCATTGATGCCCGACGATATTTCATCGGCATTACGGGCCGTTTCGGCGATGCCTGCCGATGAATTGTTGATGTTTTCCGTGACATGCGCCATATCCTCGACCGAAAGAGCGATGATTTTGTTGATTTCGTTGAGGGCATTGTTTTGCTCATCCACAGAATGGGTGATTTCACGGTTGATGGAGCCAACCATGCCAATCATCTTGGACACTTCGCCGGTGGCATCAATCGCCTCTTTGATACGATCTTGAACCCCTTTGATATCGTTTGTAATATCATCGGTGGCATGAGCTGTCCGACTGGCCAATTGTTTAACCTCGTTGGCGACGACCGAAAAGCCCAACCCCGCCTGACCGGCACCGGCAGCCTCAATGGAAGCATTCAGGGCCAGCATGTTGGTCTGGTTGGCGATATCACTGATTTCATTAACGATGCTATATATCTTTGAGGCCGCATCGGCCAGATTTTCAACGATGAGCGATGTATTTTCAGAAAGCCGGACCGCTTGGGCGGAGTCTTCCTGAGCCTTTTCACAGTTGTTGCCGACCTCCTGGAATGATTGCCCCAAGGCTTCAATGGCGGAGGCAATGGCGTTAAAATTGGCGTTACTACGGGCTGTTGATTCTCGAACAGACTCCATATTCATGCTGATTTCTTGATATTTATCGGCAACATGTCGAAGATTGACATTGGCCTCTTCCGAAGCGGAGGAGATGGTTACCATACTTTCATTAACGTTAACAACCTTTTCTACGCTGGATTCCAAAATGGCTACCGCCCCCATGGTCACCCGAGAAACCTGTTCCATATCTTCTTTCATCTCTTGGGCTTTTTCACTGGAAGATTGGGCTTGGTCGTTTACTTCATCGATGCCGTCACCCATATGCTCGGAAGCCTGGCGGAGCTTCTTGGCCAACAAATCCAAGGTTACCGCGCTCTGTTTGGCATTTGAAATGATCTCGCCGACAATACCCAGAAAACGGTTGAACCAATGCACCAACTCACCAATCTCATCTTGAGAGGAGAATTGAATTTTTTGCGTCAGGTCCGGATACTCCCCCTCGGCAAATTCCCGCATTTTCTCCTTCACTTCATTGACAGGGATGATCACCAGCTTTTGCAGGGATATTCTCAAAAGAATCATGAAGATGGTAATGCTGGCAATCAGCATGAGTATCAGATCGATGCGGGTATCGATTACATTTTGGATCATATTTTCAATGGAGACGGTGATTTTCAGCACACCCCGAACACTATGGCCGTCTCCATGACAGGCTTGGCATGGCTCTTTGTTTAGAATGGGGACAAAAAAGGTCTGTTGCGCCTCACCGCCATCCCCCTTGTGACTGACTATTACAGCGGTTTCCGTTTGAACGGTCCGGGCAAAATCGGCATCCACTTTGGACGGGTCGAACCGGGTAAAACCAACCCACTCGCTCTCTTCCCCATCCTGATTTTCACGTTCATCCGGCTCACGGCCTTCAACGAAAGCCTCCTGACCATCCAGACGCAAAATCTTGAAGCTTTCGACATCCTCCATGTTTTTCAGGCGATTAGCCAGATTTCGAGCCAACTCCGAATCACCGGAGAGCATAATATTTTCCAAACCGTTGACGACCCCAAACGTCAGCTTGTTAACCCCTTGGATATTCTCTTCCTGAATGGCTTTTTCCATTTTGTAGATAGAAAAAGCGCCCATACAAAGAAGAGCCAGCAGCCCCGCCAACCCTCCTCCGATCATGATTTTCGTACCAAGAGAACGGATGTTTATCATATTATTTTTCCAGGTTATCAGATAAAACAATCTGATATAAAAGGGTATTTTACAAGTGGAGTCAGACCGGGACGCTGCCCCTGTCCAAATGTTGCCACCGATATTTTTCAAATTCTCAGTCAGATAGTAACAATTCTCAAGACAAAAGAAAAGAAAAGCAACTGGCCGGATGATCGAACGCGCTATTTGACTGTCAAACAGCTGGGGAGTGGCGGCAGGTCCGGCCTGACTTCCATCGCACGACAAAGCATCTGATCTCCCAAACGGATCTGTTTCAAGCCCAAATCCTCACTCAGCACCACCTCCAGTTTGAGAGATTTTCTAAAAATCCCCTGCTTCAGGCGACCTTTGATGTAACCATAGGCGTGCCATCCGGCCTGATAGTCTGCCAAAGCGGCCTGATGATTGAACGGGGAGATCACGCCCAGAACAATGCGCTGGCCGAGGGAACAGAGAACGGATAAAGGCGGGTGATCCTGCCAACGCATTCCCGGACGATATACCAGGGGCAACATAGGCAGAGCTGCGAACATCAAAGCCAGCCAGGGATCGTGACCTTCCAGGCGGTAGAAATAAAATCGATGGTTGCAACAGGCAAAATAGAGCTTCCCACGTCCTGAATCAAAGTAGGTCTCCCCACCAACAGCCATACGGACCGTCCAGGTCACTGTTTTCTGTTTTACTCCATCACAAAAGGGTTGAAAATAAATTTTCTGATCCAGGATAAAGTTGGTTTTATCGAGCAACGCCCTCTCCGGCTGCAAAGGTTCCAGCATCTCATTCTGCTTGGGAATGGCATTTGGCACATAGTGGGATCGGCGCAAGAAGTTGTGAATACCGAAGGCAATGGTCGCCGCCCCGATCTGCTCGGTGCGCTGAACCTGCATGTGGATGTGGGGCTGTGGCGAATAACCGGAATTGCCGCAATAGCCGAGCATGGTTCCGGAGTCCACCCAGGCCCCCTCCTGAATTCGGATGGAATCTTGGGCAAAATGAGAAAGTTCGACACAGAGACTGGATTCCATCTTGATGATAACCAGGTTTCCCCAGTTGTTGACCTTGTCCACCGTGCCGGGCGGATTGTCCGGCAGATGCGAGATTACTCGAACGATCCGGCCAGAGCAGGGAGAAAAAACCGGTTTACGGTAGGCCCAATAATCGGTTAGTTTTTCTCCACTTCCAGAAAAGGACCGCCCCTCTTTTACCAAAATAAAATCCAAGGCGTAACGCCACAGACCCTGATGGGTCCAACTGCCGTCAAACCCCTGCCAAACCATCCACTGACCGGAAAATGGCAAGGACAGGCTGAGGGGCTCTCCGCTAAATCTCCAAACCTGGGAGAGATACGCTTGCAGACTTTTTTCCGGGGTTTCGAGCGGCTCTTTGGTCAAAAATTTAAATTGGGAAAGCCCCAGAACATGAACAAACAGCAGAACCGTCATATTGAATGGCAGAGTCAAGACCGGCAGAGTCCAAACGGCCAGAATGGGAATGGTCGCCAAGGTAACCAGCACCGCAACCAAAACCCCGATGGCAGCCATGACAAAGCTTTTTGCAGAGGGAATCAAAAAGACGCCACCCAACGCCATCGCCGTCAACGCATAGTTAAAACCGCTCACAAACTGAAAAACCGGTCCGGGCGATCCCAGTAAAAATCCGTGCGTAACAACACCCAACAGATAGCCCGAAAAGGCCAAAACCAACAGAATGGGCGAAACCATCAACAATCCGGCACAAATAATCATCCCCGAGAGAACCTCCGGCGAGAAGAGAATGGCCCCCATTGAAACGAAAAAGCCAGACAGCCACTCCGGCCCAGCCCAGACAGCCGACGACACGGTGTGGCTTTCGGCCCCATACATCGGCTGAATCGTCCGGGCAACCAGATCGAGCAGAACGGTTACCAGCACAAAAGGCAAACTCAGTACCGACACCTTGATGCTGTTCCAGAGCCAGGCTCCCAAACTCAACTCGACAATCACCGCTCCGATACCGGCAAAAATGAGAAAAAACAGGGCAATGGGACCAGGTGTCAACAGATGCGTGACGGCCAGGCCAGACAACAGCGCATTGTAGATCGGCAAACCCTCTGCAACACGGGGCGACTGGTCTAAAACGCGGGCAAAGCCAATGGCCGAAACAACAGCGATTCCACCTCCGATGCCATGCCAGGGATTGATCGAGAGGACAATAACAACCAGAAATCCGACAAGAGGCGAGCTTAAAAAAAAGATGGCCGATAGACGCCTCAACAAGGATTGAGCCAGATGAATAGAGCCAGTCATCTCACACCAACCGCAATTTTTTTGGCAACCGTTCCGGACCGCTCATATCGTCCAGGCTCTCCCGCTGTCGAATGATCTCCACCGTCCCTTCCGTGGTGATCAGAACAACGGCGGGGCGATATTCGATAAACTGCATCCACTGGGTAACATTGTAGGCTCCGACCGGAGAGAGGATCAGGTGAGAGCCGCGAGACAGAGGCGGAAGCAAAACCCCTTCGTCAACCACATCGATGTTCATACAGAGGGGACCATTGAGCAGGCTGAGTTCGGGTTGGCCCTGGGTGGGCCGATCCATTTCAACCTTGAGCTTATACCAGTTGCTGGTAAACAGCAGGTTGACCCCCGCATCCAGAATGTAGCTCTTACGACCATCCACCAACCGTTTACTGGCAAAAACCGATGTGATCAAAAAACCGGCAGAGTCGATCATGGCCCGGCCACTCTCCAAGATCAGCGTCGGCAGATGTCCCGGTTTCAAATGGTCGAACATCGCTTCGGTAATCACCTCGGCAAAGCGATCTATGGAGGAAACTTCATCAACCGCAAGGGTATAATTTTTAAGCTGATTGCGAGAGGGAAAACCACCCCCGATGTCCAGGTATTCGATGCGGGTGTTGTACCTCTCTTCAAGCTGATAGGAAAACTGAATCATCTTGATGACTTGAACCCGATATATTTCCGGGTCCAGAATAAAGGTTCCCATATGGCAGTGAAGTCCGGTCAGACGTAAATTTTTGCTCTTGATAATCTGCCCGGCGGCGGTCAAGGCCTGCCCGGACTCATAGTTAAACCCGAATCGGCTCCACTGAGGACGCATACCACTATCAAGATTGATTCGAATACCCACCTCCACCTGAATTCCCAACTGTTTGGCAACCTGTTGCAAATCTTCGATTTCATCAAAGTGGTCAATATGGATTTTCGCCCCTTCCTGCGCGGCGCGGGTCAAGGCGGGGATGGTTTTATGGGGACCGTTGAAAATAATATCCCGCCCCGACACCCCCAATGCCCGCGCTTTCTCATATTCCATTTCCGACACCACCTCGGCAATGCTCCCCTCCTGATGAAAGATGGCGCTGATGGCGTTCAGATAGTTGGTTTTGTACGACCATCCAAAAATAAGGTTGGGATAGCGAGAGGAGAAGGAGTCCCGGAAAGACCGGGCTGTGCGACGAATCCGCTCTTCTGAAAAAACAAACAGCGGCGAGCCGTATTGTTCACACAACTCAGCCACCTCCACCCCGTCAATACGGGTCCGGGTTTTTTGGTTGTGAATGGTTGGTAGGGCAAATTTATTCATCCAGCCACTCTCCAACCTGGTGATGGCCGGTTTTACATAGTTCAGCCTGGATTCGGTATCTTTCATGACTGCCCCCTGGTGACCATGTTTTGAAAACGACTCATATCGCAAATACGCTCTTGGGTATACCGAACATAGAGTTGACCGCTGGCATAGCTGGTGGACTGGCTATAGCTTTGACCCAATGTTTTTCTCATCATTCTTTCCGGCAGATTGATCCCGATTCCAGTAGCAAAATAGACCCAGGCTGGAAAACGGGGATTGACCTCGATTAAATAGACCTGCTCATCATCGACGATACATTCCATCTCAAACGCACTGCGCCATTTGGTTTTTTGCACAAATTGACGGGTCGCCTCCATGACCCGATCGTTATGGATGGTCACGCCGGTCCAGATTTTTCCCTTTTCCGTCGTGCTCATTTTTTTAACCCCGACCATGCCCAAACTGTCACCATCGCCATCGCCAACACAAATCACGTTCATCTGCTCCCCCCGTATCGCTTGTTGAACAATGACCGGATATCCAAAGCGGGCGACGATACGACTGAAGGCGGTGACCGCTTCATCCAGATTTTCCACATGGTAGGCATCATAAATGGCCCCTTTGACCATGACCGGAAAACCGATTTTTCCGGTGGCTATCGCCAACTCTTCAAAAGAGTGAACCGCTTCCTGGACCGGCGAGCAGATTCCCGAGCAGGCTGCCGCCTCTTGCAGGCGATCCTTGCCGCGCAGGGCAAACTGCTCTGGACTGGGCAGAAAAGCGTGTATGCCCTGTTTGAGCAATCGCTCTTGCAAAGCCATATAGAGGGGTAATTCACTGTCCAGAGTCGGAATCACCATATCCATTCCATGGCTCTGTTTGATATAGATCAGGCGGTTGAACAACTCCTCTATCCCGGCCTTCGGATACGGAATCAAAAATGCTTGATCGACAAATTGATCCATGTAAATGCCCGGCTCCATGGCGTCATAGGCCAAACCGGAAATACAGACATCGACATCGGCAACCTCCTTCAAGCTGCGAGCCACGCCGATACCAGGCCCCGGATTGTCACAGGCGTTGATGCCGGTGACGGCAATGTGGAGTGTTTTGCGATTTGAATGTTTCATGGCATCCTCTACAACAGTCTCAAGAAACGAAGATGTTCGACAAAATCCCGGAGGTCGGCCTGGGCTTCCTGGATTTTCAATCCAAAACGATGAACCAGTTCACCGACAATCCCCTCCTCCGACTGTTGGGCGATGAGCGCCATCAGCAGAACTCTTCCGGTGCCGTTAACGGTAAAACTTTCACCGGTTTGTGGATCAAAAACAAAGCCCTCTTCATTGACCGCAAGCCGCATCAAACGATTACTCTGCATGGCTGTTACCCCTTTTTTCTGGTATGCTGGCGGCACTCCCGCCCTGATGATTGACTCCAGACGATTATCGGCCGCCCTGTCAATTATTGGGTCTGCCGAAAAATCCCCTTCGATGAGAGCCTTCGGAAGATGAACGGCGAACGTTACGGTTTTCCGCTCGTTGTCCCTGAACAAATCCACGCCGCTCTTGTTTTTGCTCAGCGGCAAAGGCTCTATTCTCCTGCCGCTGCTCCTGTCGGTGGCTACGAATCGCCTGACCGCGCTCCGACCGGCTCACATCAGACTCTTTCAACTCATCCCGAAAGGCTTTGTTCTCCTCTTTTTGTGACGATATCCAAGCCTCTGTTTCGCTACGCTGCTCTTGCCGAAAGCTCCGACTCTCCTCTCGCTGGGCCTGACGATGTTCGACTACGGCGGGAACAGAGAGAGTAGCCTCCGTCGATGGAGTTGCCTCCTCCGCCCAGACACTCACTGGAGACAAACAGAGAAGGCAAGCCAGGGTCAAAACGGTTTTTTTGCTGTTCATGGTGGCACTCCTTGGATTGGTTGTTAAAAAATTATCACCGTTGAACAGAGTGTATGTGGGATTTTTTCCCACGTCAAGAAAAAAGTGGGATTGATTCCCACAAATTTTTCAGATATGCTGAAAACAGTCGATCAAAAAAATTCAACCGGCGGTTGACCGTTGGCCGTACCTGACGGATGAAACAGTTTTTTTTGATGAGTTTAATCAACAGACTGTACAGGTTAATGTACGAACATCTTCAAAATTTCTATTCAAAACCAAAGACATCTTGATTTTTCCAGCCAGTCTGAAAGTGGACGATTATGAGTGATCCGACTCTTGATCAAAACAGCAACACCCCCTACACCCCTCTTTTGGAAGCGGTGCGAAAACTCCTGCGCCCACTGGTTCGATTATTGATTGCGCGAGATATTCCCTACCCGGCCCTGCTCCCCTACCTGAAGCAGGTGTACGTCGAGTGTGCCACCAACGATTTTACCGTCGATCGCAATCGCCAGACCGACAGCCGCATTCATTTTTTGACCGGGGTTCATCGCAAGGATGTCAAGCGAATCCGATCCGAAATAGGCAGACCACCGCCGCCCCCCGAAGGGCTTTCGGTCGGCTCCAACATGCTGGCCATCTGGCTGGGAGATCCTGGTTATCAAACCCAACAGGGGAAGCCGATTCCGCTCCCTCGCTTTTCGACAGCAGGAGAGCTACACTCTTTTGAAGAGCTGGTCCGTACAGTCAGTGTCGATGTGCGACCCAGAACCGTTCTGGATGAATGGAAACGGCAGGGTCTGATCCACGAAGATGAAGCAGGGCGACTGCATCTGGACCAGAACGCCTTTGTCCCAAGTCAAGACGAGGAGAAAATGGCCTATTATTTTGGTCGAAACCTACGTGACCATATGGGAGCGGCTGTCCACAATCTGTTGGGACAAAGCCCGCCACTTCTGGAGCGATCTGTCCACTACGACCAACTCAGCGCCGCTTCTTGCCAAACCCTGCAAAAAATTGCTGACAAAGCGGCCATGGAAGCCTTGATCACTGTCAATAAAGCGGCTTTGGAGTTGGCAAAACGGGATAAAGGGGCTGCGGATGCCGTCCACCGCATCAATCTGGGTGTCTATTTTATGCGGGAACGGCAGGAGGCGGACCCCGAGATACCTGGTGAATCAGAAATAGCGTCACACCCGTTCAACTGCCGAATTTAGGTTGAAGGAATGATCGTGCGTAACCATATGACCGTTCGACACCGGCGACCATCCGGATGGATCATCCCCCTGATGGTGCTGCTGGTGATCATGGGCTACATAGGAGGTTCGACGGCTCAGGAGGCTGCCGGAGAGGTCGGCATTGGCGGAACCGGACTGACCATCAATCAGGAACGAGGTATCGGCGGAACCGGGATTGCCCCGGTCCTGGCCTCAGGTGATCGGGGTATCGGTGGAACCGGGATCATTGGAGAAATCACCCAGTTTGGCTCCATTTGGGTCAACGGACTGCACGTACAAATGGACGAATCACTGCCTGTCAACTCCCTGCACGGCCCCCTCTCCAGCTCTGACTTGAAGTTGGGACAGATTACAAAAATCGAAGCCGATGAAATATCCGAAGGGGTATTCAAGGCCCGTTCCATCTCAGTCGATTATCCGGTTTCCGGCCCCGTCTCCCTGATCGATGCGGCATCCGGTCGGCTGAAGGTTCTGGGACAGTGGGTCGAAGTTCCGGTCAATGGGACAAACAGCTCGGAAATCAAGCAGACCCTTGCTCAAATCCAGGTCGGAGAACACCTGGATGTCAGTGGCTTCCGGCGACCTGACGGCACCATCGAAGCCTCCCGCCTGGACCAGGCCCCCAGAGGCGCCCAGGTTGGCGTGACCGGTTTGTTCAGCGTTAATTCGACCGACGGAACCGCTCGCATCGGCGACCTGCCGCTGGCATTCCCAGCCCGAAACTACCCGATTTCTTCCGGGCAGACGGTCACCGCCGTCGGTGCCGTAAAACAGGGGCGGCTCTATACGTCTCGCCTGCAGCCTCAATCCACCATCCCTTTTGAAGGACGACTGACAAACCTCTCTATAGAAGGGTTTGTCCAACCTCAAAAAGGGGGGCAAAGAGTCCTGAACGGGCTTCCTCTCCGTCAGGATCAGGCCAAGGTTGGTGAACGGGTGGTTTTGCAGGGCCGGATTACCGACAAACACCGCTTTGAGCCAAAAATCGTCTCCCCCAGCCAACACCGGTTTCTGTCACCCTCCCGCGGTCTTCGCCCCCCCGCACCCGGAAGCGGCGATCGGCTTGACAACCAATCGGGGTCAAGACTTTCTCGTGAGAAGCGGTGGGTCGGTCCCGTTTCCTCACCTTCCCGCCCCCCTGGAACACCAACGGCCAACAGCAACCCGAACCCCAGAACCGGCAAACCTCCGGCCCGACCAGAGCCGGGAAAAGGACCGCCCAGCCGGGAAAGGCAATACCCATCAGATTTTCAACAAGAAGGCGGGGGAAGAACACCACCCGGATTCAATGGTGGCCCCACTCCTGGAGGTTTTAGAGCACCCCCGGCGGGGGGAATGAGGGGCGGCGGTTTTTCCGGTCCGCCAACGGGCCGACCACGACCCTAGTACAGACTGGCGGGAATAACGCTTTAGATAGAAAGCTATCAAAGAGATGGCATCGTCCAAAGTTTCATTAA
>JADFYU010000055.1 GCA_015232865.1 Magnetococcales bacterium
ATTCTCCTTCATGAAAAAGGTGACTCCTTAGAAGGTTGAAATTCAATCTTATCTCACTGAGGAGTCTACCTTTTTCTTTGAAATTATGCCATCAGGTTGCAGGATTTAGGTCATAAAAAAATATGGTGGAAGTGTTCCGATGGGCATGTTTGGCAAGCGGTAATATCCAGCAGGAAGTGGTACAGGTTGTCCATATTGCTCAGGAAAAAAAGCAACTCCCGAAAGAAATTTTGCAACAAGCTTTCCAGAGCTTGCCAAACAGTGGCATCCGACGAAAAATGGTGAGAGGAAACCATCGGATTATCCACCACATAGCGGCAAAAAAGTATGGTGGGTCTGTTCAATGGGTCATGAATGGCAAACTTCCTTGCTTGCACGTGCCAAAGGGAGTGGGTGCCGTTACTGTAATCGGAGAATGATTGCTCCGGAACGATCGTTGGGTCATAGAAATCCGGAGTTGATAGAAGAGTGGAATTATGCAAAAAACGGTTCCCTGACTCCGTTTGACGTTACTTTCGGATCGGATCAAAAAGTCTGGTGGATTTGCAAATCCGGTCATGAATGGCAAGCCATAATCAATAACCGGGTTCAAAAAAAAGGATGCCCCTACTGTTCCGGCCGATTGGTCACGGAGGAAAAATCCCTGGCGGTCCGTTTTCCATATCTTATCGAGGAGTGGAACACACAGAGGAATGGCGGTCTATCCTCATTTGAGGTGTCGGCCAAAAGCCCAAAGAGACGCTGGTGGAAATGCTCTTTTGGGCATGAGTGGGAAAGCAGCCCGTATGAACGTGCTTCCATGAAAATGTGTCCCTACTGCTCTGGCCAGAGACCAAGTGACGATAACAATATCGGGATCCTGTTTCCAAATTTGAAAAAGGA
Organism: Magnetococcales bacterium; assembly: GCA_015232865.1. The sequence continues at coordinate 883 of JADFYU010000055.1, forward strand.
ATGGCATCAGACGAAAAATGGTTCTCTGACTCCTACCCAGGTAACTTCGGGAAGTGGCCGGAGGGTTTGGTGGATCTGTCGGGAAGGGCATGAGTGGCAGGCCATTATCGCCAATAGGGTCAGAGGCACTAACTGTCCTCACTGCCATCAGTCCAAACGTCAATTAAGTACCAGACCACGTTCTAATTTCCTCGATATCATTCAAAAACAGCATGATCAGGTTGACCTTAACCAATTTCATGAACAAAGGATCCGAGATAAAGAAGAAAGTGCATCGGATTTTTTGTACAAAGCGGCCTTGGTCAAAAGCGTAGAGGTGATCAACTCTCTTCGGGGGCGTCTGAAGGAACATGAGAACCGACTTACGCATGGTGAAACCATCGAACGAGAATTTCGTGTTACCACCCAAGATCGTATCAAGTTGAGAAAGGAGGTGAGCCGTTTTAAAAAACAGCTTCAACAAAGAACGCGAGAACGTGACGGAGTCAGGGAGGAGCTTGAAGGGACCAAACGGATTTTGAGAAAAACATCCTCCGATCTGGAAAAGGTCTCCGGTCTTTATGAAGAATCAACTGAAACGATCAGAAAAAAGAACGGGAAGATCCAGGAGCTTCGGCAGCATTTTAAGTCATTGAGCAAGGAGGTAAGAACTACAGCCGTCTGTGAGTCTGATTTCCAAGGCGATCAAGCTGGTTATGATTTTTCAAGACTTGCCAGAAAAGTCACTCCGGATTTGCCCATCAACCCCGTCATACCGGTAGAAGAGTCGTTTGGTGAAGAGGGAATCGTCTGCCTTGTCTGTGGCGTGCAACTTCCGGCTCTGGTCTGGCATCTGAAAGTTTCCCACGGCATGACGCCAGATTTTTACCGAAACCATTTTGATCTGCCCGACAATTTTCCTCTTCAGGTCGATGTACGACCTGATATCTCCAATAAATCGGTAGAGGGTCCATGAAGGAGATGTCGAATATTCTGGCGGTAAGATTCCCAGAGCTTTCCAAAGAGTGGGACTACTCCAGGAACAACGGTCTGACCCCCCATGATATCCGCTGCTGGTCACACAGGAAGGTATGGTGGAAATGCAATCACAACCATTTTTGGCAAAGCACGGTCGCTCATCGCTCCTCCGGTAAGAACTGTCCCTATTGCTCCGGACACAGAGCTTGTAAGGACAATTGTCTCCAGACGAAAAATCCGAAAATTGCCAAGGAGTGGCATCCTCGGAAGAACCATCCACTGAAGCCTTCGGAGGTAACGCCTGGGAGCAACAGGAAAGTCTGGTGGAGATGCTCGAAAGGTCATGAATGGGAGGCAAAAATCGCAAATCGGCATTATGGCCGTCAATGTCCCTACTGTTCCGGGAAAAGGTTTACCGTTGAACACTCACTGGCCCACAAAAAACCGAAACTGGCCGCACAATGGGACTACGAGAGAAATGGCGATCTTACGCCGTATGATGTTCGCTATACCAGCCGGGTGTTCGTTTGGTGGATCTGTGAAAAAGGACATCGCTGGAAAAAGAGCCTCCATGCTCGTTCGGGAAACAAAGGATGCCCCTACTGTTCCGGCAAACTGTTTTCAAAAGATCGTTCTATTGCCGTACGGTTACCTCATCTGGTGAAAGAGTGGGATTTTGAGAGAAACGGTGCAATGACACCGCACAATACGAGTTACGGAAGTGGTGTGAAGGTTTGGTGGAAATGTGCAAACAATCATCGATGGAGTACACCCCCCCAATCACGAAATCGAGGGAACAATTGCCCGTACTGCAGTGGAAGAAAAGCCAGTAGGGAGCGAAGCCTCGGCTTGTTGCGCCCGGAGTTGGTACCGGAATGGCACCCGACGAGGAATAGGGATGTTACACCTTTCTCGGTGACATGTGGAAGCAATAAAACGGCTTATTGGATCTGTATGAATGGGCATGAGTGGTGCGCAAAGATCATTTCCCGAGCAAAAGGACACGGATGCAGAAAATGCCACATTGCAAAAATGATTCAACAACGGAAAAATAAAATCAATGTCGAAAAACACCCGGATCGTGATCGTGCTGATGTGGAGATTATTCCCACTCTTCCCACTGAAGATGAAATTTTAACATGCTTGATATGTGGTGAGGAATTCAGATCCTTGCTATGGCATATCAAGGTTTCGCACGCCATGACACCGGATCTATACAGAGAGCGGTTTTCTCTTCCTAACGATTTTCCAATGGCGATCTTATCGGTTGAAAGGAGTTCCCATGCAAGAATTACAATTTGAATTGATCTGCCCAGTATGCGGGTTCGTCCCCAGTATGAATAAGAAAAAAAGGGGGAGGGCGTTACGGAACCATTTTCGTCTGCAACATAAGCTGGTTCCAGACCGCAAGGGTTTTCTCCATTCGATGAGTGGAGAGTCGCCGAAGATTACCGATTTTAAGGGGGCAAGAAAAGAATCCGTTGGTGCCCCCAGGTTTGTTACAGGCGGTCTTCCGGGACAAGGTAGGAAGAGATGATTTTTTTCTTGGGGCGTGCCGTGGTCTACACAAAATAGACCAGGGCATTGCCTCCTCGTTGTTTTTTCGTAGCCAGGCCAGCGATCACGGTAACCATATCACCAGGGCGAAGGACACCCTTTGTTGAGACCTCTATTTTGCCGGAAGTGGTTGCCACCACCACATCGGTACCGGAAACAGAGATCACCCGGCCAGCAATCTCTCCATCCGTCTGTATCAGCCATTGTAACTCTTTAACCAATGACATGGCGTATCAACTCCAAAGCTGTTGTCAGAACAACCCCGTTCACCTCATGACCAACGGAGGTCACCTTGCCTCGCCAGGAGCGTCCCATCATGGCATCGTGGACTTCAACCAACTGGCCGGGCATGATTCCGGGGATGAAGATGCAGGTGAGAGAAACCTCCTGGAGCCCTTCTCCAGAGTCAATCTCGGCCCGGCCTCTGGAGAGCATAGCCCCGGTGGTGGATAAAAGGGGATTGGAGATGTCTGACCCGATAAACTCACCATCCCCCCGTTGACAGATAATCTGACCGGCTCCAACCTGTTCTCCGGAATGCCCCGTCGCTTGTACAGTAATCGGAAAACTATCCAACCCGGCCACAGTTTTAGGGAGTGTGAGCCCACACGATTGAGCGTGAATTGTACAGGTGATCCGAGCAATGGCAACCCCAGAACTAACTGCTGTAACTGTATCGCCGTCAGCTTCCAGGGATAGAGAGCCGAGATCGGTTCCCACCCAGATTACGGAATCAATGGTGCTGACCGGCTGGCTCAGTCGAGTTCTGTTGCTGTTGTCAAATACGATATCTTGGGTGATCTGATAGGACTGATCCGCATTGTGGAAAATGGATCCAGAAGAAGAGGAGATACCGATATTGCTGATGGTGGGATCTGCATGCACCAAGAAATGGGCTGTTGTTCCGCCATAGAAAACGGTCCGTCCCCGGTTTAACCCATCAGACCGGCTATCAATCTGAATGGACAGGTTACCATTTGCTGGCAGATATCCTCTAACAGCCACTCGGTTAATCCGTTCTCGAGTCACATAAGACTCTTGGCTGGATAGATTATCATCAGCATCCGTTAGCACATGGTCTACAACGGTTCTATCCCATTGGGGAACAGCTACAGGAAACCTGTGACGGACTCTCAGAGATCCATTGGGCAGGGTCTCAACTAGACCACCAGCGGTTTCAGCAATGGTACGAACAACCTCAATGGGGGAGGCATCAAAGACCGAGAGCCTTTCAGCCGGGATGGCCCAATCTACCAGATCCCAATGGATGGACTCTCCAACAGCCTCTTCAGCCGCCGTTTTGGAAGTCGTTGCTGTCACCCAGGCTTTTTCCATGGGTTTGGCCAGAGGAAATGCAAATCTGGCTGTGGGGCTGATAACAGACAGAACCATTTGAGGCCGAGAAACGCCATTTCGGTTCAGTGTTTTGTTGTCTACCATCATGGAAAACGTTTCACCGCCCAACTCAATGGTGATGGAGTCACCCACCTGAACCGTTTGGTAGGAGGCCAAGTCACCAAGTTCCAGGGAACCGGTCCAGGCGTAATCTCCTTCAGCAATTGCCAAATTGGCTGATAACACGCTGATAGAACCACCAGAATATAGAACCTTGATTTGAGGATCTGGTGAGAGAGTCATCGACCTGCTCGGCATCCATACCAAACGTGGTGAAAGCGAGGTGATGGCCTATGCCTGGGATCTGGAGACCCGGTCGTTGATGGATTTTTCCAAGCTGGTGGAGAGGTTCGAACGCAACAATGTCACCTTCGTCAGTGTGACCCAGCACTTCAACACCACCAGTTCCATGGGGCGGCTTACCCTCAATATTTTGCTCTCATTTTCGCAGTTTGAGCGAGAGCTTTCTGCAGAGAGGATTTGGGACAAGATCGCCGCCTCTCGCAGACGGGGCATCTGGATGGGGGGGCACCCACCGTTGGGTTATGATGTTCGAGACCGCAAGTTGATCATCAACGAGACCGAAGCCGAACTGGTCCGGCACATTTTCAAGCGATACATCCAGATCGGCTCATCCTCCAATCTGGCCAGGGAGTTGGCGGAGCAGGGGTGCATGACCAAATCCTGGACCTCCAAGACGGGACGAGTCCGAGAGGGCAAACTTTTTGACAGGGGGGTGCTGTTTCGAATCCTCAACAACCGGGTCTATATCGGTGATGCGGTCCACAAGGAGAACATCTATCCCGGAGAACATGCCGCCATCATTGATCGGACGGATTGGGATCGCGTCCAAACCATCTTGGCCACCAACACCCACCAGCGGGCCAATCGCTCTCGGGCCCAGACCGCCGCTCCCCTCAAAGGTATTCTACGGTGTGGTTCCTGCGGCAGAGCCATGGCACCTAGCCACACCCGCAAGGGAGGACGGCTCTACCGCTATTACATCTGCCAAAATGCCATCAACAACGGCTACGACGCATGCCCGCTCAAAACGGTTGCAGCACGGGAAATCGAAGGGATCGTCCTTGGACAGCTACACGCTTTGGTTCAAACGCCGGAGATGGTGATTAACACCTGGAGAGTCGCCAAAACCGACGAGGAGGGTATCACGGAACGGGAAGTTATCGAAGCCTTGCAGACCCTTGATCCGGTGTGGGAATCCCTGTTTCCCGGCGAACAGCACCGGCTGGTGCAATTGTTGGTGAAGCGGGTGACGGTCAATACAAACGATATCGAGCTCCGCCTGCGAGGAGAGGGGATTGACACATTGGTTCGGGATTTGATCAACAACGACAAGGAGAAAGCGGCATGACCAACGCCAGGATGAGCCGAGACGGCAAGACCATCATCATAAAAATTCCCTATCGATTTCGCCGTACCGGCGGTCGCAAGGAGATTATCGCCCCGGAGGGGGCCGATTCGGCCTTTCTGCCAGAGAGTAGGCCAGATGAGACATTGATACGCGCCCTGGTCAAAGGTTTTCGCTGGCGGGACATGATGGAGAGCGGGCAGATTGGCTCGATCAAGGAGTTGGCGGAGAAGGAAGAAATCGACCCATCCTATCTGGCACGCACCATGAGACTGACCCTGCTGGCCCCCGATATCGTCGAAGCCATTTTGGACGGGCGACAGCCGGAATCGATCGCGGTCAAGAAGCTACGAACCCCATTTCCGGCAGAGTGGGAAGAACAGCGTTCCCTTTGGGGAATGGGGGATTCAGGCCAAGAGGGGTAATTGTCCTTTTCTGTTCTAAAATAACCGTTTATGGTCCGTGTCGTTTGTAACCTCTATAAAGGATAACGCCTCATGGACAATACCGTTTCTCTCACCATGGACCAACTGGACACCATTAACCGCAGCATCAATAAGGCAATGGCCGTGGCTCAGATCCTGGCCAATTGCGGTTCCGGCACTCGCCACGAACCAGAACAGCCGGACGCGACTGACCTGTTTTTGGTGATGCAGGTGGTGCTGGAGGAGATGGAGAAGGTTTGGGAAATCACGAAGACGCTGGGAGATGGGCCGAAATAGAGTCTTTAAGGCTAGCTCGAATGAAAATGGGGTTAAGAAACATCAAGAAGATCCGACAATGGAACGATGCGAATTTTGTCTCCAGGAGTAGAGTAGACATCTTCGTTATACTCCTCTACAGGTGCATAGCATATTTGAACTGTCGGATTTCTATGAGCAAACAAACCTGCTCCAATTGTTGATAGTTTGGAGTGTAGAGGTGCGATAATGATGTTGGTTTTGTCATCTAGTTTTATTACTGATTCAAGATCTCTGGCAGTTTGAAGCGGATCACTCACAGAAAATTCAAATCTTTTTTCTTCTCCATTAAACTGCCGAAGTAGATCGCTGAAAAAATCTTTATTTCTTTCATACAGTTCTTGGTTGATAGAATCCTCCTGCCGTCCCATTCCTAATAATAGTTGGGCTGGTTCGTAATTTTCGATAATGCTGCGAGCACGGTCAATTTCACCGAAGCCAACCATGACCACCAGCTTTGTGTTTCTAGACGGCCATATCTCGCCGGGAAAGCTAACGACTGATCGATGGCTCATTACATTCCGAGACAGCCAATCATCAGCCATTTTTTCTGCACAGACGTACGCCAGTTGGCAGTTGGTTAGCTTGGGAATTTCCAATGATCGGAGACGAGCGATTAACACAAGTAACTCCTCTCTCCGAAAAGAAGATATATCAATAAGAGTGTCTTGTAGCCTATCCTCCTCTGCGTGTTTACTGATCAGTTTGGAAATTTCCATTGCTGATTGAATTGGATCATACGTGTCCAAAGCCACCGGCTTTGTATTTTCCCAATCTTTAAGGAATAAATTTTTGTTGCTGTTAGCCGAATCACTATGCCGCTTGGAGAAAAAGGCTGAAACAGTAATGTTGGGATTTCCCCTCAGCCACCTGGGTATTAGGATCGACCGCTCTTCAAAACTGACACGAACAATTAGCCTTTTTATACAGTCTTTATATTTGATGGCTAGTTCTTCAGCATTCATCATCGTCAACATTTTTCTCTGCCCAATCTAAATTAAAAGTAAGTTGTGCCGGATTCTCATTTGACTCACGTAGTGTTCGTTTTTTGAAGAAAGCGTCCGGGTTTTGGAGAGAGATAGCAAGAACTTCCCCTTTTACGGAGAGATGGGCTGCATATCCTGAGATATCAAGTTTGAAATACGGACCTAATCTCCGAGCAAGAATGAATCGGGGAAGACGCCCGCCTGTAGCCTCCTTGGCGGCATTGTCTGATGTTTGAAAATATCCCATTCTCACACCAAGTCCTAAGACTTTTTTTAACTCGTCAGGGATAGTACCGCTAATGAAAATAGAAAAAACCCGCCGTTCACTAGCATCTGGAGACAATAGCCTATGCCGAAAAAGACGCCCGAGACCTTCAATTAGGTTTTTTAACTGTTCATACAAGACAGTTTCATGACCCTGAGCATGAAGACTTGCTCCTAGTTCTCCTTCGTGCCCATTGGATAAATCTGTTTTGACTTGATTGTTGATGTGATGTGTCAAACGATTGAAAAATTCCGTTGACCAAGCATTGATAATTTCATCTTGTATTCTGACGGGAATGGTAGTAACCGGTTTCCCTGTCTCAGCCATTCTATCAAACATTCGGCTTGCTGGTTCAAGAAACCACCTAACCACACCACCGGAAAGATCAACCAGGGATCTGAACCCGGCGTAACTGAACGTGTGTGAGGATTTGGAGGCCCCAGCCAATTCTTGCATATACCTAGGAACAGTCAAACGAGTAATATCATCACTTACGCGAGCCGGACCTTGGCGCTTTGATGAGGAATCCTCTCTGGCTTTTTCCCAATCAGCTTTGATTTCATTTTTGATTTGATCAAGTCTATTGCCCTGTTTTTCGTGTATTGGGAAAAATTGTTCGGGAGTAGAATTAATGTTTGTATTGGATAGTCTTTTTTCAACAATCTGCCGCATCCGTTTACTAAAGCGTTCCTGGTCATTTGTGTAGATAGTTCCTAAGTTAACTTCTGTAAAGTCGTGAGGGCTTTCGATGATCCGGTTGTCGATTGTTCGAAAAGTCGAATACCCCAGTTGAGTGGAAATTTTTAAGCAAACTGCATGAGTGCTACGGGTGGAGACCCATGAGTTGAGAATACGCTGCATGTCTATCGGTAAGTTGTCAGCATCATCAAGCATCAGGAAAACAGGGACTTTTGGTATGCCATCCATTTTCTTTATTTCTTCAGCATTGGGCAGAAGGAAATCCAAAAAGGAGGTTAGGGGACCGTCATAGGGACGGAGCTCTGTTTCGAAAGGAAGCCGAACATAATATTGCCTCACTTTCATGATTTCGTGCTCACATATGGTCACGATGTGGTTGAATATCTTTTGGCTGTCGGATAGGTTAGAAATGTCGGCTTGTTCAGGTAATTTTCCAGAACATATGGCAAGCAACTCATTGAAGCGCGACCAAAAACGGGTGGCACTTTCAGTTGGTATCTCATTTGCTAAAACCTGTATCTGCCGTGCAGCTCTGTACATGGCATGCATGACTAACAGATGTTCACCGATTACCGTGCTTGCATATCCAGCCAGCCTTGACAGTTCCGGTACAGCGAATTCCGCTTTTTTCAGCGGCACATGCACGGCAAAATAAGGCACATCAAGAATGTGTTTTGCCTTGCCAGCTTTTATCATAACCTCCGGCTCGAGACTACGCAATAGCATGCTTTTTCCAGTACCACGTGCACCGTGGATGAAGGCATTGCATCTACCAAGGACAGCAGGAAGATCCGTATAAATGTCCACGAAATTTCTGGCGATATAATCAGCATCAACTTGTTCCGGGTTGGAAACACCGAATGGATTCTTATTCATTATTCAATGTATCCAATTTTTTTTGTCCCATTTTTGCCAGCAAGAATTTAATTGTTTCAAAAATTGTCGCATATTTTGATTTTCCCGTAGGCTGGCTTATAATTTTGTTAGTTTTAGTAGTTCTGTAGTATTTTTCCTTTAACGATTTCCCATCAAATTGCGGTTCCTTTTCTCTAATGCAGAGGGAGGAGTCAGGATAACCCTCATCAGAAAGCTCTAAAGATATTTTTTCGATGGTTTCATCGTTTTCATCGTGTATCTCTAGCGATACGCGAATCCTGTCAAATCCGAATCCATCCGGAGACATAAATTTGCTACAATAACGACGTTCCCGGTCACACTTCTCAATTCGGCCTGATATGTAATCAACCAAAAAAATTTTCTTACAACTCCCCATTTCATAAAGAAATTCTTCTTTTAATCTGTCTTTTCCAAACAGATAGTTCAATGAGATTTGCCGAGAGCAATAATCAATTTTGGTGTCTATGATTTTACAATATAGATTATGAATAGCTGATTCTGGTGGATCGTAGGGTTTTTTTAGTGCCTGATCATCCGCTCGCCGTGGATTTTCCGCCAATTCATCAGCAAAACGCAAAACCGCTGCAAGCATTCTGGACCGGACCTCCAATTGACCAATACTTGTAGACTTCGAGGAAATAACTGCAGGAATAGTATCCTTGCTTCCATCCTTTGTACGCCCACCATGAGCTTCTGCAATGGAGGCGATGAGTTTTCTTTCGATAGGATTAAGACCGGATTTTGCTTCACCCATTTCGGCAATAATGCCTTTTGGTTCTTTTTCGTGACCATCACGTCTTTTTGCATTGCCGGCATCATGAAGAAGAATGGCAAACAAGAGGACATAAATTTCATAAGGTGTCAAAGTGTTGATAATAAATTTTTGAGTTGTCCCGTTGGCTTTATCACCGAGGAGATGCCCCGCAGCCTCAATCACGTCATCTACGTGGAAAATATCGTGTTTTGTGAACCTCTCTCCTTCTAGGGCAAGTCCACTACCTGCGTTCTGGTAATATGTGTCGGCAATCCACTGTTTAATCCCAACATATCTATGCCAATAGCTTACATTTCTGTCTGGGAAACCGTTGTTTGGGTCAGTCGATTTCTCTTCCAGTAGCTTTTCAAGCGGCAAGTCCGTCTTTATTATTACCGACATGTTGTGTTGAGCTCCTATCTTCTTCTAAATCTATGATTTTATCAAAAACTGCTTTTGCAAGTAAGGGAGGTACGGCATTACCAACCTGCTGTTGCTGGAAACCGATAGATCCTTTGAACTCAAACCAATCAGGAAAGGATTGAAGTCTGGCCGCCTCTCTCACTGACAAGCCACGATCTTGATAGGGATGGATCAGCATATTTTTTCTGAAGTTGCCAATGACTACAGAAGGCCTTCCAGGGTGCAGTCGACGATAAATGCCCGTATGACATCTTGTTCTATCCTTATAATTCGACATCAGCTCTTCCGGAATGCTCTCCCAATTCCCTCCCTGTGGTATGTGGCGATATCGCTCAAGGATGTGAGTTGCATTCCGTGTAACCAGATGGTTTGCTGATTCAGTTAAGTTTCCTCTTAGCATGGATGCGTATAAAGAAGTAGGCTCAGCTTTGTATGACATCCAGGAACTGGTAGCACCATTTTCTAAATCAGGTAAATCAGCAATCGCATCTGAAACTGTTATTTCTACGTCAGTAGCAGATTCCGGCAAGATCGGTCTTGGTCCTTCTTTACGACCAACTATAAAAAACCTAGCTCGCTTTTGAGGAACACCAAATTTTGACGCATCCAATATACCAGCCGCAGTGGAATACCCCAATTTTTCAATTTCCTCTTGTACTTGTTTTGCGAACTGTCCGCCAGCTGTTTCAAGGATTCCCGTAACGTTTTCGAATAAAATCCACTCAGGATGAAATTCATTTGCAACCCGAATAAACTCGAGAAACAACCAATTAGCATCATTGCTGGTAGTACGCGTTCGTTGATTAGAAACTGAGAATCCTTGGCAAGGAGGTCCGCCAAATAAAATTAATGGCTCATCTCTTCTAAACAGTTTAGTCAGGCTATATTCCCTTATGTCGGTCTCAATATGATGTGTATGGGGATGGTTGTGTCGGAAAGTTGCCAATGCATGGTGATCAATATCAACAGCCAGAACCACTTTGATACCAGCCATATTAGCCCCTACTGAGAGCCCTCCAGCTCCAGAGAATATATCGACTCCAATCATGATTCTTTGACCACAAATGCTGGTAGTTACATGAACAGACTAACTCAATATAAACCTTGTGATTTTAACGCAAAACAACAGAACTCTCAAGACCTACATTGGGATGATCAATAATATTTTAACATTCATCCTCTTAGACAATTATGGCATCAGACTTTCCTTTTCAGATAAATGTTGTCTGTAAAAAATTTATTATTCTGTGTTAAATGTTAACATGACCAGGACAATCAGAAATCTTTTTGAACCGATGCAAAATCGTCTAGTCGTGATCCATCCACCAGTTGGTTCATATTCTGAAGTGTAAACACCTTCCCCCTGGTAGCCAGCAGCAGCTTTTTCATGTCTTCCCGCCGCACGCCGAAACCCCGTCCGGCGATACAGGCGATGACCTCGTATTTTGGAGTGTTGGGAGGCTGTCCTTCCATGCTCATCTGACCGAGGTGCTGCACCCTGGTTACTTTGTCCCGTGCCGTGCCATCGTCTTCTGTCAGTTTAGCCTCAATGATCACCTTCGGATTGAACTCGTTGGGGATGATAAAGTCGGGAGCCTGATCGAAACCAGGTAGTCGTTCCGCCCTTTTGGTTTTGCGAAAACTGATGCCTGCTCTATGGAGTACGTTCTCAATAGCGTTTTCCAACATGTCGCCGACCAATTCACTTACTGAGTCACGGTGTCCGGCAAATGGACGGCCCAGGAAACGTTCGTAGAGTAGAACAGGATAGGGAACTCCCAGGTTGGCCATCGATTGCAGGCTGACCAAACCGGCCATGGTGTCTGCTTTGTTCAAGCGGTGTAGTTTGTCATCTGGAACCAATGGTGCTCCTTCTACCAGCAGAACACATGCGGTTTCGACCAGGGCTTTCACCCGTTGCATTGTTAAACCTTTCTCTTTAGCAACGAGAGGGTTTTGTGGGTCCATGCGAATTTTCCGGTCCAGAGTGCGAACGGCCCCCTGAGAGACATCGACCCCTGTCTTTTGGGTTGCCACATATGCCCATTCCGGCGGGGTAAAGCCCAACATGCATCGAAGGAGAATTAGAGCCATCGGGTGAGCTATAACAACTTGTTGAACCCGTTCTGGGCAAATATCCTGGAAATTTCCGGTAGCTTTTTTTAGAGCTTCGAATCCATCCTCGAAAACCGGATACTCGACGAATCCCGCTCCCTTTGGTAATACCAGGAACTCCGACTGGAGGCAGCCGAACACTTCGTCAATATAATGGTCCAAATTTCCTTGGACCTCTTCAAAAGAAACTTCAAAAGGAAATGGCATGATCCAACTCCTGGGATGATGGAAGGGAAGAGTGGCCAGCAAAGAGACCGCCAAGAAGGCAATCATCATCATTCTTCTTCCCTATCCGACCAAGAATCCCGGATGGATCAGGTAGCAATTGAATGGCCTGTGCAAAAAACTCTAGTTTTTGTTCAATGGGTTGATCTGAATCCCACTCGCCACGCAAATTCCAGATGCCCATACGTGTCAGATGTCCGAAGAGGATACAGCGGGTGTCACCAAGGGTTGGTTTGACTCCCCCTAAACGAAGTGCTTCAATATCCCTGTCAATGATGCAGAGTAGTTGTTCGGCATTGTCGAACAATTGACTTTCTATAACATTCCCATATTCCCGACAGACAAAAACCGTATCCACAATAGATGAACCGGTTCCATGAATGTGAATAGAACCGCCCATTTCTGCTGGACAGGGAATGGAGGCCGAGCAGGTCAAACCAGCATCTAGAATGGCAACGCCGATTGCATGATATGCTTCCAGCTTGTTATGATGATAGGTAAACGCTAGGGGGGCTCCAGGTTTCAAAGCTTTGGCCATCCTGGAGTAGGCTTTGGACAACCCGTCGGTAAAATGCTCAAGACCACGTGACTGAGAGGCATTGCCAGTCAGTTCGTCCTCATGTTTTGAGTTTTCTGCACCCCATCGAGATAATTCTTCCTTGGCAATACGTTTTAGCCAGACGAAACAAAAGTCCATCAATTCTCCATACTGTACATTGCCGAAGTAAGGGGGATCTGTAAAAACAGCATCAAGGCTGTTCTCTTGCAGTTCGATATCGGTAGCACTATGGCATTGCAAATGAACTTGGCGAGGTAGAAGTACCTTGCCATTTGACCGAGCCTCACCGATCCATTCGCCAGGAATAGGGATCTTAATCTTTTGAGATCCTCGATGGTCCACTTCGAACGGATGGTTGCAATATGTCTTGGCTTTTGCATATTTGTCTATTATGTTTCGCCAACCGCCGCTGCCTACATTGATTCCACGACCGTTGTTGATTCCAAGCAGATTGGATTCACATTGAATAAGGCCAACGGGGAAACCGTGAATAGAGAAAATATCCAGGGCTTTTAAGGCCATAACGTCGTATCGGCATAGCATGTTCTGATAGCGGAGCAAATCTGACAGATTAGTTGCCAAGGCGCGCCGGATACGCGGATCATCCACTTTGTCGATGAATCTGGCACTCCATTCCAATCCTAACAATTGCCGAGCGTTGAACATTTCTCGGTAATGACGATATCCCCATCGATGAAGTCGGCCTGTCTCATCCCCTAAAGGGATCTTCTCCTCGGGGACAAATTGGGATTCTGTTTCTTGCCAAAGACGTTCAGCAAGGGCATAAGCCTCTAAATCGTTAGTATCCGGCTTTTTAAAGAATCGTCCTTTGTGTTCAGCCTTGCAATGATGGCAGTGGTATTCGATGGCGAACATCCGGTGTTCAGGAGGCCCTAATTCGGGTTTTGGATAGCTGTTTTTCCGACCACAATGGCGGCAATGACATTTCCCCCTCTTGGCAACACCTTCAAGACGCAATACTGTTCCGCATTCATCGCAGGTTCCTGGCATTTTTGGATCATCTACTTCGCAAAGTTCCCCGCATTGAGGACACACAAGAACATTTTTCGGATGACGCCGAGCCTTAGCCATCATGAATCCAGGAAACAGGTCAATATTTTTTCCACATTCTTCGCAAGGCAGAGTCTTGATCCATAGGTAGCTTTTTACTGGGGCATCGTTGCAGCCGCATTTCAAGCAATGGGTATACTGGAGGCGACCAGCTTTTTGTTCAAGTTCTCGCATAAGAGAATCGGATGCAGTTCGGTATGCGGTTAGATCAAGATGATCGATTTCCTCATGCACGATCCAGGCGGACATTGGGTTAATATCGAACCCTGTCACATCGCATCCAACCCGGTTTGCCTCCAACAGAGGAATGCCTCCTCCCATGAAAGGGTCTGCAACCTTTTTACCAGGGAATGAATGTGATTGAAAATAGGTGTCTGCTACAGGTCCGTCCCCGAATTCACTGAGTATAAGTCCCCGGAAAAGGGTGCCTGGACGGCGCGCAAACCATTTGTGCACGGCTATTATGGGCCGGTAATTCTGTTGAATCTGTTTCTCTTTCATAGCCATACGGGCGATGAAGGGAATATCGAAATTCTTCTCTATGGTCATTGCAGCCGGGTTCTCCATAACACCTAAATCCTGCAACCTGATGGCATAATTTCAGAGAAAAAGGTAGACTCCTCAGTGAGATAAGATTGAATTTCAACCTTCTAAGGAGTCACCTTTTTCATGAAGGAGAAT
>JADFYU010000056.1 GCA_015232865.1 Magnetococcales bacterium
CCCCTTCTGAGCCGGCCAATGCGTCACCGTAGGGAAAAATCACTGCCAAGCCGACCAGCATTAGCAGCACCATACGGCGTCCAACACTGACGCCATGCAGGCTCATCGTTTTTCTCAAGTCCATATAACTTCCTCCTAAATTTTGTATTGATGGAGATTATTTGATTTGGAGAGGACTATAGAGTCTGTTTATGGTGGCATGATGAAGTAAACGGACTGTTTATGAAGAACGTGTGAAGTTTAGGGAAATAATTCGGGGATTATGTCGTTTATTTACTAAAATCTGATGTGCAGGTTTTTCATGGACAGTTTCTAAATACGGCTCAATCTACAAATGGCGGTTGGCGTTGCGTGCCGACAACTGTCGAATCCAGGTTTAAGTTTTGGGAGGAGATGGCAGGGAGATCCAGAACAGACAGCCATGGGGGAGAACAGGCTCCATTCCCACCTCCCCATCCATTTTTCTGACCCACTGTTGGACGATGGCCAGTCCCAACCCGGTTCCACCCAGATCCCTGGAACGGTCTTTGCTGACCCGATAAAACCGTTCAAAAATACGTGGTTGGTGCTCAGGTGGAATGCCTGGACCGTTGTCTTCCACTTCAATCCGATAGTGCTTGCCAATCTTTCGGGTACGGATGGTTATGACAGCTTGTTCGGGGCAGTACTTGATGGCGTTATCAATCAGGTTGAACAGAACCACTTCGGATAACACGTCGGGGTCGGCTGAAAATTTGATGGAAGGCTCGACCAGGCAAGAGAGTTTGATCTGCTTGTTACGTGCCGACTCTGAGGCTTTATCCATGGCTTGCCTTACGATGGAAAGCAGTGGGGTGTCGGTAATTTGCAACGCCTGTTTGTTGGCGTCCAGTTTGGATAGATAGAGCAGGTTGGAAATAATTCGTGAGAGTCTAACGGTATTTCGTTCCAAGGCTTTTGCCAGTTTTTTGATCTGCCTCTCCTCTTCGGGAATCAGCTCCTCCAATAGTTCGGCATTACTCAAGATGGAGTGGAGTGGGGTACGCAGTTCATGGGAAACATTGGAGACGAAATCCCGCTGTATCTGCTCAATATGTCGAAACTCCGTTACATCCCGAAAAACCAAAACGCAGCCTCGATTCTTCATCATTGCGCCAAAAATTTGCAAATAGCGTTGGTTGGTCGTAACAAAATCAAAGTTGACCTTGCAATAGCTCCGGTTCTTGCCCAGACCGGCAGCTCTCTCATACACCTCTTTTGGTACGACCTTGTCCAGCTTTTCTCCGATGGAGGAGGATTTGACGTTTAGCATCTTGCTGGCTGAGTGATTGATCAGGGTGATGTGTTTGTTTTTATTGAGGGCAATAACCCCTTCATTCATACCTTCCAAAATTGCGTTCATCCAGGCTCGGTCCTGGGCCAGCTCGACGACGGTTTTATCCAACTGTTCGGCCATGGTGTTGAAAGAGGTGGCCAGACCGCCGATTTCATCTTTTGAGGAAATTTTAAGAGGCTGCTCACTAACATCACGGCTGATCTGTTTGGCCCGATGGACCAGTTTTCGGAAGGTCCGTGTCATGAAATCCAGGGCGACAAAGGTCAAGATCAAGGCCATTATCATGGCCAGAAATAGAGCTTTTACCAAAAATTGCCGCTGATCACGGATGGCCTTTTGAACCTCCATCATGGATTTTGCCATACGAACGACCATGGTCTGGCCCTGTATGGTGAAGGGAATAGCCAGATAGACCATATCCACTTGGAGAGTGTGTGAATATCGTTTTTCCAGACCATAGCCATCTTTGGCGGAGGCTAAAACCTCCGGTCGATCGTGGTGATTGTCTGCTTGTAAAATCTGCCCCGGTTCCAATTGCGAGTCTCCCAACACCCGGCCATTCTCATCGATGATGGTCAGTCGATCGGAGACAGCGCTCCCCAAATCATCCGCCAGCCGGTCCATCTCAGGAATGGTCAGATTAACTGAAACATTGGATAACAGTACTCGGGCTGCTTTAGCGTGAGCCAGAAGTTGTTCCTTGACCACTTTTTCCAGGTGTTCTTCCAGGTTTAACTCAATGGAAATTCCGACCTGCAATAACAAGAAAAGATCTAGAACGATGGAAACCAGAATTAGTTTGCCCCGTATGCCAATTTTCATCAGAATCTATTTTCCCGCCTGAGCGTTGAACATGTAGCCAACCCCCCGAACCGTCTCAAAATAATCACCGGCCGGACCCAGTTTTTTGCGAAGTTGTTTGATATGGGAGTCCACGGTTCTGGTCTGCACGTAGGACTGCACACCCCAGACCACATCCAAAAGAATATCTCTGGTCTGGACACGACCAGCCCGTTCAATAAAAGTTGAAAGAAGTTTAAATTCGGTCGCCGTCAGAGAGACCTCCACATCGTCAATATAGACCCGGTGGGTATCATAATTAATTTTTAAGGAACCGAAATGACTCTTTCTCGGAGTGTCAGGGTTGCTGCCCAGGGTTCGGCGTAACGCCACCTGGATGCGTAATATCAGCTCTCGTATGCTGAACGGTTTGACCAGATAGTCGTCAGCTCCCACCTCCAAACCCACGACACGATCAATCTCATCCCCCTTGGCTGTTAACATGATGATGGGTATTTGATTGGTTTGAGGGGCTTCTCGAATACGCATACAGACATCCAACCCGGAGATGTCCGGCAACATGATATCCAATAAGATCAGATCTGGAACCGGGTCTCGAAAGATCTCGATTAAAGCAGATTTTCCGGTTAACGCCGAGCGGGTTTGATATCCCTCCATGGCCAGTTTGATTTCCATCGGTGCGACCACATCCTTCTCATCCTCAACAATCAGAATCAGTGGTGCGTCATCCCCGACACTCTCTTGAATCATTCGCATTAATAGGTTGCCCCGCCCCATTTGTTGTTTCAATTCGAGAAGATTCTTCGCAAAAAACGAAAATTGACCTCAGATCGCTTGTCACAAACCCATAACCATCGACAAATATGATTATCAGTTGTTTATATTTTTTATCAACATAAATCTGCTTTTCTCTGATTTTTAGCTGAGATTTGGCTATAAAACGGGTGCAAATAACGCAGCTAATTGGTTTGTCTGGTCTTCTGGGGAAAATTGAAGTCCCTTTGTCGGTGATATGAGTTTTCTTTGTTATTCCTGGTGAATCAAGAGGTTGTGCTCAATGGCTGAAGTTTGCTTCGAGGGTCCGAGAATGCCAATCCAACACGGCGGTACGTTTGGTCATTTTTTTGGCCAGGGCGGGAAACTCTTCTTGGAGGACTTTTTCGGCAAAAGAGGCCAGAAAATGAGATTTCAGACCGGCTCGTGCCCGATCGACACCAATCTCATCATAGGGGACAGAGGCCAACAAAAGAAATCCGTCGTCGGGAATGCGACCGGCTTTCATGTTGCTTTCGATGATGGCGGCCGCCTTACGCAGGGGATCGGCCAGGTCTGGGCTGTAGGGTCCGATAATGAGGGCTAGATTGGGTGTGTGCAGGAAATCAAAACCGCGTCCCAAACAGATGACCCACTCTTTATGTTGCACACCCAGCAGTCGCTCACCTCGACTGGCCTGCTTGCGAACAGATGAGATGTGATCAATGTTACCCAGCAGCAGAGGCAAGATGTCTGACCGCATCTGAACGGGCATGTCCGGCAGTGTAGCGGCCAGTTGTGGTTCCAACATGGAGCTGTTATCAACAGAAAATGTTGATAAATCTATAGTTTTTCCATTTGATCCTTGGATAGTCACAGCGTCTTCATCGGTTTCAAATCCGCATACCAACGGATAAACCGTAGCATGATTGTGGCCAAAAATCAGTTCCACCTGGCGGCGGATCTCGTAGGTGTGGGCTATGGCCGCCTCGGTATCAAATTGAAAACCAGCACAACCTCGGCTGGGGTCTCCTTTTGACCAGTGGTAGGTGATCAGAATAAGTACCCGACGGCCAGCGTCGGTCATACTCAGGACATGGCGAGCCAATACTTCACCCAAGTGAGGCCAGCCCAAATCAAACATACCGCCCAGATTGCGAAAGGGCATCAGGATGCCGGCGGGGGTGTTGGTCGCAACCGGAATGTTGATGCGACCGTCCATACACTTTAAGACAACGATGGCTGTCGGATGCTCGGCCAGATACCGTTGTCGAGCCAGCCAGGCTTCAGAGCTGCGAAAGGTTGCACCGTGATCGTAAGCCAGCTTGAACAGCCAGTCAATTCGTTCGCCAATCGGTTTTGAATCAATGCTGTGCATCGTTTGACCTCCCTGTTAACCTGAACGGGCGTGCCTGGTGCAGCCTATTGGTTTGTTAGCGGAAAATCGGGTCAAACAGAGCGACCCATTTTTTGGGAAGAAGGTCCCGAATCCGACGCTTTGTTTCGGTTGATAAGATTTTTTTGATCCAGACCGCCGTCTGTTTTAGTCGTCGTACCAGAAGCAGGTGGACTTTGACGGCTGGGCGAACCCGCTGCCATTGACAAGAATAGTTGGTTCGGGTTTGATTGGTCCAGTTGAATTTAAATTTAGCGGTTCCGCGCATAAAATCAAACTCAGCCAAATTTTCTTCGATGGCTGATTGGATGATCCGGGCCAACAGAACAGAGCTGGGGCTGAATCGGGCCAGATTTGGATTAAAACCGCTCAGATAGAAAAAGAGTGTTTTGCCCTGTTTGAACAGATAATAACTGCTGGCTGGCTGACCGTCGATATCCAGATAATAGAGACGCAGATGGTCGGCCTGTAAAAACCGTTTGGAAACCGTTTGGTGAAAATCGATTGTGTTGCGGGCGTGAAAAGCACCAGGGCGGTTTCGGCCATGCCAGCGGGCCTGATGTTGGCTCATAAAATTGGACAGTCTGGATTCCAGTTCCTTCGGTTCTACGACCACGCCCCATGTCACCTGACATTCCCGTTGCAGGGTCCGCTCTTTACGACGAATCCCATAGCGGCTTTGAGACGATAGACTGGCCAGGCAGCTTTCAAAGGTTGTGGGCAGCGGAAGAAAGGGGCAGACACTGTTTTTGGTCCGGACCGACTGCCAGCCCCTGGTCATCTTTGTTTGACACAGATTAAAGGAAAACCGTTCGTTGATTTCGGCAAAGGTCAACAGGCCCACCTGAGGTTGAGTCGAAAGAAAAGTGGAGAGGAAGCCATCTAAAACCCGCTCTTCTTCACCGGCTTGGATCAGGGGGCCTAGATAATCCGAGTGGGGATCAGCCAAGGGTATAAGCTCAACAAAAAAAAGCCGCTGTTTGCTGATAAATGGAAAGATAGCCAGTAACGTTTCCTGCTCTTTGACCACAATCAAAAAAAGCTCGCCGCCAAACGCCTGCCACCAACTATACTGCCACTCCCAGGTTAAAAAAGGGTTGGGAAAAGCGCTGCGACCCAAGAGTTCATTCCAGGCTGAAGAGAGTTTGGCAAAACGGTCCGGGTCTTTGATGATTTGATAGTCGAGAGCCATAGATCCTGATCTTTTTTTGGATTCGGCGATTGGAACAGCGTTTCTGGTATGATCCGAATAGGTGTATGGTGACTGTGGAAAAGTCGAAAGCGACACGCTGTCTAGTAAGCTGTCGAAGATTTTGGCCTTCCAAAATTCTGCAAAATAACAAAGTTGATTGTTGACTGCTCCAGATTTTCCTGGTTGTAATGGCTTATGATACAAATAGACAGCCAAAAAGAGTAGGGATAGGGGGTTCCTTTTTGATTTTATTTGAGTTGTTTTGTTTTAGCCGAGATTCGGCGGGTGGCCGGGCGGGCATGGCGCAACCGTTTGGATGGCCGGGTGTATTGGGGAAAAACGAGGTTGCCTTGCCGGTTATGGGGCTTTTCTTCAGCATGTCTGGTGAATCAACAGGTTGTGTCCGGTGGTTGCGGCCAATATCCGGATTCTGGTTGACGGGCGGCGACTTCTCTGCGCTTGGATTGCGGCGATGAAGTTGGCTCAATTGCGCCGTATCGCCTGGCAGGCCGAGTGGCAATCGGCGGCCTTCCGCGCCGACCCGGTCAACTGGGAGCAAATCTATTTTTCCCGCCGTCTCTCCTGTTACATCACCTTTTTGTTGACCAAAACCGCCGTCACCCCCAATCAAATTACCTTTTTATGGGTTTTTCTGGTTTTGCTTGGTGGGGTCGGTCTGGCGGTTTCTTCACCACTTTTAATGGTTATCTCGCCGTGGTTATTTTGGCTGGCGGGTATTTTCGATCATGTCGATGGCGAGTTGGCTCGGGTAAAAAACTGTTTTTCTGCCTGGGGAGATTTTTTGGACCTGTTTGGTCATCAACTGCTGCCGGTCCTGATTTTTTCCGGATTGACTTGTCGGCTGATATTGGATGGAGGTCCGCCTCTTTATCTCATCAGCGGAATTCTGGCCACGGCCCTGGCTTCTCAGGCTGATGGATTGCGTAAAAATGTCTCTTTGCTTTTTTACATCCACCAAAGTGGGGAACCTAAAACTACTCCCAATGTGACGGCGATTTTTCCTAATCCACCGGATAAATCGATAGATTGCACCAAGCCCGCACCGCCAACCTTGAAACAGTTTTCAGCCATTCCCCATTCCGAAACAGGAATGGTCTACCTTCTGATTATAGCTGCTTTTTTTGAGATGGAAAGCGAATATGTTCTGTTTTACGGCCTGACTCTTCCGGTCGTAGTGATCATTAAATGGCGGGCCAGATCCAAAGAATTGCAATCTCTTCTGGCCAATCCCGAGAAAATATCCGAGCGGATGCGCCCGGAATGGCTGAATAAAGATATCTCGCCGTCATGATCCGTCGGTTTGCCGTTCTTCTACTCCAGGCCGACTCCCTGAAACCGGAACCGTGGCGGGATGCCTATTGGATCTTGCCACGTAGTCGTGCCGGGGTCTATCGAGAGTGGCTGACGGGGCAGGCCATTCCCCATCAAAGCCTGGGCGTCTCTGAGTTGAGCCGAGAACAGCTATTGGATGGGGATCATCTGCTTTTTTCAGTGGTGATACTGGCCCTACCGTGGAGCAAAATATCGTCCCAAACCAGTCAACTGTTGTTAGACCTGTCCAAAAACAAGGGGTTGGTCTTGGTGGCCGACGTGGCTTTATTAAACCGAGGTTCGGCAGTTTGCCGCACGCAATCGGCACACTCTCTTGATTCACCAGGCAAACGGGAAAAAAGTCTCATCACCAATAAGGTGACTTCGATTTTTTCCCGTTCACCAGATAAACCAAACTGTTGCACCGCTTCCCCACGGCAAACTGCCGAATCTAGATTAATTCGGGAAACAGCCTGGCAGGGGTTTGGTCTGCGTCGTCGGGGCCTGCCCGGTTTTGCTCCGAGCAGTATGAAAAAGTTGTCGGGCCAGGTTTTGTTCCAACGCCAATCCCGTCCTTTTTCCAGCCAGGGCCGGGATTTTGGACTGCGTCCTTTGTTGCGCTTTTTGCTGCAAAACTGGCTACTATACAAGATTCAATGGAGTCGGTCGACACGGGTTGTCGCTCAGTGGAGCCAGGGGCGTCCGGCCATTTTGGAACACCCGTTTGGTCAGGCTCGAAACCTGCTGTTGAATTTTAACCCGGCCCGGGTGTTGCAGCACCCGGCTTTCGTGCATGGTTTTTTAAGCCACCTGTTGCGACAGAACAGTTTATCCATTGCCTGTGGTTGGTGCTGGCAAGGGGCGGCATTTTTGCGTATGGATGATCCAGGCTCGTCGGAACGGGTATTTTTGGCCGGGTATGACCAGGGGGTGATGAGTGGCGAGCTTTGGCGTGAGGTTTTAACCCTGCTGGAGCGGGAGAAAGCCCATCTGAATGTGGCGATTGTCCCCTGCTGGGTTGATGATGGCGATAGACAACGGGGCCGCCTCCTGGTCGCCGGCCAAGAGATGATCAGTCGCAGTCCCGGAGATCACCACCTCTCTTTTGAGGTGGTCTATCACGGTCATCAGAGCAACCGAACCGACGACTATCAGGGGATGTTTACCGCTATGGTAAAAGGGGTTCATCGGGGGCTGCTTACGCCTTTATCTCACGGCTTGACCCATTTGACGCCCCAGGAAAAAAAATGGTCTCAGGCGAAAGATCGCTATCGCAATCCCCGTTGGTACCGGGAATTTTCCAAACCTGATCACGGCCCTTTCGCCGTTGAGTTGCAACGCCGTTTGCGTTTAAGCGCCCAAGAGATTGCCGATTGGTGTGGCCAACGCCCCCTGATTTTTGTCCCATCGGGTCATCAACGGACGACAAACACGCCGGTATTGGCTCAACAGGCGGGCTATCGAATGATCTCCAGTCGAGGAATCATCCCCCTGACGGCCCCCGCTTCAGAAAACCGGTTTCTTCCGGGTTGCTATCCCGAACAATGGGAGCAGTTACAGGCTTGGCATCAATCGGGTTATCCAGCGACGTTGGTTTTTCACGATTTTGATCTGGTTCGCCACGGGGTTTCCTGGCTTGAAAAGCAGATTCTGGCCCTGAAAAAAACCGGTATAGACCGTTTTCCCTCCTTGGAGGCGCTGGCCTGGACGCTATCGACCTCCGTGATCGCCGACACCCAGGCCGATGGTCGTTTAATTTTGCAAATCAACAGCCCGGGTCCGTCAGGTGCCGCCACTGGCGTGGTCTGGCTACGGGTCGCCTTTGTGGTAAACAGGGTGACAACAGAAACCGGAGAAGAGCTTGACGGTTGGCTGGTCGAAGCCGACGAAACCCGTGTTCCCATTGATCCATCTCAACCTCCAACCCGCCTGACTTTTGAGGCTGCCTTGTGATGGAGCGACTGCGGGTTTTGCACATCACCACCCAACTGCTCCCCCATGGCGGCATCGAGCAAAATCTGCATTTGTTGGCTCAACGCTTGGATTCCGACCGTTTCGAAATGGCCATCTGTCCCATCCAAAACGCCCGATCAAATATTCCTGCCTCTTTTCACACTCTTCCGGTCAAACTGTTCCCGTTAAATCGGCGTGGGGCTATTTATGATCTGTTCACCACCTTGAGCCTTTGGCGGTTGGTGCGCACTTATCGACCGCACATTGTCCATACTCATAATAATAAGGCTAATTTTCATGGTCGAATGGCCGCCTGGCTCTTTGGTCGTGCGGGCCTGGTTACCACCCATCACGATATGGGGGATTGGCGGGTTGCCTTCGGTCAGCCGTTTAGGTGGACCACGCTGTCAAAGATCGATAACTGGGTCGAGCAGATTATCTACCCTTGGTGTAACGTTCGTATGAATCGGCTCAATCATCGTCTCATCGCTGTCTCCCATGCGGTCGCCGCCATCGAAGGGGACAGCCAGGCAGATCCCCGCCTGCGTATTCTTCCTGCCCCCTATGACGAACATCTTTTTCAGCCGACATCCTCTCCGGTTTCTTTTCAAGCCAGACTGGGTACAGTGGGTCGCCTGGTGTGGCAAAAAGGGCTGCCGGTTCTGCTGGAAGCCCTGGCGTTGGTGGCTAGCCAAAAGCCTATGGTTACGCTGCGTATTGCCGGAGATGGCCCTTTGATGAGCTCTTTACGGCAACGGGCGTCTGGTTCGGACCTTCAGGGCCGAGTTTTGTTTATGGGCAGTCAAAGCCATAACGACACTCTTTACCAGGGGCTGGATATCTATCTGCAACCCAGCCTTTTTGAAGGATCATCCATGACCACGGTAGAGGCCATGGCCATGGGCTTGCCGGTCATTGCCAGTCGAACCGGAGGACTGGCCGAACTGGTTGTGGACGGTGAGACCGGGTTGTTGGTGCCTGCCAACGATCCAATTGCCCTGAGTGCGGCCATTGTAAGCCTGCTCAACAACCCGGAACAGGCCCGCCGCCTGGGCCAGGCCGGACAAAAGCGGGCCCAGGCGCTGTATACCGCCTCCCGGTATATCGAACAAATCTCCACTCTCTACCGGCAAGTGGTCCGGGAGGTTTGTCCATGATCGAGCCCTCCACTCCGTTTATGGCTCTATTTTGGGGACAGATCGGTATGGCCGGGCGCACCATGATCACTTTTATTGTTTCTATCTTGGCCGCCAAAGCCCTGGGGGCAGAATCTTTTGGTCTCTACGTCGCTCTGATTGCCCTGGTTGAACTGTTGATCAAGCTGACCGACATGGGGCTATACACCACCTTTAGCGTCTATATTCCCCGTCTGTTGCTGGAGAAGAGAGAAGGGCAGTGCAGTTATCTGGTCAGACAGGTCTTGATCCGCCGGTTTCTTCTGCTTTTGTTTGCCGGGAGCGCAGTTTTTTTTCTTCATACCGAAAGCGCTTGGTTGGCCCCCTATCTGGATGAGTCGTATCTCTCTATCCTTTTGCTGCTGTTTTTAATGCGGGGCACCATGGACGGGTTTATTTTTATCGTCATCGCCCGAGTTGATATGCGGTATTACTCAGGGGTGGAGATCGGGGTCTCATTCGTTCAGTTGGCGGGCATTCTTTTTTTAATCGACATTGGCATTGTCGTGCAGAATTTATTGTGGTTGATGGTGGTGGTGAACGGTTTGCAACTGCTTTTTTACGGCTATCGCAGCCGGACTATTCTGCAGCCGTCGCCAGAGCCGTTCTCACTGGGGCGGGTCTGGCAGTTTGCTCGATGGGTCTGGCTGGGAACCCTGTTCAACTTTATGCAGAAGAAAAGCATTGATCTGCTTTTGCTTCTTTTTTTGATCAACGACACAAAAATCATCGCCCACTATGAAGTCGCCTACATGCTGGTCATGTACGGCGGCATGGTGTTGCTGACCTCCATGGACCGGTTAGCGGCAAGCCTCTACTCTTCGGCCCTGGTTCGGGATGGGGTCTCAGGATTGGTGCAAATCTGGCAGCAGATCAGCAAACTGGCTGTGGTCTTGGCTGTGCCGGTTTTGGTTTTTTTATTGATCCACGCCGACCATCTGATTTTGGCTTTTTATTCGGCAGAATTTCTGGATGCCGCTCTGTTATTACGGTTGTTTGCCGGTTTTCAGATCGTCATCATCATTCTGGCTGGGGAGACCACCCAGGATTTGCTGTTTCCCCTGGGCAGAGAAGAGGTTTTTCTCTATCTTAACGCTTTTCAAGGGCTTTTGAACCTGATTTCAGGGGTTGTTCTCATTCACTATTTTGGTGTCATCGGTGCGGTTGTCGCCACGGCTGGTAGTGCGGCATTGGCTGCCGTGGTCAATCTATTGGTGGTGGTCGGTCCCTTAAACCTAGAAACGACAGTAACAGAGGAGAGGTCAGGCCTGAATTTTCCCAAAGCCTTTTCCAGCTTGGCAAACTGGCTTCCCCTGAAGTTTTCCTTTTTGTTTTTAATGGTGTCGATTCTCTTGGCCGCTCCAACCCGCCTCTACCCCGATCCCGGCCTGTTTGCGCTAACGGTTTTAGCCCTCTCTTTTGCCCTTGCACTGGTTCTGATCGCCCCGAGAGTCATACCCATTACCGGCGAGGAGCGGACGATATTGTCCAGCCGTCTACCCAAGGGCTGGGCTGCTTGGTGGTTGCCAAAATAGAAGTGATCCCTATTGCTCGGAAGTCAACGGGCTATTGGAGTTGCTGATCCGGCTACAAAACCCAATGGCCCACTGCCACGTTCCACGCAGCATCCACCACAATAAATACGGTTTTTGGAAAAAGATTTTCGGCTGCCAAAGAAAAGCCCGGCGTAAACAGCCAAAGAGTTTGATAAAAGGAATCAGCGGGAGAAGCAACCAGATTAATTGACGCCAGGCCACCAAAACAGAACCACGCAGAGAGACTCTTTTTAAAATCTCCGCCCCGCCCTGGCCGATATGATATTGATGACGAAGAAAAGCGTAAGCCTGACTGCGTTGCTGGTGATAAACGGCGGTTTCAGGATTAAACAAAAAAGGTTTACCTTGTTCTTCTACCAAACGCAGACTAAAAAGCCGATCTTCCTGGGCATAGCCGAATTGTTCCGGAAATCCTCCGCTTTTATTAAAGGTTTCTCGGGATAAAAAAAGATTTCCTGAGGGGATGTGAGAGACCGCTTGCGCCGCACCATCGGGCAGAAAATCGCTGAACTCAAGAAGATATCCAGCCCAACTGATGACACTCTCCGGGTTGCCATTTTTTATCGGCCCACCGACCCCGCAATACTGTTTGGGATCGTAGGCCGCCAACAGGCGTTGCAACCAGTGGGGATCAACCGTACAGTCGGAGTCCAAAAAGGCGAAATAGACTCCTTGAGCCTGTTGAGCGCCTCGATTCCTGGCCTTGGCTGCGCTGGTTTTATGGGATTGTTGCAACAGGGTGACCTGGGGAAAGTGCTCACGGATGATCGACTCTGTTTTTGGATCGGGACTGTTGACCACAATTACCTCAAAATCCACCCCTTGTTGTCGGGTTATGGCATTCAGGGTTGCGCCGATGGTGGTCGCCGAGTCAAAACAGGGGATGATGACTGAAATCAATGGGTCGACTCCTTTGTCAGGGTGTCGAGTCAGTGGAAAATTTGTAAGAACGAATCAAAACAGCCAAAAATTGGAACAGTACCCGCAACATCCAGCGGGGGTGGAGTAAAATATTGTTGAGCCATTGGTTGGCCAAAGGGCAGGCACAATGTCCATCCGAAATATAGCTTCTGGACACGGTGGCCTGCTCGGACTGTAACAACCGTTGAATATCCCCCTCAAATAAACGCACATTGCCCAAAGATTTGTCGGTGCCCAATACGCAACAGGGCCAAACTTCGCCATCATAGTTGAGATGAATATTGGAAATCCCCCCATAGCAGGGGGTGACCTGACGACCCTCCTGGATAATTTTCAAGGCCACCTCATAATAGACCAGCCGAACCGATTCGGTCGCCTGGGTCAGACGGGTTTTGTGCTGGAGATTTTTTTTTATTTTATCTTTAAATCCGCCGATAAGCCGAGCATAGACCGCCGGGGTCGGGGAGATGGCGTCGGCCTGGTTATGAAACTCATATCGATTCTCGGCAATTTCATGCCGATAGGAGTCGACCCCTCGGTTGTGGACCCAGGTTTCCAGCTCATCCAGATGATCGATATTATAAACCGATATGACGGTTCCCAGATCCACATGAAGCCGGGGGTGGTGTTTTTTTAAGGCCAGCAGGCGATCCAACGTTTGCTCCAATTTGGCAAAGTTACCGGAAATTCCACGAATTTTGTCGTGTATTTCGCCAATTCCGTCTATAGAGGGTTTGATGGTCAAGGAGACCGAGGAGGGGCCATGTTTGTCGATGACATCCAAGATCTTCCGAGTGGTTTTTTCAATGGTTTCAGGCTCCAAGGCGTTGGTCGGAATATGAATCAGGCGTGGTTTCAGGTAGAGGCAGGCCAGTCGGATGATCTCGGCCAAGTCGGTGCGCATGAAGGGTTCGCCACCGGAAACATTAAAAAAATAGATCGGCCCCAACGCGCTGAAAACTGTCTCGATCTCTGCCAGACTCAGGTTTTTCTGGGTTAATCGGGGTTGTTCTGAAAATCGTTGGCCGATCTGGCAGGTCAAACAGCGGCTTTGGCAGGCCGGGGTGACCGAAAAGGTCAGGGTCAGTGGGGCAATCGGCTTTATCCAACCCCGTCGGACAGCGGAATAGAGTGGCGATTTCGGAACCACATCGACCAGATAATCTCTTAAACGCATAGTTTTTTTGCCTTTATATGTTTATGAAAGGTACTCTCTGTTTACAATAACATCCTTTCATACTCAGAGCGCTGGCTGCTGTTTCCGGTTATTTTACCTCGGCTATAACATAAAAAAGGTGGGCATAGGCCAGTTTTAACCAGAGGGGTAACGGTAGTCGTTCTGCCAGATAGAGTGCCGGTAGTTTGTAGGGATATCGGCCACTCTTCATCCAGCCAATGGTTCGGCTGTCCCAGTTTACGGTGTTTAAATCCACATTCATCCGGTGCAGCCGCATATCCCGAAAACCCAAAGAGTCGGGATAGGGCGGGGTATCCACCGCCCCGATTCGGACTACGGACAGTCCCTGGTTTCGTAAAAAATTTGCGGTATAAAACGGGTTCATGAAGGCAACATCACCGTGACTCCACGGAATGCCGCTAATCCGATGAACCAGACGATGGACAAAAAAGCCCGGATTAAAGCGATTAACCGCTAAAACCATCACAAAACGGCGGCTTAATCGAGTCATCTCCGCAACCAACGCTTCTTTTTGGTCGCTTTGGGCCAACGTCATAAAATTCCAAACCAGATCATAGCCACTGGGCTTAAGTCCCGTCGCAACAATGTTTGAACAGGACACCTGTTTGCACGGCAGATCCAGAGCTTGCCAAGCCCACATGGATTGCTCGACTGGGTTGACCAGGGTTACCTCGCAGCCGGCTTTGGCAAACGGTAGCGAATAGAGAGAGGGCATGGCTTTCTCCCCTTTGGCCGGAAGCTCCAACACCGATTTCAGGCCCTCTTTTTCCACCAGTTTTGCAAACAGCTTTTGCAGGGCAAAACGCTCATAATCCAGCCCCTTGCCCTCCATGACGACCGGAGAGTGATTGATGGGGTTATTCATTTAGCAACGCTTTCCTGTTGTTTTTTGCATCAGATCGGTTATTGCCAAGGCCATGCTCTTCCAGTCCGGGCCGCTCTTGTCGGCTTTTTCGGTCAAACCCGGCTGGGGCAGCTTTGTCAAACAAGATTGGATTCCATGGGCTAAAGCCTGCGCATTTCCAGGCGGCACCAGCCAGCCGTCGACTCCGTGGTCGATCATTTCTGAGAGTCCGCCAACCTGGGTGGCAACCACCGGAAGATGGAAGGCACGGGCAATCTGGATGACGCCGCTTTGGGAGGCCGAGAGGTACGGAGCCACCAGCACATCACTGGCGGCAAAAAGAGAGGGGACTTGCTCGTTGGGCAGATAATAATCGAGCAGGGTCAACCGTCCTTGTTTGGCTAGAGCGTCCAATGCCGGACGATAGGTGTGGGCGCTCTCATAGAACTCTCCGGCCACCAGCAGATGAACCTCTTCGATTATTTGGGGTAACAGCAGGCTCTCCAGCAGTACCGCCAACCCCTTGTAAGGCCGAATAAAGCCGAAAAATAACACCACCTTTTTTCCCGAAAGTCCCCATTGCTCTTTGGCAGCCTGGGCATCAATCGGTTTTTCCTCCGTAAACTGGTCATAAATCGGATGGCCATGAACCACGATATCCCGACCCGGAACCCAGGCCTGCAACATCTGCTTTTCCTGGTTTGAGTGGACCAAAAACCCGCTGGCGCCCCGATAGGCAAAATGGAGTAATAGCCGGTCCAATCGGCTGCTTTCGTGGGGGTTGACGTTATGGCAAAGAAGAAACGATGGTGTGTCGTCAAACCAGGAGAGCAAGCGGATTATTGTGCCAAAAGCCGGTGCAAAAAAAGGATGCCACCAGATAAAAAGAGTGGCATCGGCTTTATACGCCCGAATCTTCCGCCAGGTGTTGATCCAGGATAGGGGGTTTATCGAGTCCAGGCAGGCGGTATTTGGGTAGGAAAAACTTTTTTTGGAGTGATCGATCTGGGTTTGGCCCGGAAACAGCCAGCTTGGGTATTGGCGGCTCAAAGCAAAAAGATGCACCTC
>JADFYU010000057.1 GCA_015232865.1 Magnetococcales bacterium
GGTAAACCGGCCCCGTCAGGTACTTGATGAACTTTTTTATAAGCAAAATTTGTGTCCAAGAAACTGGGTGCGGTACACATTGCTGGCCCCGGATATTGTGGAAATGATCCTAAATGGAAGCCAACCGGACGCAATGACCTGGAAGAGGTTGTCCCAGTCATTTCCGGTTGAGTGGGCTGAACAGAGGAAACTGTGGAAAATAGCTTGATTGGTGGGTATTCTAAAAAATACTGACAGCTTTAGAGCTATGCAGATAGCCTTTGAATGTGTGCATTAACGAATGCTAGCATGCATATTGAGGTCATTGCCTTGCTTATCCCAATTTTTGGGATATTGAGAGCCGATTTTTGTGGCGATGACATTTGTAAGGATGACAGTCAACCCTATTTTATGACAATTTAATCCTGGCGAAAAACTGTCATGTGATTAAACCAGCGGCATCTAATCGCTCAATGAGCCGACGTTTTCTCTCATGAGATGAGCGGAGGGTGACCAGACGTTGGGCGAATTTTTTTATCTTTCTGGTTTTTCGAGCACTATCGCACATCTCAATTAGCTTTGCCGTTGCTTTGGCATACCCAAGGGGGGTGCGACTAGAAATCAGTTCCTCAACTTCCAGCCAGTTACGATTTTCCTGCTCATCTGCAATGGTCGAACGGGGTTTCCCAGGCTTGGTCGATTTTTGTTTTCCTGTTATTTTTGCCGGTGAAGGTTGTGTTTTGGTTTTCGCACTACCAAAATCTCCTCCAGCCATATCTAGACCGAATAGTTGTGATATATCATCAGTTTCGAGCAATTTTCCAGCTTCTGGCCCTTGATTTGCTATGGGCAAAGCAGCATCAAGATTGACCACCAGATCGTTCTGGTTGACTGCACGTAGAAGGAACAGAAGTTCTGGCTGTTCATCCAGCCGGGAGCCGATGCCGTATAGCACTGCAGCTATATGTTTGCACATGGACGCATAGTCAGGGCAACTGCATGAGAAATGAATTTCAGAAGGCTTTGGAAATAGTCCATTGTCCTGGCGGCAGAGTCGGTCCATTACCCCTTTGTTAAAACGACCCTGCAATAGCTCTACCAGGGAGTCGATACCCCCCGAGCAATCTTTGCAGATAGCCTTCCATGCACTCGTAGGTAGTGCGTTGACGCTGATCTTGACCTTGTAGAGTGATGATCCGCTGACCATTGCCAGCACCTCTTTGGAGGCAATCTGCAGGTCGACCACCGAGCCGTTGCGGGCATAGGTGCGGCCTCGCGGCAATCGGTTCTCATAGTCGTGGTAGCTTTCCAGATTTTCGCACCAAGATTTACCCCAAAAGGTAGTAGCGATTGCACGCCCATTAATGACGACCGGGGCTACAGGGTGACCTTTCTTGCGCAGTTTTTCCATTTCGCGCATCGCCTTCCTGCGGCGTTCAGCGACCGGGACGTAGGGTGCCCATCCTCCATAGCGTGACATATATTTCAGTCCTCCATCACTGCGTCCAAATCAAGAGCAACCAACCTTAGCAATTCGTCATCCTTCATCTCTGTCACGTTGATTTGGCCTGAACCAGTCAGAAGATCCTCGGTAAGAGCCTTTTTGGATTCGATCAATGCATCAATCTTCTCTTCAATTGTACCCTGGCAAATGAATTTGTGTACAAGGACATTTTTCTTCTGTCCAATTCGGAAGGCACGGTCAGTAGCCTGGTTCTCCACGGCCGGATTCCACCAGCGGTCGAAATGCACAACATGGGATGCTGCAGTCAGAGTCAGACCAGATCCTCCAGCTTTAAGGGACAGAACAAAAAACGGCACGGACTCATCTTCCTGAAAGGTCTGTACCAGGGCCTTGCGTTTTTTTACCGCTGTTTCGCCATGTAGTACCAAGCCTTGGCGACCAAAAATTCTTCCCAGAAAGGTCTCCAGGGGTGCCGTTGTCTCGCGGAACTGGGTGAAGACCAGCATTTTCTCCTGACGCGCAGCAACCACCTCGGCAATTTCGCGTAAGCGAGCAAACTTGCCGCTATCCTCCTCCGTCCAGGAGTGGTCATTTAGCCACTGCGAAGGGTGGTTGCAGATTTGTTTCAAACGCATCATGGTGGTTAGGATCAGGCCCTTTCGTTGGATGCCCTCGGCCCCATCTTCCAGGGCTTTAGCCAGTTCGGACACCGTCTGAGTATAAAGGGCAGCCTGCTTGCGACTTAATGTGCAGTTTGCTTTTACCTCGGTTTTGTCTGGCAGGTCAGTGATAACCGACTTGTCCGTCTTCATTCGCCGCAGGATGTATGGGCGCACCAATTCCCGCAATGGACCATAGGGATTGTGTTCACGTTCCGTGAGTTTTTTGGCGTATCCATTAAATTGCTTGGCTGTTCCAAGAAGACCCGGGTTTATAAAATCAAAGATCGACCATAGGTCGCCCATATGATTTTCGACTGGAGTTCCGGTCAAGGCGATGCGTGCTTTTGCCTTCAGAGCCTTGGCAGCCTTGGTCTGTTTGGCCTTTGGATTCTTGATGGCCTGGGCCTCGTCGAGAACCGCCAAACGCCATTCTGTTTCTGCCAGTACAGGCAAGCGTAGGAGTGTGCCGTAACTGGTGATTGCAAGGTCTAGCCCATCGAATTTATCCGCCGTCAACGTTTTCATCTGCTCGGTCTGTAGCGCAGAAGGGTGCACGATCATGATCTTGAGTGCGGGAGCAAACTGTTCTATTTCTGCTGCCCAGTTGGCTAATAGTGAGGCTGGAGCTACCAAGATGCTTGGTTGCTTCTTCCTATATTTTTGTCCTTGAACCAGTAGTAAAGACAGGACTTGGATAGTTTTCCCAAGTCCCATATCGTCGGCAAGACAGGCTCCAAGCCCAAGTCCGCTCAATAGATGCAGCCATTCCACGCCCGCCTTCTGATAGGGGCGTAACGTACCCTTCAATGCTGGTCCGGGATCAATGTTCCTGCCTTTTGGACTGCGCAAAGATTTCAATGTCTTGGACAGCCATGGCCCAGCGGTCACCTGTGACCAATCGGTGCCAATGGCACTACCGCCGCTGTCGTCGCTGAGGGTGGTGCCAGCCAACATACGCATAGCCTCGGCAAAAGTCAGGCCGCTCTTTGCAGCCAGTTCTTCCGCCTCTTTGAACTGTCGCATTGCGTGTTCCATGCGGTCACGATCAATCTCTACCCATTGGCCACGTAGCAATACCAGCGTATCCGTTCCAGAGAGAAGTGCCGCAATTTCCTCATCATTGAGAGGATCTCCATCCAACACCACTTCCATGCGAAAATCCAGCAGACCGTCAAGACCAACTGTGGAGGGAGCCTTCGTTCCGACTGTCGCCGAGACTTGTGGTCGGGCCGGTCGATTGGCCCGCCATGTGGCGGGCATGCGCACTACCACACCAGCGGTCTCAAGATCTGGCACGCTGGTGAGAAACTGCGAAGCTTCACTAGGACTCCAACGCAAAGGGTGAAAGATTTCGCCTGCATCGACCATTGCCTTCAGCCAGCCACAGCGTTGGGAGGCCCGCTGTACCGGCAATAGCAGAGAGAGGAGTTTATCACGGTTAGCTGCCCCGGAATATTCTCGCAAAGCTTGCCCGAGGGGTACATGTTGCGCCTTGGCATCGGATGAAAGACGCGTTGTATAGGTGGCCATGAATGCAAAAGGCAGTTCTGGATCTCGCCGGTTTTCTGCCAAATTGAAGTGTACCCTGCCTACCAGGTTCCATACCGGGTTTAGTGCCTGAAGAAACGATTGCAGATCCGTACCCGCTGCCTTGAGGGATGCGGTAAAAGCCGCACCAAGTTTGGTCCATAGACTAAGCAGGACATCACTGTTGAGATACTCCTCCCCAGGCATCAGGGGTGCCGTCAACACCAGGGAGGCGAGGTCACGGGCAGAGGGTGGTGGTAAATCAGAAGAACTATTTGCATCTTGTAGGCATAGTCCACCCACATAACGGGCCGCAAAGTCGCGCCACCAACCGAGTACTGGAGGTAACGTCCGGCCAACCTCTCCTGCACCAAGCTGCATCAGACCATAACCGGAGCCCAAGGCAAACGCATCGACCAAGCGCGCTGCTACGGTACCATCCAAAGAGAGAGAATTCTCGAACTCCTCAAATACAAGATTCCCTTGCGGCGTTAGACGGAGACCGAATGTCTCTTTCTTGCTCATGATAACTGCGTTTTAACAATATGAGCCCAATAACTGCATCCATTCCATAAATGTCGTTCGCTTTGAAAATACAGAGTTTTCCTATGTTGATCAACATGAGTACAGGCTTCATAAAAAGCCCACTTTTGAGTATGGGCAGTGCAGCGAATTTGATCTATTCCATGGTGATGAAAGGCACAGGGCATCAGAGCAATCCTTCTTGACAGTCATAAAGCACAAAATTTTACAACATAGTCGGAACTATTTCCATGTGTGCAATCGCTCAGCAGCAACCAAATGCATATGCGGAATCGCCATTTATAAGCATATACTGTTAAACACTGAAATTACAATTAAAAAGCGGGACCGACTCAGTCGGAACCAAAAGGCAAGGTTCCGACTCGTTCAGAGAATATGGGCAAAGAGAGAACAAAAAGGCCAAAAGAGGAGGGGGGTAGGACCGACTCTGGCCTTTGAGAAAGTTCAGACTCCTACTCTGTAACCTTTGGAAACATTGAGGAAATAGCGCAAAAAGAAACCGCCCCGAAGGGCGGCTTTTCATCCGAGAGAACTTCCTCGGAAAGGTAAATGGTGGAGCGAGCCGAACTGGCATCGAACCACTCTCCGTCGATTTTGCAGAAAAAACGGAGAAGGTTTTGACAAAATCTCGGTATGCAAGATTTTGAAGGGGCAAAGCAGGTTGTTGATTAGAAATGGATTTTACCGGAAGGGGTAAACTTTCTCCGGTCTCTCGGAGAGAGTTTTGGAAAATCTCGGCTATCCAATCATTTTTTGGGTAAACTGAGGTCTGTTTTGAGTCTGATTTTCACTTTTCCCAGAAATCGCCGCTTCGTTTTCCTGAAATACGTCCTAAACGGTCAATGAATTATATCTCCCGTAAAACGGTCTTGACCTTGCCAGAATGGGCATCTGGGACAAGATTTCCCATCTGGGTAGTCTTTTCCCTCCTCATGGGGGCAGCCGATGATTCCATCAGTCATCGCAACGGTTTTTACACCATTGAGTTCAAGGAAAGCAGCAATCTCTGCGCCTACTTCCGTATTTTTCCGAATATCCATTTCTTCGGAGAACCATTTTTTCAGAGGACCGGTTTCTCCTCCCACATCGAAAACAATACCTACCACTACCTTGGTGGCCTTCCTGTTGTCGGGACCGTAAAAAGCGATACTGGCGATCGGCAACCCTCTGTTGCCCCGCTTGCTTTTTTTCTGGAATCGTTTGAAAAATTTTTCTGGGTTATTGAATGGCATCAGGATTTATGGATCTCATAGAGTGTGGCGTTTTCCGCACCTGGGACACTTATCCGCATGGCAGGCGCGACAGAATAATTTGTTGCAGTTCGGACACCCGGCATGTGCTTCCGGGCTGACCAGGTGCAGGTTATCGTCACAGACCATCCGCTCTGTATTCCATGTGAAGCTGTATTCGCAGGGCGGTGTCTCCAGCTTGCGTACCATCGGATTCCAGTCCAGATGAAAGCGGCGTTCACCCTTGCGCCGTTTGATCAAAAACGCCAGGCGGTAGACCGGCATCTCCAACAAAAGGGCCTGTATAAATTTTGTCTCCACGTTCATGGCGTATTTTTGCCGCAGATCGACCACTTTGTTCCGATATTCCCGTTCGATGGACTCCAGGCGCGTCTGCTGAAGGGTCTGCTCCTCCTGTGGCTCTGCACCTGCTCCCCGTGCGCCCTTGGCCATCCGCTGCAGAATTTCCCGGCGCATGTCGGAAAAATAGTCGTGCAATCGCTCCAAATCCCTCTCCTGCCGGCGGTTCAATCCCTGCACGAACCGCTCCAGCCGGTGTTCCACACGAGCCGACAGCGCCCGTTGGAGGATATCATGCAATTTCCGCGCAGCCCATATTTCCGGCATGCTGCTTTCGATCGGCAGACCGGTGGTATCCTGGAACGGCGTCACTGTTTCTCGAGTAAACAGGGTGGGCCACAACTCCTCCAACCAACCATCCATGGTCGCGCCATTGGACAGGTTGAAACCGATCCGCACAATCCCTTCTCGCTTCTCCTCGGAGAGCGCGGTATAACGGAAAATCAGGATCAGATATCTGGTTCGGGCTGGAGTGGCCAATTGCATGCGGTAGGTGGCGTTTTGCAGGGACATGGCATGTTCCAGTGTCCGTTCAGGATTCGAAGGTGGTGCATATCCGGGGTTCAGAACCAGCCGGGCCCATTGCCCACGTCGTCCTAGCAACTCCTGAAACCGATCCAGCCAGTTTGACTCCAGACCGACCCGCTCAGCGTTCAGAGGTAGTTCGGGGGCAAATCCAAGCCGGGCCAGTTCCGGCAGGGAAAGGACATCCCGCACCTCAGGCGGTGAGAGCACTTCCAGTCCGCTGGGTTCAATCCGTTCGATGACCGCGCCGGAATGCTCAAGAAGATTGGCGGCGAAATTCCGCAGTTGTTCGCTCATCCGATTTCGAACTCCTGGCCGAAAAGATGATTATCCAGGGACTTGACCTCCTCGTAGCGGCCCTTGGCAGCGGCCATCCGCTCCCCCAAAGCGGTAAAGGCTGAGATCCGCCCCTGATCGGTGGTCTCCACCCAAGCGGCAAAGACCATCTCGGCGAACTCCCGTTGATCCTCCAGTTCGCCCAGAATCGCATCCACCTCTCCAACCACCAGTTCGAACATGTTGATCTTCTCATCGAGGATCTTCAGTACCTGATCCTCCGCCGTACCACGGATGGCCAGATTGAAGACAAATACCTCCCGGGTCTGGCCGATGCGGTGGATGCGACCGATGCGCTGTTCGATGATCATCGGGTTCCATGGCAGGTCAAAATTGATCAGTGTGTTGCAAAACTGGACATTGCGTCCCTCGCCGCCGGATTCGGTGCACAGCAATACCGGCACCCGGTCCCGGAAGTCGGCGATGGCGGCATCCTTGGCCGGGCCACTCATGCCCCCCTCGAAACAGGCAAAGTCGATTTTTTGTTCCCGCAAAGCCCAGTCCAGGCGTGCCAGAGTATCCCGATGATGGACAAAAACCATCTTTTTCTCAGTGGCATTGCGCCGCAGAAGATCCAGCAGGGCGGTCTCCTTGGCCCCACCGGTCAACGCTTGGTAGCGATCATGAATCTGTTGCCAACGCTCGTCTTCTGGGAGCCTGGCTGCAAAACGGCCTGTAGCTCCGGCCGCCGCTGCCGGCGAGGAACCGGCGGCGGTCAGGAGCGTGTGCAGACCCAGTCGATGGTGGGTCTCTCCGCCAACCAGGGCTTCACGCACCAAGGCGGTCAACGCCTCGTAACAGGCTAACTCCTCCCCCGCCGTATCCAGTCGTACGGTGATGGCTTGGCGCGGCGGCAGGCGAACATCCACCAGAGAACGGGTGTTGCGGACCATGACCTCACGCATGAGATCCCGCAGCTGTTGCCGGTTGATCGGGACCCGGGGCTTGCGCGGCGTCACATAGGCACTTCGAAACTCCTTCTCGGTTTTGAAAATTCCTGGTTTGAGCAGCGTCAACAGATTGTAGAGTTCCAGAAGGTTATTCTGGACCGGAGTGGCGGAGAGCAGGATTAAAAACCGTTTTCTGAGGGAATCCACCAGTTTCCAGTTCTGGGTGGTGCGGTTCTTCAAGTGGTGAGCCTCGTCAACGATGACCAGATCGAAATTTATTTTGGCCAAGATGGAAAAATGCGGCTCGCGGCGGGCTGCGGCAATGGAGGCGATGACCAGCTTTTGACTCCAGAACTCCTGGGGGTCCTTGCGCAGAAGCGGGTCATAACTGGTGGAAAAGGCGACATCAAACTTACTGGCCATCTCCTCCTGCCACTGCCCGACCAGGGAGGCTGGTGTCAGGATCAGTATCCGTTCCGCCATACCACGGAGGAGATACTCCTTGATCGCCATCCCAGCCTCGATGGTTTTTCCCAGTCCCACCTCATCCGCCAGCAGCACCCGTCCCCGAAACTGTCTGAGCACTTTGCGCACAGTCTCCACCTGATACCAGTAGGTGTCCACCTGCCGCAGAAAAGGCAGACAGAGGAGTTCATTAAAATCTTGCAAGAGGCCCAGTTGGGCCAACTCCTCCCGTAATTGGAACCAGATGACCGACTCCTCATAGTCATCTATCCCTGGAAAAGAAATGGTCTCCTCTTCGGGCCAACTGAAGCGGATGGGAATGTTGACGTCAAAACGGGGAAGGCAGGAGAGTTCCGTAACGCAGTCGGGAGCCGGTTCCAGACCGTTGGCTTTTGGCGGTGATGATTCAACGTTGCTGGAAGCGGTTTGTCGAGAAGGTGTTTTCCTGACCGGGCCAGCACCGGGTTTCCTTTTCACGCCCCACCGCTTTTGCGGATCTGGCCATTGTCTTCGTTCAAACTTTTTCAGCCAGTTCGCAACCCAGCGACCAAGGTAGGGGCGATGATGATAAAAGGTGCTGGGCATCCAATCGTACAAATCTTCTTTCAAGGCTATATGGATGGCTCCTGTCCAACGGTTTTTCTGGGCTGCGGCGATGGCTAGCAGAAGGTGATCTCTCTCGTTGGGAACAAAACGCTTGGCCATCCGTTTTTGATAACGGAGGCAAGCATCGGGCTTTTCCTCCAGCAACGCGGCCAGAGAGACCAGGTGCAAAATTTCACCATCGGTGGGATGGGCTTTCAACGCCTGTTCAGCCAGTTTGAGCGGGTCCGCTTTGCGGGAGTCGAAAGCGTCCAGAAGGATTTCCGCCCAGGCCCGTGCATCCTCCGGTGCCTTTTCAGGTTTTCCCGAGCCGGATGCGGTCGGCTGGACAGCCTCCTTCACGTTTTCAGTCTTTGGAATTTCCTCCAACTCCAAAAAAGGTAATGTTTGTTGGTGCATTGGATTATCACCGTAAATGGTATGAACTACATATCCTGTCCTATTTTTTTTCTTGTCTCCCATGATTTCAAAACGTTTTTAGTGTATCACGCCAAATTATGAAAACGCATTTGATCTCACACATCCAGACCATTTTTTCTGCACTTGGGACTAACGCCGGCCTGCGTCTTGAAGACTTGGCTTTGAGACATCAGGTCTCGGTGCTGAAACGCCAGAATCGCAAACACAACTGATCCTTTGGATTCAGTCAGTTACCTTGTCTCACCATGAGCGTCTCATCAGGGTATCACGAACCCTCATGGATCGCCATCGTTACCATCTCCTCCCCACTTTTCCGGCACAATGAACACCGGTCGCTCTTTGGCATCCATCAGAGCCATTTCCAGATCTTTTACGATTCCTTCCGGCCCTTCTTCCTCATCCACTAAAAAATGAATCGGATTAGCGGTCATACTGGTCGCCTTGTCATGGTCATCATAATAGACCTCGTGCAGTGAATAGTGGCCTTCTGGATGTTTGCAGACACGGTAATTCCAATAGCTCATTCCAAACTCCTCTTTTCAATCGGCATAAAATAACTTTTATTGTTTACTTCTTTCTCATTCAGAGGTACAGGTCAAGTAATTTCAACCATTGGAGGAATGATTGATGAAACATCGGCAAGATCGGCAATATGAAATACTTGAAATTCAGATAGATGCTGGTCTCAAACAGCGGGCCGGGGCAGTTTTTCAAAAGTTTGGTTTGAGCCACTCCCAAGCGATTGAACTGTTTTTAAAGGCGGTTGTTCGGGAAAAATCCCTGCCGTTTGAATTTGACCGAGCTACTCCACCAAATCCTGACTGGAAGAAAAGGTGATGAGCAAGGAGTTTCAGCAGCTTAGGAAACGTTGGCTGGCGGATCCGAAATCGGTTGATGTGGATGCCATTGGTAATCCGGAATATCGCATCTCCCTATCATTGATCAAAGCACGGTTGAAGGCCGGGTTGACCCAAAAGGAGGCGGCTGGTCGGATGGGGATGAGTGTCCGAACCGTCTCTCGCTTGGAAAGCGGCAATATTCCCATCATCAGCTACTATGCCGCTATTGCCAAAATAATTGGAAAACGGTTGTAAATCAAGCTCATGCTGACAAAAGCAGTGAGAGATCCATCATTATGATTACAAGGAGAATGTCATGCCGATTACCATCAACCTACCCCGCGAATTGGAGGATTTTCTCCAGTCCTGCGCCGAGGCACATCACTATCGGGATCTGGATCATGTGGTCTGTAATGCGCTACGCCTACTTCGTCAACGAGAGGAAAAGAGAGCCGAATTCATAGCCATACTCAATGTTTCTGCAACTCAAGCCAAACGCGGGGAGGGTATTTCGGCTGAGCAGGTGTTTCGTGAGGTTGATGAGATTATCCGTAATGGCGGACGCCCCAGTGTGTATGTCGATGTCGAGGTCAGCGAATGGCTGGCTAGGGATGCCAAACGTTATGGTGGCATTCACCAACGATCTGTCGGTGATCAGATTGAGCACTGGTGTCGCATCGGCCAGATCGCCGAGGCCAATCCCAACACTCCTTACGGTGTCATCTTCGATGAATGCGGTCTTGGCCTGGAACCATGTGACGCCCCCTTAGTAAGCATCAGACAGGGGTTGAAGGAGGCCCTTGATCGAGAGGATCAACGGCAAGCAGCAGACAAGATCATGTTGGAAGACCGGGCGGTGCTCCGGCAACTGGCTGAAGCCGGGCATGATGATGAAGAGGATGAGCCCCAGACATCGTCAACACCATCTCGGGTTGCCCTGTATATCCGGACGGCCACCGTTGACCCTGATCGGGAATTTCTGAACAAGCAAATGAAACAACTTATAGAATATGCGGCCGCGCATGGAATGGAGATTGCCCGCAGTTACGTCGATGAGGGGAAAAGTGGACTGACCCTTAATGGACGCGAGGGGCTTGAGGAGTTGCTTGACGATATCCAGTCCGGGCGGGCCGATTTTGAGGCCGTACTGATCACCGGCATCAGTCGCTGGGGACGGTTTCCAGGTGCTGATGCCGAAATCGAGGAAGTCATAAAAAAACGGGGCATTCGGATCGAATACTGCGACCAGTAAAAAAAAGCAGGAAACATCTTTACTTGTTTTGGTTGTAATGGTAACTGTGTTGAACGAAAAAATACTTCAAAACCATATGGTTGATTGATTATAGAGATGAGAATAGGTGAAAAAGCACAAAGAGAGTTTGCCAAGGCTGGAAAAGGCATCCTCATTCAGGGTGCAGCCGACTACGACCTCCGAATACGCAATGGAGATAGAAGAGGCATATACAGGCCGGATTCCAAGAGGATCCAGGAATTCAACCAAGATGCGGGCAGGCAGTGATGCCTTGCGCATAAAAGATTAATAATAAGAGGTCCAATTGCCAATGGATGACCAACAGAGACTGCTCCCATTGATCAGGGCTGCCCAGTATGTCCGCATGTCGACGGAACATCAACAATATTCTACCGACAACCAATCGGACATAATCAAAGAGTACGCCGAACAAAATGGGATGGAGATTGTCCGGACTTATGCTGATGAAGGTAAAAGTGGCCTGAATATCGAGGGGCGAGCATCACTTCAACAGATGTTAGAAGATGTGGAGTCTGGGAATGCTGATTATGAAGTGATCCTGATTTATGACATAAGCCGTTGGGGCCGATTCCAGGATGCCGACCAAAGTGCATACTATGAGTATGTCATCAAGAGGAAAAAAGTTCGCATTGAATACTGTGCGGAGATGTTCAAGAACGACGGATCCACCGCCTCGGTGATCGTCAAAAATGTTAAACGGGTCATGGCCGGGGAGTACAGCCGGGAATTGTCCAAAAAGGTATTCCATGGCCAGTGCCGGTTGATTCAAATGGGATACCGGCAGGGGGGAATGGCTGGATTCGGTTTAAGACGAATGTTGGTAGACCAGCAGGGTACTCCGAAGGGAGAATTGAAACTGGGTGAGAAAAAGAGTCTACAAACCGAGCGGGTGGTTCTGGTTGAGGGTCCGGAGGAGGAGGTAGCAACAGTTCGATGGATTTACGACCAGTTTCTCAACCATGGTCGCATGGAGTCGCAAATTGCCCAAGCCCTGAACCGGCAAGGGATTCTATCGGATCTCGGTCGCCCCTGGAACCGTGGGACGATCAAGCAGGTTTTGACTAACGAAAAATATATCGGCAACAACATTTATAATCGCCGATCATTCAAGCTCAAACAAGAGCGGGTCAATAATCCGCCGGACATGTGGATCCGTCACGATGATGCGTTTCCCGCCCTGATTGGCAAGGATGTGTTTTATCAGGTTCAGGGAATCATGCTGGATCGAGCCCGGCGATATTCGAGCGATGAGTTGATATCCCTTCTGGCAGAACTCTACAAGCAGAAGGGATTTCTTTCTGGAATCATCATTGATCAAAGTGACCATTTACCCTCCAGCAGCGTCTATCAAAGCCGATTCGGCAATCTGCTGACCGTCTACAGATTGGTTGGGTTTACGCCAGATCGGGATTACAGTTTTCTGGAGGTAAACCGCAGACTTCGGGAGTGGCACCCGAAGGTGGTCTCCGAGGTGATCACACAGATTGAAGAGATGGGCGGCGGTGTTGATCGTGAGGATGGGACTGATCTGCTCAATATCAATCAGGAATTTTCTTCCTCTCTGGTCATCGCCCGCCACAAAGAGACGCCAGCCGGATCCTCCCGTTGGTTCCTCAGATTTGATGCCTCCCTTCGTCCTGACATTACCATTGCCGTCCGCATGGATTCCAACAACCGGGAAATCCGGGATTACTACCTCTTTCCCAACATCGACACCAGCCGGACTGGTCTTCGACTGGCGATTCGCAATGGTATCGATGTGGATGCATTCCGATTTGACAACCTGAACTATTTTTTTGAAATGGCCAAACGTGTTCCAATACGGAGAAGCGCATGATACCCACAGAAACAGCAGAGATCCGCATGATCCCGATTTCCCGGATAGAAGTGATTAATCCCCGTGTCCGCAACCA
Source organism: Magnetococcales bacterium (assembly GCA_015232865.1). The sequence goes on from JADFYU010000057.1 coordinate 13,030, forward strand.
GAAACAGTTCAGAAAGGTTGTCAACAGCATCGATCGGGTTGGGTTGAAAAAGCCGATTACTGTGGCCATCAAGCCGGACTCGGATCCGCAAGCCTACTACCTGGCCTGTGGTCAAGGACGCATGGAGGCGTTCATCGAGCTGGAACAGACGGAAATTCCGGCGGTGATTCTCTCTGCGACCAAAGAGGAGTGCATGGTCATCAGCTTGGTAGAGAACATGGCGCGCAGGCAGCAACGGCCTTTCGAGCTGTTTTCCGCCATCAAGGCATTGAAGGATCGAGGTTATTCCGATGAGGAGATTGGTACCAAGATCGATATGCCTGCAAAAAAAATCTCGGGTATTCTGAAACTTCTCAATCATGGTGAGGAAGGGCTGATTCGGGCGGTGATGCATGAGGAAATTCCCATTACCGTAGCCACAACCATCGCCAGTGTGCCGGAAAAGGAGGCGCAAACGGCGCTCCAGGAGGCTTTCCAATCAGAAGGGTTGCGTGGCCAGGATCTTCGCAAGGCCAAAAGAATTGCCGAACGGCGGTTGCGGTACGGTCCCAAAATGAAAAGTCCTTCCCGAAAAAAAGAGCCGGGAGAGAAGCTGACCGGTAAAACCCTGGCCCGAACCATCCAACAGGAGTCGGATAGGCGGCAATCATTGGTTAGAAAGGCGGATCTGTACCGCAATATCATTCTCTTTGTTTCATCTGCAACCAAAAAACTCATCGCAGACCCCAACTACGTCAACCTATTGCGTGCTGTCGGAATTACGGATATGCCGTCTCTTCTGGAAAGCCGCATCCATCAACTCGGAAAAGCCCATGAATGAGAAAACGGTCAAGCTGGCGTTTGAGCTGCAAAGGGTAAAAATCCCTCTAAGTCGTCTGATGCCGACCAAGCAGTTGCCTCCGAACATTTCTTCGACAATGAAATACAAACAGACGGAAGTCTCTGTGCGGGAGGTCGGCATCATTGAGGCGCTCTTGGTGCATCCAAAACCGGATGATTCAGGATTTTATTATTTACTGGATGGACACATGCGTATCCAGATTCTGGATAATATGGGAGTTGCGGAGACTTTCTGTACGCTTTCGACGGACGATGAAGGGTACATTGCAAACATCATGGTTAATCGTCTGAACTCCATTCAAGAACACATCATGGTTTTTCAGGCCCTGCAAAATGGCATGTCAGAAGAGGTGTTGGCCGGAAAGTTGGGGATGGATGTCAAAAAGGTCAAAGAGAAGGCCAATTTGTTGGTTGGCATCAGCGAAGAGGTAGCAGATATGCTGAAACTTCGCAATGTCCCGTATGCTACTTTCAAGGTGCTTAAAAAAATGAATGAGTACCGTCAGATGGAGGTGGTCGAGACGATGATTGCGGCCAATGATTTTTCCGAAAAATTTGCCAATGCCCTGTTGAAACTGACTCATGATGATCAGTTGGTCGAGCGCCAGATATCCAGGGATGTGGAGGGAATGACTCCGGACCAGTTGGCCAGGGTTCAAACAGAGCTGATCAACCTGGAGACGGAATACAAGATGGCCGAAGAGTCATTTGCCGATGACCTGCTGACCGTTACAGTTTTTGTCGGATATTTGAGAAAATTACTCGCAAATGAGCGGATCGTTGAATACCTGGAGAGAGAGTATCGAGAGATCTATCAGGAGTTTTTCAGCCTGACCAAAAGGCAGATCACCTGATCGGGGTAGGTGGAGTGATATGAACAAGATCGAACTGGCCAATGCGGTTTCCATGAAGACCGGGCTTTCCAAGAACAAATCCAGGGCCGTCATCAATGCTTTCATCTCTTCGATTACCGAAGCGATGGGCAACGGAGAGGAGGTGGTGATCTCAGGATTCTGCATCTTCGAGATTCGTGAGATGGCCGAAAGAGAGGTCAGGAACCCCAGAAACGGTAAGAGAATCCTTATCCCAGCCAAACAGGTGGTCCGATTCACTCCTAGCCGGAAACTTTCCCAGGCGGCCGTTATGTCAACCCGCACCCAATCCACGGAATCATGAATAACTTCAACCCGGAAGCCAACAGAATGCTGGCTTTGAGAAACCCCCATTTGCTAAAAGAGTGGCACAAAGAGAAAAATGGCAAATGGACACCGTTCAATACCACCTATTGCAGCAACAGGAAGATCTGGTGGCGATGCGAGTTTGGTCATGAATGGATTTCAACGGCAAACAATCGCCACAACGGAAATGGCTGTCCTTACTGTTCCGGTACACTGACACTGCCTGAAAAATCCTTCGCAGTCCGGTTTC
>JADFYU010000058.1 GCA_015232865.1 Magnetococcales bacterium
ATTAATGAAACTTTGGACGATGCCATCTCTTTGATAGCTTTCTATCTAAAGCGTTATTCCCGCCAGTCTGTACTAGTCGAATCCAGGGTTAAGGAGGCGGTGGTGGAGCACCTCCACCCCCACCGGGAGGCGGGGCGCCAGGAGGTGGTGGTGGAAGTCCCCCAGGAGGCGGTAACTCTGGAGGCGGTAGTTTGGGCGGAGGGACTGCCCCCGGATCGGTGCCTATGTTGATACCGCCGGGCATACCGGATGAATAAGAACTAGGATGCGGTACACTGGCCGATTTGGTTGTGCCGGAATGGTGATGTTCGGATTGTGCGGTGGAATCCGGGTCGGAATGCGCCGTGGTCGCGTCATTTCCCTGGTTGGCCTCATGGTCCTGTTCACCCTCTCGGTGTGGCGGTAAATGCAGTCGATCCATGTTGAACGGTCCCCCGGTCAGGGACGGCTTCAAATTGCTGTCGGAGACCAGAGCCGTCTGACTCTCCTCTACCAACAGGGTGCCGCCCTGATTGGTCAGCACCACCTTGCCCTGGACGACGTTGACCTGAAGATCCTGATCCATCACGGCATAATAGTTGGTGCCACGAACGCCCAACAGGGCCATTTTGGTTTTTACGCTGTAATTTTCATTAAATTTTTTGCCAATTCTTCCCGTCAAAGTGTGGATTGCACCATGAAGCAGGTTGAAATGGCTGCGATCTTTGTTGGATTCCTGATCGGAAAATTGATAGTCATCAATGCTAAACCGGGTGTTTTTGTAGAGAGTCAGCATCATTTTATCGATAAACCGCAGTTGAACCTGACTCTTTTGGGTCACAATGATATCACCGGAAAAAATCTTGGAACCCTTTTCCAGAAAACGGCTTTCACCGCTATTTTTTTCAGCCGTGACTTCCCCTCTCAAGGCGATGACCTTGGCGATAAAAGCGGCTTCAGCCCAAGCGGAAAGGGGGGCGAGAGAGAAAACGAGGATGAGCAGGAGGGTAAATGGATGAGATCTCATGATTAAAACTCCCTCTTGACGGACAGGATGAAAAGGGTCCGATTGTAGTCGTATAGGGCCATGTTTGACCGATTATGGGAGTGGGCGAGAGCCGGTATAAGATGCCATTTATCGGTAAAGGAGTGGTCCAGAGAAGAGCTGATGGTCCATTGTTGATCGTTTCTACCATACTGATAATAGAGGTCTTCCCCGTCATATTGACGGGCTTCATAAGTGAGGCTGGAGGATAGAACGGTTTGTTCGGAAGTATCGTAGGCACCGCCCAGTTGCGCGCCCCACAGAGTATAGCCGACATGGGAACGATCGCCACCCGTTTTGTCCTGCTCCTTTCCACCGTACAGACCATAAAAAAATGAGATGTCTTGATCGGGGTCTCCGTATCCGACTAAATGCATCAGGCCGCCGACAATGCGGTAGGTATCGTCTTCAGGTGAGTCGGGATAGGTGGTGTCGATATACTGGATATAACTGTTCAGCCAGTTGTATCCGGTCAAATGACGCTGCCAGCTCAGTTGTCCGCTCCAATAGTATTGGTAGAGCTTTTGTTCCAATTGATAGGCTTGAGTATTGCCGGTAATGGTCAGAATATCATCATCCAAGCTGTGTGAGAGGCCGACAGAGAGAAGAGCCGAGCCGTCATCATAATCCTTTCGGCTTTTATGGCTGTTGTTGGTCAGTTTGAGTTGGCTCTGGACGGTCCACCGATCGTTCAGGTTATGGGTGATGGTTGCCGCACCGGTGATCAGGCTGAGCCAATCACCCGCCGCTTCATAGCTTCCCAGGCTGGAATACCCGCCGAGAGCCGGAAAAAAAAGCTGACTGTCGCCCGGTCCGCTGGAAATGTTGCCGTCATAACCGAAAGATATCTCCATGTAACCGTTTAAAAAGGTGTTTTGCTCGTCTGTGGTATTGTTGATGGTTGCCAGGGTTTGCTGAATCCGATCACGGCTCTGAGGGGAGATGTTCGATTGGGAAATCAGGGCCAATACCTGTCGGGCCTGATCAGAATGACCTGTTTTTAAATAGATCTGGCTCATCAAGATCCAAGCATCCACTTGCTTTGGATCGTCCATTACGACCCGATCCAAAGCAAATTGAGCCTGTTCATAATCGCCAGTCTCGTACAGGGCTTTGGCCCAGAGGATATCAAAATCCGGCTCACCGATCAGACGCTCTTCATAGGGGCTTAGTAAAAAAAGAGCTTGCTGAGCCTCTCCACTCTGGAGCAGATTTCCGATTTGGCTGTAGGAGGGGGCATCAGCCCAGGTCAATCCGGTCTGAAGTCCGGCGAGAGCGCCGCACAATATCAGGCCATTTTTAACGGACATCTTGGATTTTTCTAGAATTTAACAGGATAGACACGCTTCATTCCCTCTCTTTTTCTCGATACATAATAGTATGTTTTTAATATCTGGTTTGAGACATTTTGACATAAAATGGCTGATTTTCCAAAATAAATCAATTTTTCCTCCCGGACCCCCCCGCGTATTCTATAGGTTTGAGGGGGTGTTGGCGAAAGAGTGTTCTAAAAAAATTGCTTGTTTCCCGGATAAACTTCTAAGCTAGACTGGCGTATCTGGTGGCATCTATTCTCTGTGCATAGTCGGGCCTGGCTCAAAAAATCCCGGATTGATTAAAGCAAATCGATCAACCTAGATACGGCAGTTGGAAGTGCGTAAGCGGTGCAACATATTGGTTTATCCGGTGAACTAGAAAAAATCGAAGTCACCTTATTGGTGATGAGACTTTTTTCTGGTTTTTCAGGTGAATCAAGAGGTTGTGCCGATTGCGTGCTTATAACTGCCGAATCTAGGATCAACTATCTAGATTGGGAACCATTCATGATGAACAAACATGATGAAGAGACTGAAAAGGCGGTCAAGTCGGGTATCTTTGATCACCTGGCTTTGACCGGGGCATTGAACTTTGAGCATATCTACGATGCTGCGAAGAATTGGGATCAAGATCTTTTTGTCGAATATCTGGGCAATCCGGTTCTGATTGGCTCGGTTTATACTCCTGGTGATGAAAAAATTGATCACTCCGATAAACAGTTTGTCTTCCCTCTTTTGACACCGAAAGAGTCTCGCTCAGTCAGAAAAAGCTTTATAATCGGACGTTCCCTGCAAGAGGCCCACCTGATCATTCCCGACCCTTCCATAGAAAACAAACAGGTGGTTGTCGAGGTTCGCCAACGGGGCCTTTTCGTAAAAAAACTGTCGGATGAGAGTCGTCTCCTCATCAATGATGAAGAGGCCAGGGAGGAGTGGACGGAGATTTATGACGGAGACGGGCTTCGTTTGGGACGCTATTTGTTCCGATTATTAAAACCGGACTCTCTTTATCAGCTTTTCAATGAACTGACCGATCAGTCCGAAGAGGCGCAGGCCGTAGAAAAAGAGCCGGCTGCTGATGCCCAGGCTTTGACCGCATCAACCAAATCAAACTCCTTGGTGACCTCTTCCACTTCAATTCATCAAACCATTCGCAACGAAATTTTAGAGAAACCCTGTCAAGATCAGGAACTGCTGCTGAAGGTGATGGACAAGCTCTCTTTTTTTGATGCGTTTACCCCGTATCAAAAACGAAGGCTTTTGACGTTGAACGCTCAGGTGGTTCGCTATGGCTCCGGGAATTATGTTGTTCGAGAGGGTGAGGTCGGCTCGCACCTGTTTATCATTCTGAAAGGATCGACCCAGGTCCTTCAAAGCGGCAAAACCACCCCCATTCGAGAGATGGGAGCGGGGGAGATGTTCGGCGAGGTTGCCTATCTGATGCCGGAAAAAAGAACGGTCTCCGTCTTGGCAAAGTCTGACGTAATCGTGCTGATGTTGGCTAAGAATCGTCTGGCTTTCATGGGGGTGGATATTCGGGATCGCATTCAGACGGTGATTGTCGAAAAACTCCTGTTTAGATTGGCTGATCAAAGCCGTGAGCTTTCAAATTATCATAAAACCAATTTTTATCCGGGAAAAATATTTGAGTCGGACTGTCTGGAAACCGAACGCGGAACCTCTTTGGCACAAGATGTCAATCGTGCTCTCTCCTTTCTGAAGTCGGTTCAATTTTTTGCACCCTTTTCGACATACGAGTTGATGGAAATCGCAAAATTGACGACCCACATTCGATGCTATCCCGTCGGACACACGGTCATTCAACAGGGAGATCGGGAACAGGCTCTCTTTATTCTACTGAAGGGAAAAATAAACGTCATCAAACATCAGGGCCGGCGCAACATCATTATTGCCAAAATACCCGCCGGTGCCTTCTTTGGAGAGACCTCATTTTTAATCGGTTCCGAGCGCAGTGCCAGTGTGATCAGCACCGACAACTCCGTGGTCTTGACCATCAACCCGGCTTTGTTGGAGGCTGTGGGTATGGACATCCGTGAAAAAATTCGTCGTCACCTGATTTTTGGTTTGATTGAGCGGATGACGAAACAGACCAAAGAAATCGTAAAATTACGCAGCTTCATGCCCGGTTATTAACCCGGATTGAGTCGCGTTCAACTGCCGAATTCAGGATAATGAAAGCGGTTTCGTCCGGATTTCTTGGATTGGTAGAGTAGGGCGTCGGCCTCTTTGATCAAAGATTCGGCGTTGCACTCCGGTGTGCTCATGGCAAGACCGGCGGAGATGGTGATCGAAGGGATCGGTTCTTCATTCGGCAGGAATATCGCTTGTTTTTCTACGGCGCTGCGTACCCGTTCGGCAATGATGATGCTCTCATTCAGGGTGGTTTGGGGCATGATGATGATAAACTCTTCACCGCCATAGCGAACGGCAAAATCCTGAGGCCGAATTTGACTTTTTATGACACTGGCCAAGGTTTTCAACGCTTGATCTCCAGCCAGGTGGCCCTGGGTGTCGTTATATTTTTTGAAATGATCGACATCCAACATAATGATACAGATGGCTTGACTTCCACTTTTTGCGCGGTCCAATAGCCGAGGAAATGTATTGTCCAACCAGCGCCTGTTGAACAGTCCGGTCAAGCCGTCGGTCAAGGCGTGGGTGGCCAGTTCATCTATCTGATTTCGATCGTTGATGATCCGGCTGGTGTTGATGAGCACCCAGCGGGCCAGCAGTGTCAGCATGTTTCGGCAGAGAACCTTGGACTCTTTGACCATCCACCAGGTCAGTTTGCGGTCCAGAGAGAGAACGCAGCAGTTTTTGTTGGCGACGACAAAAGCCGAAGGCCAGGAATCGAGAATGATGGAGAGTTCGCCCACTGTAAACCCCGCTTGAATGTTGCGGATGGGAGGGGTATCCAATGATTCGAAGTGAATGGCCAGCTCACCGGACAGCAGCAGGTACAGGCGACGGTTTTCCCGATGCGGGGTGAGCAACACTTCGCCTTTTTTCAGGTTGAAGGCGGTCGCCCGGATACTGACCTGCTCTAAAATATGATTGGAAACACCATTGAATAGATTGGAGTTTGCCAGATCTTCGACCAGGATCGTCGTCTGGGAAGTCAGCGGTTTGTCTGAGGATGGTATGATGGATTCCTGTTCAAACTCAGTGTGTTGCATGGGTTTGATCAAGCTGGCCCAAAAGGCGGCGTCCAGTTCGAATCGACCTTTATATGGGGTCTCCTTGTCCCGGTCCAACATGAGCTTGGTCAACCGATATTTGACTTTCCAAGCCTCTTCATCGGAGACACCCAGATGTTGGGCCAGGGTTGATGAAGCCAGATCGTCTTCGTTTTGGGTCAGCAGGTGGAAGGCCAGAAACCAACTTCTCAGGGATAGCTCAGACTCATGAAAGATGGTTCCCTTGGTCAATGAGGATTCGTGCTGACACTGGTTGCAGATGAACAGGTAGATGTTTTTGATCTGGCGATACGATCTCTTTTTGCATTTCGGGCATTGAAACCCCTCAGGCCAACGAACATTAAAGAGTGCTTGGCAGCACTTTTCATCCGTTCCATAGAGATCCATGAATTGGATCAAACTCAATCCCTGTTGTAATTGAATGTCGCTGTTCGGCATGCTGTTCTCTCCCCCTAACCCCTGTTTGTTGCTTTTGTTGGGCGTCTCTGATCCGTCCTGTTTCTCAATAGCTTGGTTGTCAGGAGGTCAGACCCAAGGCCAAAATGGTTATATCATCCGCCATCGGGGCTTCGCCCGTAAACTCGAAGACCTCTTTGAAAATCTCTTCCACCAACTCTTTGGAACTGGAACCAACTTTTTTTGCAATCGAATCATGCAATCGCTGCTCTGAAAACATCTCCACTTTATCATTGGTCGCTTCGGTAACACCGTCCGTGAAGAGAAAAAACTGCTCTCCTTCACTCAGTTTTATTTGGCTGTTTGTATATGTCGAGTCGGTGATGACCCCGGCTACATTGCCCTCCGGTAGCGATAAGAAATCGCACGCACCCTCTTTACCGAGAAGGAGCGGTTGGTTATGGCCGGCGTTGGAAAAAATAATGGTTTGCGTTGACAGGTCGAAAATTCCGCAAATCAGGGTGACAAACAAAAATCGGTCGTTATTTTCCCGTAATCGGTTGTTGACCTCAAACAGGACGGCGGCCGGGTCCATTCCCGAACCGACGCTGGAACGAAACAGGGTCATGGTTCGAACCATGAAGAGAGCCGCTGGTATTCCTTTGCCGGAGACATCCCCCAACATAAAAAAGAACCGGTCCGGCCCCAGAGGAAAAAAATCGTAGAGATCGCCTCCAATCTCTCTGGCCGGTGTCATCCGGGCAAAGATATCCAGTTCAGGATGGTTCGGCAGGGGAGAGAGGTTGCGCGGAAGCATGCTCATCTGGATTTGGCTGGCGATCTCCAGATCTTTTTCCACCATCTTGAACCGCAGCTCCCACTGCATCTTTTCCAGGATAGCGTCATTGTTGGCCCTGGCTCTTTCTGTTTGCAACTGAAGCAGATTGCGAGCGATCAAAGGCAGGGTCATCAAGTTGTTCCAAAAACTGTCCTCATCGATTTCCAGAAGACGACAACCCGGAGCGGCGACGACATGGGCGGAAGTTGGCTGGTGATCAATGATCGACATTTCGCCGACACATTGTCCGGTCGGTACAAGAAAGTTTGTTGCCGAATCGGCATCTCCCAGGAGGATCTGGACCTCTCCGCTCAAAACAAGATAGAGCTTGTTGTTGACCTCTCCTTTGCGCAATAATACGGTTCGTTCGGAAAAAGTAAGAATGGGACAGTTTTTCAGGGTTCTGAGAATCTGTTTCTCTTTGACGTGCCGGAACAGATCCAGATGTTGGTTCAGATTTCTGTTGCGTCGGTTGCTGAGTCGTCTCTCCTCTTGGTCGATTGTCACACCATTGGCACGAGTTAAAGGAAAGATCGGTGTTTTTTTGCTGGCACGTCGATCCTTGTTTCGATTTTTATGAAATTTTTCAATGCTCATTTAATGTTTGATCGATTCTATATTTTGGCGAAAGTACGAAAACGGAAATAAATAGAGAAAACGGACTATATTTTTAAAACTGAGTCTCCATACTACGCAACCCTTGACGTGGTGGTTGTTTCTCATTTTTGCCACTATCCCACATCCAGACAAACAATTCTAAATTTTTTTATCCTTAATTCTGCCACTGGCCGTGTGCAAATGGTCCAACATATTTAAAAAAACCAGTTGTCGGTTGGCACCGTCAACTGTCGTTTTCGAGTTGAAATTTTACATTAAGAAAATGGGGTATTCAGTTACGCCTGACAAAACAAGAGTATGGCCTCCTTATCCTGTTTCCGACGCTCTGTAGCGGGGGCAAAGTGGCGTGGATATTGCCGAATGGATTAGGTATGCTTTGGGTCAACATTGGTCCAAGAAGCGTTTGAAGTAGCGTATAAACCATTAATTTTTAAGCAGAGGATGACCACATGAGAGGAAATCAGTCACGCGTACAAGCTATTAGCCATATCACCAATCGTGCCCAAAAAAAGTGCAGTCTTACCGAGCCGTTGAGTAAAATTTGGGCATGTGATGTGTTTAATTTAACCACAATGGAAGATTCCCTGTCTAAAAACGCATTCAAAGCCATTAAAAAAACCGTTCGAACGGGAGCCCCCCTGGATCCGGCAACGGCGGATGTCGTTGCCGCAGCCATGAAATCTTGGGCCATGGCCAAAGGGGCTAAATATTTTTCCCATATTTTCTTTCCCATGACCAATATCACGGCAGAAAAGCATGACGGCTTTATCGTCACCAACTCCGAAGGCAATGCCATTACCGAATTTACCGGAAGTTTGTTGATCAAAGGTGAGCCAGACGGTTCGTCTTTTCCAAACGGCAGCTTGCGCATGACTAATGCCGCTCGTGGTTATACGGCATGGGACCCGACCAGCCCGGCCTATATCATGCACACGGATAATGGCTCCACACTGATGATTCCCAGTGTGTTCATGTCGTGGACCGGAGAATCCTTGGATAAAAAAATTCCTCTTCTGCGCTCCAATGCCGCCATGGATAAAGCAGCCAGGAAGGTTCTCGCCTTGTTGGGGGAAACGGATATTGCTCCCTTGAGTTCCAGTTGTGGTGCGGAGCAGGAATATTTTCTGATCGATGAAAATTTTGCCAATTCTCGTCCTGATCTGCTCCTCGCTGGTCGAACCCTGTTTGGTGTTCCTTCTGCCAAAGGTCAGCAGTTTGATGACCACTATTTCGGAGCGATTCCCGCCCGTGTCCAGGTTTTTATGCAAGACCTTGAAGATAAGCTCTATCGTCTGGGAATTCCGGCTAAAACCCGTCACAACGAAGTGGCTCCCGGACAGTTTGAGATTGCCCCCTATTTTGAATCCGCCAACGTAGCCGCCGATCATCAGCAACTGCTGATGACCTTGTTGAAAAGCACCGCCAAAGCTCATGGCTTTGTCTGTCTGCTCCACGAGAAGCCCTTTGCCGGCATCAACGGTTCCGGTAAACACGTAAACTGGTCCATCGGCAACGCCACTCAAGGCAACCTTCTGGACCCCGGCAGCACACCCCACGAAAATTTGAACTTCCTGATCTTTTGCGGCGCCGTCATTCGGGGCGTTCATCTGTACGGACCCATGTTGCGTGCTGCCATCGCTTCGGCGGCCAACGATCATCGTTTGGGTGCCAATGAAGCCCCGCCGGCCATTCTGTCGGTCTATCTGGGTGAACAGCTTGAGAGCGTTTTTCATGATATCAAGGGCGGTGTTCTATTGGAAAAAGCCAAAAGCGGCGTGATGGATCTGGGACTTTCTCAAATTCTACAATTCAAACGCGATCCAGGTGATCGTAACCGGACCTCTCCGTTTGCCTTTACCGGCAACCGTTTTGAGTTCCGGGCGGTGGGTTCTTCCCAATCCGTTTCCGGCCCATTGGTGGCCATGAACACCATGTTGGCTGACTCCTTGGGTTGGATTGCCGAGAAGCTCGAAGCGATCCTGGCCAAAGGTACGGACAAGACGGCCGCCGTCATTTTGGTCCTCAAGGAGTTGATGGAGTTGCATGGCAACGTCATCTTCGGTGGGGATGGTTATTCATCGGAATGGCATCGTGCTGCGGTGGAAGATCGGGGACTGAAAAATATACCGACCACTGCGGATGCCCTCCCGGCCTTCAAAGATCAATCCGTGATCAATCTGTTTTCCAAAACCGGCGTTCTGACCCCTGTAGAACTGGCCAGCCGTTTTGAGGTCTATGCGGAACAGTATATCCAATCCATTGAGGTCGAAGCTAAGTTGGTCGTCGATATGGCAACGACAAAAATCTATCCGGCCGCAATCAAACATATCTCTTCACTCAGTCAAGCTTCAGCCAGCCTTTCCGGCTTGGGAGTCAAACTGGAAAATTCCGGTATTGGTCAGGCCGTGTCAGAAGCCAATGCCATGATGCTCAAGGTTCAGGAGTTGAGTACGGCCATTGGCGGGCATGACTTTGACTCCATCGAGGCACACATGAGTTTCTCCGCTCAGACCGTCTGTCCCTTGATGCTGGAGATTCGGAGTCACGCCGATGCCCTGGAAAAATTGGTTCCAGATGATTTATGGCCGCTTCCCAAGTATTGGGAAATGCTTTTTATCAAATAGTTGAATCTGTACCGAACACAAAAAAACCCGGCATTGCCGGGTTTTTTTGTGTTGTAAGCGCGGTTTTTACCCCAGAGCATGATATTGTCGAGCCGCGCGTACACTAAAATCAGCGATCACTGGGAATGCGAGCTAAAGATTGTTACAATTTGGTTACGGGTTTGGAAATTTCCACTCCATTGCCGTATCAAACGGTGTGCAAACATTCTTGGATAGAGATTTTAGGAAGCGGTCTATGCTCCATTTTAACAATAATAAGGGTTTTTTCTCATTACATCTCTCTGCCCTCCTTGTCGCCGCCATCGGTATTTTTTTCTCGATCCTGGCTTTTATGGTTGTTGACCGTCAAATCAAGGAAAAACAACAAGCCGAATTTGAATGGGTGGCGCACAATAGAAATGGCGCACTCAAGGGGGGTATCGAAAAAACAGTAGAGGCTGTCACAGTTTTACGGGATTTTTTCCGTGCCTCGAAAGAGGTTACCCCTGACGTGTTTCAGCTTTTTGCACAATCTCTTCGGGAACGCTACCAAGGTATTCAGGCTTTGATGTGGGTATCTGCCCCTCATTCCGCTACGAGCGGCCGTGATCTTCCGACTCATTTTATGGAGCCAATGAACGGGAATGAAGAGTTGCTGCGGTTGGACATGGCTTCTTCAACTTACCGTGAGCTGTTTGACAAAGCCCGTGAAACGGGAGAGATGGTGTTAAGCCACCGTTTGCCACTTGGTAATAAGAGCGAAAAATTTGGTTTTTTGGCCATCTCTCCCATTGTCAGCCACGCCAGCCAATCACTGCAAGATCACCCTGAACAGGGCCAGAACGAAAATGACTACTCGACAAGTTTTGCTGTTGGCTTTTTTCGCATTGGAGATGTTGCCAACTCCTCGATCTCGCTGTTGGAACCAAGAGGGGTTGCCTTTGTTATCATGGATGAGACCGTTTCTGGACCGGAACAATTCCTTGATTTTTATGCCAGTCGTTTAAGCCCCACCATTAATCTTGGCCCAAACCAATGGCGCGATTGGTTGGATACCACCCCATTTCATTCAAAAAACACATTTAAGGTAGCCAACCGGACCTGGTCCATCATCTGTGCGCCCACTCCAAACTATCGCAGTGCTGAGGGGTTTACCCAAGGCTCATGGGGTGTTCTGATTGCCGGGCTGTTTGCGACGATGATTCTGGCCCTGTATCTCTACCACACAAAAATAGAAATTAAAAAACGCACGATCATTACCAATCAGTTGCGCGAAAGAGAAGAGTTGCTGAGTCAGATGACGGAGACCATTCAGGAGATTTTCTGGGTCCAGGCTCCTCCCGATGGTCGCTTTTTGTATATAAGCCCGGCCTACGAAAAAATTACCGGACTTTCCCGTGCAGAGTTGATCGATAAACCCCTTGCATTCATGGAGGCCATCCACCCGGAAGATAAAAGCAGAGTCATCCAGACCCTCAAGCATATCTGGCAAAAGCAACTTGAAATGGTTTGTCGGATTGTTCGTCCCAATGGAACAATAAAATGGTTGCGCTGGAAAACATTTCCCATTTTTGATGACAAGGGCAACATCTATCGCACAGTGGGAATCAGCGAAGATATTACCGAAATAATGCGGGCTGAAGAGGCTCTGCGAGAATCAGAAAAAAAATTGCGTGCACTCTTCTACCAATCTCCGGATATTATTAGAACCGTCGATCAAGAGGGAACGATTCTGCTCATGAATCGCGGCCGGAAGTCTGCAAAAGATGACCTGGATGATTCATCTTTGTTGTTCCCGCCAAAATTTCAACAATGGTACCGGGATCACCTGGATATGGTATTCAAAAGTGGCGAGGCCACCCGTTTTGAATACTCGACGTTGGATGGTATTTGTTGGAGCGCGCGAATTGTTCCCATGCGGCGGGACGATAAGGTTGTTGCGGCCATGTTGATCTCTACCGATGTGACGGAAAACAGAATCCTGCAAAGCCAGGCGATCCAGAACGCCCGCCTGGCTTCCATCGGAATGCTGGCCTCTGGTGTTGCTCATGAAATCAACAACCCGAACAACGCCATCTATTATAACGCCTCTCTCGCCCAAAAGGTGTGGCAGGACGCGCTACCGGTCCTGGATGAATACTGGGAGGAGAATGGTGATTTTCTCATCGGTAATCTACCCTATTCCGAAATGCGGCTAAAAACCGGGGAGATGCTGGGTTGGATCGTCGATAACTCAAACCGGATAAAAGAGATTGTCTCCAACCTGAAATATATGTCACGCCGCGATAAAGGTGGCCAGGATAAAGAGGTCAATTTATTGGATGTAATCAAAGGGACGTTATTGGTGCTCAATAACAAGATTCAACAATATACCGACCATTTCACTTTTGAACTTCCTGAAACACTTCCTCTGATTCAAGGTAATTTTCAGCAGTTGGAGCAGGTTCTGATCAACCTGGTGTTTAATGCCCTCTTGTCTCTTCCCGACAGAAAATCGCGCATCAAGGTTTCCGCTTGCTTTGAGAAAAAAGGCAAAGGGTTTGTTTCCATTATGGTGGAGGATGAAGGGACCGGTATTGAGTTGGAAAATATGGAGAAAATTACCGAGCCTTTTTTTACTACCCGTTCGGAAGAGGGCGGAACCGGGTTGGGTTTGTCCATCTCCTATGATATCATCCGCAGCCACCAAGGGAGCATGCAGTTTAAATCCAAGGTTGGTCAAGGCACCACAGTGACGATCCGCCTGCCGTTAACAAGAGAACCGTTAAGTGAAGATAAAAACCAGACAAGACCAACTTCATCTACCAGTTATCCTTGTCGATGATGAAGAGCATATTCTGCAAAGCTTTGCTCTGTATCTTCGCAGCTCCGGGATAAAGCAGGTTGTCACCTTCCAGGATGGGCGGGAGTTGTTACCTTATTTGAAAAAAAACGATGCAGCGGTCGTATTGCTGGATCTTTTCATGCCGCACATTTCCGGCATTCAACTGCTTCCGCAAATTAAGGCCAACCATCCGGAGCTTCCGGTTATCGTCGTCACGGCCTCACAGGAAATTGATACCGCCGTCAACTGCATGCGTGACGGTGCCTTTGATTATATGGTCAAACCCGTGGAAAAAAGCCGATTGGTTTCCGCTGTCAAACGAGCTGCGGAGATGACTCGTTTGCGTCGTGAGGTCGGGTCACTCAAAGAGTATCTGCTCAACGATAATCTTCATCACTCTGAATTTTTTTCGTCCATCATCACCAGAAATAAACGGATGCGAGCCATATTCCAATACATGGAGGCGATTGCCGGCTCTGTAGAACCTCTCCTGATAACCGGTGATACCGGAGTAGGCAAGGGAATGCTGGCCGAGGCGATGCACCGGCTGGATAATCCGGGCGGTGAATTGGTTTCCCTCAATGTGGCCGGACTCGATGACAACATGTTTTCCGATACCTTGTTTGGCCATAAACGAGGAGCCTTTTCAGGAGCAGACACAGCCCGAGAAGGGTTGATTGCCAAGGCGAATGGTGGAACCCTGTTTTTGGATGAAATTGGTGATTTAACCATGACTTCCCAGGTCAAGCTGTTGACCCTGCTTCAAGATCATAGCTATTATCCTCTTGGCTCGGATATGTCCAAAACCAGCGATGCCCGTGTTATTGCTGCCACCAACCGAAACCTGCACCAAAAGATGAAACAGGGAACCTTTCGTCAGGATCTTTATTACCGTCTCTCCAGCCATACCATTACCATTCCCTCTTTGAGTGAACGGACGGAGGACATTCCCTTATTGGTCGGCCATTTTATGGAAGAGGCCTCTCATTCCCTCAAAAAGCTCACCCCTTCTCCTCCTCCCGAACTGTTTACTCTGCTCTCGTTATACCCTTTTCCGGGAAATGTCCGAGAGTTGCGGGCCATGATTTTTGATGCCATGGCTCAACACCATTCCGGGATGACCATCTCCATGGAACATTTCAAGACATATATCCAGATCAATCGGCAAACCGAAGATGCTGACCTCCATTCCAATCCGCAACAAAAACAATCCCACGCTGCCCTCACCATCACCGGTCCATTTCCAACCTTAAAAGAGGCGGATACCATTTTGATTGACGAAGCCATGCTTCGAGCCAAAAACAATCAAGGAATCGCCGCCACCTTACTCGGAATCACCCGCCAATCTCTAAACCGTCGATTGACCAATCGGCGCAAAGAGGAATAAGAACAAGCTCAATTGAGGGTGCAGCAATTGCTGCACCCTTGCAAAAGGCTGCATACAGACTAATCGTCTGTATTTAAAATACTATTATATATTTTCCTGTATTTCTGAACAGATGTTTGCAGCATTTTATTACAGCCTGTTCCATCCGCTACTACTGGTTGGATGTGTTTCTATCTATTTGTTTTCATACAACATCTAAAATCCATTTTTTTTGGCACGGTTCCTGAGATGCAATAAGACAGGCAGGCCGATGTTTGGCTTGTGCGACTGAATCAACGGGATGACGAATTCAGTACGTCATAGCCCTTGGATTACATACCCTTAGGAGAAACAAAATGAATCAGATTTTCAACCCGGCAGCAGGAGGTGCGAACAACATCAGATCAACTCCCAAGCCCGACGTGCCTTCCCGGGAACACAAAACCATCGGTCAAATTATCGCCTCGACGTTCTCAACCTCCATACCTTCTCTATTTCAAAATGAGTCCCCTCATGGAGTGGTAGCCAGAAGGTTGGCTGCCATCGGATTTGGACTGCTTTGTTTGGCTGTCGTCATTCATATGAATTGGGGAATAAATGGCCTGTTGGTTGGGTTTTCAATAACAGCTCTGCTGGCTTGGCGTTTGCCATGGGCAAATGTTCAAGCAGAATCCTGGTCACAAGTTCTGAATCGGTAATCTTCTCGCAACAAAATAAAATCATTAACTATTTTAATCTTGAAGATTTCATTTTCAAGAATGAAATCTTCTGACACTGACAAATACTAAGGAAAACGATCATGGGAAAAAACAATCCATTCTCTCTTTTTGGTGGTATCAAAATTCTTGAAGGACAAATTTGTGACTACCTGAACGCCCTATCTCAAAGCGCATTATTGTTTAAGTCAGCTATCCCGGTCTATTTGGAAAACGGTGCTGCCAGCGACGATTTCCAAAAAAAAATCAAGCAAGTTGATAAGAGGGAATCCACATGTGACAAACTGCGACGTAGCATCGAAGCTGAACTTTACACAGAGGCATTGATTCCCGATTCACGCGCCG
>JADFYU010000059.1 GCA_015232865.1 Magnetococcales bacterium
CATCCAATATTTTGGTCATGGACGAGCCGACCAACGACCTGGATGTGGAGACCTTGGAGCTGTTGGAGGAGTTGCTCTCCGAATATAGCGGAACCTTGCTCTTGGTCAGCCATGACCGGGCTTTTTTAAATAATGTGGTCGAGGGGATTCTGGTTTTTGAGCAGGACGGAAGAATTGGTGAATATGTCGGAGGCTATGACGACTATCTATTGCAGACCGCTGGGCAACGTGGGGCCGACGGTGAGGTGAAAAAAGAGAAAAAGGAGTCTGCACTAAAAAAAGTGCGGCCCAAGAAAATAAGTTATCGGGAGCAAATGGAACGGGAAGCGTTGCCGGCGCAAATTGAGTCGATGGAGTCGGAGGTGGCGGCCTTGCAGGAACAGTTGGCTGATCCCGATTTTTATCAAAAGGGGGAGCGTGGCGAATTGGCCAAGGTCAGCCAACGCCTGGAGGACCTGGAACAAAAGCTGGCTGAAAACTATCTCCGTTGGGAATATCTGGAGGCGTTATGAGAACCCCGGCACGCAAACCGATCAAAGCGGTCAGCAATCCCCGGTTGTCAGCCGTAGAGGCGGTCATTCGGGTGACTCGGGACGGTCTGCCTCTGGCTCTGGGAGAGGAGGCCGATCTTTTCGACCCCCGTGATCGGGGCCTGGCTTTTGAAATTGCCTTTGGCACCATCCGCCATCTCTCATTGCTGGATAAGATCCTCGACTCCTGTATGGCCAGGCCCCTCTCGAAAAAACGCCATTTTTTGCGTGGGGTCTTGCGAACCGGTCTTTATCAGGTTCGCTATCTGCGGGTGCCGGACCGGGCGGCGGTCAACGAGTCGGTCAATTTGGTTAAACGCTCTCCGGAGCAGGCTCACAGTGGATTTGCCAACGCTGTGTTGAGAAAAGCCATCTCGGTGGACCATCAAACCGTATTGGCCAAGGTGAAAAATCCAATCGAACGTCTGGCTCTGGAGTATGCCCACCCGGCTTGGTTGGTGGAGCGTTGGTTGGCGAGAGCTGATCGGGAACAGGTGATCGCACGATTGATGGCCAACAATCGCCCGCCTCCTTTGACCCTGCGCACCAACAGCTTGAAAATCTCAACGGATCAACTGCTCGATCAGCTCAGTCTGGTCCAGGCTGAGGCCGCTTCTAACACCCCTGAGGCCATCCTGATCGCTAATCGAGGTTCGGTGGAGGGGTTGCCTGGGTTCTCCGAGGGTTGGTTTGCCGTTCAGGATCAGGCGGCCCAGTGGGTCTCTCGTTTTCTTGATCCGCAACCGGGAGACGATATTCTGGATGCCTGTGCCGCTCCAGGCGGAAAAACCGCCCACCTGGTCGCACTTGCCCAAGGCCAGGCAACGGTGGTGGCGATCGAAAAATATGCCAGCCGGTTGCAGCGCCTACAGGAAAACCTGAACCGCTTGCAAATAGCCGGGGTCTCCCTGCATGCGGGTGATGCAGCCGACAGCCAATGGTTGGGTGAAAAGCAGTTTGATCGGATTTTGATCGATGCCCCCTGCACCGGAACCGGTGTCATTCGCCGTCACCCGGAGATTAAATGGCGCAGAAAACCAAGTGATATTGATAGAATGGTCAAGGAGCAAGCGGCTATTCTCGATTCGGTCGCGCAGCGATTGCGACCGGGAGGGCGGCTGGTCTATGCTACCTGTTCGGTGGAGCCGGATGAGAATGAACGGCAAGTCGAGCGGTTTTTGTCCCAGAACAAAAACTGGCGACGGCTGCCCATCACCAGTCAAGATGATGGCATTAATGCCGCCTGCCTTAATCCCTTCGGAGATTTTAGTGTGGAGCCGGGTCAGTTTGATATGGATGGGTTTTATGCGGCGCGCCTGACCAGGGCGCCGTAGAAGCAAAAAACCGCTAACTGCCGAATCAAGGTCAACTGCGTCTTTTCTTTCGGTAATAGTTCAAGACCGAATGGATCGGGATGAATCCGCGCAACACCCCTTTGTCACTGACGACCGGTAAAAATCTCAGGTTGAACTCCGTCATTAAGTCCGCCGCCTGACTGATGGTTCCGGTCAACGGAATGCGGATCAATTGTTGGCCCTCGTTAAGTTTTCCAACGGCCAGGGTGCAGATGGCTTTATCACGAGGCCCCATGGCTTTGGTGCCAAAAAATGGCCCCATCACCTGTCTGAGGTCGCTCTGACTGACCACACGAATCAGCTGGCCCTTTTTCTCAACGCCAATATATCGATAGCCGTCATGACGCATGGCGTTGATGGCTGTCATGATTGTGTCCTCATCTTTGAGGGCAAAAGGCTGTTCTGTCATGACCACCCGAATGCTGCCAGCCTCGTCGGGAACGGGTAGCCCGTCGTTGGTCGAGAAGGTTCCGGTATCTTCGACATTATCCAGAATACCGCCAGGTTCCAGCTCAGATCCATCATTGCTGCCACCACCACCGGCCCCTGAAGAGTCGCCATCAACATCGCCACTGGCATCCGTTGCGCCCGTTGCGCCTGCTCCATCGGCTCCATCTGATCCTGCTGCAGAGTCCTCGACACCCAGGGCCTCTTTAAAATCATCGGCAACCGCTTCTGAACTCTCCTCTCCTTCAGTGTCAGCCCCGCCTGCGGCAATGCGAGCGGCATTGGCTGCGATCTCTGCAATCTCTTCATCGGTTCCTGGAATATCAATGCCCAACAAGGCGTCCGCAAGGCCTTTGGAAAGCAGAATCCGGCACTCTTCCGTTGGAAAATTTCCGACCTGAATATCGCAGATGGCGGTTAGGTAAGAATAGTGCTCTTTGAAGGTTGGAGGATTATTGCCATATTCAAACCGATCGGTGGTCTCCAAAAACAGATGGCCACCGTCTTTCATTTTTGCTTCAATCAGATCGTTGAGTGCGCCAACGATCTGATTGGAAACTTCGTTAAAACCCTCCTGGATCTCTTCGTTATATTCCCGGGTTTTTACCTGATTGGTGATGACCCCTTCACCCATCATCATCATCAAGCCGGTCAGGGCGATAGAGGTGGCCACGTCAATGACGATATGGCAATCACCGCTATTGAGTCCATCCTCCGTCACATAAGCAACGCACCGATCCTTTTCAAACAACGACTCAATATCATCCTCACCGCGCAACAACTCCACGCCGGTCAGTGTCGCAGTAACCGGAGAGGCGGTCAGCGTATTGAGGTCAGTGCCTAATCTTCCGAAAAAATTCAGAAAAAAGGGCCGGGTCTTTTTGACAATCTTATCAGGAATTTCCATGGGTTCTTCGCTCGCAATCTACCTAGGCAAAAAATGGGCAATCGAGTACGCTGGATAGATATGCAACTTACGAACCAGTTGTTAATAAAAACCAACAAAAGGTTGGGTTTTTAAAAAGTTCGGTTGAACCTAAATTCGGCAGTTGTCGGTACGCACTTGGCACAACCCATTGATTCATCTGGCAAAACAAGAGAAGATCTGATCACCAATAAGGTGACGGCGACTTCTCCTGTTTCACCAGATAAATCAATGGATTGCATCATGTACGCACCGCCAACTGCCGAATCTAGGTTGAATGATCCCAGGTTTGGCAGTTTCCAGGATGAACCTTAGAGTCAGTCAGTGTCACCAACTTTTGACGAATTGGTCCGTGATATCGTGAAATGGTGGAAGAGGTGTCAAAAAACAGTCGATGGAGAAAGTTAACAACCCAGTGCTTCAGCACTCATCCATTGATGGGCAGGCCGAAGACCAACAAAAAAACAATTAAAAAAAAAGAGTGGGGTCTGGGGCGGTTCTCCGCCCCAGTGGGGTGCGGGGCAAAGCCCCGAAAAAACAACGGCGGTTGGCGAATCCAGGCTTGATGAAGCAACACCAAAACAGCCCCCTAAGTCATATCATTGACCAAGGGGGCTGTTTTATTCAAAAAAACTCACAACCGCTCCGCAAAAGTGAGGGGCGTTATCTGCTTAGGGAAAATATTTACCCAGTGTATCGCTCAGAATATCCGGAGTGAACGGTTTTTTGATGTGGCCATTGGCACCTGCATCAACGGCAGCTTGAACTTTGGCTTCACCACCTTCCGTGGTTACCATGATAATCGGAGTTTTGTTTCCGGTGGCCCGAACGCCTTTGACAAAATTCAGACCATCCATAACGGGCATGTTCCAGTCAGACAAAATCAGTTGAATATCGCTGTTTGCACTGAGTGCATCCAGCCCTTGCTGTCCATCTCCGGCTTCAACGACTTCATCAATTTTAAATCCAGCCTGACGCAAACCACGGGTAACAATTTTACGCATGACACTGGAGTCATCAACGATCAAAACACGCATATTATTTTCTCCAATTACTTATTAAAGGATACAGTTAAGACATGAAAATAAAGCACTTTTCGAAGGGACCAAGTACCGTATATTTTGCTTGAATAATCACAAACTATTTGTTATTGCCTGCCATAATAAATTTTATAGGCTCGCTTGAATCTGGAGGATACCCTCTTCCATCTGAAAGGTCAAAATTTCTGTTGGCCGATTGGTTTTCCAGTTGGCAATATATTCCGTGCCGATGATGGACATGGGCGGAGAAAGTATGACACCCGGTATCTGGGCTTTGGATTTCATCCCGCCGCCGATCATATTGGCCAATTCGGCCGCACCATCCAAAAGATCTTCCTGCAGCAGATCCTCATCAGGCAGGCCAACAATTTTGCAAACAATATTTTTTAATAGACTGAGATTGCAGCAAATAGCAATCATTCCCTCGTGACTGCCATAAAGCCGGACCAAACCGGAGGCCTCCCGATTAAGCCGAAAATCATTGGAGCTCTCTTTTCCACTGAAGATCACCTCGGACATGGCCATGGTCGCCATAATCTCGACGACTGTAAGACGCAGAGAGTTTAATATTTTTTGTTTGTTCTCTTCCGAATGACTGTCTCTCATGAAAGATTTGCCCCTTCTTGAATCCAATTCCTTAGCAACCGCCCAGTCCCAACGCTTCCATGATGCGAGCAGCCATCTCCTCTTGGCTGAATGGCTTGGTTTGATAATGGATCGCACCGGCTTGAATGGCTTTGATAATGTAGTCTTTTTCTCCCTCTGTCGTCACCATCATGACTGGAATATGTGCCATTCGTTGATCCGCTTTTGCAGCGATGAGTACCTCCAGGCCATTTAAACCAGGCATATTCCAATCCAGCAAAACCAAGCCGATTTCTTCATGTTGTTCCGCCAGTATCCGAAGACCAATCTCTCCATTCTCGGCTTCAAGAACCTCATAACCCAACATGGCACCAATTCCACTGATTACCCGTCGAATCGTTCGAGAATCGTCAATAGTCAATAATTTCATTCTGCACCATTCACCTATTTTTTAAAACCCGAACAGCTGGAAACTCGTCATCTGATTTGATTTATTTGCGACGATACATTGCTGCCGCACCAATCATGACCTGTGAAAAATCGGATGTATAACCACGTGGTGATTCTGAAGCACCAATGGCCAGTATCCCATCTTTATCCAGTATACCATGAATTTTACCATATATTTCCCGTTTTAATTCATCGGAGAAATAAATCAACACGTTTCTACACATGATAAAATCAAAGCTTTTAAGCGGAGAAAAATCATCCTTCAGGTTAAATTGTTTAAATTCAACAATTTCTTTAACCTCAGGTTTGATTTCGTAGACCATGCCATTTTTGTTGAAAAAGCGTTCTAAATATCCCGGCTTCATTCCGCGCGAGATGGCCAATTGACTATAACGTCCAGATTTTGCCATAAAAATGGCCGAAGGGGAAATGTCCGTGCCTATAATGCTGAATTTACTCAGTGGTGGTGCCGAGGCCCCGGCTTTTTGTATGGCAAACTGCAACAGCATGGCCAGAGAATAGGCCTCCTGGCCCGTTGAACTGGCTGCTGACCAGATCCGCACTTTGGGTTTGCTGGCCGCCTGTTTGATCAAAAATGGAACAATATGTTCCTCTAGGGCCGTCGCAAAAGAAGAGTCTCGAAACCAAAGCGTTTCGTTGGTGGTCATGGCGTCAACCACTTTAGCCCGGAGAGTGCCCGCTGTATCTGCGACTAGTTTGTTGTGAAGTTCCTCAAAATTGTCACAGCCATTCTGTACCATCAGAACAGTCAGACGGTTTTCCACCAGATACTCTTTTCCCTCGTTTATCAAGATTCCGCTGTATTCGTGAAGAAATGATCGAATCAGCTCAAACTCTTTTTTGGAAATGGCCATTGTATAGATCGTTCTCAGTAGAGCTATTGTAAGCAAATTTTTGAGATGGTCGGACCAATCTCATCTAGAGTCAGAGATAGATCAGATAAATTCTTTTCATCGACTGACCGTGGCATCCCATAAACAACGCAACTTTGTTTATTCTGTGTAATGCAATATGTATGCCCAGCTCTTTTAAGGGCATCAACACCATTTGCCCCATCCCGGCCCATTCCCGTCAGAATAACCGCCAAAACATCGCCTCTAAAAGCGGCGGCAACAGACATGAACAAAACATCCACTGCTGGCCGGCATTCATTTACCTTGGCCCCATCATTCAGAGAAATAGTGAGAGATTTTTTAACATTTTTTATAGTCATGTGTCTACCACCCATCGCAACAGTAATGCTTCCAGGAGCGAGTACCATGCCTTCCTCCGCTTCTTTAACTTGAATACCGGAAGTTCGGGTAAGTTGGGCAGCCAGGGATGCGGTAAAAACGGGCGGCATATGTTGAACAATCAAAATGGGTACGGAAAGCGGCCCACTCAGCCCACCCAGCACTTTCGTCAAAGCGGCCGGACCGCCAGTAGAAGAGCCGATCAAAACCAGTTCCGGTTTTAAAATCGGCTTTTCAGAAGTTTGTTTCTGCGCCGCTCTTGAAGTGGGTGTAAAAGTCGAGCCTGCAGTCGAATCGGCTATTCTGGCGGGTGAGCCAACCGGTTTTTTTTGAGAAAATGTGGTTTTGTTGGGCGAAGCAGGCGAGGGGATTCGTGTAAATGGGCGCTGAAGTGGCTTGGCTTTAGGGGCGGCTTTTTCAGATGGACGACTCTGGCTCTGAGGGCTGGCTTTGGTTGGCTCTGCTTTTTGAAAATCTTTGGTGAGAACGGAAAGAATAGGCTCCAGATCATGCCTGAGAGCGGCTTTGGCTTGATCTATATGGCTTTCAAGGGGTTTTGTAATAAAGTCCAAAGCCCCGGCATTCAGACACTCGACGATAATATTGGCGTTGGAGCGAGACAGAGCGCTGACCATGATGACCGTAATGTCAGAATAATTCTGGTTGACCTCCTTGAGTGTGGCCAACCCATTCATGACGGGCATTTCAACATCCAGCAACAGTACGTTGGGGAGTGTGTCTGGAGCAGATTTGGCGAGATTGCGGATTTTATCCAGTGCCAGTTTGCCGTTGGATGCCGTAGCCGTAACCTCAATGCCGGGAATACTCTCGGCAACATTCTTCATGATCATCCTGTAAGTAATGGTATCATCAACCACCATCACCCGAAGGGTTCTTTTCAATGTCATCCCTCTGTATTTCTCAGGAGTTGCTTCACTTTAACCTGGATTCGGCAGTTGTTCGCATATCACTGGCACAGCCTATTGATTCATCTGGCAAATCAGAAAAAAGATTCATCATCAATAAGGTGACTTCGATTTTTCCTGATTCACCAGACAAACCAATATGTTGCACCATTAATGCACGCCCGACAGCCGAGTCTAGGTTTATAAGGGCCGAAGCCCTAACTTTTGAAGGTCCATCGGTAGTAAGCGACGGCTCTATTTCCATTGCCATGATACACTAATTTTGAACACATGGAACGGATAAGTGCGATGCCCCGTCCGCCATGGGTCAAATTGTCTTCCAGCTCCGATTGAACATTGGCATGGTCAAACCCTTCGCCGCTATCTTTGATATCTATTCTCAGCTCACCACCAATATCCTGAGCTTTTTCTGAAAAGGGTAACGGGGTGTGGGTCAGGGTCAGGCGAATCTCTCCCTCTTGCAAGGCCGCCAGTCGTTCTTCCCGTTGAGTATAGTAGAGCAGGAACCCTTGAGAGGATTTTTTCGTCCGGGTATCCAGGTGTAACAACCCGTGGTCGAGCGCATTGGAAAACAGTTCAGCCAGAATGGTGTAAATTCTTTCCCGATGTCCCAACGGAGCTTGAATGCTCATGACCGATTGAATGATGGTTGGCAGCGGGTCAACACTGCTGATGGTCTTGGCATTAAAAAGAAAGGAGATTTCCCAGGGGGCCGGAGGAATGATCTTGACCTGATTATGAGAAAGATCTTCCAAAGATGTCTTGCCGGATCGGCTGAAATCAATCTCCAAAAAGCTGATGTCATCTGATTGGTCTGCCACGCCTCGAAACTGCTTTAAACGATTCAAGATCGTCTCAAAAAGTTGGTCGGGTGGGGTTTTTCCATCAAAAAATCCCTGCAAACGATCCATGCCAAACATCTCGTTTCCCGGATTGATCGCTTCCGTCAGGCCGTCGGAATGGAGAAACAGGCGATGGTCATCTTGAATCTCAAAGATACGAACCTTGCGGCCGTCATGGGTCATGTGAGTGATGCCCAACGGCAAATGATCGGAGGGGAGGCGTTCTACCAACTTTCCGTTGCCATCTACGATGCACAGATCCGGAAGCCCGCCATTCCATGTCACCAGACTTTTTTGACGAAAATCAACTTCAATCAAGCAGGCCGCACAAAACATGCGGGTCGGCATGACGGTCAGCAGCTTGGCGTTCATCTTTTCCACCAGATCACCGATAGAAAATCCTTGGGCGGTCAAATCGTAAAAGATCTCTGAAATGGGTAGGGCACCAACGGCGGCTGAAAGGCCGTGTCCGGTAAAGTCGCCTAACATGATATGCAGTCCACCAGCCGGATTGTAGCTGGCCATGAGCAGATCACCGTTAAATAGAGAGACCGGAGAGGTCCACTGCTTCAGGCAAGGGGCGTCCAGAAGGTTTCCGGCTCGGACAATGTTGGAAAAAAGATGTTTTCCAACCTCCAACTCCTGATGAAGCTGGTCCTTGTGTTGCTCAAGTTGCTCTTTTTGTGAGCGCAGTTCGGCGTGTAACTGCCGAATACGCTCCATGGCTTCTATTTTGGCTTGGAGAATGGTTCGGTTGAAGGGTTTGGTCAGAAAATCATCGCCACCGGCATCAATGCAGTGGGCCAACCCTTCCTCGTCCGTTACGGCGGTGAGAAAAATGATCGGTACAAACCGGTTTGACGCCGACTCCTTGATAAGTCTAGCCGCTTCGTATCCATTCATGCGAGGCATGCGAACATCCATCAGAATCAGATCAGGCTGCTCCTGATGAAACATCTCAACCCCATCTTCGCCATTATGCGCAATGACGACCGAATGGCCCTCACGCCCGAGCAGTCGGGTCAGGATTGCGCCATTGATTCGGTCATCGTCTACAATGAGGATCTTCACGCCGCAATCAGCCTTTCTGATGGGAAAAGGAAAGTAATTACAGCATGCATAATGCCGCCAATAATCCTGTGCCCACACCTATGCTGAAAAAGCGGGGGACTGATGGCTCCCCCTCTTAATCAACAGAGCCTGAATTCATCCACGGTAAAATTTTCCGATGAATGAGTGGTCCAGGCTATCGTTATCAATTTATCCGTGGACCCAACAGCTAGCTGATTTTGAAAAGACGTTGGAAGTTAGCTGTTTCCAAGATTTTTTGAATCTCAGGACGGGCATTGGTAATCTCAATGTCTGATTCGTTGGTGCCGGCTTCTTCTCTGAGAAGAAGCAACATTCCCAAAGCAGAAGAGTCGATATATTCGGTGCCGGACAAGTTAATGATAAAACGACGACCTTTTTTGCCGCTGCTGGTATCTTCCTGGTATGCCGCACGAAATTGAGAGTGCATCTCAAAATTAAAGCGGCCTTTGATGTTGATAACGGTTTCCGAATCTTCTCGGGTGACGGAAATAGTTCCGGACATCTTGTAGGCTCCTGGTTATCTTTAAAGGTTATTTCTAATCAACGATTTCTCGCAGAACTCTATCAAAAAATTCTCTGATACTCAAAAAAAATGCACAGACACACGGTTTGGTGCAAAAAACGGTCAAGCCATGTCCAAACAACTGCCGAATCTAGGTTAAAAAAGCTCAATGTCCCCCTCATCCATAGAGCTTTGTCCCACCGCCTGACGATCGACTTCGTCAAACATTTCAATGTGTCTGTTCAACGCCAGACGCAACCCATCCACTCGGTTGGCAATATCAGTTTGGTCGTCAGAGAGGCTCTCCAGGTTTACCGTCTCGATAAACTGCTCAATAACCCCAAACTTTCTTTCCATACTGGCGGACAGTTGCGAAACCATGTCCTCAAACTGCAAAGACATTACTGCATTACCAACACTGTCATTGATTTCATCGGCAATACCGGAAACCTTGGCAATGGTCTCTGAAGCGTAGCGATCCATTTCGCTCACCTCGTCCATCATCTCATCGACTCGGCCTTTGGATTCAATAGCAAAGCTCATATCTTTGGAGGCCATCACCTCAATGATGTTTTTGGCCTCATTGATGTTGGTTTTGGCCGAGCCAACCACCGAACCAATTTTATCGCTGAATTCGTGAGAACTCTTGGCCAGTTTTCTGACCTCTCCGGCCACAACTGAAAAAGCAGCACCTGAAGTGCCGGCGCGAGCAGCAACAATTCGAGCGTTCAGAGAGAGGACATTAGTCAACTCGGCAATGGCATTGATGTCATCCAAGAGCGAAGCAACTTCATTCATCTGCGATGAGAGCTCATCAATACGATGGACCATCTCCATGCTCTGACGACTGACCAAAATAATATGATCGACAAAGGTTCGTAGAATTTGATCGGTCTCACTGACAAAACTACGAATGTTGATCTGCTTGACTGCACCCTCTTCCTCTTCTTGCTCTTCACCCTCTTGCTCATCGGGGTCATTGCCAGCGGTCAGAGTGGTCACCAAGGCCAGTTGGTTGTCTGACTGCGCACGCATGCTGCCAAAACTGTCGGTCAACCGAACAATGGCATCTTGAACCAAATCCCGAATCTGCCGCATCTCTTGACGAGTGCTTTCAACCTCCCGTTGCAGCTCTTCTCTCAGGTCGGCGGCAATCTGTCTAATGGCCTCATTATCCATCAATTATTCCTAAAATTACAAACTGATACTCAAAAAACAACACTCATAAGGTGTTGAGGTGCCGCTGAGTCGTTCGCAGATTATTGGTTATGTTGGCTGAGTCCGAGAACCATGGCGACATTGATGATGATGAGCAGGTTGCGCTCAAACTCAACCACGCCATGGACAAAATCAGCGGCAATACCTCTCAAGTTGGCTGGTGGTGGCAAAATATTATCGTCGACAATTTCCCGCACATCGCCTAATTGATCCACAGCCAATCCGACAGGATCTTCCCAGGTACAGCGACTTTGGGCTAAAGTCGGATTGATTTTCATCACTTCCGCATGGGTCTTCATGATGACGTTGTATTGCTTGATAGTCGAATCGCTCACCTCATCCTCCGACCAACCCAAGCGTCGTTTGAGATCAAACAGAGAGATAACCCGCCCGCGAATGTTCAACATACCACGGATATAATCCTGAGAGCCGGGAACCGGGGTGCATTCCATTGAACGGTTAATCTCTCGAACCAAGATGATATCAATGCCCAGATACAGGTCGCCCAAGGTGAAGGTGCTGACTAACATGGCCTTCTCTCTCCAATTCTGAGGCGGTAAAAACCCCAATCAAAAACGATAACTATATTTATTTCGCAAAACAGTTGCATGTCAAAAGTTTGCAGTTTCTAATCTCGTGGTTGTAGCGTAGCGACCACCTTCAAGAGTTTGACTTTATCGATGGTTGGCACGCAGTTGACAAAACCAGCCCGATTACAGCGTTGCTGAATATCTGATGATATGGATGAGGTGGTGGCGATAATCGGAATATCGGCGTGAGGTGTTGTCGGCACCTCCAGAGCCAGCTCAAACCCATCCATAACCGGCATGTTCAGATCGGTTATCAGCAGGTCGAACTCTCCGGTTGTCAGCATTTCAATCGCCTGATGTCCATCCTCGGCCTGCTCCACCTCAAAGCCGACGGATTGCAGATAGTTGCTGGTTAACACTCGAATAAACGGAGTGTCGTCAACAACCAAAGCCCGGTATCCTGCACCATCAACCGCCGGTAATTTTTGAGAGCTATTAATCGCCGCCATCTCCAGGAGATGGTTGACATCCGGGAATAAAACCACCCGATCATCGATTTGAGCCGATCCAAATAGTCCTTCCGATTGGATGGCATGGCAGTCCAAATCGACATGGGTTTCACGGGTATCGAGAATGCGTGAGAAGATCAATCCGGCCTGAATGTTGGAAATGTTGGGGACGACCATACAGAGATTCTCCTCATCCTCCTCTTCCTCTCCCTCTTCAACCTCACGAACGCTCAGTCCCATTCCTTCCAGGCCCATGACCTGATCCGGATAGATGGCCCGGAAGGTTTTGCCGTCATAACGGACATAGGGCAGCCCACCGATATTATCCAGAAGGGTCGGTGATATTTTTTCGACCCGTCGGACCATACTGTGGACAATACCCATGATCAGGCCGGAATCGGTCTCCAACAGAATGATGTTCTGTTTTTCACGCAGAGCGGCCCGGCGTTCCTGATCCAGATCGCTGCGTGTGGCTTTTTCCATGTTGCTGAAGTTGATGTTGGCCTGCTCCATCAAACCGGCATAGTCGATGATCAAGGAGACGCTGCCGTCTCCGAGGATGGTTGTCGCCGAGAAACAAAGATTGTCTTTAAAGAAGGAGGGCAGCGGTTTCACCACGATCTCCTCGCTGTCGAGCACCTCGTCCACCACCATGCCGAACTCATTGCCACCGACGTTGAGAACCATGACGTAGGCGACTAAATTGTTGGGATCGCGGCGATCTGAATCGGCGTCACGTTCTTGTTTGGATTGCTTCTTGGTCTCCGAGTTATCGTTGGCTTTGCGAAAAGCAGCCCGGCGATCCAATAGGCGATCCCGTTGATCCGGATTGCTGCTATCCGTCGGCCAGACCCGCTGAACGCCGAGTACGTCGGCTAGATCCACCAATGGCAAAAGCATGTTGCGCAATCTGAGAACCGGCGCATTACCAACCGTCTCAATCTGGTTGGCTCGATCCGATTCGGCAATTCGAACAATCTCGACCAAACCGATCTCCGGGATGGCAAATCGTTGATTGCCGGCTGAGACGATCATGGCCGGAATAATGGCCAGAGTCAGAGGCAGCTTGAGAATAATCGTGGTGCCTTTACCCACTTTGGAGAGGATTTGTACTGTTCCACCCAATTTTTCAATGTTGGTACGCACCACGTCCATGCCCACGCCCCGACCGGAAACATCGGAAACCTTCCTGGCCATGGAAAGTCCGGGTGCAAAAATCAGATCCAGAGCATCCTCTTCACTCATATTGTCGGCTTGGCGCTCGGTGATCTGGCCCTTTTCCAAAGCTTTGAGCTTGATTCTCTCCGCATCGATTCCGGCGCCGTCATCCGCCAAGGCAATGTTCACCATCCCATTTTCGTGGTAGGCCGCCAGTTCAACCTGACCAGATTCCACTTTGCCGGCCTTGACACGATCCGCTGGCATCTCGATGGCGTGGTCGGCCACATTGCGAATCATGTGGGTGAGGGGGTCGGAGAGATGTTCGATCACCGATTTGTCCAGGTCAACTTCGCCGCCCCGAAGCTCCAGGTCAATTTTCTTCTCCAGTTTTCTGGCCAGATCTCGAACAATTCGTGGAAATTTATTGAAGACAACGCTGACCGGTTGCATACGAGCCTGCATCACTTTTTCCTGGATGCGGCTGGTAATGGAGTCCAGGTTTTGTACCAACGGTCCAAAGTGGGGAAACTGGGTCTGGACTTCGACAGAAGCTCGACTCAGTTGGTTTCTGGCTAAAACAAGCTCACCGGCGTTGTTGATCAACTCATCCAGCAGGGAGACGCTGACGCGTAGGGTCTCTTCGACGGTCGGGTGTGACCCTTTCGGAGAGGTTGGTGCCTGACTCTTTTTCTCGGCACTCTTGTCGGAAGAGTCTGACGGAGAAGGGGGAGGCTTCATCAGACGTGGTTTGCGAGATTCGTCCTCCTCCGGCAATGCCGTTCCGTCTGCAATCTGGGCAGCTTGAGCCTTGGCAGCCATCTCAGCCAGATCACCTTGGCGTTTTTCCATCTCAGCCGGAATTTTTATATTGAGTATTTTTGCGCTGGTGGTTTGCAATAGAGAAGTCAGCAGGTCAACTTCCAGTACGGTGGCAATGAGCAGACTGATGTTGTTAACCGATAGCTTGGCAATCTCCTGGTCATCTTTGATGGAAGGGTTGGTCTCAACCAGTAGGCCGACGGAGGTGATAAGATCCTTGGATTTGGAAAATTTTTCCTGCTTCTCAGAGCCTTCTCCAGAAATGTCAAGCAGGAAGGAGAAGAACTTTTGTCCGTGAGTCTGAGCCTCTGAAACCAGTTCAGGAAATTTCGTTAAATCGAAGCCTTCGAAGGGCTTGCCGCTCTCTTCCGGTGCAGCGGCTGGAGTCGGTGCCCCGGTCGAGGCTGTCGAAGCAGTCTTGGTTGGTTCTTCTGTGGCTGCGGGTTCTGCTTCAGGGGATGCTTCTTCGGGTTGAGCTGCTTCTTCAGGAGCTGCCGCAGCAGGTGCGCCCGACTCGTTGCCATCCAGGATGGCCTGAATGGCGGCGATCTGTTCGGTGGCATCGACCGAGTCGCTTGCGGCAACATCGTTGATCATGGTTTGGAGCTTGTCCAACCCCGACAATAAACTGTCTGTAACAGCCGGAGTGGCCGATTGGCTCTTCTCACGTACTTTGCCGAGCAGGTTCTCCATGGTATGACTCAGCTTGGTAATACTGGTCAGTCCAAAGAATCCTGCTGAACCTTTGATCGAATGAACACCACGGAAGAGGCGATTGATGATCTCCGGCTCGGTGTTGTCGCCGTTTTCTTCGAACGTGAGTAGATCAGGCTCAATGGTCTCAAGATGCTCGGCCGCTTCCTGAACGAACATTCCCAATAGTTCATCATCTTCCTCAGACATGATTCGACCCTTAATATGCGAAGCTTATGAAATTAGAACCCAAACGGCTGTATTCTCTACGATTGCCTGAAAAATATCAAGCCATTGCTGAAAATGGATGCTCTTT
>JADFYU010000005.1:0-87243 GCA_015232865.1 Magnetococcales bacterium
AGACAGCGGCCGCGACGTCCTCCTGAGAGCCCATCATACCCATAGGAATCCGGGAAAGGATAGCTTCACTGGCCTTGTCATTCAATTTATCGGTCATTTTGCTACGGATAAACCCCGGAGCGACACAGTTGGCAGTGATGTTACGAGAGGCGACCTCCAGAGCCAGCGCTTTTGTAAAACCAACCAGGCCGGCTTTGGAAGCAACATAGTTGACCTGTCCAGGATTTCCGGTGGCTCCGACCACGGAGGAGATGTTGACGATACGGCCATAGCGCGCCTTCATCATCGGTTTGATCACCAACCTAGTCAGTTTGAAGATACTGGTCAGATTGACCTCCATGACCCGATCCCAATCGGAATCCTTCATGCGCATCAACAGCCCGTCACGGGTAATGCCGGCATTGTTGACCAATATGTCAATTCGGCCAAAATCCAACAGGGCGTGTTTGATCCCCGCTTCAAGACAGGGAAAAGAGGTCACATCCGCCTCGAAAGCCTGAGAATCCGGCGAGTAGGCTTGGACCTCCTCCAACGCCTCCAGAATCCGAATGGATTCATTACTGATGAGCAACAGTTTCGCCCCTTGTTTGGCCATCTCTATGGCGATAACCCGGCCAATTCCACTGCTGGAACCGGTAACAATGGCAACTCGATCCTTGAACATGTTTTTTCCTTATCTTTAGGAATCGTAAAAATAACTGACTGGTATTGAGTCGGTTTCTGGCTCACCTGCTGTGCAAAAAAAGATGTGAGATGTTCCGGTTATTTTTTTACGGCTCCATATTTTAAATAACGGTAATCTGGTTTGGATGACGATTTAGAGTGTGGAAAGTTTCGAAAGGTCGTCCGGGCCATTGATGGCAATGGCTCGGGCAGTCCGATCGATCCGCTTCATCATGCCGGTCAAAACGTTACCGGTGCCCAACTCGATGAAGGTATCCACCCCCAATGCCAACAGACGCTGAATGGACGATTCCCATCGAACCGCTCCGGTCACCTGTTCCACCAACTGCCGACCGACCACCGTACCGACACTGTTTTCGGTTGCGGTAACGTTGGCGATAAGCGGTATGGACAGGTCGGCTATTTCGATTTGTTCCAAGGCAGCCGCCATCTTTTCGGCGGCGGGAGCCATGAGTGGACAGTGAAATGGTGCGGAAACCGACAGGGGGATACAGCGTTTGGCACCCCGCTCCTTGGCCAGAACCAACGCTCGGTCCACCGCGGCCTTATGACCGGAAATGACGATTTGGCCGGCGGTATTATAATTGGCCGGCACACAAACGCCTCCGCTCTCCTGAGCAGCCAGTTGGCACACCTCCTCAACCACCTGCGCCTCCATGTTGAGCATGGCAGCCATACTCCCCTCACCCGGAGGGACCGCCTCACACATGGCCAAACCGCGCAAACGGACCAATCGAATGGCCTCCCGGACACTGAAACCACCAGCCGCACCGATCGCCGCATATTCACCCAGAGAATGGCCCGCCACATAATCCGGCCTGATTGACGTGCGGGATTCGATGAGCCGATAGGCAGCCAGAGCCGTGGTTACCAAAGCGGGCTGGGTGTTCTCCGTCAGGGTCAATGCCTCCCCTGGCCCCTCCAGCATCATCTTGGATAATGGGAAACCAACGACTTCATCGGCCAATTGGAAAAGTTCGGCGACAAAACCGCCGCAGCCAATCAGCTCCCGACCCATTCCAACCGATTGAGCCCCTTGACCAGGAAATAAAAAAGCAATTTTTCCCATGAATTCTCTTCCTACCGTTTATTCTAGGTTTATGATCCCAAATCGAGCTGATCATCCAGGTCGTTGGAAAATTGTCACAAAGCAAACCCACCAATCATCGCAGGTGCCGATCACCACCTGGAAAAGCCAACCCTTCTACCCTGTTTCCGTCATAAACACAATTTTTTTATGGCTGGGATTCCCCATCCCGAATCAACTCCTCGCGGATGTCGTTCAGCTCCAAAAAGGCGTCGGCCTGACGCCGCAGTTCATCGGCAATCATCGGCGGATGGGTTTTCAAGGTACTGATGACCGTCACCTTTTTTCCCATGTCCTGAGCAGCTTGAACCACACATCGAAAATCGCCATCGCCGGAAAAAAGCACAGCATGATCATAATGCGGCGCCATCTGTAACATGCCGACGGCAATCTCAATATCCATGTTGCCCTTGACCCGCTTGAGGCCGGATACGGGATCGATATACTCCTTGGTCGGTTTGGTGATGACGGTATAACCGTTGTAGGCCAACCAATCCACCAGAGGTCTGATCGGCGAATAGTCCTGCTCATCTCCCAGCGCCGTATAATAGTAGGATCGTAACAAGCGAGAGCGTTTATGAAAATAATCCAACAATTTACGATAATCAAAATCAAAACCCAACGCCCGTATGGCAGCATAGAGGTTGGAGCCATCAATAAAAATCATGGTTCGTTCAGAGGCGTGAAACATTATAAAAATCCCAAAAAAAAATTCCAGCAGAAGACCGGATAAAATGATCAGGTCCAGAAAAAAAAACAGGTTATCCGAAATAAAATGTTTTTTCCTCTCAAACCAACAAAGTCGGTTTAAAGGGGAAGGAAACAAAACGCCCTAGGGTGCAGAATCTTTTGAAGGGACCGACTCCTCCTCTCTCTGTTCAAGTGTGATGAAATCAAACCGGTTCAGACCCACCTTCTGGGCGTTGTCCATCAGGGAGATGATGGCGTCAAAGGGGCTGTTTTTATCCGCCTGAACGATAATACCCCGTGCAAAATTTACTTGGGCCAGGTGGAGAAGGGCCGCCGACAGCCGGCTGGATACAATCTCCTCGCCTTGAATATAATACCGTCCCTGATGGTTGACCAAAACCCGAATGGAGGGCTGTTTTTCGTCCGGCTCTCTGGGTTGGGCGGTCTGGGCCGACGGCAGCTCCAACTCAATCCCCCGGTCCAAGGAGAAGGTGGTCGTCACCATAAAAAAAATCAACAACAAAAAAACCACGTCCACCAAGGGCGTGATATCCATCGAGACCGGGTTTTTTCGACGAGATCGAAATTGCATGGTCTCAATTGCCCGACTTGATCTGATCGATGATCACCAGGGTTGACCGTTCCAACGCCACCACGTGTTGATCGATCAGGCGGTTGAAATAGCGATGAAACGCCACGGCAGGAATAGCGACGGTCAAACCGGATGCGGTTGTGATCAAGGCTTCGCCAATGCCGCTGGCCAAAACCGACGGATCGCCGACTCCAACGCTGGATATAACGGTAAAGACCTTGATCATGCCCAAAACCGTTCCCAACAACCCCAACAAGGGGGCGATGGAGGCGATGGTTCCAAGCAGGGTCAAATAACGCTCCAGGGTGACCACCTCCTGGCGGCCAGCCTCCTCCACCACCTCTTTGATGATCTGACGCCGCTCACCGGCCTTTTCGAGTCCAGTCAGGACGATTCGACCATAACTGCTATCCCGATTGGCGAGACAAGCCTCTTTGGCCGCAGCCAACTCTCCACGGGAAACCAGGGATTCGACGTTTTTCAACGCATGTTTGGGAATAATCTGGCTGAATCGAAGGGACCAGAGACGTTCGATGACGATGGCAACGACCAAAACCGAACAGAGGCCTATGGGGATCATGAGAACCCCGCCTTTGGATAGCAATTCTAACATATTACAGGCGACCGGAGTGACGGTCGATAACCGCCGTTTCCAGGATGATGGTGTGGCGCGTTTCTCTCATGGAATACCGGACTCGGCTAACGAAAGAACGGGTTGGAAGAAGATCGAAGCGCGTTTCCATACCCTAGGGAAGGGTGAAAATTGGAGCGGGAGAAGGGATTTGAACCCTCGACATCAACCTTGGCAAGGTTGCACTCTACCCCTGAGTTACTCCCGCTCAAAACAACTTCGACCAACTAGACAACAAAGACAGATAAAAAATGGAGGCCGGGGTGGGATTCGAACCCACGAGTGAAGGTTTTGCAGACCTCAGCGTTAGCCTCTTCGCCACCCGGCCAACAGAAAATGGAGCGGGAGAAGGGATTTGAACCCTCGACATCAACCTTGGCAAGGTTGCACTCTACCCCTGAGTTACTCCCGCATACAGCTCAAAACACCTTCACTGCACTCTTCTGCTCTCCGGCTAATTCACCGGACAGGCAGTGAACATATAAAATCAGAGCCGACTCGTCAAGGATTGAACCGCACTCTTTTTTATTTTCCTTGCTGCAAGCGGGGCCAGGCACTGGAGAGATACCGAAATCCGGAATGCAAGGAGAACAGTACCGATATGGATAAACAGAGCAAACCAGGGTGCTCGAAGGGAATATCAAAAAGAGAGGATTGAAGTAATAACATAATAATAGCAGCCATTTGGAAGGCCGTTTTCCATTTGCCACTCTTAGAAACCGGAACCCCGACGCCCAATCCGGCCATCCGCTCCCGCAGGGCCATGACCGTCACTTCTCGGGCCAGGATGATCATGACCAGAAAAAGTGGTGCCCGTCCATCAGAGACCAAAAGCACCAGGGCCGAGATGACCAACAACTTGTCGGCGACCGGATCGAAAAAACGGCCAAAGCTGGTCAGCAACCCCTGACGACGGGCGGCATAGCCGTCTGCCCAGTCGGTCAGAGCAGCCAGACTAAAAAACAGGGCGGAGAGATGATACCCCAATTCGCCCGGAAACGTGGAAAAACCGACAAAGAATGGAATCAAGAGGATTCTGAGTGCGGTCAGTGAATTGGGTAAATTCCAGATCATTTAGATTTTCCGTCATTTCCTTTGGAGAAAGTGGATGATATCGCAAGCCAACTCTTCTGAAATACCCTCAACGTGTTTGATCCCTTCGACGCCAGCCTCCCGTACCCCCTGAACCGAGCCAAAGCGTTTTAATAAAGACCGTTTTCTTTTGGGTCCGACCCCTGGTATCTCATCCAGAACGGATCTCACCTGGGTTTTGGCTCGTCGAACCCGATGAAAGCCTACCGCGAACCGATGCGCCTCATCCCGAATATTCTGGAGTAGAAACAGAACAGGGGAATCCAGTGGGAGTATAATCGGCTCATCCCGATCCGGCAAGAAGAGACGTTCTCTTCCCGCATTTCGGTCTGGGCCCTTGGCAATGGCGCAAAAGGTTACGCCATCGACCTGAAGCTCTTCGGCGACATTGAGCACCGCATTCAACTGGCCGACTCCACCATCGAGTAGAACCAGGTCCGGCCAGTCCCGATCAACCTGAGCGTCGCCCTCCGACCGACTCTCATCCTCCCGCTTGAGCCGTAAAAATCGTCGGGTCAACATCTCCCTCATTCTAGCCGTATCGTCTGTAGCGGACAGATCCTTGATCACAAAACGTCGATAGCTGTTTTTTTTAAAACCATCCGGCCCGAACACCACCAGAGACCCGACCGGTTCGGAACTGTGAAAATGTGAAATGTCATAGGCCTCGATCCGATCGGGCGGCTGGGGCAGGGACAACAGCTTTTTCAAGGCGGTCAAAACCTGTCGATGGTTGCCCGGTTGGTTCTGTTGCCGCTTATATTCAACCTCGGCATTGACTTCAGCCATTTTTACCAAGCGGCGTTTTTCACCACGCTGGGGCTGATGTATCCGCACCCGCCCTCCCCGCAAGCGAGACAGAGCCGCATTTAGCCATTCAATCTCCCCGATCGCCTGGTTGACCAGAATCTCCGGCGGAGGCCAACCGGCCTTGCCGCCACCGCTCATCCGATACTCAGGGTTGGCGTAATATTGGGCCAGAAACGACCCCAGGACCTCTTGGGCAGAAAGATCGCTGCCGTTTTCCGGGAAAAAACTGCGATTGCCCAGATTTGTCCCCTGTCGTACAAAAAAAACCTGGATGGCCATCCTCCCCGCTATTTCCACCCCGGCTACCACATCGAGATCCAACTCTTTACTCAAATTCAACCGACGCTGATCCTGGATCTGTTCCATATGTTTGAGTTGATCCCGAATAAATCCGGCCTGTTCAAAATCCAGAGCTTCGGCGGCACGCCACATGGATTGTTTCAAGGATCGTTCCAAGGCCCGATCCCGACCTTCCAGGAACAACACCAAATCCCCTACCCAGCCGGAGTATTTCTCTTGCGAGACCCGGTCACAACAGGGACCGCTACAGCGTTTTATCTGATACTGCAAACAGGGTCTTGAACGATTGTCAAACTGGCGATCGTTACACTGGCGGATGGGAAAGATGCCCTGTAGCAACTTCAAGGTTTCCCGCAGGGCGTGAACGGTGGGATAGGGTCCGAAGTAGCGACCGGATTTGGTTCGACGACCCCGATGCAGAGAGAGACGGGGATAGTCATGATCCAGAGAGAGGCGCAGGTAAGGGTAGGTTTTATCATCTTTGAGCAGCACGTTGTACGGAGGCCGGAACCGTTTGATCAGGTTGGCTTCCAGAATGAGTGCCTCATTTTCCGAGTCGGTCACCGTGATTTCCAGATTGGTGGCCTGGATCAGCATGGCTTGAACACGCGGGGTGTTGGTGCCGGAAAAATAGGAGGAAACCCGTTTTTTAAGCTCTTTGGCCTTACCGACGTAGAGTACTTTTCCCGCCGAATCCAAATAGCGGTAGACCCCAGGCCGGCCAGGCAAATCCGCAAGGCTTCCGTGTAGTGGGTGCATCCGGCTAACGATTTTCAGATGGCGCGTGTTTGGAATACCAGAGGATGATCAGGCCCGTGACGATCATGGGCAGGCTCAACCATTGGCCCATGGTCATGCCCAATGAGAGAAAGCCCATGTGGGCGTCCGGCTCGCGGTAGTATTCGACGAAAAACCGGCTACAGCCGTAGCCCAGGATAAATACCCCCAGCAAAAAACCGGCTGGTTGGGCTTTTCTTCCCAACCACCAGAGCACGATAAAGAGCAAAACGCCCTCCAAAAGGGCCTCATAGATCTGGCTCGGATGTCTGGGCAGATAGCCCGCCCCCGGAAAAACCATACCCCAGGGCACGTCCGTCGTCCGTCCCCAGAGTTCCGCATTGATAAAATTTCCGATGCGACCCAGCAGCAGGCCAATCGGAACAATGGGAACCAGCAGGTCGACCAGCAGACTACAGGTGATCTGCCGACGCCTGGCAAAGAGGCAGCAGGCGATAATCACCCCCAGCAAACCACCATGAAAGGACATCCCCCCCTCCCAGACCCGAAAAACAGCCAGAGGATTGGAGAGATAGTAACCGAACTGATAAAAGAGGATGTAGCCCAGTCGGCCTCCCAGGACCACCCCAATCAATACCAAAACCAACAGATCGCCCAAAAACGTTTCGGAAAGATTGGCGGAGAGTTTTTTGGCGCGAGATTTAAGCAACGGCCAACCCAAAATAAAGGCCAGACTGTACATGGCTCCATACCAACGAATGGACAGAGGGCCGATTTCAACGATAACCGGATCAATATTTGGAAAAGCAATCATGACGGTTATGTTTTCATCCCAATCGATTGATGGATTCCGGATAACAACCCAGCAGTTTGAGGCTATCGGTAAAAAAAGCCAACTCTTCCAGAGCCAGCTTACAGGGCGGCTGATCAGGGCACCCTTGAAAATCCAGGTAAAAATGATATTTCCAGCTTTTCCCCGGTGCCGGTCGTGATTCGAGTCGGGTCAGATTGACCCCGTTGGTGGCAAACCCGCCCAAACACTTGTAGAGGGAGGCGGGAATATTTCGAACTTCAAAAATCAGACTGGTTTTGTGGGGAATGGCTTGGTCAAATTTTCCCTCCTGCTTGGAAATCACCAAAAACCGGGTGGTATTTTTGGCGCTGTCTTGGATATCCCGTTTCAAAATTTCCAGGTCATACAGCTCCGCACACAGCTCCGAGGCAATGGCCGCCTCCTCCAGATGGCCCCGTTTGCTTAAATCGGCCGCCGCTCCGGCGGTGTCATAAACCGAGCAGCGGTCCCAACCTTGCGTCTCGATCAGGGTGTGACATTGAGCCAAAGCTTGAGGATGGGAATAGACGGCACCGATGCGCTCGATCTTGGCCCCCTTAACAGCCAGAAGACAGTGATGGACCTGTAGATAATGCTCGCCGACTATACGCAAATTGTGCACGGCCAACAGGTCATAACTGTCCGAAACTACACCAGCCATACTGTTTTCCACCGGCACCATGCCCAAATCGACCTGACCGGTTTCAACCTGGATGAAAACATCGGAAAAAGTTTTACAGGGGACAAAATCCCAATCCGGCATCTTTTCTCGGCAAGCCTGTTCGCTGTAGGCTCCCCGCATTCCTTGGAATGCGACTCTATTTTTCGAATACATACCTGTTTTCCAACCAAATCTGAATGTTCAACCTATTAAGATAAAGAGATCGTCTCTTCCAGTTTCTCGCGAAGGCGCGGCAGGTGGGTCAAGGCCCGTTCTTGATCTTGACCTCTGAGAATCGCCTGAATTTGCAGGATCGATTGGTCAAACTCTTCCTGATCTTTCATTTTTGCCCACGCTCTCATTTGTGTCAGACTGTCCAGGGCCACTCTGGTTTCCCCGTTTTTTAACGCCTGCTCCAACGCCAAAAAAACGCTGACGATGGAGCGTTCCGATTCCAAACCGGCCTCGTCGGAACAAGGTCGCTTCGCTTTATTGCGCTCATTCTTGTTTCTAAAATATTCGGCTTTCCCGATTATTTTGATCAGGATATGTCCTCGGCACGGTTTGGTGATAAAATCGTCCATGCCCGATGCCAGACTCTCTTGTATGTTATCCTTCATGGCGTTGGCGCTCAAACCGACAATCGGAATCGTCGAATCGAACGCACCACCCTGACGAATCATTCTCGTCGCATCGTTTCCATTCATGACCGGCATTTTCACATCCATCAGAATCATTTCAAAACTCTGATTTCTCAATTTTTCCAGACACTCCAAGCCATCAGAGGCGACAACCACCTGATGACCATTTCGGGTCAACGTCTCCGCAATAACCTCCTGGTTGATGGAGTCATCCTCCACCAGCAACAGTTTTCTGGGGCGATCCTGCTCCATGCGACTGCTTTCGAGCAATTCTTCAAGATGGGCATTTTTTGTGCTTAGAAATTGAGCGGTAAAATGAAAGGTGGAACCCAGACCCAATTCACTTTCGACCCAGATATGCCCCCCCATCAATTCAACCAATTGCTCACAAATGGCCAAACCCAACCCGGTTCCGGCATACTTGCGCGTAAAGCCGGAATCGATCTGCGAAAACCGATCAAAAATAGTCCCCAACTTTTCACCAGGAATACCGATTCCGGTATCCGAAACTCTGAAATGCAAGACAATGGCCTGATCGGTCGGATGGTGAAAATTGGAGACATGAATGGCGATTTCACCCTGCTTGGTAAATTTAACCCCATTACTGACCAGGTTCAGGATGATTTTTCCCAGTCGTTCCGGGTCACCGATCAGGTTTTTTGGAATATCGTCGTCAATGTGGCGTTTCAGGGTCAGCCCTTTGCGTATGATCTCCCGCTCCAATGCGTCGTCATTTAGCGCAATGGCTTCAGAGAGGGAGAAAGAGACCGATTCCAACGAAAGTTTTCCCGCTTCTAACTTTGAAAAGTCGAGAATATCGTTGAGCAGCGCCATGAGAGACTCGGCCGAGTCTAAAACCAGCTGCATGTACTCCCGTTGGTTCTCATCCAGGTTTGTGCTCAACAACAGATCACTCAGGCCAATAACCGCATTCATGGGGCTGCGTATTTCATGGCTCATATTGTCTAAAAACAGGGTTTTCGCTCTTGTCAAAACCTGGGCCTTTTCCTGAAGGGAGACCAGATCCAACTGTTTTTGTTCCAACTCAGCGATCTGCTGGTTGACCATCTGCTTCATCTTGAAATGTTCCAAAAGCAGGGCCGCCCTTTTTTGCAGGACAATGGGAAGAACGGGGGTTTCGACAAAATCGGATGCACCGGCCAGATAGATCTGCTCGATCTGGCTTGAATATAGGCCTGCCGGAGTGACCACCATCAGGGGTGGGGTTGGAGAGCCAAAGGGCGACAGCAGGGATTTGATCCGATCCAGCGCATCCATGTGGTCTTTAAAACCGTCCAGAACAAGCAGAACGATGGAGTGGGATTGTTGATAGTTTCCAATGAGTTGCTGATCATCAACCGTAAAAATATCAACACCCAGAGGCATCAAGCCGTCAACCAACTCTGTTGCCGTTGCTATTTTTTCCGTAAAAAGGACTATTCCGGGATTTAACATTTAGCTCCAATGATTCGCGCTGAAAATGGTTCAACTCAAACAACGGCATTACCCACAACACCGGGAGAGTACCATAGCTATTTTCTGCCTGCTTGCCAAATCTTGCAATCAATTTTTCGCCTTTTTTTATGGATTCCACCTGATCAATAATAAATAAACCGTTTGGCGAGGGGTTGGCTATTGGTTTACGACGCCGGCTATGCTCTAATCTACAGTCATTGTCGGTTTGGTCTCTATGGATATATTCAATTTTTTCATGAAAACATTCATCTCACCACCCGTTTGGACCAATATTCCCGCAAAAATGCCTCAAGCTCGCCAATTGGCCGAACGGTTGGGGGCCGACCTCCTCTTTGAATCACAACAGATACAAGGTATCCATCTGGCTCTGACCGAAACCAGGCTGGAACTTCGTCGCGGTGACGGAACCTCGGAAGGGCCGGTTTTTGCGGAGTTCATCCAGGGAAAAATGGGCTACAGAAGAGGTCAGGGGGTTGGAAGAAAAGAGCCGATTGCCCGCGCAGTCGGAATCAAGGGTGACTATCTTCCGACCGTATTGGACGCCACACCGGGATTGGGTCAAGATGGATTTATTCTGGCCACTCTGGGCTGTTCGGTGCGCTGGGTCGAACGATCACCGGTCATGGCGGCCATTTTGCTCGACGGTTTAAAACGCGCTCTGGCCGACATCGAAGTCGGGACCATCCTGAGCAACAACACCGATTTACTGGTCCTGGACGCCCAAGATTACATGCGCCAAAACAGCGCGCAGAACATTGCGCCCGAAGAGGTGGTCTATCTGGACCCCATGTATCCGCACCGGACCAAATCGGCTCTGGTCAAAAAAGAGATGCGGTTGATTCGTCAAATCGTAGGAGAAGATGACGACTCTGAAGCC
This sequence comes from Magnetococcales bacterium, assembly GCA_015232865.1. The sequence goes on from JADFYU010000005.1 coordinate 11,112, forward strand.
CTGTTGAGCAGAGCTTTGTCCTATGCCAAAAATCGGGTCGTGGTTAAACGTCCCCATCCAACCCCGCCTTTGGCAGGAGTCAAAGCGGATTTTTGTATCATAGGAAAAAAAACCCGCTTTGATATCTACCTGACCAGCCATTGACCGAAGCGACTTTTATCGACAAGGTTAAACGAGACGGACCCGGACCAACCGAATTGAAGATAATGAGCCAAGCAACTCCCAACACTCCCCCTGCCCCCGTGCGCATGGTCAAACGGATTCGACGTGGAATCCGTCAGGCCATGCTTGTGGATCAGTTTGGTTTCCGTAAAAAGCTTCAACAGATCGAAAGATTGATGATAAAACCGTGGCGTCAAGAGGCCTTGTCCCAACTGACAGGGTTGGAACAGGCATTAAAGCACTCTTGTGAAAAGCGGGCCTGGCGCAGTCAAAACCGGCCCATAACCCGATATTCTCTCTCTCTGCCGGTGGTGGAATCCAAGCAGAAGATCACCGATTTGATCCAGGCCAACCCAGTCACCATTTTGTGTGGCGAGACCGGCTCGGGTAAAACCACCCAATTGCCGAAAATTTGCCTGGATCTGGGGCGCGGCCTTTCTGGTCTGATCGGAATGACCCAACCCAGACGGATTGCTGCTCGCAGCATTGCTCAGTTTATTGCCAACGATCTTCATCCCGGCCCTGCTTCGGCCCCCACTCCAGCGGTGGCATACAAGATGCGCTTTGAGGATCAGGTCCGACCTGAAACCTTCGTCAAGGTCATGACCGACGGTATTTTACTGGCGGAGATCCAGGGGGATCGATATCTCAACCAGTATGACACCCTGATCATCGATGAGGCCCATGAGCGAAGCCTGAATATTGATTTTCTGCTCGGTTACATCAAACAACTGCTGCCTCGCCGCCCGGACCTCAAGGTCATCATCAGCTCAGCAACGTTGGATACGGAAAAGTTTTCACGACATTTCGATGATGCCCCCATCATCGAAATTTCCGGGCGCACCTATCCGGTCGAGGTTCGCTATCGCTCCCTGGAGATGAAGCCAACCGGTAACGACCCTTTGGACCGGGAGTCTGACAGCCGGGAAAAAGAGTTGGAAGAGGGCATTGTCGAGGCGGTCGCCGAGCTTTTTAGCGAAAAGAATCCCGGCGATGTTCTCGTTTTTTTACCCGGAGAGCGGGAAATTCGTGAGGCGGCCGATCTGTTGCGCCGACAAAACTTTCCCGGAACCGATATTTTACCCCTGTTTGCCCGCCTTTCCGCTGCGGATCAGGATAAAATTTTTAATCCGGGCGGGCGAAGACGGATTGTCCTGGCGACCAACGTGGCAGAGACGTCCATCACGGTTCCAGGAATTCGATTCGTGATTGACTCGGGCCTGGCTCGCATCAGTCGTCAAGGCGGCAGAGGGCAGGTGCGTCGATTGCCGGTTGAAAAAATCTCCCAATCTTCTGCCAATCAGAGAAAAGGCCGCTGTGGCCGGTTGAGCAACGGAATCTGTATTCGACTCTACAGCCAGGAGGATTTTTCGGATCGGCCCGAGTTTACCGACCCGGAAATTCTCCGAACCTCCCTGGATTCCGCTCTCTTGCAGATGAAATCCCAACGGTTGGGCGAGGTGGAGTTATTCCCCTTTGTCGATCCTCCTCCGGCTTCGGCCATTCGGGATGGCAACCGCCGATTGGAAGAGCTGGGAGCCATTGACACGCGGGGCGAGCTGACCACCATTGGCCAGCAATTGGCTCGATTACCCTTGGACCCGCGTATAGCTAGAATGATTTTAGCTGCAAAAAATGAGGGTAGTTTGCGGGAAGTGCTCATTTTGGCCGCCGCACTCAGCATACCGGACCCTCGGGAAACGCCGCGCGAAAAACAGGAAAAGGCCCAGCAACTCCACCAACGGCACCGCTGCAAAGAGTCGGATTTCAGTACATTCCTCAATCTTTGGAACTTTACCGAGACGGAACGACAAAACAGCGACTCTAAAAATCAGTTTCGTAAATTTTTAAAAGCCAATCTGCTCTCTTTCAGCCGCATGCGGGAGTGGTGGGAGATTCACCAACAACTCTCCCGCCAGGTCAAAGAGATGGGGTTTGTCCTCAATCAGCAGGAGGCCACCTATGATCAGATCCATAAAGCGGTTTTAGCCGGATTATTGGGTCAAATCGGTTTCAAGGCGGATAAACACGAATATGCCGGAACCCGACAGATCCGCTTCTACATCAATCCCGGCTCCACCCTGTTCAAAAAATCACCAACCTGGCTGATGACCGCTGAACTGGTGGAGACCAGCCGCCTCTACGCTCGAACCTGCGCCCGTGTGGAACCGGAATGGATCGAAGAGGTGGCGGGTGACTTATGTAAACATCACTATTTTGATGCCCACTGGGAAAAAAAACCGGGACGTGTCATGGCCTTTGAAAATGTCAGCCTTTTTGGCTTGACCCTCATTACCCAACGCCAGGTTCACTACGGTCCGGTCGATCCGGTGGAATCCCGACGGTTGATGATTCAATCCGCTCTGGTTGAAGGCCATTTTCAAACCCAAGCGCCGTTTTTCAGCCACAACCATGGCCTCATGACCGAAATTCGAGAGTTGGAGCACAAATCCCGTCGCCGGGATCTGCTGGTCGATGAGGCGACCCTCTATCACTATTACGATCGGATCATACCTGAAAACACTTACACTGCCGCCAACTTTCATCATTGGTATCAAAACGCCAGAAAGCAAAACAGCCGCCTGCTCTACTTTGAAAAAGAGAGCCTGATGCAGCATCAGGGAGAGTCCATTACCGGTGAACGGTTTCCCGGACACTTGCTGATCAATGGCCGGGAATACGCCCTGGAGTATCATTTTTCGCCCGGAGAGGGAGAAGACGGTCTGTCGGTGCTGATTCCCCTGCCCTATCTCAATCAGGTTCCTGCCCAGACCTTTGAATGGTTGGTGCCCGGCCTGCTGGAGGATAAGCTCACCGCACTCTTGAAGCTTCTGCCCAAGAGTTGGCGGCGTCAACTGGTGCCGCTACCCCAAACCGTTGAAATATGCCTGAATGCCGGCTGGAATCCAGACCAATCCCTCTGCCAAACCCTGAGTTTGATTCTATCGCAAACAAAAGGGTTGAATGTTCCCATCAACATCTGGCGACCGGAGGAGTTGCCGGACCATTTGCGAATGAATTTTAAAATTGTCGATGAAAGCGGCGAAAATCTGCTCGATCAAGGCCGGGATCTGGAGGCGCTACGGAGTAAACTGGGCAAGATTGCCCAGGATCAATTTAAAAATATTCCAAAAGGAGATTTTGAAAAAAGCAAACGGGTACGATGGGATTTTGGCGATTTACCTTCTCAACTGGCCCTGACCGTCGACGACCAACCGGTTCACGGCTTTCCGGCCATTTGTGATGACACCAACAGCGTCTCCGTCCGCCTGATCGACGATCCGCTGGTAGCGGAACAAACCATGCGGCGGGGCTTGGTCCGACTGTTTGCCCTCCAATTGTCCCAGCCGATCAAACAGCTTAAAATCAGCCTGAATAGCCATATCAGTCAACCGATGGCCTTGGCCTTCTCGGCGTTTGGGAAAAAGGAGCACCTCATTGCCCAGATCATTGATTTGGCTCTGGACCATATCTTTCTCTCTGCCGATTTTTCAGATATTCGCAGCAGCGCTGTTTTTAATGAGCGACTTCAGGCGGGACAGGCCAAGGTCTTCAGCGAGACCCAGGAGATCGCCAAACTGGCCGGGCAGATTCTACTGACCTATCATTCAGTGGGCTTGACCTTGAAATCGGCTCGACAGTACCCGGCCATAAAAGCCATCGAACCGGAGATCCAGGAACAACTGGCCCAACTGCTGCCAGCCGATTTTCTTTGGCAGACCCCTTGGGTCTGGCTGCGACATCTACCCCGTTTTTTGAAGGCGATCCAACTCCGACTGGAGAGACGCCAGCAAGATCCGGCCAAGGACAACCAAAAGGCCCAAGAGTTGTCTCCTCTCTGGAAACAGTTTCAACGGGTTAAAAAACAGCAGGAAAAAGAGGCCATAACTGATCCACAGATACAGATCTACTATTGGATGCTGGAGGAGTTCCGAGTCTCCCTTTTCGCTCAGGAACTGAAGACATCAATACCGATATCTACAAAAAGACTAGAAAAACAGTGGCTAAATGTCTTAAAGTAACCATTTAAGCCCGTAATCCTTACTCCTCCCGCCATTTGATACTACAGCCCATGGAGGCATGCTGATCTTCCACAACCGGATGTCCCGACAAAATGTCGAGGATGGCCTGTTTTAACTCCTCCTTTTGAACCGCGTTGGGGTTGCGAGGGCTGTCATCCAAGCGGCCCCGATAACAAAGCTCCCGCCGGGCGTTGAATACAAAAATATCTGGAGTACAGACCGCTCCATAAGCTCTGGCGACCACTTGGTTGTTATCGGATAGATAATCGAAAGGATATTTTTTATCTGCCGCCCGCTGTTTCATCTTGTCAAAGCTATCGTCGGGATAACGGTCCTGATCGTTACTGTTGATCGCGACAAAAACCACATCCTCTTTCGGGAAGCGATTGGACAGTTCGATCAACCGAGGCTCGATGGCCTGCACATATGGACAATGGTTGCAGGTAAACATAACAACCAGCACCTTGGAATTGCTATAATCTTGCAGAGAGTGACTTTTGTCATCAACCCCTATCAATGAAAAATCTGGAGCGATTACCCCGAGTTCACCTTGAGGCGTGTGCAACAAAACCATCCCATTCTCCTCTCAATCCAACGGTTTCAATATCTATCTGTCTATTACACCGGCCCGGATAAAACAAAAAACGACGACACCCGCTGTTCATGAAATATCCGGGTTGGAACAGTGACTAACATCGATCAGAGGGAAAGGTCATCACCTCGGCAATCGATTTTTTTTTCAGGGCCAACATCAACAACCGATCCATCCCTAAAGCAACGCCAGCACATCGGGGAAAACCCGATTGAAGAGCCGCCAGGAAAAGATCATCTACCGGCAGGACACCCAGGCCATCTGACAATCGCTGCCGATTGGCTTCATCCAGGCGCCTTTTCTGCTCCGAGGCATCTGTCAACTCTTGATATCCATTCGCAATTTCTACGCCATCAATGTATAACTCAAAGCGCAGGGCGACCGGCGGTGGTCCGGGGCTCACCTCCGCCATGGCCGGATCCCAAGCCGGATATTCATACAAAAAAATGTTATCACCTTGTTTTTTAAGGGATGGTTCTAGTTGGTCAAGCAATAGAAAATCAACCAGGCCACTTCGATCCAAGCCCTCTGGAGGAGTCATGGACGATCGACTCTTTAGTTTTGAAATGGGATCTGAAAAGGGATCGATACCGACATATTTTTGGAAGGCCTGTTGAAAAGTCAACGTAATGGGGGCTGGAATTGCCAGAAGGGATTGCACCAACGCAGAGACCTCCTCCATCAACGCCCGATAACCCCAACCGGGCCGATACCACTCCAACATGGTAAATTCCGGGTTATGCAATCGCCCGGCTTCATCGGCCCGGAATGCCGGGCAGATTTGGAAGATTGACCCGGTTCCGGCGGCAACCAGCCGTTTCATGGCTGTTTCTGGAGAGGTCTGAAGATAGCCATACTGGCAGGACGGAGGCGTTTGGAACCGCTCTGGGGCAACAGCGGAAACCAACAGAGGGGTGGTAACCTCCAACACCCCTCTTTGATGAAAAAAATCCCGCACCAACCCGATAAACCGAGACCGGGCTAACAGAGTGTCTCGATCAGCAGCCGGTTGCCACCGTCGCATTGTCAAGTCATTCAAAATTCTTAATCCAAACAGCCTACCGGCTTAACCGATCTCTTTTGAGCGGTTTACCGAAGGCAAAAATCGATCAAAAATGAGCAGGGTCTGGCAACGACCCGAAAAAATACGGACCGGTCAACAGAGGTCCGACAATCCTCTACTTGGCCCGTTCGACATATTGGCCGGTTCGGGTATCGACGCGAACCTGTTCGCCTTCGTTGACAAACAGGGGAACCTTGATGACAGCCCCGGACTCCAAGGTCGCCGGTTTTGTGGCGCCGGAAACCGTATCACCTTTAATACCGGGATCGCATTCGGTAATATCCATGATGACAAAGGGAGGCGGAGAGACGGCGATGGCCTTGTTCTTCCAAAGGGTCACATCATAATTCTCCTGCTCCTTGAGCCAGAGAATCGTATCGCCAACCTGGGCCTTGGTCAAAGCCACCTGCTCGAAAGAATCGGGATTCATGAAGTGCCAGAACTCTCCATCGGAGTAGAGATACTGCATACTGAGATCCAGGATATCCGCTTTGACGACAGAGTCACTTGATTTAAAGGTGCGCTCAATCACCCGACCATCCGTCAGGTTTTTAATTTTGATCTTTGTAAATGCCTGACCCTTTCCCGGTTTTACAAACTGAGCATCGATAATAATCCAGGGGACATCATCGATTTCAACACGGGTTCCTTGACGCAACTGGTTATGGCTGAGCATTTTACCTATAATCCTCTGTAAACGTGTGACAATGAAAAATAAAAATAGCAGCGAAGAGTACCACAGCCACCAGCAATCGCCAATTGATTTTGTTAAAAAAAACCTTTCACCCTCTCTTCATTCAGACAAAATTGTCCGTTTGGATCAATGGGATCAGAGGGCAGCCCGACTGTTTCCGCTGTTGCTGACCGACTCCTTTGCCGCCAGAATTGATTGGAGCAAGACCGACGATCCCCTGCTTAAACAGATCCTTCCAACCCGTGAAGAGTTGGAACTGGTCCCTGGGTTTACGCAGGACCCCTTACAGGAAACACAATACAGGGTGGCTCCCGGCGTGGTGAAAAAATATCAGAACCGAGTTATTTTTCAGTTGACCGGAGCCTGCCCCATTCATTGCCGATACTGCTTCAGAAGACACAATAAAACAGAAACCTTTCCAAAAACCCTTTCGGAGTGGCAGTCGGGTCTGGATGTGGTGCGCTCCGACCCCAGCATCCGGGAAGTGATTTTTTCCGGTGGCGATCCGCTGATGGTCTCGGCCAATCGAGTATTGGAGATCAGCCGGCAACTGGCAGACATTGGCCACGTTCAGCGGCTGCGCATTCACAGCCGGGTTCCGGTTGCCGATCCGAATCGAATCACCACGACGCTGGTTGACGGGTTAAAAGCCATCCCCCTCGTCCTTTCAATGGTCATCCATATGAACCATCCGGCAGAGATGGATGCCGGAGTTACCGAAGCTCTGGCAAAACTGGTCGATGCCGGAATTCCCCTCTATAATCAGTCGGTTCTGCTGAAGGGAATCAACGATGACGCTCAAACCCTGATCCAACTGAGCGAAGTGTTGATCGGCGCACGGGTTACTCCCTACTACCTGCATCTTCTTGATCCGGTCGCAGGGGCCGCCCACTTTCAGGTGGAGGAGAAAACAGGCCGGTCACTCATCAAGGAAATCCGCGACCATCTACCCGGATACGCCGTACCGCTTTTGGTTCGAGACCGACCGGGAACCCCTTCCAAGTTACCGATATAGTTCAGCTAACGCTTTAAACGACCGAGATCCCGAACCGCCCCTTTCGCTGCGGAGGAGGTCAGGGCAGCGTAAGCTTGCAGTGCTTTGGAAACGGTCCGGTTTCGACCCGTCGGTTCAAAGCGGGTCATGGCCTGGCGGCGAGCCTGCAACACCTCATCCGTTACCGCCACCCGAATCGAACGGTTGGGAATGTCAATCTCAATGATATCCCCCTCTTCGACCAGAGCGATCGCTCCCCCTTCAGCCGCTTCGGGAGAAATGTGGCCGATGGAAAGCCCGGATGTTCCGCCAGAAAACCGGCCATCCGTAATCAAGGCGCAGGCTTTGCCCAAACCTTTTGATTTGATGTAGCTGGTCGGATAGAGCATCTCCTGCATGCCCGGCCCGCCGATGGGGCCTTCATAACGAATGAGCACCACATCACCAGCTTTGATGGAGTCGTTCAAGATACCCTCACAAGCGGCATCCTGACTGTTAAAGATTCGAGCCGGGCCGGAGAAGGTCCAGATCGACTCATCCACCCCGGCGGTTTTGACGACACAACCATCCGTGGCGATATTGCCAAACAACACCGCCAAACCACCATCCTTGGAGTAGGCCTTTTCCATACTCCGAATACAGCCCCCCTCCCGGTCGGTGTCCAGAGATTGCCAGCGGGCGGATTGACCAAACGGCTCTGTGGTTGCTACCCCACCCGGCGCAGCCAGATATTTATGTTTGATCTCGTCACCGACCTCTTCGTTCAGCAGATCTTCCCGGTCAATGGCCTCGCCCATGCTGGCCGCATGTACCGTGTGACAATGGGTATGGATCAACCCGCCCCGCTTCAACTCAGCCAAAATGCCAAAAACACCTCCGGCCCGATGAGCATCCTCCATATGGTAGGTGTTGGTGGAGGGAGCCAGTTTGCACAGACAGGGCACCTGACGGGACAACCGATCGATATCGGTCATGGTAAACGGGACCTCTCCCTCTTGAGCGGCGGCCAGAAGATGCAAAATGGTGTTGGTCGATCCGCCCATGGAGATATCCAGGGTCATGGCGTTTTCGAATCCCTCGAAAGTGGCGATGGAACGGGGCAGAACCGAATGATCGTCCTGTTCATAGTAGCGCCTGGTTAGATCGACGATGGCCCGGCCCGCTTGATGGAAAAGCAGTTGACGGTCGGAATGGGTGGCCACCAAGGTTCCATTGCCGGGCAGAGCCAGTCCCAACGCTTCCATGAGACAGTTCATGGAGTTGGCGGTAAAAAGACCGGAACAAGAACCGCAGGTCGGACAGGCGGACCGTTCCATCTTGTCCAGGGTTGCGTCACTCACCTCTTGGTTTCCGGCGGCGATCATCGGGTCGATGAGATCCAATTTTTGAACGACACCATCTTCCTGAACGACCTTGCCGGCCTCCATGGGACCACCGGAGACAAAGATGGCCGGAACATTCAGTCGAAGAGCCGCCATCAACATGCCGGGAGTGATCTTGTCGCAATTGGAAATGCAGACCATGGCGTCGGCGGTGTGCGCATTGACCATATACTCAACACTGTCGGCAATCAGCTCCCGCGAGGGCAACGAATAGAGCATGCCGTCATGGCCCATGGCGATCCCGTCGTCAATGGCGATGGTATTGAACTCTTTGGCTACACCACCGGCATTTTCAATCTGACGGGCAACCAGTCTCCCCATATCACGAAGGTGAACATGGCCCGGAACAAATTGAGTAAAAGAGTTGACGACCGCAATGATGGGCTTGCCAAAATCGTCTTCTTTCATGCCGGTTGCCCGCCACAATGACCGGGCGCCTGCCATATTGCGTCCATGGGTGGATGTCCGAGAACGATAGTTGGCCATTTTTCATACTCTCCTTGCTAAAAATTTTCTTCGCGTATTGTTCATTTTTCACAACTGGTCAATAATGCACCAAATGGTGGAAATATTCCACCCAATCCAATCATACGAATTAAAGATATTGAATCATGAGTCAATTGTTCCGCATTCATCCTGTCAATCCACAAAAGCGGTTGATCAAGCAGGCTGCTGACATTATTCGGGAAAACGGCATCGCTGTTTTCCCGACCGACACCACCTACGGCTTGGGCTGTCAGATCAGCAACCGCAAGGGGGTTGAGCGCATCATGCAGATTAAAAACCTGCCTTCCAACCATCAACTCTCCATTCTGGTTCCAGATCTATCCGGAATCTCCCGTTATGCTCGGGTCAACAATCAAACCTACCGTCTGCTTAAACGGTTTTTGCCTGGTCCTTATACCTTTATCCTGGACTCCACCCGTGACGTGCCCAAATCCATTCTGCCCAAGCGAAAAACCATCGGATTGAGAATGCCCGACCATCCCATCTGCCTGGCTCTATTGCAGGAGTTGGAAGAGCCACTGCTCTCAACCTCGTTCAGGCTGCCTGATGAAGATATTCAAGGCGACCCGGATCAGATTGCCGAAAAAATCAACGGACGGGTGGAGTTGGTCATTGATGGTGGAATTTTATTGGAAAAGCCTTCCACAATTGTAGATTTAACGAAAGGATACCCCATTGTTTTGCGGGTGGGTTCCGGCTCTCCAGACGTCTTTGAATAGAAAAGCTTGAAAAAGGTGAACAAAAAAGCTTGCTTCAGACGATCAAGAGGGCATACTATCCACTGTTTTCGTCTCTTGGGCAATTGTGCCCATTGAGCACAGGTCATTTATTTCACACGCCAGCATCCCGCATTCCCGGTGCCTCTCCTTTGTGGTTTTCAAAGGTTGGGTTGGAGTGCGACACGGGAGGTGGCGGACGAACAACCGAACAGGAATTGAGAAAAGGACGGACAATAATCATGGCAAAGTTTTCTATTCGTGAACTTCTGGACGCAGGTTTTCATTTCGGTCACCAGACCAAACGCTGGAACCCAAAAATGGACCGCTACATCTTTACTTCTCGCAACAGCATCCACATCATCGACCTTCAACAGACCGTGCGCCTTCTTCGCGACGCCTACAATCAGGTCCGTGAATGTGTAAAAAATGGCGGCGTGGTTCTTTTTGTCGGCACCAAACGCCAATCGGTGGACATGATTGCAGAGGTGGCTCTAAAATCCGGTCAGTACTACGTCAACCACCGTTGGTTGGGTGGAACCCTCACCAACTGGCAGACCATTCAAGGCTCCATCAACCGGCTGAAAAACATCGAGCGGATGCAGACTGACGGCACCTACGATGCCTTGACCAAAAAAGAGGTCCAGAACCTTGAACGGTCCCGTGAAAAGATGGAGCGTTCTTTGGGGGGAATCAAAGACATGCCCCGGCAACCGGATCTGATGGTCGTCATCGACACCAACAAAGAGTCCATTGCCGTTCAAGAAGCCAACAAACTGAAAATTCCGGTTGTTGCTCTGGTTGACACCAACTGCAACCCCGACCCCATCGATTTTGTCGTCCCCGGTAATGACGACGCCATTCGTTCGCTCAAGCTGTTTTTGAACAAAATGGCCGAAGCCTCCCTGGAGGCCAAGCAAATCATTGGCGAGTTGGATACCATCGACGAACCGGTTACAACGGATATCGGCGAAGAGATGCTGGCCGCTGAAGCAGCCGAAGCCAAAGAATAAACGCCAACCAAAAGCCCTGATTGGGATTTGGGTTGTTTGGACCGAAATTGACAGGGGGCCAGGAGTAATTTTGGCCCCCTTTCCAGCCCCGGTTTGAAAAGCTGGAACAAAAACATCACCTGGACTATTATATACACAGTAAGGATTTGGTAAAATGGCTGTAACAGCACAAATGGTAAAAAACCTCCGGGAGCAAACCGGAGTGGGTATGATGGATTGTAAAAAAGCCTTGGCAGAGACCAATGGCGACATGGAATCGGCTGTTGATTGGCTACGCAAAAAGGGCTTGGCCTCCGCCTCCAAAAAGGCCGGACGGGTTGCCGCAGAGGGTAAAGTGGTCACCGCTTCATCTGGAACAGTCGGCATTCTTCTGGAGGTCAACTCGGAGACCGATTTTGCCGCCAAAAATGAGAAATTCATTGCTTTCGCCCAGACATCAGCCGAGTTGGCTTTGCAAAACAAATGTTCAGAAATTGACGCCCTGCGTGGCTTGCCTTTCCCCGGAACCGAGCGGACGGCGGAAGAGGAGTTGAACCATCAAATCGCCACCATCGGCGAAAACATGAATCTGCGTCGCGTTACCTGCCTGGAGGTTTCTCAGGGCATGGTCTCCTCCTACATTCATATGGGTGGTAAAATCGGTGTTCTGGTTGGCCTGGAGTCCGGCTCCGGCGACAGCGCGGCACTGGCAGAGTTGGGCAAGAAAATTGCCATGCATGTTGCAGCTTCCGCCCCTCCCTACCTGGATCGCGGCTCCGTTCCGGCAGCAGACCTGGACCGGGAGAAAAATGTTCTTTCCGAGCAGGCTCGCGCCTCCGGTAAACCGGAAAACATCATCGAGAAGATGGTAGAAGGTCGCATCAACAAATTTTACGGCGAAAACTGTCTGTTGGAACAGGCTTTCGTCATGGACCCGGATCAAAAGGTCATCGATGTGGTGAAGGCTGCGGCCAAAGAGTTGGACACCCAGATTGACATCACCGGATTCAGCCGATTTGTACTGGGTGATGGAATCCAAAAAAGAGAAGATGATTTTGCTTCTGAAGTAGCCAAGCAGGTGGGGTAAGAGCAAAAATGAGCGAAAAGAAGAGTCAGACCCCATACAAAAGAGTTCTTCTAAAACTATCCGGGGAGGCGCTTTTGGGTAATGGTCACAACATTGACCCTCTCTTCCTTGATGTTCTCGCTCAGGAGTTGAAAACCGTTCATGAGTTGGGCGTCGAACTGGCGATTGTCATTGGAGGTGGAAACATCTTCCGTGGCGTCGCCGGCAGCGCGCGCGGCATGGAGCGTACCAGTGCAGACAGCATGGGTATGTTGGCGACCGTCATCAACTCCCTGGCTTTGCAAAGCGCTTTGGAATTAAAAGGGCTTCAGGTTCGGGTTCAATCGGCCATAGCCATGCCACAAATTGCCGAATCCTTCATTCGGCGTCGGGCGATTCGTCACCTCGAAAAAGAGCGCATCGTCATTTTTGCTGCAGGCACCGGAAACCCCTTTTTTACCACCGATACGGCGGCCAGTTTGCGGGCGGCTGAAATTGGTGCCGACTGCCTGATCAAAGCCACCAAGGTGGATGGCGTTTACTCGGCAGACCCCAAATTGGATACCAATGCCAAGCGCTACTCCGTATTGACTTATGACCGGGTGTTTAATGACAACCTAAAGGTAATGGACCAAACGGCCATCACCCTTTGCCGAGATAACAACATTCCAATAATAGTCTTTTCGATACTGGAAAAGGATAGTCTTTATGCCCTTTTGTGTGGTGATAATACAAAGGGCACCTTGATTAGGGGAGAATAATGGATAACCACTTAAAAGAAATCCGCCAACGAATGAGCAAAAGTCTGGATGCCTTCAAAGTAGAACTGTCCACCATTCGTACTGGCCGAGCAACCACCTCTCTACTGGATCATGTCATGGTTGAGGTATACGGCTCTCCGACGCCCATCAATCAGGTTGCCGCTTTGAATGTTCCTGAGGCTCGGATGATCACGGTCCAACCGTGGGATAAGGGCACGCTCAAGGCCATTGAAAAAGGCATTCGGGACGCAGGGCTGGGCCTCAATCCCATGAGCGACGGCGTTTTGATTCGAGTTCCGCTGCCCGAGCTGACCGAAGAACGTCGTCGGGATCTGGTGAAAATTGTCAACAAATATGGCGAGCAATCCAAGGTGGTTATGCGCAACATTCGCCGGGATGGCATCGACCTTTTTAAAAAAATGGAAAAAAACAAGGAAATTTCTCAAGATGATCTGCGCCAACTGGAAAAACAGATCCAGGAGTTGACCGATGCCAGCATCAAGCAGGTCGATGAAGTCATGGCTCATAAAGAAGCCGATGTCATGCAGGTTTAGTAGAGAGCTTTTCGAATTCTGATGACAGCCCCCCCTTCTACTTCCGTATTACCCCGTCATATTGCGATTGTCATGGACGGTAATCGTCGTTGGGCCAAATCCCATTTTCTACCGCGCCTGGAGGGTCATCGGCGTGGTGTCAGCTCGGTTCGGCGTACCATAGAAGCCTGTTTGGCGTTTAACATTCCAATTCTGACCCTCTACACCTTCTCTTCGGAAAACTGGAACCGCCCAGAAGAGGAGGTTTCGGCTCTCATGAATTTACTGGCTCGCCATTTGCGTCGGGAAATGGAGGAACTGGTCTCCGAGGGGGTTCGTTTCAGAGCCTTGGGGCGCATTGGAGACCTACCGGAAAACATCCAGTTTTTGGTCAACGAATTGGAAGAAAAGACCAAAGACAACGTTAAACTGCAATTTAATATTGCCCTGAACTACGGCGGTCGGCAGGAGCTGGTCGATGCCACCCGGATTTTGGCCAACAAGGTTTTAAATGGAGAATTAACGCCGGATGAAATTGACGAAAACGTTATTTCTCAACATTTAACGACAGCCGGAATGGTTGATCCAGATCTTTGGATTCGTACCGGCGGAGAGCATCGGGTCAGTAATTTTCTACTCTGGCAACTGGCCTACTCCGAGATGGTGTTTCTTCCCATTTTCTGGCCTGACTTCGGTGCCTCCCACCTCCGTGAGGCCATAGAGATTTTTGGTAGTCGGGAAAGAAGGTTTGGATCTTCCACGTGACAGGTTTTGACTTGGCAACGGTCAGACCGCACTGGATGCAGCCCTCTGATTCATTCAACCTGGAAACGACCGTTATTCGCACACGTTACCAACCACTGGTGCCAGGCACAACATTTGTCAAACATCCGAACATCGGCCTGATCGTCACCCTTGGTCGAAATTTACAGCCATCGTACGTTTCAGACCAATACGGTCATGCCGATACCAGGACTTTAAATCATGATAACTAGAATATTGTCGGCGCTGATTCTGGCTCCCCCCGTCATCTACCTGATTCTGGGCGGTCGGCCACTCTATTTTTTTATACTCCTTTTGCCGGTCTCCGCCGGCCTTTTATATGAATGGCACAGTTTGAGGGGAAAAATTTCACCACGCAAATGGGCGGCCCAAACTGTTCTGGCCTGGTTTCTTCTCTTTGTCGGGATCTATGGCCAAGCGGATTTGATTCTTCCGGCCATTGTCACCACCCTGTTCATCATGGTTGCGGCGACCGTATTGGACTATCAGCCGACTGTTTTGGTCATGGACCGCTGGAGTTACGACTTTACCGGCATGATCTACTGCGTTCTGCCTTTAATCCTGCTGGTCAAAATTAAATATGAGTGGGGGGGAATCTACCTGCTTTTACCCTTTCTGATTATTTGGGCGACGGATTCCGGCGCCTATTTCTCCGGTAAATTTCTGGGCAATAAAAAACTGGCTCCCCAATTGAGTCCGGGTAAAACCTGGGTCGGATTTTATGGCGGATGTCTGAGCGGTGTCGGCACGGGCATCGGTATCTCCCTGTTTTTTTCTCTCTCCTTCTTTCTATGGCAGGCGGCTTTGATCGGCATGGCGCTCTCATTGGTCGGCCAGTTGGGTGACCTGGCCGAATCATTGCTCAAACGAGAGTCCGGAGTAAAAGATTCCGGAAAGCTGATTCCTGGACATGGGGGATTGTTGGACCGTTTGGACAGTCTGTTGTTTGCCGCCCCCGTTTACTATGGACTTCTGGTGGCTTTTTCGTCCATTCCACCCTTTAATGGAGGTTGAGTTGCCGGTTAAAAACATTTCCATTCTCGGTTCCACCGGCTCTATCGGTGTCAGCACCCTGGATGTCATTTCAGCCCATCCAGGCCGTTTCAAACTGGTGGCTCTGGCAGCGGGCCGTAACGACAAACGGTTGGCTGAGCAGGCCAAACGCTTTTTACCGGAAGTGGTGGCCATTTCAGATGAGAGTCGTCTTGAAGCTCTTACATTGGCGCTGGCGGGTTTGGATATCAAAATTCTTTGTGGTCAACAGGGTGTGATGGATGTCGGAGCCTGGCCATCGGCTACCCAGACCGTCTCAGCCATCGTCGGAGCGGCAGGACTGGCTCCAACATTGGCTGCCATTCGGAGCGGAAAAGAGATTGCCCTGGCCAACAAGGAGTGTTTGGTCATGGCCGGAGATCTTTTCATGGAGGAGATTAAAAAAGCCGGCGTCCCCCTTATCCCAGTGGATTCCGAACACAGCGCCATTTTTCAAGCGCTCTACAACGGCCAACAAGAGGACCGTTTTGCAACGCTGACGCCGGAACGCAAAAATGAGATTACCCACATCACCTTGACCGCTTCTGGAGGTCCGTTTCGGGGCTGGAGTCGCCAAAGCCTGCAAGGGGTCACCAAGGCTCAGGCACTGGCCCACCCGAATTGGAGTATGGGGCAAAAAATTTCCATCGACTCTGCCACCATGATGAATAAAGGACTGGAGGTGATCGAGGCCTATCATCTGTTTGGCCTGGCGGCCGATCGGATAGAGGTGGTGGTGCACCCGGAAAGCATCATCCACTCCATGGTCTCCTTTGTCGATGGCTCGGTTCTGGCACAGTTGGGCGAACCGGACATGCGCACACCCATTGCGGTTGCCTTGTCATGGCCTCACCGAATCGAAACCAAGGTGGCTCCTCTGGATCTGGTCAAACTGGCTCGGCTGCATTTTCATCCCCCACCGGACGAGGTGGATTTTCCCTGTCTGAAGTTGGCTTTTAATGCGCTGGAAAAAGGGGGGGTGGCACCCGCCATCCTGAATGCGGCCAACGAAGTGGCAGTTGCGGCTTTTTTGGCCGGAACCATCGGTTTTCTGGATATTCCCCGTCTGATCGAATGGACTCTGAATGAAACTTTTCAGGGACAGGCGGACTCTATCGAGAAGATCATGGAGATGGATCGTCAGGCCCGAATCGTGGCTCGGGAATGGATTGACAGGCCCAGATTTAGCCATTGAACGGACGTACCTGGTGTAACCGATCCGTTTATTTTCAGTGACGGGGAGAATCGAATTCACCTTGTTGGTTACGGGACTTTTCTTCATGATGACCGCTGAATCTCACGATTGAATCAGGAGCGGCGGACAGCGGCCTTTATTTTCCGTTATGGCGACGGATTTGTTTTTCTTACCTTTGGCAGCAAAAGGAAGCATTTTTCATGTCTACCCTTTTTTGGGCACTGGTTGTCCTTGGTGTTTTAATATTTGTCCATGAATTGGGTCATTTTTTGGTCGCCCGTTTTTTTGGCGTCCGGGTCTTGGTGTTCTCCTTGGGCTTTGGGCCCCGGATTGCCGGCTGGAAGGACAAGAGTGGCACCGAATATCAACTCTCCCTGATTCCCTTGGGTGGCTACGTCAAAATGCTGGGAGAGTCTGAAGAGGATGAGACACCGATTTCTGAGGATGATCTGAACTACTCCTTTGCCAAAAAAAGTGTCTGGCCGCGTTTTTCCATCGTTTTTGCTGGCCCGGCCTTTAACTTCATTTTTGCTCTGTTTGCCCTGACCTTGGCCTTCATGATTGGCGTTGGTGAGCCACTGCCGATTATCGGGTCGGTCACCGAAGGCATGCCGGCCCAGGTTGCCGGACTCCAAAAAGGGGACCGGATCACCTTTATCGGTGACGAGCCAATCGAGAGTTGGAACACGTTGAGCAACACCATCAAAATATCCGAAGAGGGACCACTCAATTTTACCGTTGACCGGGAGGGGACCGTATTCCAACTGACCATTACACCACAAATAAAAGAGGTCACCAACCTGTTTGGCGAGCGGGTCAAAAGCCTGTTGATCGGCATCACACCCAGCGGTGAACAAAAAATGGTTCACTACTCCCCTTGGCAAGCGGCCTCCATGGGGGCGATACAAACCTGGCGAATGATTGATCTCACCGTGACCAGTATCTGGAAACTATTGACGCAGGTGGTCTCACCCGATCAGATCGGAGGGCCGCTGATGATTGCCGAAATGGCGGGGAAAACCGCCTCTCAGGGCAGTAGTAATTTGCTTTTTTTCATGGCTTTGATCTCCATCAATCTGGGAATCCTCAACCTGCTGCCCATCCCCGTTCTCGATGGCGGCCATCTTTTTTTCTTTCTGATCGAAGCACTCAAGGGCAGCCCGGTTCCCGATGCGATTCAAGGGATGGCCAACCGGGTCGGAATGGGCTTGCTGTTGTTGCTGATGGTTTGGGCCATGAAAAACGATCTGGTCCGTATTTTTGCTTCCTGATTTTTTCAGGGAAGCCCCGGCTCTACCGTACTGACTGAAAGAACAGTTCAACCCCATCAGGGGAATGGCTCCATTCTCCAATCTTCAGCCACCGTTTTCAGGTTGGAAGAGCAACCCGGCACTCAAACAAACAAGCCTAAAAAATACAAAGATTTTTTTATTCGCAGCCCAAATCTGATTTTCGATAACCTCACCGCCATCGTTTTTCCCTTCTCTTCGCCAAAGTTTTAGCTTACGCATTCTTGCCCTTTAACGGCAATGACGGTATCATCTTTGGATCTGGTAATTGTCTGAACTTAAGAGAATGGATAAACGGGAATGAAACACACGCACCTCCTGATACGCTGTCTGGTTATGTTGCTATTGGCGGTTGTAGTCGTCGTGCACCCTGCTACAGGCCAAACGGAAGAAGGCCTCATCGAATCCATCCGCGTCGAAGGGATGCGCCGAATCGAAGCGGAAACCGTCTTGAGTCATGTTGAACTCTCCGAGGGGGACGCCTTCGACAGCAAGGCGGTCAGAAGCAGTGTTAAAGCCTTGTTTGACACCGGTTTTTTCAAAGATGTCGCTCTGGACCGCGAAGGTAACACCCTGGTCGTTCGAGTGGTGGAAAACCCCATGGTCAGCGAGGTTGTTTTTGAAGGAAACAAGGCTTTTGACGACGAAGAGTTGCAAAAGATGGTCAAGGTAAAAGCCGACGCACTCTTCAATCGTGCCAAGGCGGAACAGGATCTGGCGACCTTACAACAATCGTATCGTGTCAAAGGTCTTTTCCTGGCCAAAGTGGATATGCAGATCAAACCGAAAGAGCAAAATCAGGTCAGTCTGGTCTATAAGATTGTTGAGGGTGAAAAATCCAAGGTTCGTGAAGTGCGCATTGTCGGCAATAAAAATCTGACCGACAAACAACTCATGAAAGATCTCCTGATCCACCCCACGGATTGGCTCTCCTGGTACACCGACGAAGATACCTATGACCGGGAAAGACTCCAGTACGATCAAACACAACTCAAGAACAAATATCTGGACGAAGGCTATGTTCGGGCCTCTGTCGACTCTTCCATTGCCGAGTTGACTCCAGACAAAAGTGCCTTCATCATAACCCACACGGTTCGAGAAGGAGAACGATTCCGCCTGGGCAAGATCAAAATGGTCAGCGATTTTGACGAGTTGCCTGAGAGCGAACTCTATAAAGAGTTGGTTGTAGAGGAAGGCGAATGGTACTCCCGGAAAAAAATGAAAGATTCCATCGATCGGCTGACCGATCGGATTGGTGACTTCGGTTACGCTTTTCTCAAGATCAACGCCAACGCCGACGTCAAGGAAGCGGAGCAGGTTGTCGATTTGGTCTTCGCCATTGAAAAGGGCAAAAGGGTCTATGTCAACCGGGTCGAAATCTCCGGCAATACCCGAACCCTGGATAAGGTCATTCGACGTGAGGTAACCATGGTGGAAGGGAGTCTTTTCTCCGCTTCACAGCTTAAAAAATCAAAAAACAAGATTAATTCACTGGGATTTTTTGAAAAAACGGATGTGACAACCCCCACCTCCAACGATCCTGAAAAAGTCGATGTCAAAATTGACGTCGAGGAAAAAGCCACCGGTTCCTTCACGCTGGGAGCCGGTTATTCCAGTGCCGATGCCTTTGTTGGTACGGCCAGCGTTTCTCAAAACAACTTTTTGGGTCGGGGACAGAAGCTCGCCTTCGCCTTCTCCCTCTCATCCAATACCACGGATTATAATATTTCGTTTACCGAGCCGTATTTTCTGGACAAAAATCTATCGGCCGGTATCGACCTGTTTAACCGGAAAACCACGCCAACGACGGCCAACTCCTACGAAACCAAAGCGTTAGGTGCTGGTTTGCGCCTTGGTTTTGCCATCTCTGAAAATCTTTATGACACCGTGAGTTATCGTATTTCCAATGTGGAAGTCAACAACACCGGCACCTCCTATTCCCGCTTGATTCAGGCACAAGCCAACGACAGCCCCTATGTTCAATCCATGTTGAGCAACTCCCTGACCTGGAATAATGTTGACAGCAAAATGGAGCCAACCACCGGTCGTATTCATCAACTGACTACCGATGTTTCCGGCTTGGGAGGGGATGTTCGGTTTGTTCGTCTGACAACCGATCATCAATACTACAAACCCATCACAAAAGATGGTGACTGGGTCGGACATCTGCGTGGAAAGCTGGGTTATTCAACGGGAATTTTTGGCAAGGAGCTCCCCATCTTTGAACGGTTTCAATTGGGTGGAACCGGAAGTATCCGTGGATTCAAACGGGGTGGTTTGGGGCCAAGAACCAATTTAGACGAGGCCTACGGTGGTATGATGTACGAGGCAGTCAATGCCGAAGTTCTGTTTCCTGTCTATGGTTTGAAGGATAAAGGGGTTCGAGGGTTCGTCTTTCTGGATTCAGCAATTTTGGAAGATACGGACATGCCGGCGACGGTAACCGATGATGCTTCCATTCGGGTCTCGACCGGTGTCGGCGTCAACTGGAATTCACCGTTCGGTCCTCTTCGGGTCACCTTTGCCTCTCCATTGGTTCAAGGCAATAATGACAAAACGCGGGTTTTTGACTTTTCTATGGGTTCCGCTTTCTAAAACAATGTCGTAAGATGATGCCCGAAAGATAATTGGTTTGGCTTTTTTTGTTTTTTTCCTCAATATGGGAATAGGTGGTTGACAATGATGGGAAGGTTTTTTTTATTGATCTCGTTGGTATTCGTTGGCTTTTTTTGGAGCGCTCCGGTTCAGGCGGCTGGAAAGTTTGCCTATGTTGATGTTCCTCGGGTCATGGACTCTTCTCAGGCCGGTAACCGAGCGAGAGATTTTTTAAACAAAAAGCTCTCTGTCAAACAGAACGAAGTTTCGTCCATGGAAGCCGACATCAATAAAATGAAGGACGATTTGGAAAAACGTAAGAGTGTCATGACGGCGGAAGCCCGCTCTGAGTTGGCTGGAAAAATTCGGCGAAAATATCGTGAATTTCAGCGTCTGGTCGAAGACAATCAAGCGTCGGTTGATCGGGAAAATCGTCATTGGACCACCAAGTTGACCAAAGCCCTTCGTGAGGTGATCGAAGAGGTTGGTCGTGAGCAAAAGTTCACGGCGATCTTCAGCAAGGGGCAAATCCTCTTTGTTGATCCAGGTATTGATATCACCGACATGGTTCTCAATCAACTTAACGCTAAAACGAAGGATTGGTTCTAGGCCATGGATTTTTTGAACAACCCAGCCGTTATTCTTAAATATCTGCCTCATCGATATCCCTTTTTATTGGTCGATCGAATTATTGAGGTTGTTGACGGGGAAAAATTGGTCGCAATCAAGAACGTCACCTTTAACGAACCGCAGTTTCAAGGTCACTTTCCAGAGAATCCTGTCATGCCGGGCGTTTTGATCTTAGAAGCCATGGCCCAGGCCGGCGCGCTGTTTGCAGCCTATACGGACCCCTCCTCCCTGGAGAATCGTCTGGTCTATTTCATGACCATCGACAAGGTACGCTTCCGCAAACCTGTTCTGCCGGGGGATCAACTGCGTCTGGAGATGTCGTTGGTCAAGCGTCGTCGAGATATCTGGCGTTTTATCGGCAAAGCCTATGTCGACGAAATCTTGGTTTCCGAAGCCGAGTTGATGGCAATGACTCGGGATGCTGACGACAATGACTGACAATTTGATGGACCATTGCCCAGCTTCCCCTAAAAATTCCTTGTTTATTCACCCAACCGCTGTCGTCTCTAACACCGCTCAGTTGGCGGCTGACGTAAAAATAGGAGCCTATGCGGTTATCGGACCCGATGTTCAGTTGCTCGAAGGGGCGGAGGTCGGGCCTCATGCGGTCATAGAGGGACATACCATCATCGGGAAGAAAAGTCGGATTTTCAGCTTTGCTTCCGTTGGTGCCGAGCCACAGGATCTTGGCTATAAAGGCGAGCCGACCCGTGTTGAAATCGGTGAAAACTGTCTGATTCGTGAATTTGTCAGCATTCATCGGGGAACGATGAAAGGGGGCGGACTCACACGTGTGGGAAATGGCTGCATGTTGATGGCTTATGTTCATGTGGCTCATGATTGCCGGGTTGAAGACAGGGTTATCATGGCCAACGGCGCAACTCTGGCCGGGCATGTAGAGATTCAAGAACAGGCGATCATCGGCGGCCTGACTGCGATCCATCAGTTTGCTCGTGTTGGCAGAAACAGTTTTGTCGGAGGCGCATCAGCGATCTCCATGGACGTCGTTCCGTTCTCTTCGGCCGCTGGTAACCGTGCCAAGATCACCGGCGTCAATGTTGTCGGATTACGGCGTGGTGGCTATTCCGAAGAGGTGATCAAAGCCATTCGACAAGCCCACCGCTTGATTTTCAGGTCCAATCTCCGTTTGGAGCAGGCCATAGCCGAAATCGAGAGCCAACTTTCCTCCGTAGCCGAAGTTCAATGTGTTCTGGAATTTTTACAAACGGGGCAGAGAGGAATCTGTCGCTAGCGCATAACGTGTCAATTGAACCTGAATTTGGCAGTTGGACGTGTGTGGCTGGTGCAAGGTATTGGTTTGCATGGTGAATCAAGAGGTTGGGCCATGTGCTTGCGTTCAACTGCCAAATTCAGGTTGAAACGTTATGCCTGGTAAATCAAACGTTTGTGTCAGGTGCGTGCGTACAACTTGTCGAATCTAGGATGAATGCGTGACACACTTAGATACGCGCCTGCAAACCGAGGCGATTTCCACTTCCACGATCGAAAGGAAAACCGGCTTTTCTCGACCCCCTCCGGGAACTCGAATTGGACTGATTGCCGGAAGTGGAAGCCTACCCATTGTTTTTGCAAAATCCTTGTTGGATCATACCGCTACGGACGGAACCGAAGGGCCGGCATATCCGCTCTTTATCGCTGCGCATGATGGAGAAGCAGATCCTTCCATTTGCCAATATGCCAGCGCTGTCAAATGGGTTCGCTTAGGACAATTCAAAAAAATAATCCAATTTATGACCCAACAAAAAGTCAGCTGGATCGTTTTGGCCGGAGGCATTACAAAAACCAGTATATGGAAGATCAGACCGGACTCTCTGGCCTTATCATTGGTCGTTCGCCTGGGTAATCTTCATGACGATAAACTGCTCAGAGCCGTTGCCGGAGAGTTGGAGAAACAGGGATTCACGGTTGGGTCCGTAACCGACTTTGTCCCGGAGTTACTGGTTCCTTCCGGCATTTTATCTCAAATCAGGCCGGACTCGCAGCAGTGGGAAGAGATCCAATTTGGCTGGAAGGCGGCCAAGGAGCTGGGACGACTGGATATCGGCCAGGGGGTGGTTGTCAAACGGAAGGTGGTTATCTCGGTCGAGGCCATTGAGGGCACCGACGCTATGATAGAGCGCAGCGGGCATTTGATTTCCGGATCAAAAAAAAGTTGGGCGAACCAAGGCTCGGCCATTTTGGTCAAAACGGCAAAACCGATACAGGATCACCGTCTGGACCTGCCGACCATCGGCCCGAGAACGATGGAAAATCTGCACAAGGCCAATATTCGGGTGGTCGCTGTCGAGGCCGGTGCTACCATGATCTTAGAACCGGAAGCCACCATAAAATTGGCGGACAAGTATCGGATCATTTTAGTTGGTTGTACGGAACAGAGTATCCGGCAACCCATTATGGAAGTGGTGTGAGGTAGGCCGCTTCTTGGACTTTTATAGAAAGCATGTTTTTTATGACCATCTCTCCATCAGGTATTCAGCCACACCCTGAAAACATCCCCCTTCGTGCCGCAGTCATTGGTACGGGCTATCTGGGCCGTTTTCACGCCATGAAGTATGCAGCCATTGCCGGTGTCGAGCTGGTAGCCATTGCCGACCTCAGTGAAAAACGGATCAAAACCCTGTCAGAGGAACTGGGCGTCAACGGCTACACCGACTACAACGACCTGCTGCCGCTGGTTGATTTGGTAACCATTGCCACCCCCACCTACTCCCACTTTCGCATCGCCCAGGCCTGTCTGAAGGCTGGGGTCCATGTTTTGGTGGAAAAACCGATCACCGTCACCCTGGAAGAGGCCGACGAGTTGGTTGCTCTGGCCGATCAGATGGGCCTGGTCCTTCAGGTCGGTCATCTGAAACGGTTTCATCCGGCCATCGTTGCCTTGAATAAAGGCGGCATCCTGAAAAATCCACGTTTTATCGAATCACAACGGTTGGCACCGTTTAAAAACAGAGCGTTGGATGTGGATGTGGTTTTGGATCTCATGATCCACGATGTCGATCTGATTCTCAACTTTGTTCATTCCGAACTGATCAATGTAGAAGCGGTAGGCAGCCGGGTTGTGACTGACCATATTGATATCGCCCACGCCCGTTTAAAATTCCAAAATGGCTGTATAGCCAATGTCACCGCCTCCAGAGTGGCTCGTGATTCGACCCGCCGGATTCGAATTTTTCAGGAGGACAGCTTTATCTCTCTGGATTTTATCCAGAGCGACATTGTCGTCATGGAGCGCGGAGAGGGAACCATGGAACTGGACGGCGTTCAGGTTCCAGCCATCAAGAACATTCAATTGCCCATCGAAAAATATGACACCCTGGAGGCGGAGATACGTTCCTTTTGTGATTCTGTCAAGCAGGGGGTTCAACCTCTGGTCAATGGGCGGGATGGTCGCAAAGCCTTAGCTGTTGTCACCGCCATACGGGAATCCATCGCCAACGCCATGCGTGCCGGCTAAGCCATTGGTTATGGCTGAAAGACTCTCTTCAAACATTGTCATGGTTGCGGGTGAGGCGTCCGGTGATTTGCTGGGCGGTGATTTGCTGGGGCAGTTGAAAACCCGATTCCCAACCCTGAACGTCTGGGGTGTTGGCGGGCCAAGAATGCAGGAACAGGGGCTGTCCGGTCCTTATGATGTCAACGATCTTTCGGTAATCGGTTTGGTTGAAGTGATCCGCCGACTACCGGGATTGATTCGGGTTTTTCGATATCTGACCAACTTGTTAAAGGAGAAAAAGCCGCAACTCCTGATCACCATCGACCTGCCGGATTTTAATTTTCTTCTGGCGGCTCGGGCCAAAGCATTGGGCATTCCGATTGTCCACTATGTCAGCCCTCAAGTCTGGGCCTGGCGTTCTGGTCGGGTGAATAAAATTGCCGACCTGGTTGACCATCTGATGGTCCTGTTTCCCTTCGAAGCGGCCATCTATTCCCACACCGCTTTGCCGGTCAGTTTTGTTGGCCATCCCTTGGTAGAACAACTCAAACCTTGGATGGAAACCAGAAACAACCCGGAAAAAAAGAGGGAACTTCGTCGGGATCTGGGGATCTTAGACCATGAAAAAGTAGTCGTCTTGTTGCCGGGAAGTCGTCATTCAGAGGTCAAGCGGTTGTTGGCAATTATGTTGGCAACCTACGAAAAAGTAACCAAAAAAGGAAACTGCGTCCGCTAT
Organism: Magnetococcales bacterium; assembly: GCA_015232865.1. Next base: position 36,310 of record JADFYU010000005.1, read on the forward strand.
GTCATCGCCCAGGCCGACACACTCTCCGGCCAAGAGTTTGAATCGTTATGGCCAACAGGGTTGAACAGCGCGTTGACGGAGGAGTCCCAAAAAAACATCCTGATTCGGCAAGGAGAGACTCACTCGCTACTGGCCATCGCCGATGCTGCACTGGTAGCCTCCGGTACGGCAACCTTGGAAACGGCTCTGGTCGGTACGCCCATGGTGGTGATCTATCGGGTTAACCCGTTGACCTACGAAATTGGCAAGCGGGTGATCCGGGTTCCCTTTATCGCACTGGCCAATTTGGTGGCTGAACGAAAACTGGTTCACGAGCGAATCCAGGAAGAGGCCAACCCGGAACAGTTGGCAGATGACCTGGATAATCTATTGAACAACGTTCATGAAGTAGAAGAAATGCAGGCTGGATATCAAACAATCCGAAACAAACTGTCTCAACCCCTTCGTCTGCCAGTCGAAATCGTGGCGGACATGTTAACCAATGCAGCACAAACAACCAGCGGAGTTTAATGATGGCAACGACTGATTTGAATAAAGAAAATTTTGAGCAGGTGGTATCCGGTAACGACATGGTTGTCGTCGATTTCTGGGCTTCCTGGTGTGGTCCGTGTAAAACCTTTGCCCCTATCTTTGAGGCGGTTTCCGAGCAATTCCCGGATATTGTCTTTGGCAAGGTAGAAACCGATCAACAGCAGGAACTGGCCGCAGCCTTTCAAATCAGATCAATTCCGACCCTGATGATTTTCAGAGAAAAAATCATCATTTTCTCTCAGCCGGGCATGCTGCCTCAAGATGCTTTTGTCGATATTTTGAAAAAAGCGAAAGAGTTGGACATGGAAGAGGTCAAAAAAGATATCGCCAGTCAGTCAAATCAGAAACAAGAGCAACAACCCTAGATTCTGCTTTCGGTCATGGCCGTGGGTCGCCCATCTTGAGCCTGGAAACGGCTGTTGAATGGCCCTCTTTGAGTTTCGTTCAACCTAGATTCGGCAGTTGGAAGTGCGTATGCGGTGCAACATATTGGTTTATCTGGTGAACTAGAAAAAATCGAAGTCACCTGATTGGTGAGGAGACTTTTTTGTGGTTTTCCAGGTGAATCAAGAGGTTGTACCGATTGCGCACTTCCAACTGCCGAATCTAGGTTCAAACCTTTTATCCTGGTTTTGTGTCGGAAAGGGAATTCCCAATCACGGCCACTTTTATCCTATCTTTATTTGATAGGGGGTTGTTATGAGCAAATATCAACGCATTCGGGAAATTCCCTATAACTATACCTCCTTTTCAGATCGGGAGATCGTGATTCGATTTCTCGGCTCTAAAATGTGGGACGTTCTCAACGAGCTGAGAATCCATCGGAAAACCGGCCAATCGGCTCGAATGCTGCTGGAAATTCTTGGTGATCTCTGGATGATCTCCCGAAACCCCTATCTTCAGGAGGATCTTCTGGCCAATGCGGACCGACTGCGCTCTTTGCTCGAAATGATACAGCAGCGAATCGACCGCATTGTTTCCCGCGCTGACGGCAATTCAAACGTTTTACAATTGGTTGAATCTGTTCGCAAGGCCATTGGCAGCTTTTCAAACAGATTTTCTGAAACAGCTTTACTGCGAGAAAAAATTCTACGTAGAGTTCACGCGGTTACAGCGATTGACAATATCGATTTTTCCGGGCGAGGTCGGGTTGCCCATGTGACGGACGCCACCGACTGGCGTATCGAGTATCCATTTGTCGTCATTACTCCAGATAGTGAAGAGGAGTGTGCCGCCATTGTTTCAGCCTGCATCGAGTTGGGCTTGACCATCATTCCCCGCGGTGGCGGTACCGGTTACACCGGGTCGGGGGTTCCGATCTACCCCGATACGGCGGTTATCAACCTGGAACGATTGGCCGCCATCAGCGCGGTCGATCAGGTTCGGATTCCGGGCGTTGAAAAGCCTGTCGCGGTTATTCGCGCCGAGGCCGGTGCCGTGACGGCACGGGTAGCCGAAGCGGCGGAGAGTGCCGGATTTATCTTTGCCGTCGATCCAACCTCAAAAAATGCCTGTACCATCGGGGGAAACGTCGCCATGAATGCGGGCGGCAAAAAAGCGGTGTTGTGGGGCACGACCATCGACAACCTCATCTCCTGGCGAATGGTAACCCCGGAAGGATGCTGGTTGGAAGTGACCCGCCTCAACCATAATCTGGGAAAAATCCAAGACCAGCCGACCTGCACCTTTCAAGTGGATCGTTACAAGGCCGACGGTATCAGCCCGGTCGGTGAGCCGGAGATTTTAACCCTGACCGCCGCAGAAGTTCGCAAACCCGGATTGGGAAAGGATGTCACCAATAAATTTTTGGGCGGTTTGCCAGGCGTTCAAAAAGAGGGGTGTGACGGACTGATTACCAGCGCCCGATTTTTGCTTCATGTCCAACCGGCCATCACCCATACCGCCTGTCTGGAATTTTTCGGCCCGGATCTGGCGCGGGCGGTTCCAGCCATCGTCGAGATAAAAAACTATTTGGATCGCCACGGTTTGGTCGGCTGTGCCGGACTGGAGCACCTGGACGAACGATATGTCAAGGCGATCGGTTACAACTCCAAGGCAACTCGCGGAGAACGGCCAAAAATGGTTTTGTTGGCGGATATCGTCGGGGATGAGGAAGAGGCGGTTCGCGAGGCCGTGGCCCAGGTTATCTTCTTGACCAAGGAGCGTGGAGGCGAGGGATTCGTTGCCGTCACCAAAGAGGGGCGCAACCGGTTTTGGGCGGATCGCTCCCGTACGGCAGCCATCGCCGCTCATACCAACGCCTTCAAAATCAATGAAGACGTTGTGATTCCCCTCGAAAAACTGGCGGAATATACCGAGGGAATCGAGCGGATCAATATTGAGCAATCCATCAAAAATAAACTGGTTATTGTTCGAGAGGTCTGTGACTTTATCGAAAGTGCCGATTTTTCTCGATATCTGGCCAATGGCTATCCCTCCAGCCAGGAAGGGGAGATCATCGTGGCGGCCAAACGGCAGGTTGCCATCGAACAGTTGGATTTACTCCAAAATCGCTGGCAATCCCTGTTGTCGGGATTGGACCGAACGCTGAACGATGTTCAAATCCATTTGACGGATGAGGAACGGCAACTGGGTGACTCGGAGGAGTCTCTTTTAAGCCTGATCCTTCGGCGGGGGTTGCGCATTTCATACCGAACAGAGGTCGAAAAACCGATCAAGAATATTTTTTCCGGCGATTTGTGGGTCGGTGTCTGCCAACAGTTGGATTCCATTCATGGCCGCCATCGGTCCAACCGACTTTTTGTCGCCCTGCACATGCATGCGGGGGACGGCAATGTTCACACCAATATTCCGGTCAACTCCAATGATTACACCATGCTCCAAGAGGCTGAACGAATGGTGGATCAAATCATGGCCCTTTCCGTCGGGCTGGGCGGACGGGTTTCCGGAGAGCACGGTATCGGCTTGACCAAATTTCCCTATCTGGACCAATCCATCGTCGACGATTTTGTTTGTTACAAAGAAAAAACCGACCCCAACGGCCATTTCAACCGGGGAAAATTGATGCCCGGCTCTGGGCTTGACAATGCCTACACCCCCTCTTTGCGTTTGGTTCAGCAAGAGGCCTTGATTCTGCGTGAAAGCGATTTGGGCGCTCTCAACGATGCCATCAGCAACTGCTTGCGCTGTGGAAAATGCCAGGCGGTCTGTTCTACTCATGTGCCCAGTGCCAATCTGCTTTATTCTCCACGCAACAAAATTTTGGCCACCGGTCTTCTCATCGAGGCGTTTCTCTACGAAGAACAGACCCGACGCGGTCTCTCTTTGCATCATTTCGATGAAATGGGCGACCTTTCCGACCACTGTACCGTGTGCCATCGCTGTGTGGTTCCCTGCCCGGTCAATATCGATTTTGGCCAGGTGACCATCCGCATGCGGGAGATTCTTAAACAAAACGGCAAGAAAAAAAGCAGCCTGGGCAGCCGGATGGCCCTCTCCTATCTGACCACCGTGGAGCCAAATATCGTTCGATACGCGCACAAGAGTTTTATCGTTGGCAGCTACAGCGCCCAACGGTTTGGTCACAAGATGGCCAATCAGATCGGTCTCATCAACAATCAGAAGCGTCCAAACGCAACCGGTGGCCCCCCCTCCATGATGGCGCAGATCATTCCGCTGTTGGAGAGACCATTACCGGCCCATATTCACGCCACCACCACCCGTGCAGCCCTTGATCTCGAAGACCCGAAAAGCATTCCCATTCTGCGCGATCCCAACAAATGTTCAGACCAGTGCGAAGCGGTTTTTTATTTTCCGGGCTGCGGGTGTGAACGTCTTTTCAGTGATATCTCTTTGGCCGTTTTAGCCCTGCTTTATGAACAGGGGGTGCAGGTGGTGTTGCCCCCCGGCTACAGCTGTTGCGGATTTCCTCAGGCCGCAGCCGGCGATGAAGGGAGAAGCCGCAAAATCAGTACCGCCAATCGGGTTCTGTTCCATCGGGTGGCCAACACCCTCAACTATCTGGAGATCAAAACCGTTTTGGTCTCCTGCGGCACCTGCCTGTCGCAGTTGGAAAGCTATCAGTTCGAAAAGATTTTTCCGGGCTGTCAGTTGATGGATATTCACGAATACCTGGATGGAAAAGGGGTTCGTACCGAGGCCGCTTCCGGCCAGCCGTTTTTATTTCACAATCCCTGTCACTCTCCGACCAAAAAGGAGTCACCACAACGTCTGGTCTCCTCTCTGATGGGTGGCCAGGCGCATTTGTCGGATCGCTGTTGTGGAGAAGCCGGAACATTTGCCGTGGCCCGTCCGGATATTGCCTCTCAGGTTCGATATCGGAAATCCGCCACCATTCAGGAGGGAGTCGGTCAAATTATCGATTCCGAAGCGGGCGTAAGCAGACCAGTCAAACTGTTGACCACCTGCCCCTCCTGTTTTCAGGGACTATCTCGATATCGGGATGAAACCAGCATCGAAACCGAGTTTTTGGCAGTTGAGATGGCCAAAAGTCTCTGGGGAGATTCCTGGCGTCAACAGTTTATCGATCGAGTCAACAAAGAGGGAATTGAGCGTGTGCTGTTTTAATTGATCCCAGGATCCCGGATTCGGTTGTTGTCGGCATGCAATCAGCACAGCAATTGTATTTCCTAGATTCGGCAAAACTGCACAGCCAACGGTTTCATCCACGATAAGACACTAAAACCCACGGACAGGGGAAAATCATGTCGTCTCTCAAGTCAAAAAAAGTAAATTATCTCAAGGATTACAGACCCTATTCGTTCCTTGTCGAACAGGTTGATTTGACCTTTGAGCTGGGATTGGATGTCACGACAGTTCACGCCAAAATTGCTTTCAGTCGCCAACCAAGCCTGTCGAAAACAGTGTTGGAACCTCTGGTTCTCCAGGGTCGAGAGCTTAAATTGCTTTCGATCAGCCTGGATGGAACGCCTTTGGATTTGGATCAGTACCAGTTGACTGAGGAAACACTGACCATACCGCTCTGCCCTGAGCGGTTTTTCCTGGAAACCTCAGTGATGATATATCCCCAGGCCAACACCTCTTTGGAGGGGCTGTTTGCATCCGGGCAGAAACTCTGTACCCAATGCGAAGCGGAGGGGTTTAGAAAAATCACCTTTTTCCCCGATCGGCCCGATGTCCTGGCCCCCTACACAACCCGTTTGATCGGCGATTGCAGGTTATTTCCCTCTTTGCTCTCAAACGGCAATTTGATTGAATCGGGTCAACTGAAGGGCGGCAGACACTATGCGCTTTGGCGGGATCCTTTTCTAAAACCCTCCTATCTCTTTGCCGTGGTTGCCGGGAATCTGGTCTGTCAGGAGGATTTTTTCACCACCGCTTCGGGCCGGGTCGTCACCCTGCAAATTTTTGTTGAAGAGCGAAACAAGAACAAATGCGCCCACGCCCTTTGTTCCCTCAAAAAATCAATGGCTTGGGATGAAAAACGCTATGGTCTGGAGTATGACCTGGACATCTACATGGTGGTAGCCGTTGACGATTTCAATATGGGGGCCATGGAAAACAAGGGGTTGAACCTGTTCAACGCCAAATATGTTTTAGCGGAGCCGAAGAGTGCCACCGATACCGATTATCAACTGATCGAAGCGGTGATTGGTCACGAATATTTTCACAACTGGACCGGCAACCGGGTCACCTGCCGGGATTGGTTCCAATTAAGCCTGAAAGAGGGGCTGACCGTTTTCCGTGAACATGAATTTTCCGGCGAATCCATCTCTCCCGAGGTACAAAGAATTCAGGATGTCATGCTGTTGCGGAGCAATCAATTCCCGGAAGATGCCGGACCGACCGCCCACCCTGTTCAACCCAGCTCATACCTGGAAATCAACAATTTCTATACCCTGACCATCTATGAAAAAGGGGCTGAGTTGATCGGTATGCTCAAGACCCTGCTGGGTAACGCGCTTTATCATCAGGGAATTGATCTTTATTTGCGACGTCATGACGGTCAGGCCGCAACCGTAGACGATTTCATCGCAGCCATGGCATCGGTTTCAGGCCGCAATCTTTCCCAGTTCAAACGCTGGTACGAACAGGCCGGAACCCCCATACTGACCATCGACGGAGTCCATGACCCTCAAACGATGCAGTACACTCTTGACGTCAGGCAGCAGTGTCCAGATACGCCGGGTCAGACCGATAAAAAGCCCTTTCACATACCGCTGACCTTGGGCTTGCTGGACCAAACGGGCCAGCCTTTTCCCTTGTGCCTGGAGGGGGAGTCGTCGGAGCAATCGGCCTGCTTCGAGAGAACCCTGGAGCTGACACAAGTTGAGCACCGATTTGTTTTTACCGGGATCGATTCTCCTCCTATTCCTTCTCTGCTACGTGTTTTTTCAGCTCCGGTGCGCCTACAGGCCAATCTGTCTGACCGGGATCTGGCATTTTTATGGAGCCATGATTCCGACGCGTTCAATCGTTGGGAGGGGGGGCAGGAGTTGGCCTCCCGCTTGTTGCTACCCAAAATCGAGTCCGATGCGGATTTGTTTGAAGAGACCGATCCCCGTCTTGACTATTTTATCGAAGCTTTCTTGCAGACGTTAACGGACAAAACCCTCTCGGCCGCTCCCAAAGCCCTGGCCCTGACCCTCCCCTCAGAACGGATTTTGTTCGACCGCATCAAGCGGGTCAATCCACAACGAATCCATCAAGTCAGAACCGGGTTGCAACGGATGCTGGCCAATCGGCTGGAGAACGATTTTTTACAGGTCTGGCAGAGCTACGCCGAAGCAAAACCCTATCGATTTACTCAAGAAGAGGTGGGGCAGCGTTCTTTGAAAAACCTCTGTCTCTCTTATCTGTTGTATTCCGATAACCCGACTTATCGTCAATTGGCCGTGGATTGTTTTTATGCTGCCGACAACATGACCGATCAATTGGGCGCCTTATCCCCCCTCTGCCGAGAGAGCAGTCCCGAAAGCGACGAGGTGATGAAGGCATTTGAGTCACAATGGTATGACGAACCGTTGGTAATGGATAAATGGTTTTTCCTGCAAGCCACCGCGCCGAGGCCAGAGACCTTGCAAACGGTTGAACAACTCATGAAGCACCCACTCTTTACCCTGAAAACACCCAATCGGGTGCGTGCCCTGATTGGCGGATTTTCACAGACCAACCCCTTTAGCTTCCATGATGCTGACGGCAACGGCTATCGGTTTTTGGCCGATCAGATTCTGCTGTTGGACGGCATCAATCCGCAAATAGCCGCCCGACTGCTATCGGCCATGAGTCAGTGGAAACGATTGGAAGAGAACCGCAGCGGGTTGATGCAATCCTCTTTGCAGCGCATCGCCAATTCAGCCAATTTATCCAGAGATGTCTATGAAATAGTGACAAAAATTCTTAGCTAACGCCTCAACCTTACCCATCGGACCGCCAAACGTTTCGTTAATAACGGGAATTTCTTGACGTTTTGATTCGAGAAGAGAGATAATGAGGGTTAACCTGAAGATTGACCTTTTGGAGAGCAACTCATGAGTTCAGACAGCCCCCAGAAACATGCGCAACGAGAGGATCGCATCCCATTTAGTACCCAGTTGCGTTTCGAAGCGGATCAGACCAACCATGTTATTGTCGGTCTGACCAAAGATGTCAGTATGAGTGGCGCCTTTATCGAAACGATGCAGGAGACCGCTGGACTGACTGAGGGGGATGAAGGGGTGGTTTTTGTTGAGATGAGTGAAGAGGGAAAGAGCTTTGAAGTCTCTTTTCACTGCGTCATTGCCCGCATTATTCCAAACCGGGGCATTGGTTTGAACTTTGAAAGCGAGGAGGAAGACGAAGAGAGCGATGAAGAGGATGATGAAGAGTCTTGATTTGCCTGCTGAACCAAAAGGCTGGCCGACAATATATGGACAACAGCCAAAATTCAGGCTAAAGCCGTAATCCTGTAAACTGGCCACTGGATGGGTCGAATGCGGTCAGTCTGACCGGGATGATCTGCCCCACTTCATCGCCATCGATCGTATTAAAATTGACACTTAAAAAAGAGGATATCTTTCCACTGGCCAGACCCGCTTCTACGGACTCGATCAAGACCCCCTCCTGCCGTCCCAACCAATCCTCAGCCAGTAACCTCAGATTGTCAACGCCGGCTTGGCGCAGCCGTTCCGAACGGTTTTTTGCCGTATTACCCTCAACCCGAAACCGTTGTGGAATCTGGGCGGCCGGTGTTCCGGGCCGATCGGAATAGCGAAAGATATGCAGAAAAACCAAAGGCGCTTCGTTGACCAGTCGCAAACTGTTTTCAAACGCCTCTTCACTTTCGGTTGGAAAACCGACAATCAAATCCGCCCCGAGCACGATTTCTGGCCGAGAGGTTTTAATCTGCCTGATCTGTTCCAGCAGTCGTACCTGATCCGTTCGTCTGCCCATTCTTTTCAAGATCATGCTATCCCCGGACTGAATGGAAAGATGCAGATAGGAGCAGATTTTTTTCTCCCTGGCCAATAGTGACAACAACTCTTCATCGATATCCGCCGGATCAATGGAGGAGAGTCGAATCCGTCCCAAATGGGGGATCTGTACCAATTGTTCAATCATGTCGGCCAGGGAAACGGCTGGTGAGAGATCTCTCCCGAAAGATCCCAAGTCGATGCCGGTCAATACCAACTCCTGGAAACCGGCCAAAACAAACCGCTGCGCCTGAGCCAATATTTGATCGGGATGCAAGGAGCGACTGGGGCCGCGAACCCCCGGAATCAGGCAGTAGGTGCAGGCGCGATCGCAGCCATCTTGAAGTTGCAGATAGGCACGGGAGCGATCGGCAAAGGTATCGACGATCGGTCGATCTGGAACCGTGGTAAAAGTGGAGATATCCCCGACAATAACAGAGGCATTACACACTTCATCCATACCGGGATCGGATTGGGGCGGGTCGGTCAGGATGGCATCGACATGCTGCCAAAGCGCGCTCTTCTCCTGATTACCCAAAACCAGGGCAACCTGGGGCAGTGCCGCCAATATTTCCGGGGTCTGTTGGGCATAACAGCCAGTCACGACTATCTTTGCCTGAGGATTTTCCCGGCCGGCCCGTCGAATGAGCTGTCGGGCCGCCCGATCGCTCTCATTGGTGACCGAACAGGTGTTGACAATGATCAGTTCAGACTCTTCTCCGACCTGAGCAACACGAAACCCCCTTTCACCACCGCCATGACGCAACAGTTCGGTTTCAAGCTGGTTGACACGACAGCCCATGCTGATAACGGATATTATTCGGTTGTTTTTTTGCTTATTCATTGACCTGATGAGAGAAAAACTCTTACCCTGACCGTTGCGTCGGACATGCCCGTTCAACTGCCGTATCTAGGTTAAAACAAATAGTGGAACAAGGTCGATACTGATGATAGGATAATAGGGTAGATCGGCTCGGTGTCCAGGATCAAACCAACAATAGTGGAATCATGATACCCTCTTTCAATAATAGTCTTCCCCCTACTCTACAAACCCTGTTAGACGATATGAACCATCTGATCGGCCCGCTGTATCTGGTCGGTGGAGCGGTCCGAAACGGTCTTCAGGGAAATCCCCCGACCAATGATCTTAACATTCTGGTGCCCCGACCATTGGCCGAGTGCCGCCAAATATTGCTTGATGCCGGCTATTCGACCGGTATCGAGAGCACCCGGCACAACGTTCTGGTTCTGCCGCTCAAGGGGTTCAAAAAACCTAAAACCATCGAAATATCCACCTTTCGCCACCGTCCCAATCACACCCCCAGTGTCGAGGAGGATCTGCTCCAACGGGATGTTACCGTCAATGCCATGGCCTATCTGTGGCCAAACGGTCCCATATTGGACCCCTTCAACGGTCAGAACGACCTGAAAAACCGGCTAATCAAATTGGTCAATGGCGCCACGACCCTACGGGACGACCCCTTGCGGGCTTTGAGATTCTTCCGGTTTGCGCTGCAGCTGGCCTCAACCCCCGATCCCGACGATCTGATCTTGGCCTCTGAAACCCTGTTGACCCACGTCAACCCCGATCGAACCCGTGCTGAGTTGGATCGAATTTTTTCATTTCCCCTCCGTTCGGAAATGGATATCTACTCTTTCCGGTATCTGCTCAACACCCCGTTGTGTACCGATTTACTGCACGAGTTGAACAGTCTCAAGGATATCAGGGATAGCGCCAACCCCAACCAAAGTGTTTGGGACCGAACTATCCAGACCATTCTGGGTCTCACCTCCATCACTCCGGGAGAGGATCTCTCTCTGTTGGACCTGCGCTGGTCGGCCCTGTTTATCGGCATCAGCTCCACCTGTGGTGAACGAGAACAGCTTTTCTCCTCTTCCGGGCTTAAGTCATCGCAGGAGGATGACTCTTTATGCTACCGAAAAATTTTGGAGAAATTTTGCTTTTCCAAACGTCGTCAACGGCGGATTTCCAACCTTCTGCACCATTTAAACCTGGAAATTGACCCTTCGGATCGGACTTTAAAACGGTTGATCAAAGACGCCATTCCACTGGAAGGACTATACCGGCTCCATCATGCCTGGAATCTGGCCGGGATGACCGAGACAGCTAACAACAATGAAGTCTACCGACAGGAAGATGAACTAAGTACGCTACTGGAGCGGTGTCGGCTGCTTCGACAAGCCCGATTCCGACCCAGAGCACAGGATCTGGCCATTTCAGGTGGGGATATTCTCAATATGGTCCGAAAACCACCAGGCCCCTGGATCGGCCAACTTCAAGACACCTTGGTTGACTTGATTGACGAAGAGCCTTTCCAAAACCGCCCAGAAATCCTGACCCAAAAAATTCAGGAGTGGATTCTGGAGCAGGATAGCATCTGAAGGAGGTTTTTCATTCCACGGGACTTGAGCGATCCAATTCCTGGCAACCGGGATAAGAACTCGGTTGCCAGGCCCTTGCGTCTGCTATTTATTTCAAATTACATTTTTTATGTCCAGGCCCCTGTTGGCGGGCCATGTGACCTTGAATGATTTTGAACGCCTCGGACGGAGAGTCCACCAAGCTGATCAAGTCCAAGTCACTTTGGCTGACACACCCCTCTTCCAGAACGGTGGATGACCACCAATCCATCAATCCTTTCCAGTATTTGGACCCAAAAAGAATAATGGGAAAGGGTTTTATCTTTCCGGTCTGCACCAGAGTCAACGCCTCGAAGAGTTCATCCATGGTTCCGAACCCACCCGGAAAAATAACGATGGCGTCGGCATGTTTGGCAAACATCAATTTGCGCACGAAAAAATAGCGGAAAGAGAGACTGATATCCTGATATTGGTTGGCCGCCTGTTCAAACGGTAAGGAGATGTTCAAACCAACCGACTGACTGCCCTTTTTATAACACCCTTTGTTGGCCGCCTCCATGATGCCTGGTCCACCGCCGGTAATGACGGCAATGCCCTGATTGGAAAGCTGTCGCCCCAGTTTTTTGGCATTGATGTAAAAGGGGTTGTTTTTTTTCAGCCGAGCGCTGCCAAAAATGGTTACGGCGTTGCCCAATCCTCTCAGAACTTCGATTCCATCGATTAATTCGGCCTGAATCCTGAAAATACGCCAGGCTTCCGTTGTTTTAAAATCATCTACCACTGATTGGCTCTCCTCAAATTACCCATTAAGTCCCTATTCACCAAACGACCACGCCCTCCACTCCGACATCAGGGGAAAGTACAATCCCAAACGGATGGGACGATCTTCCAACATTCTAAAAAGAGTTCCATAACGGTGGAGTTGATCCTGATATCGAATGAGCTCTGAGTTCAGAAATCCCGGAAGATCCCCGCCGGCGTGATAGCTGGATTTAAAATCGATAATCCATCGAATCCCGTCTGAATCGATAAAACATCGATCGATAACACCCCGGATCAATCGGCCATCCACATGACCACTCAAAGCAAATTCGGATCGGGAATCTTGATGGGTGCCATCCAATATCCAACGGCCCCGCTCATCCGCCAGGGAGCGTATCAGAGAGAGTTTGACACGATCAACGGCTGCGCTCAACCCATGTCCGTGAATCCCAGAATTGATCAGGTGGGCGCGGATGGATCGACTCTGTGCTTCAACCCGTTCAGCCGACCAATTGGCGGCCCCTTCATCGGCAATACGACTGAGATAACGGTGAACGACCGAGCCGACCAACCGGACCGTTTCACCGGCCCAATCAAACAGCACCGGCGGCTCTTCAGTTGTCATGGCGTTTAAGGTTGTTGTGCTGATTTCTGGAAGTTTTGGACAGACCCAGTCACTGTTCAAGGCTTGCAAGGGTGGGGCAATCAATTCGCCACCCCCGGCTCTGCCCCCGGTTTTCGACTCTTCCTTGTCGACCAAACCGGTAAACGGCTGACTTAAAACCGGCCAGAGGGTGCCTAAAAAGGAATTTGGGGCGGGCGAATTTCCCTCTTCCACGGTTTCGGCCAGCAGATGCAGATTTTTTTTTGCTCGGGTTACTGCCACATAGAGCAGGCGAGCGGTCTCAAAGGCTGTTTTTTGCTTATCGACGGATCGAATGAATTTTTGAATGGCATCTTCACTATTTTGGTCCGAGCGGGCAATAGGCGCAAGAAGAGGAGGCCGATCGCCGTTGCTGTTTGGGTCGTTATCCAACCAAGTCAACAGTTTTCGACTTTCCCCACGGGGGCGCCGGTGTAAACCGGGCAAAATAACCACGTCAAACTCCAGCCCTTTGGCCTTATGCAAGGTCATGACCGTCAAATCGGCATCGGCGTGGGGATCTGTCGCCCCATACAGTCCTCCCAACTGACGATTGATTTGATCCAAATCCGGCATGGCTGTTCGTCCTTCTGAGGCTTCCAGCAGGTCGAAAAAGGTTCGCACATCCAGCAGATCCGCCTCTCTCTTCAATGTGGCTGGTCCGCCCAAAGCCTGCCAGCACCCCTCCACCCACCTTCGCCATTCTCCCTGTCCCGGAAAGTGGCTGCCCCGCCCCCGCCTCTCCAGGGTTTGACTCAGAACGGCCCTGACACGCAACAGCCGGGCCTGACCATCCGCAGACAGACGGCTGACCCGCAAAGAGTCCTGCATCAACTGCCAGATGCTCTTTTCGTGTGCGGGGGAGTGAACATCCGACAGGGTCGAACTTTCCGGTGGCACATCGACGGGGGGATTCGGGTCGACCAACTGGTTCAGATCAGCCAGGCTGAGACCACACCAGGGAGCGCGTAGGATCGACAGCCAGGCGATCCGGTCTGCCGGATGGGACAAAGCCCGAGTCAAGGCCAGCAAATCTTGAATTTTGGCTTGATCCTGCAGCGGATTCAACTCAACCGCCTGGTAGCGCAATCCAACCTGTTCAAAAGCTGGTAAAATGTGCTTGAGATGGTTTCTCGAACGAACCAACACCGCAACGCTCAACCCTTTCTGACGGGCTGCAACGGTCAGGGACGCCACCTCTCCGGCTTCGGCCAGGGGATCGTTGATCGGCATGGAGTGAACCCGGACCGCTTCGGTCAGTCCTCTCGGGTGGAAGGCATCGGATTCACTATAGGGTACGGCACCGACGGAAATCTCTTCGGTTTGTGGAAAAATATCCGCCATGGCATGGTTGACCCAATTGACAATACCGGCCTCCGAGCGAAAATTGACCCGTAGAGTCAGGGGAGTCAGGATGATGGGCGCGATGCCAAACCGTCTGGCGTTGAGAAACACCCCCACCTCTGCCTCCCTGAATCGATAGATGGATTGCATGGGATCTCCGACCAGAAACAAGGTTTTGCCACTCCCGCCTTCCCAACCGGCAATCAATCGGCTCAACAGTAGGGATTGTGAACGGGAGGTGTCCTGAAATTCATCGATGAGCAGGTGGGAGATTTGGTAATCCAGTTTCAAACCCAAATTGGTCGGCTGATCCGTTTCTCCCAACGCCAGGATCGCACTATGAGAAACTTCGGCAAAATCGACTTTTTTTTGCTCGGAAAAAACCAATTTCAAATGGGCGGCAGCAACCGGCAACAGTGTTAACAAAGCCGAGAGAATCTCCCATTGCCCATCTGAATAGCGCAGAGGCGGCAGAAGACGGATATTGAGCAGATTGATTCGAAAAGTTTCAAAGGGGGCTAACGACTCGACCAGATCTTTGGCAGCGGCTTTGAATTTTTTCAGGTCGGCCTTCTCCTGAGCGGTCCTGCCGCTGGTTTGCGGTGGAAATCCCTGTTTTTGTGAAAAGCTCTTGCGCCAATCACCCGGACTGGTCAACAACAACTCGGCCAACCCCAACCAGGGTTCGACCGCTTCCAGATCATCCTCAGGCAGTTGATCCCGTCCGTCCCAGGTCAGGATGGGGCTGTCCGTCTCGGCCGACCCGGCCAGATGTCGGGCGGCTGTTTGAGCCAACTTCAACAACCCTTGCAACATCGCTGGAGGTAGCGATTGAGTCAGCTTGCAAATCTGCTCGGCTATGATGGATTGCAGGCTCTCTTCCAGCCTGGGCCGAATTTTTGCTGTCTCCATCTGCAAGTGTGGCAACCATTGATCCCGACGCGCCAACATGTCAGCCAGCAGATCTTCCGTGCGCTGTCTGTTGTTATCCAGGTGATCCAGCAGGGTGCAGACCGCTTGTGAAATTTCATTGTCCTGCGCAAGATGGTCCAGGGTCTCCCGAGCCGCCCGACCATAAAACGGCCAGGCATCGGTCTCGATGGCCGGGGGGCCTCCCAGGCGGGATAAAACCGGCATCTGTCTGGCCAGGGTCGAACACAACGAATCGATGGTCAATACCCGCAGTCGGCCCGGATTTTCCTTTAATCCCCACTGATGAAGGGCATCGTGCTCTACAGCTTCCTTTGCCAATTCCCAGGTCTGAAGTAAATACGGCTCTTTTGGGGCAGGTTGACTGCCGCCTTCCAGGGCTTCGAGAATGCGACTTTTCATCTCGGCGGCCGCCTTTCGGGTAAAGGTGATGGCGACCACCTCTTCCGGTTGGTTGACACGAGCCAAAAGCTTTAAAAATCGCAAGGTCAGCAGGCCGGTTTTGCCGGAACCGGCTGGCGCCTGAACAATAAAGGAGCGGCTCGGGTCCAACGCTTCAGCCCGTTGGACTCCATCGGCTAACGGTTCACTCATGGGGCTCTCCCAAACAGTCTGAAGTTTGGCTGGATTGAATCTCGGCGACTCGACATAACAACGGCAATTCACACCATTGGCAGGCGTTGTTTAACGGGTCAACACCAGACTCACCCTGACAGTATTGCTCAGCCAAAGCGGTAATGATCCGTCGCCACTCTTTCAATATGGCGGGCCAATCCAGTCGATCGGGGTCACGCTTGCCATCGGCTAGAACCTCCAGGCCCGGCAAGATAGAGTCCCGATCGGTCAATCCACAAAATCCGTTCTTTTGAGCGCTCAACTGACCATAGGCCAGCGCGGCCAGACGATCTCCCAGATAAAGCCCATAGATGAGCATCTGTGGCTCCTGGGGTCGGTCGGAGAACCAATGGTTGATGTTGACCGACCCGGTTTTATAATCCACAATCACCCGATCCCCTTGAGTTGAAGAGGAGTGAAGCAGTTGATCGATTCGATCGATGCGAAAGTTGATCTGCATCCCCCCCAGCGACAATTGACCGGACATCTCCCGCTCTGCCACGATAAAATCAATCTCTCGACCCTGCTCCAAGGCAAGCCATGCCTCAAGCAATCTTTTTTGCCGGGTCATCTCCAGTTGCAAGTAGGCTTTTGGAAAAAATTGGGCGCTTCGAGCCTCTTGAGCAAGAACGGCTTTTTTTACAGAGTTCCGGATCAAGCCCTTTTTTTCTTCGACCGAGAGTGATTTAAGGGTTTGCAGAGTTTTGACCTGGCCCCAAAAGTTGGCCAATCCCTGATGGGTTATTTCACCGCGCTCGGCGGCGTTGAAGCCCCAAGCCGGATCTTCCAAGGGCTGGGCATTCAAACGAAATTTTGCGAAGGCCGAAAAAGGGCAGAGAGCCTGGCTCTTGAGTAGAGAGGTGCCCCCGGTCACTCGGATATCCGCCGCAAACGGCCGTGGAAGATTCTCTCTCATGGAGGACAGTCCCCCCTCTTGCATCGAGACAGCGGCCAAAAGTGGATATTCCATCCGGATCAGGGATTCTGGTTCAACTCGGGGAATCGAGGCGATCAACGGGCTGACCCGCTGTTCCATATCCCCATCACGTGAAAAATAGCTGGCGATGCTTATGGGGGCTGCGCCTAGAATTCGATGGGTCAACCCTTTGGCAAAGAGAAGTTCACGTTGGGCTGTGGAGCGGGGCAGTTGGTGGGTTCGCTGAAACTCAAAGGGCAAAAAAGGGTTTGGTTCAGGAATCATCGGCCATTTTTGATCGGTCAAGCCCAGCATCCAGACCCCGTCAAACCGCTCTCCTTCCGCCTCCAATGCACCCAGGATATGCACCTGGGCCTCGGAGTTTTTGGGTTGAAAAGTGGTGGACGCAGCCAGATCACAGAGAATTTCCAAAGCCTGATCCTCTGGGAGCGAACCCAAAACCAGTTCCAAACCGGAAAAGCTGGCCAGCAGTTTGCGGAAGGCTTCGATGGCCTGAAACTCCTGACTGCTGACGGTTTTTTCTCCCGGCCATCCCAACCGTTTAAGAATCAAATCAAACAGATGCGCCCAATACTCCGGTAGTTGTTCAACAGCCCTTTCCTCCCGTTTTTCAGCCAAAAGCTGCAACGCATCCTGTAAGGCGGAGACACTCTTGGGAATCCGCTTTTCTCCGTTTTGGATGATATCCGAACAGGAATAAAAGAGGTGTCCCTGTTTGCGAAGATAGGCGTCCAACGCTCCTCGTCCCGCCCATTCTGAATCGCCTCCCCGCCAGTATGGGGAGGCCAGCACTCCGGAACCGGTCTGCCAATCCTGCTGATTTTGGGTCCAGGCCAATAACTGAAGTCCGTCCCGAACAATGGGATAATCTGACAACGGCGCACCCAAGGAGAGGTTGAACAGCGGTTGATCGGGAAACGATCCGCTCTGGGCCAACCCCGGATAAAACACCTCTGAAAAGAGCCGGATCAAAGGGCTGCGCAGGGTTTGCAGCTCCGGCACAACAATACCGATCACCGGTCTGGACGCCGCATCACCCTTGATTTCTCCCGCCTCTATCTCTCCTCTGGCCCAACGAGCCGCCGCCAGGATTTCCGACTCCCAATCGGCAAACATCACCCGTTTGACCTGATTTTTCCTGGCCGTTTGTTGCCAAAGACAGACGGGAACGCCGAGGGACTCCAACTGAGTGAAAAGGGTCGACTGACTGGGAGAAATTTCGTCAAACCCAGCCAGAACCACCCCTTTTGGCAGAGAAATCCGATCGAGATATTGACAAATAAAGGCAATCAAACCACCTCTGGGTAGCCATCGCCTTTTCTCGCACTGACGTTGGAAGCTTTCGGCCCAGCGACAAAAGGCACGGGCATCTTCATCGTCGAATGATTCCGCGTGAGGGAGATCCAGTGACCAGGAGGCGAGAAGATTCCAGGCCTGGTGGGCACTCTGCGCCGCGCTTTGGGTCCAGAGCAGATTGCCCTTGTCCCCTGAGCGAGCCACCACCCGCTCCCAGATCAGACGTTCCTGAACCTCGCTCAACAAAATGAATTCCGGTGGCTGTACATCCAATAGCGACCGCCAACATCGATCCAACCAGGATTGAAACGGGAGAATATCCGGCGTCGGCCAGATGGACAAGCCAGCTTTTCTCTGCTTGATCTCGTACTGACCTTCCAAATATCTGGGCAGTCGCTGGTTGATGGTGATAACCGTCCATTCCTCACTGAGAGCCTGCTGCCACTCTTTTTTTTGCATTTTCAAAGACAACCTTTTATAAATCTTTAACAGTCGATGGATACTTTTTCGCCTTTAATTCCCAGGCAAGGGGTATATACTCCTTGCTTATAAGATTCTAAAGCTTTTCGAGAGGATGGGACTCTTGCTGTTTTCAGGAATAAAACCAATACGTTCAATACTGTCTATCCTGCTCTTTTTGCTCTCATTCCCCGTGGTACCCCGTGCCTGGAGTGGGGAGTCCGCTTGGCAACCCTTTATCGTCGAAGTGTGGAAGGCCGCAACCCCCGAAGCCTACCGTCATGCGACCGGACTTTTTGAAGAAACCGTCAAGGCCGGCAACAAATTGCCCGCCGATAATCTGAAGTTTATATGGGGATTGAACCGTCTGGCTAGTTTTTATCACTCCCAGGGAAATTTATCAGAAGAGGAGGAATTCCGGGTTCGGGCCTTTCATTTGCAAGAACAAAACCTGGGGAAAGACAGTCCGCTTCTGGCCGAACCCCTAAAACAGTTGGCTCTCATCTGGGCGGAGCGTCAGGAGTATTCTCGCGCCGTTCAGGCTATGGAACGGGCCTTGAAATTAATGGATGATCGATTTGGCCGTGGTCACTTGCTAACGGTGGATATTCAAGAAAATCTATCCGACCTTTATCAAAAAAATGGGCAATTCGACAAATCCAAACAGCTAAAAATGGAGGGGATCAGCCAACTCAAGCAGACCCTTCCCGCCTCCTCTCCCGGACAGGCTGTCATACTGGAACAAGAGGCTGATATTTTTTTCCAACTTGGTCAGGAAGAGCAGGCTGTGGAGGCGCGGAAATCCGCACTCAACATCTACATGAAAAGCAATGGTCCTTTCCACTTATCTCGAATCAAACTATTGATGTCATTAGCGGATTACAGTCAAAAGTCCAAACAGTATGAGGCGGCCCTGGAGTATTATCGCAGTGCATTGGCCATTACCGAAAACATCAAAGGAGTCGATCATCCCGACCTATTCCCCATTCTCATTCAAATCGCGCAAATTTATAATCTCTCCGGCAAAACAGTGCTGGGCCGCCCTTTTTTAAACCGCTCTTTGTTGTTGGTCGAAAAAAAACACAGTTCAGACCATCCTGAAATAGCCTCGGTTGTCTTTGCCCTGGCCGAGAACTATCGCTTTGACAATCAAATTGGACCAGCCATTCCCCTCTATACCCGAGCGACCGCTCTTCTTCAAGGAGGAAACCTGCCCCCCTCCATTCTATTGGCCAAATCTCTGAGGGGTCTTGCAAAAAGTTTTCAGTCGCAGGGAAAAATCGACTCCGCCGAAAGCAATATTCGCAAGGCCATTGAAATCCAGGTAGCCCTCAATGGCGATCAAGACCCTTGGCTACAGGAGGTTTTGGTCGAACATAAAGAGCTGATTCAGAGTTTGACCAACAAAATGATGCCCAATTTTTCTTACCCGAAAAAAAGACGGGAAGAGGTTCGTCTGCTTCAGAGGCGACTACATAAAATGGGCATCAACCCCGGCCCGATTGACGGACTGCCCGGCGTGAAAACGCACCAGGCTGCCGCTAAATTTGCTCTTAAAATGGGTCTTCCTGCCGTCGAAAGAACCAAAAAAGTCGGCGCATTCAAGACCTTGATAGATCACCTGCCACCGACATGATAATTAACACTGTTCTGGAGCGATCATGAAAAACAACGTCAGCAACTATGCCCTTGTCAAACAGGTTACCACCCCATATGCCGAATGTGTGGAGGCCATTAAAGCGGCTTTGGCCCAACAGGGCTTTGGTATTTTGACCGAGATTGACGTGACGGCGACCCTGAAAAATAAGATCGATGTCGACTATCCCAAAACAGTCATTCTTGGGGCTTGCAACCCAAAACTGGCCCACCAGGCCCTATCGGCCAAGCCCGATGTCGCCGTTTTGTTGCCCTGTAACATGGTCGTACGGGAGAACCAACAAGGCCAGGTCGAAATTTCAGCCTTAAACCCTCTGTTCATGGGCGAAATAATCGACCAATCCGATGTTCAAGCCGTTGTCGAGCAGGCCTACCAGAAAATAAAACTGGCCATGGATCAGGTTTCATAAAATCTGTTCACTACCGGACACTTTTTTGCCCTCCCGAGCACATCGTAAATGAAACCGGGATTTTCATGCCTTCGTTCATGAAGTATTCCAATAACCTCAATCCAAGCTGAAAAAGACTCAGATCGCAACGTTCAGTGCGGTGAATAATACCAACCCACCTTTTTTTTTGCCTCTACTCCAAGGTAAATAATCCAGATATAGGCAAGACATGCAGCGATTAAAATTCTTGAAATTCTATCTGGATCAGATAGATGCGACTTGTGTATGTTGAAGCCACGGCTTTTCTGGTCTGAAAAAAATGTTTCTATCCGAAATCGCAATGCATACAATTCACAAGCCTCATCCACCGATTTTACGTTGGTTACCAGGAAAATTGGCTCCTTATGGCCATTTCCCCAATTACAGGTAACTGTTACTGGACCATATTTTTTATTTGTAAACAGAGTGTTGCGTATCTCAATGTGCTCTCCAGGCTCCAGATATGATACAGCTTTTACGCACTGGAATTCATACCCATCCCAAAACAGCTTGACATTTTTCCCTGTACGGCACACATATTCCCAGCCAAACCCTTGAATATCAGATTGCAACTCGGTGCCATCAAACTCACCATCCCCCAAGATCACTATTCGTTTGCCTTCAGTCACTATGGCTCTGAGACAGTTGAGCAGTTCCAAATGGGCAGATTCTGGAAGGTGACCTTTTTTACCTTTTACCACGAGCCAGCAAACAGGCAATGACCGACCCTGGAAAATAACACTAAACATCAAGGTTCTACAGCCACGACCAACAGTGCTTCCATCTATGGCAAATACCAATGTCTTTCCTGCTAAATTGCGGAGCATGACTTCTACAAATGTCAGGAAATAATATTCAAAATCAATCCGTTTGTTGTTTACCAAACTTGAATATTTCTTTTCCCGACTGGTTGCCTTGTTGCCATCCGGTACCTTACTGGCTACCTGTGGTAAGTTCACGCTCTTGCTACCGACGATAACAGGGGGGGGGAGGGTTTATGCGGTTTTTCTTATGGTCTTGAAAGTTGTTGCCTGCAGGAATTGATTCGAACAGGACACTTCTGGACGGGTTGGTCTATTCATAGAACAGATCGATAACTCGGGCGGGAATGCTTTCGCGTTTGCTGATGTCGTCGGCCATTTTATTGGCTACAGCACGGTCTCGATAGTTGAGTCGGACTGAGAACCATTTTTTCTCGCCTTTTTCAAAGAGATGAACGTAGGGTTCCAGTCCACGGTTGGAAAGATCCAGCATCAGGCGTTCGGCATTGTCCCGATTGAGGAAAGAGCCGATCTGAACGACAAAAATTTGTCCGGCTGACTTCAGAGTCTCTTCGGTGGTCAAGGGCAGAGGCTCCCCATCAGCCAGGCCCAAATCGGATAAAATCTCGGTTGTTTCAAGCTTTTGAACCTTGGCGACCATTTTTTCCAACACCCGATCCTCAACCGAACCAACCCGTAAAGGAGGCAAATCAGGTGTGGTATTGTGGGAGACCTGCTTGGGCTTGACTCGGCTCAATGCTGAGAAAAATCCAACTTTTCTGGGTGGTGTTCCCGGCAGATCCGAAGGGGATCGTTTGACGATTGCAGCAATTTGCTTAGGCGCAGAAACCGGAGCAGTATAAGAGGTCGCCCGGCTTTTGGCCGTCAGGATGGGTTGCGGATTGGCCGACTCGGAAAACCGCCTCTGCTGAGCGCGCTGAGGGGCAGTGGTCGGTGGAGAAGGCCAGATGGCAACCAATGATTTTTCCACCTTGTTTTCGACGGTGTTCAGGGGCTTTTCCAGTTCTGGCGCTGGGTTCGGCGGTAAGACGGCCCGAGCTTGAACCGGTTCCGCACTCATCCACTCCTTTTTTGCCATCACCTCACCAAAGGAAAGGGGCTTCTCTTCATTGGGCGTAGTGTCCACATTGTCAGCCACGATTGGCAAAGCGATTTTTGCAACGGTCTGATGTTGATCGTCAGAATCAAACAGGCCACCCACCACAATCCCGACTCCCAACAGAACCATCAGGGCCACAGCCACTGTTTTCAGGTTGAAAATGGAAGAAGAAGAAGCCAATTTTGAAGCACCCGGAAGATCCCGGCCCTTTTGCTGGGCACTCTTGACCAGGGATCGGGTGATGATCCAACGCGGCCTGAGTTTGATCTGGGCCAAGGTCTGGTTCAGAATTTGTTCGATTCGGAAAGGATTCCCCTGGGTAACGGAGAAGATATCTACCCAGGCAAACCAAGAGACCCGAATATGACGTCCAACACTCTTGCGAATGTAGAAATGAATAAAGTCCAGGACTTCAGAACGAGTAAACGGCGTAATCTCCCCCGAACCGATGATCTCTTTTCGGATGGTCGCAAAGGGTTGGGTATCCAGACATCCCAACAGCTCGGGCCGACCGACCAACAGAACCTGAACCGGTTTGATATCCTTGGCCGAAAATGGAATCAAATAGGAGAGGATCGTGGCATTTTCATCGCTCAACATCTGCGCCTGATCGATCGCAACCAGAAGGCGTCTGCCGGTTGCCGCGCGCTCTTCCAAAACATCCAGCAACTGTTTATGGGTTAGTTCCAGAGGTACAGGCAGTTCGGTCGATCT
This sequence comes from Magnetococcales bacterium, assembly GCA_015232865.1. The sequence continues at coordinate 59,281 of JADFYU010000005.1, forward strand.
GTTGTTGCCGTATTTGACCGCCTCCATCAGTTTTTGCAAAAAAAGGTTGGCTGGCAGGGTCGGGTCGGGAATGTGAACCATGTCCCGATTGTCTGGCAAAACATCTTTGAGGCGGTTGAGAAAATGGCTCTTTCCCACTCCAGGTTCCCCGGTGATGAGGATAACCCCCTCGCCCCGAACAATGGATGCTCGGAAAACACGCCAAACAGGGGCGTGACTTCTTACGGAGAAGTAGAATCTTCTACCGGGTCTTTGGGAAGTGGGCTGAGATTTTCGTTTTCCCAATACTCCCAGATCGGCAGAGATTTCATGAGTAGAGTTGGTTGGAATCACCCAAAATCGACCATCGGCTAAAAATCCCTAAAAAATTTCATTCCCGCTCTTTTAGCAGGCGAAATCTAACAAGTGGGTATTTTAACACGAACTTTCCGTCCCTAAAACAGGTCTTCAACAGACTTGGTCGAATAAAAACGCAGCGAGCCTTCCCTGAATAAATGCAAACTTACTTTAAACTGCTTGATATATTGATTTTTTTTGCACATCGAAATAAAAATATGTACGCGCTAGACTTACAATAATTTTTTAAAAAAACAAACTCAGCTCTCTTCTAACCTTCGAAAAGAGAGCTTCTGAGTTACGTTAATAGAAGTTATCGTAAATTAATTCGTGTTTCTTCCGTATTCATCTTCAAATCGTACGATGTCATCTTCTCCCAGATAGCTGCCAGTTTGGACCTCAATCAACTCCAAAGGAATGATCCCCGGATTTTCCAGCCGGTGTTTGACGCCCAGGGGAATGTAGGTGGATTGATCCTCTTTGAGAATTTTGATTTCATCCCCCCGAGTTACCCGAGCCGTTCCATGGACGACGACCCAATGTTCCGCACGATGATGGTGCATCTGCAGGGAGAGTACCGACTTGGGGTTGACGATAATCATCTTGACTTGGAACCGCTTATCGATATAGATGGATTCATAGCTGCCCCAAGGACGATAGACCTTCTTATGGCAGATGGTTTCTGAACGACCCTGTCTGGACAGTTGTTCGACGATGGATTTAACCTGTTGAACGTGGCTTTTCGGGGCAACAAAAACAGAGTCCGACGTTTCGATCACCACATGATCGTTCAAACCAACCGTTGCCACCAAACGGTGACCGGCATGGATGAAACAGTTGTTGCTCTGCTCAGCCAACACATCCCCTGACAACACGTTGTCAGATCCATCTTTTTCGCTGATCTCCCACAAAGCCGACCAGGAACCGATGTCGTTCCAACCGGCCGCCAGAGGCACAACCACCGACTGATCGGTTTTTTCCATGACGGCATAATCGATGGAATCTTTGGGACAAGCCGTGAAGGATTGCTGATCCAACCGTAAAAAATCGAGATCTTTTTCGGCGCGATCAACAGCGGATTGACAGGCGGCGAGAATTTCGGGGGCAAAATGTTCAAGCTCGGACAAAAACAGGTCAGCACGAAACACGAACATGCCACTGTTCCAGTAATACTCTCCCGAATCGACATATTCGGTGGCACGCTCCAGGCTTGGTTTTTCGATAAATTTATCGACCGAATAGGCGTGACGATCATCCAGCGCTTCGCCACGTTTCATATAACCAAAGCCGGTTTGTGGAGCAGACGGGACAATGCCAAAGGTGACCAGTTTGTTACCCTGAGCGATATTGATCGCTTGAGTCAGCACCGTTTGAAACGTGCCAACATCTTTGATGATATGATCCGACGGCAATACAAGAAGAATGGATTCCGGGTTCATCTGTCTGGCAATCAGGGCCGCACAAGCGACGGCTGGCGCGGTGTTGCGTCCAACAGGCTCCAGAATGATCTCAGCCGGTGTTATACCAATCTTTCGAGCCTGTTCCGCCACCAAAAAGCGCTGAATCTCATTGCAGACGATCAAAGGTGGTGCGACGTTTGACACCCCATGCAGACGATTGATTGTCGATTGAAAAAGAGAGTCATCGGATATTAACGGGAGGAACTGTTTCGGATAACTCTCCCGCGAGAGCGGCCACAGACGGGTTCCCGATCCACCAGACAGGATTACCGGAACCAATTCACCTCTTTTGAGCGTACTCCTGTTCATCCGTTCTCTCCCTCTTGATCAGGCTCGATGAATTCGAACGGAATCGGCTTTATAAACCCCACGGGGATCGACGATCAATCGGGCGTTCTCTTTGATCATCTGCCAATCAAATCGATCATGGTCGGTGGCAATGACCACACAGTGGAAAGAGCCGATCACCTCGGGCGTGAGGGGAACACCGGTTAGTTGAATGGAGTGGGAACGCATGGAGGGGGTTACCGGTACGTGCGGGTCCGAATAATCCACCACCGCCCCCAACCCCTGCAACCGTTCCAACAGGACAAAACTGGGCGACTCACGCACATCATCGACATTTTTTTTGTAGGCCAACCCCAAAACCAGAATGCGCGAACCTCGAACAGATCGTTCGATATCATTGAGGGCCAAACTGATTTTACTGATGACAAAATCCGGCATGGCGGTATTGACCTCACCGGCCAACTCGATAAAACGGGTATTTACACCGTACTCTCGGGCTTTCCAGGTCAGGTAAAAGGGGTCGATGGGAATACAGTGCCCACCCAATCCGGGACCGGGATAAAAGGGGGTGTAGCCGAACGGTTTGGTGGCCGCTGCCCGAATGACCTCAAAAATGTCCAGCCCCATTTTATCGGCAACGATTTTAAGCTCGTTTACCAACGCAATATTGACGGATCGAAAGGTGTTTTCCAAAATTTTGACCATTTCCGCCGCACCGGTCGAAGAGACCGGAACCACCTTATCAATGATTTTTTCGTAGAGTGCCTGACCGACTTCCAGACAATTTTCGCTGCTCCCACCCACCACCTTGGGAATGGTACGGGTGGTAAAATCAGGGTTGGCCGGGTCTTCCCGTTCGGGAGAGTAGAGCAGGAAGGTATCGATGCCGATCATCAATCCGGCCTCTTCGAGTGGCGGGCGCATTTTCTCTTCCGTAGTGCCGGGATAGGTCGTGCTCTCCAGGGAGATGGCCTGACCGGGAACCATGTGAGGAATGATGCTCGCCAAGGAACCGGTCACATAACTCAGATCCGGTTCCCGGTTTTTATTGAGAGGAGTCGGCACGCATAATATAATGGCATCGACTTGTTTTATATTAGAAAAATCTGTTGTCACCCGGAGATTTCCGGCTTGAATGGCTGCCAAAAACGGTTGCGGTGCGATGTGCTCGATATACCCCTCCCCCCGATTCAGTTTTTCTATTTTCTTCGGATCGATGTCAAAACCGACTACCGGAAACCCCTCTTCCAAAAAGCGCAAGGCCAGGGGAAGGCCGACATATCCAAGACCGATAATACCGATGACGGCCTGATTATCCTGAATTTTTTTTAATAATCTGTTTTTCATCGTCAAATCATCACTCAACTGTTTGATGGAGTCGTTAGGGAAGAACTGCCGATCTGTTGACGGACAGTTCAGGAATACAGGTGGCGCCCGGCTACACAGGCTTGCTGCCAGTGGTTTGATCAAGAACTATACCATTTTAGCCATCCACATTCCCATCCAGACCGCCGCCACACAAAAGACCACGCTGACAACGGCGTTGGCCAGGGCCGAAAAGGTCGAGCCTGCCTCCAACAGGGCCAATGTCTCGATGGAGAAGGTGGAAAACGTGGTTAATGCGCCCAACCCTCCGACCAGGATGGCGGTTTTAAGATCGCTGTTGATGAGAAATCGTCCGGTGAAAAGAAAAAACAAAAAGCCCATAAAAAAAGAGCCGACAACATTGACCACCAATGTCCCCCAGGGAAAATCCCGCCCAAGCCATTGGTAAACCCAACCGGAAACCAAAAAACGCAACACGGCTCCGACCGAACCGCCCGCCGCAACAAATAGCAGGGTCTTCACGACTTATCCTCCTCTTTCTCCCGTTTCAATCGCTGCCAATAGGCAATCCGGCGGGCAATTTCGCGTTCAAATCCCCGCTCGACCGGTTGGTAGAATCTCTCCTGCAACAGCGGTTCCGGCATGTAGTTTTGACAAACAAAGGCCCCTTCATAATCATGGGCATACTGATACCCCTTTCCATATCCCAGATCTTTCATCAACTGGGTTGGGGCGTTGAGAATGTGAGCAGGGGGTGAAAAGGCCCCTCGTTTTCGGGCTGTGATCCGAGCCGCTTTGAAGGCGAGGTAGGCGCTGTTGCTTTTGGGGGCGCTGGCCAGGTAGATGACCGCCTGGGCCAGGGCCAGATCACCCTCGGGAGAGCCGAGAAAATGGTAGGCATCCTTGGCTTGCAGGGTGAGGGCCAAGGCTTGAGGATCGGCATTGCCGATATCCTCCGAGGCGAACCGAACCATGCGTCGGGCGATATACATGCCGTCCTCACCCCCTTCCAACAGGCGAGCCAACCAATACAGCGAAGCGTCGATATCTGAACCACGCATGGATTTATGGAAGGCGGAGATCAGGTTATAGTGGGCCTCACCGGATTTGTCGTAGAGGCTCGCACGTCGATTGAGACTGGCCAGCAGGTCGGGAACGCCCAAACGAACTCCGGCGGCAATCTTGTCGGATACGATATCAATGAAAGATTCCAGAAGGTTGAGACTATATCGGGCATCGCCATCGGCATGACAGGCAATCTCTTCCAATACCGCAGGATCAAGGTTGGGCGGCGGAGTGCCAACCCCTCTGCGCCCATCCGCCACCGCCCGCTTGAGCAGTATGATCAGATCCTCTCTGGACAAGGCGTTTAGCACCAAAACCTGGCAGCGAGAGAGCAAGGCGCCATTGAGTTCAAAGGAGGGATTTTCGGTCGTAGCACCGATCAGGGTAATGGTGCCATCTTCGACAAAGGGCAGAAAGGCATCCTGTTGACCCTTGTTGAATCGGTGTATTTCATCAACAAACAAAATGGTCCCCTTGCCGCCGACATCCAACTCCCGACGCGCCCGTCCGACCACGTCCCGCACCTCTTTGACCCCGGCTAAAACCGCCGATAACGCTTCAAAGTGTTGCTCTCCTCTTTGAGCGATCAGGCGGGCCAGGGTGGTTTTTCCACAACCGGGTGGTCCCCAGAAAATTAAGGATGGGATTCGATTGGCGGCCAGGGATTCATAAAGAATCTTGCCTTTTTCGGTCAGGTGCGACTGACCGACCACCTCTTCCAGGATCTGGGGCCGCATACGATCGGCCAGAGGGACAGCAGGATCGGCGAAGGCCAGCCCGGACATTCTCAGGGGGAACCCCGACCAACGACATGGCCGACCAGGTCATACTCATGGGCTTCTGTAATCTCCACCTCAACCAGAGTGCCGGGCTGGGGAGAACCGTCGTTGATATAGACCACCCCATCCACATCCGGGGCTTGAGCGGCTGTTCGTCCCTCCATCAACCATTCATTCTCCTCGGAGATTCCATCAACCAGAACCTTGATTTTCTGCCCGACCAAAGCAGACAGTTTTTCCTGGCTGATGGTCTGTTGCAGGGCCATCAGCCGATCTCGCCGCTCTTGGGCAACCGAGGCCGGTATTTTGTCCGGCAGGTCATAGGCGGTGGTCCCGATCTCATCGGAGTAGGTAAAAACCCCGACATGATCGAAACGGGCCGTCTTGACAAAGTTGAACAGGTGCAAAAACTCCTCGTCAGTCTCACCGGGAAAACCGACGATAAAGGTGGTTCGGATGGTAGCCTTGGGCATATAGCGACGAATGCGGGTGATGAGATTTTCGACGTCAGGCCCCCGCTCGGCTCGTTTCATCCGTTTCAGAACAGCGGAGTGACTGTGCTGAAGAGGAACATCGAAGTAGGGCAAAATGGCGTTCTCTTCCGCCATCAACTCCAGCAGTTGATCGGTCACCAGGGTTGGGTAGAGATAGAGAAGCCGAATCCAACCCAACCCTTCGACGCTTTTCAACCCTTGCAGCAGATCAGCCAGACTCAGACGACGATCCAGATCTCGCCCGTACAGCGTGGTGTCCTGGGAAATCAGATTGATCTCCTTCACCCCCTGAGCGACCAGAGAGGCCACCTCCTCGTCAATATCCTCCGGCTCCCGAGAGACAAACGGACCACGCAGTTTGGGTATGATGCAAAAAGCGCACGGGTTGTTACACCCTTCGGCAATTTTGACATAGGCGGTATGGGGGCTGGTGGTCAAAACCCGGGGAGCCTCTTCACCGGTTCCTGGATTTGGGGCGCTGATGGGCGGCGGTGGAGCGTTTGATTCCAGGGTCGGAATCAGTTTTTCATATTCGGTCGCCCCGGCCAGCACATCGATGGCCGGAATCTCCCGTTGAAGTTGATCGCCATAGCGTTGGGAGAGGCAACCGGTTACCACCAACCGGACCTTGGGGTTGAGGGATTTGAACTCGGCCATTTCCAGGATGGCCTCACGAGATTCGGCCTCGGCATCCGCCTTGAAGCCACAGGTGTTGACCACCAGCAAATCAGCCTCTCCCGGATTGGGGGTCAATTGATAACCGCTCTCGATAAAACGACCCAGCATCTTTTCCGTATCGACCAGATTCTTGGGACAACCCAAAGAGATGACGCCAACCTTGCCTTTGCATTGAGTGTCAGGCATGAACGATCAATCTCGAAAGTTGTTGAATTGAAGAGGCATCTCCAGGTTGGACTCTTTCATCAGGGCAATCACCTGTTGCAGATCGTCCCGTTTTTTTCCGGTGACCCGAACCTGCTCCCCTTGAATGGAGGCTTGCACCTTGGCTTTGCTATCCTTGATGATTTTGATGATTTTTTTAGCCAGATCCTTGTCCACGCCCTGACGAATGGTCACCTTCTGCCGAACCAATCCACCGGAAGCAGGCTCCAAACTGGAATAATCGAGAACGGCGGGATCGATTTTACGCTTGAAGAGCTTTCCCTTCAAGACCTCCATCACCTGCTCCATCTTATACTCATCATCGCTGATGACGGTAATAACCGCCTCTTCCCGTTCCACACTGCTTTTGGAGCCTTTAAAATCATAGCGGGTGGTAATCTCTTTGATGGCTTGGTTGACCGCATTATCGGCCTCTTGCATATCCACTTCGGAGACGATATCAAATGAGGGCATGTTCGACTACTCCCTTTATTCTGAAGTTATTAAAAAAATGTATTCTACAATCCGGTTTTTTCTGGGGTCTCTTCGATCAAATCAACCTCTGGAGGGCGGACAAAGACAAATCGATCTTCCGGCAGGGGTTGATTGAAGCGAACGTTTTGAAAACCAAAGCGGGAATGGTTGCCCAGAGAGTCCAACACCTGCAGATTCAACAGTTCATCCTTTTGCGGATGAAGCGTCAGGACGATTTCTTGAATGGACCCCTCTTTGAGAGGAACCAGACGAACGCCGGGTACGTGCCAAGTGGAATCTTCTGTTACGCTCAGTGCAAAAGTTTGGGACAACGGTCGATCGGAAACAAAAAAGGCGGCCGGTGTCTGTTCCAACCGAGCGGCGCTGGATTTGGTCACCTGGGCCAGATCCACCTCATAAAAATAGACCGAATCGGCATCTGACAGAATAACCTGTTCAAACGGCTCGCTATAATCCCAACGGAACAGACCTGGTTTTTTTGCAGAAAACAGACCTCGACTGACTGAGGGGGTTTGGTTGTCTGATTCATAAATCTGCTGGACAAACTCCGCCTCGATGGTGTGCAGTCGGGTGAAAAAATCGTTCAACCGCCCGATGGGAGACAGATCATCGAAGGCCGAAGCGGAAGAAAAACAAATCGGCATGGTGACAAGCGTCAAAAAAACCGCCAACAGCCAAGACCGGAAGCCGGTACGATCTGATAATGTCATGAATGAATCCTTGAAAAACCCAATGAGTTGACCCGTGAGCATAAACCCTGTCCATAGCCAAGTGTTGGCATAAATATAGCAGTGATTCATTTGAAAATCTACGTTACAAGAGAGAACCAAAGCAAACATCTGTCAGCATTCTACAGATAAAGGGAATCAAAATGGGCTATAAATTTGACCCTCAGGACTCTATGAACGGTTATCGATTGGTTGGCGTCAAAGGGCGATTGCCGTTATTGGACACCCGACAAGGAGCTTTCCAGGTGAGTCTGGACTTATTGGCCAGACAGCTTGAGAGTACTGAGCCTGGGCTGGAGTCAACCCTGACCACATTTTCGATCTGGATGGAAAAGCTGATTCCTATCAAACTGGTGGCTTACTGGAATCCACGCAATCGTCATTATGGGATAAAACATGCCAATGGGGGTCTGATCGAACCGGAACTTCTCGACATGTCACAAGAAATCATAAAGGGACCGTTGCCAAGAATCAGCCATTGGCGACAACAAAACTGGCTCTTTCATCTTTGGGCCGGAGAACCCTTGGATCGATGGGATCGGTTTTTGGTGGTGGAGAGTGGCACAGGAATGACCGTCAGAGAGTCCAACCAACTTTTGGAAGAGGCACTGGAAATTTTAAAAGAACCCCTGCGCAACAGCCCTGTTCAAAACGCTTGACCGCTGTTTCTAAAGGGAGATTTTATCCCGTTCAAATAACGCCCTTACCTCTTCAAAAACCGCCTGATCATACTGCCCATCGGCCCGCCCCTGAACCACTTGTTTGATAAACGGTTGTCGATTTTCCGACAATACCGAATAGTTCTCGACTATACCGCCAGCCAAACGACCGACGCTGGAGAGACTCACGTGATACGCCTCCCGGCTCCATTTATTTGTTCCTCCAGACCCCTTTCCCCCTGACCAGGCTTTGCTGTTGGAAAAATCCTGGCCGACTAGCCGAAACTGACCGCTGGAAGAGTAGAGTTTTTGAAATTTTTCCCGACCCAGAATCAGGGTTTGACGGGCGGAACGGTTGAGAGTGAAAAAAAGCAACTTTGAGCGCAGAGAGAGACGAACCAATACGGGTGTCTGAGCCTCACTGGGATCAAGACCATCGACAGGCAGACCGACAGCGACCCCCAACCGCTCCACCATTCGGACAAACCAGCGTTGACCCATCGTCCCTATATCGGCAAAAGAAACCACTCCAACCCCCGATAAAGTAAGAGGTTTCAAAGAAACCTCCGCAAACCACCTCGTCAGTACAGTGTATCGTTCTCTTTGGCGTATGCAAGCCGTTTCTTCTCTCCTGGCAAGAAACGCTCAACACTCACGCCATTTAACTATATGATTTCAATAAAATAATAACATTTATTCTCGTCGCGCCCATTCTTTTGTGATATTATGGAAAGTCATAGTCAAAACCCATTGGCTGAAGCGTACCTTGGAGTGGGCCAGCCGTTTTCAGGTTGAATAGGGATATCTTACGAATATAAAGGAATATTGACCATCATGAACCAGGATTACCACGATCTACCTTTTGCAGTTACCCGGATTGACACCCATTATCTGCGTCCCGAGATGACCGCCGCCTATCTGCTGGTCGAAAAGGGCTGTGCCGCCTTTATCGAAACAGGCCCCCTGCTGGCTGTTCCCCGGCTGATGGGCGCTCTGGATCGGGCCGGATTGGATGAGAATGCGGTAAAAGCCATCATTGTCACCCACGTTCACCTGGATCATGCCGGTGGAGCCGGTGAGTTGATGCGTCTCTGCCCACAGGCGAAACTCTATGTCCACCCGCTCGGCGCCCCGCACCTGATCGACCCGACCCGATTGAAGGCCAGTGCCATATTGGTCTATGGAGAGAAAGGATTTAAAGAGAGTCTCGGCGATATCGTTGCCACCCCTGAAAGCCGGGTGGTAACCCCGGTGGATGGGGACACGGTGGAGATCGGCGGGAGAACCCTGACCTTTTTCGACACCCCCGGCCACGCCCGCCACCATTTTTCCGTTTGGGATGAAACCAGCCGGGGAATTTTTACCGGCGATGTGTTCGGCCTCTCCTATCGGGACTTTGACGGCGGTGATCTGCCATTCATTTTTCCCGCGACCACTCCGACACAGTTGGACCCGGCGGCTTTTCATCTCAGTATGGATCGTTTGGCGGCTCTAAAGCCAGACACCCTCTATCTGACTCATTTTGACGCCATTCCCTATCAACCGGCGCTGTTGAAAAGCCTGCACGAACAACTGGACCACTATCTGGTTCTGGCCAAAAAAAACCGAAACCAGGGGGTAAGCGATCATCAACAGCTCTCATCGGATTTGGAGGAGTACATGTGTGACATGCTGGAAAAAATTCACGCACCCAACCCGGATCTGGCGCGCTCGCTCCTGGGACCAGACCGGGAGATCAACGCCCAGGGGTTGGAGATCTGGTTGGAACGATCTGAAAAGCATGAAAAACAGTAATGGAGCTTAAAAACGGCGACCGGATCGGAATTGTCGGCGGCGGGCCTGCCGGCAGCTTGACAGCGTTCTTCCTGTTGGATCTGGCCGCGCAGGTGGATCTGGATATTCAGATCGATATCTTTGAACCGCGCAACTTTCGCTTGACCGGTCCACGAGGTTGTAACATGTGTGGCGGTGTTATTTCTGAATCGTTGGTCCAGAAAATGGCCAGTGACGGCATTCATCTGCCCAATGAAATACTCATCGATACCATCGCCGCCTATACCCTGCATACCGACCGTAGCTCGGTTCGCATTAAAGCGCCCCTGGATGAAATGCGCATTGCCTGCATTTTTCGCGGTGGAGGACCGACCGGTGCTGAAAAGCAACCCCCTCTTCCACAAATCAGCTTTGACAACCATCTTCTGGAGTTGGCCAAGGAACGCGGCGCCCATCATATTGGCGAACGCGTCAAAGGACTTGAGTGGGAGTCCGGCCGGCCCTGCATCATCGATCAGCAAGGGGTCAGGCGTCGTTATGATTTACTGGTCGGAAGTCTGGGATTGAACAGCCCGGCCTTGAAATTGTTCGAAGATCTGGACTTTGGCTACAAACCTCCCCAATCAACCAAAGCCTATGTCAGTGAGCTCTATTTTGGTCATGAAGAGGTGGAACGTCTGCTTGACTGTGCCATGCATGTTTTCATCCTGAAAATTCCGGGAATCAAATTTATCGCCATCACCCCAAAGGGGTCTTATGCAACCTTGATTATTCTGGGTGACAAAATTGATCACGATCTGGTCAAACGGGTTTATCAGTCGCCGGAGGTTAAAAAATGTCTGCCACTCGGTTGGGAAATCCCGGTTCAGACCTGTAGTTGCCAGCCCGCCATCAATATCGGTTCGCCAACCCAGCCCTTTGGCGATCGCGTGGTGTTGGTCGGAGATTGCGCCTCATCCCGGTTGTATAAAGACGGTATCGGGGCCGCCTATCGAATGGCAAAAGCGCTCTCTTATACCGCCATATCCCGTGGGGTATCGGCGCAGAGTTTTCGTCACTCCTATCTTCCAGCCTGTCGAAGCCTGGATTGGGATAATCGTCTGGGCCATCTGATGTTTTTTGGTGACAGCCTGTTTCGCCCCTTCCCTTTCATACAGGAAGCGATTATATCGGTCATCCAAGAGGAACAAAACCGTGAGGATATTCCTCCCCGCTTAAGCTCGGCTCTCTGGGACACGTTTACCGGCAGCGCTTCCTATCGAAATATCCTGATGCGATCGCTACATCCATGGGTTGTCATCCGATTGCTCCGCGAGGCGATGAAAAATTTATTCAGACCTACGGTTTCAAGGAAATAGACATGTTATTCAATACCAACAAATCGTCCCTTGGGAAAAAGTATAAAGAGGGCGAGTGGATAATCCGTCAAGGGGAAGCGGCTGACTGCATGTATGTCGTCTTGGAGGGCAAAGTTGAAATCGTCTTTGACGATGGCTCCGGTCAAGATTTTCAAATCGCCGTACTCGAAGAGGACGAGGTTTTTGGAGAGTTGGCCCTGTTTGACGACAAACCTCGAATTGCCAGCGCCCGAGCTTTGGGGACGGTACAGATTTTAACCGTGGATAAAAAAGGTTTTTTACAGTGGATCGGCGAGGAACCGACCTTTACGTTGCGAATACTGAAAAAAATGGCCGGGCGAACCCGCACACTGATTTCAGAAATCGTTCGCTTAAGAAAAGAGCTGGCTTCCTCAAAAGAAACCGTCGAACAATAGGGACAGATCAGACTGATGCTGAAAAATCTTATCTGTTTCATGTTTCTACGCCCCTCGGGCCTCTATAGTCGCTTGCGGGGGTACGACCTGTTTCCCTGGGCCTTTTTTCTGCAACTGTTTCGCTGGGAGTCAACGGCCCTGACTACGGTGGTCTCCCTCTACCTGGACAACAGCCCCATGCTGTTGCCGGTTCCTTTCGGAATCGATCCGCAAGCATACCGGTTTGCCGAGATTTTTTTCTATGGCCCCTACGGTCTCCTGATCATCACCATTCTGGCTTATGTAATCTGGGTTCATGGTCGAGACCATGCCACCATCGACAGCATGAGTTTAAAAAAAAGCTGGGCCTTGGTCGGATTCTGTTTTTTCGGACCCTGGATTCCCAGCCTGCTGATCGATAGTTTTTTGGTCTACTTTGGCTGGGGTGGCCCGGCGGTGATCATTCCCTGGCATATCATGATCGTTGTCATCGAATCAATTTTGACCATTGTCGGGCTTAACGCCGTCTTCGGCATTCCGTTTAAACGCTCCCTTGTGTTGGGCATTGCCGTGGGACTGCTTTTTCTGATTCTAGCCGGAGCGGTTATTCGTTAGAGTTGGACTTTTTTTTACCGTTGGAAGTGAGCAACGGTTGAATTATATTTTTTTCCGGTTTTACGGATGTATGCGAAAAAATGCTGAATCTAGGCTAAAAAAAGGCTCCTTTCATGATTCATTTTGAGTGGCCCTGGATCTTTCTTCTGTTTCCAATCCCTTGGCTGGTGCGGCGTTTCAGTCAGATGATTCCGTCTGAGCGGGGAGCTGCCCTGAAGATCCCCTTCTCAGAAGATTTCAGGTTCTCCTTTCACCAGCCCGCGTTTCTGCCCGCCAACACCCGTCGCAGATTCGCATTTTGGCTGGCTTTGCTGGCCTGGACCCTGCTTTTGTCGGCATCGGCCAGACCCACCTGGTTGGGCGAGCCGATTCCACTGCCGGTCAGCGGTCGGGATTTGATGCTGGCGGTGGATCTCTCCGGCAGCATGAAAGCGCAGGATTTTATGTTGGACGGCGCGATGGTGGACCGGCTGACGGCAACCAAGAAGGTGGCCGGTGAGTTCATCAAACGCCGCGAAGGGGACCGCATCGGCTTGATTTTATTTGGCACCAACGCCTATCTACAGACCCCCCTGACCTTTGACCGGCAAACCGTCGCCACCCTGCTTGAAGAGTCCTCCATTGGTCTGGCTGGAGAAGACAAAACCGCCATCGGCGACGCCATCGGTCTGGCGGTAAAAAAAATGCGTGAGACCTCCCCGGAGAGTCGGGTATTGATTCTACTCACCGATGGTGCCAACAATGCCGGTGCCGTCACACCGATTCAAGCGGCTCGACTGGCTCAATCGGAAGGCTTGAAAATTCATACCATCGGAATCGGGGCTGATGAGATGATTGTGCGGACCTTTTTTGGCCAACGCCGCGTCAACCCCTCAGCCGACCTGGATGAAAAAACCCTGATCGCCATCGCCAAAGCAACCCAGGGCCGATACTTCCGAGCCAGGAACACCGAGGCTTTGGAAGAGGTCTATCAACTGCTGGATCAACTGGAACCGGTCGAGAAGGAGAATCGATCCTTCCGCCCCTCGCGCGCCCTGTTTATCTGGCCTCTGGCTTCAGCCCTTTTCCTGGTCATCCTGTTAACAGCGAGCAACTCCGCTTTTTTTTCCAGTGGGAGGGTTGAATAATGTTGGATTCGTTCCAGTTTCTAAGACCCTATTGGTTTTTGACGCTCCTACCCCTGGTTTGGTGGGGTTGGCTGATGAGACAACAGGGAAAAAACGGTCAATCCTGGAGTCGGGTTTGCGATGAACGGCTCCTTCCTCACATCATGGAAGGGCGACAGGAGAATTTCAAAAGTTCCTGGCCCTGGGGTGCTCTACTCTCCGCACTTTTGGTTGTTTTCGCCCTGGCCGGTCCGGTCTGGCAACGGATTCCACAGCCGGTTTTCAGCAATCAATCCGCTTTGGTCATTCTATTGGACCTGTCCAAATCCATGGATGCCACCGATCTGCCCCCCAACCGACTGACTCGGGCGCAACATAAGGTGCAGGACATTCTCTCTCGTCGCCAAGAGGGACAGACGGCACTGGTGGTCTATGCCGCCGAACCCTACATCGTCTCGCCAATGACCGACGATACCCACAACATCGCCTCCCTGGCCAGCACCCTCTCCACCGATATGATGCCCGCCCAGGGCAGCCAGCCCCAGTTGGCCATCCAAACCGCTCTCAACCTGTTAAAACAGAGCGGCGTGCAAAAGGGAGACATGCTCCTGATTACCGATGGCTGGCCAGACTCCGTTCCCTTTGAGCCGGAGACATTGGGAGCGCATCGGCTCTCCATATTGGGCATTGGAACAGAACAAGGGGCTCCGATCCCTCTGACGAGTGGCGGTTATCTGCTCGATGCCCACGGGGCCATCGTCATTCCCAAGTTGGAGACCGCCCCCCTACAGACCATCGCCAGCCAGGCCGGTGGCCTGTACATCTCTTCTCAGGCGGGAGATGCGGATTTGGACCAGATCTTTCAACAAATCAAAGCCAATCCGCTGTTGATGAATATGACAGAAACCGACGTTATTGCCGACGCCTGGCGCGAAGAGGGGCCTTGGCTGTTATTGCCGGTACTGCTTTGGGCGGCCAACGCTTTTCGCAAACAATCGCTTTGGTTGTTGGTCCTGTTTCTTCTCCCCATGGGAAACGCCCAAGCGGATGATTGGCAGCGTTGGTGGCTGAGAGACGACCAACGGGCCGCCGAAGCCCTGGCTCAACAACAGCCCGAGCGGGCCGCCGAACTGTTTCAAGACCCCCAATGGCGCGCTGCCGCCCACTATCGGGCTGGTCACTATGAACAAGCGTTGGCTAGCCTGAATGGTCAGGAGAGTGCCGACTCCTGGTACAATCGAGGTAACGCTCTGGCCCGGCTGGGACGGCTTCCAGAGGCGATCAAGGCCTACCAGGAAGCCTTGAAGAAAAATCCCGACCATACCGATGCTCAGTACAATCAGGAGTTGGTCAAAAAATCTCTGCCACCGCAACCCCAGTCGCAACAAGGCTCCGACGAGACCAAATCCTCCGACCAACCAAAGCAACCGGAAGAGTCTCAAGAGCAACAACCGTCACAATCGGACAAGCCACAACCATCAGAATCCAAATCAGACAACCCCTCTTCCGAGCCAGAGGGCGAGCCATCCGATGGCAAACAGTCGGAACCACAACAATCTCAGGCCAAACAATCACCGGAGCCTGAGCAATCGGCCAATCCGCAGCAAGGTAAACCGGATGACTCCACCGGTCAATCCGGCCCGGAATCCGAAGAATTGTTAGAACAATCGATGGAAGTGTTGCAAGACAGCGAGGAACAAATGGCCATGAAACGATGGCTGCGACGAATACCCGACGATCCGGGCGGATTGCTTCGGCGCAAGTTTTACCTCCAATATCAAAAGAACAGACGTCAACCCGATAGCGGCAGAGTGGAACAACCATGGTAAACCCTTTCTCGACCATTTTTATTAAACAGAGTTCAACATCAAACCTGTTGATTTTATTGGCGGTTATGGCAACCCTCCTTTTACCGACGCCGGTTCAGGGGGCGAGCCAGATCAAGCTGAGTGCGGATCGAAACCCGGTGGCCTTGAATGAGTCGTTTCAACTCAATTTTGAAGCAGACGGTGAGGCGGATGTCCAGCCGGATTTTTCTCCTTTGGAAGAGTCCTTTGACATCTTGGGCAGACAGCAGAGCAGTCGATTGAACATTATCAACGGCGAGCGCAGCCGAACCGTCACCTGGACATTGACCCTGATGCCCAAACAGACGGGAAAGGTGGCCATTCCATCCATCAAGTTTGGCTCAACCCATTCAAAACCAACTTTCATCACGGTGGTTGATGCCGCCACACTCACCCCTCCGGCAAGCGGTCCGTCCACTCCCGATCTTTTTTTTGAGGTCAAAACCGACGTAACCAATCCCTATGTGCAGTCACAAGTGGTGTTGACCGTCCGTTTTTTTCGGGCCATCCAGATTGCCTCGGCCACCATGTCCGAACCCCGGTTTGAAGGGGGGGAGGTGGTGGTGGAACCCTTGGGAGAGGGTCGACGCTATGAAACAACCGTCAATAATCGCCGCCATATCGTTGAAGAGCATCGTTATGCCCTGTTCCCACAAAAAAGTGGCGAGCTGACCATCCTGCCGTTTCAAATCGAGGTCAGAACAGGCGGCAGAAATCAAATTTTTGGCAGCCTCTTCAGCGACCCCTTTGGACAAACCAGAAGTTCCATCAGGCGAATCAACTCCGATGCCATCCCTCTGCAAGTCAGACCGATTCCTGCGGAATTCAAAGGGGCGCGCTGGCTGGTTGCCCATGAGTTGATCCTGACTGAAAAATGGAGCCACTCCCCCTCGGATTCGACGGTTTCCGAGCCGGTTACCCGAACCATTTCCCTGACTGCCGATGGCATTCCGGCCAAACAACTGCCGGATTTTGACAGCCCGGAAATCAAGGGCCTCAAACACTATTCAGACCGACCAACAACCAAGGATCAGGCCGAATTTTCCGGTATTGTTGGCTTCAAACAGCAAAAAATTGCCCTGATTCCGACAGCTCCGGGAACCCTATTACTGCCCGGGTTCAAAATCCCCTGGTGGGATATGGATGAAGAGGTGTTGAAATATGCCGAACTTCCTGAGGTGGAGGTGACCGCAAAGCCATCCACCGCCCTGAGCCAATCCAGTCCGGCACCGGTTCAAGCGGAGCCGATCCCCCAGACCGGCACCCCAATTCCCTCCGTCTCGATCGCTCCCGCCGGGCAGCAACCGTCATCTCCTGTAGAGCCGACGGTTACAAACGGCGTTTCCGGGCTGACTTTTTTTCTCGGTCTGGGTTGGTTATTGACCGGGCTGGCCTGGACTTGGAAATCCCGAACGGCCCATAAAAAAGCCCGATCATCCGAGGGGGGGGAAGTAAAAGCAAAAAGCAGGCAACTTCTCAAAGCGTTGAAAAGCAGCTGCCAGAGTAACAAAGCTCAAGAGTCCAGACGATTGTTGGGGATCTGGCTTAACGAGCAGCGTCTGCTGCACAACGACCCTCACCAGCCCACCCTTGCCTATTCGGAGCAATTCAAGGAGGAGTGGGCAAAGCTGGATCGCTATCTCTACTCTGTCCACTCAGAACAAACCTGGCAGGGGAACAGGCTTTGGCAGGCGATTGAGACGGAAGTTTCGCAGAAAAAAGAGCGCACGCAGAGCCAGGAAAAACCGGTTCTTTCTCCGCTTTACGAGATCTGATCCGGCCCGACGGAGAGCCGGATCAGAGTTCAGTCAAATCGATTCGACCAAAGACTTCAACTCGCCGGACTGAAACAGCTCCATCATGATGTCCGATCCGCCGATGAACTCCCCTTTGATGTAGAGTTGTGGAATGGTCGGCCAGTTGGAAAACTGTTTGATCCCCTCTCTAATCTCCGGGTTTTGCAAAACATCGACGGAGAAATATCCCGTGGCTCCACATTTTTTCAACAGATCAGCCGCCCGACCAGAAAAACCACACTGAGGGAAGGTTGGGCTACCTTTCATGTACAGGACAATGGCGTTGTTAGAAATTTGTTCTTGAATCATTGTGTTGATGTCACTCATGCTCTTATCTCCCAATAAATTATTTATTCTGTTCAGCCCAAAGTTCCGGCGTGTAGGTTTTCATGACCAGCGCATGGACATCTTCGATCATCAAATCTCCTAGCACCTTATAGACCAATTGATGCTGTTGCACTTTTCCCAGACCTCGAAAGGCTCCGCTCACAACCGTCAAGTCAAAATGACGTCCATCTCCATCCAAAGCCATATATTCGTGTTCCAACCCCTGCTCTAAAATTTTTCGGAGTTTTTCAGTTTCCATGTTTTTTCTCTATTCTCTTGCTTAAAGTGTTTAAAAAACCAACTATTCTTAAAAAAAATCTTCAAAACCCGTCCGCCAAGATAAAACGGTGTGAGAGACGAATCCGCGATCATTCTCCGGTCTCATTGTGTTGGGCGGCCATACCCTCCAAAATCGTCACCATGGCCCGCCCCTCCTCTCTTCCCACATTGCGGTAGACGTGGCGGACATTGCCTAAAAAACAGGCATAATCCCCTTTTTTCAGGTGAATGGTCTCTTGTGAGACATCCAAATCAATCTCACCGGCCAAGATATACAGATGTTCTTCGCTACCCGGAGGATGCGGTTTTCCATCGTAGATACCACCGGGTTTTAAATAAAACTCCAACTGATTGATATGAAAAACCTGCGCAGGTGTTATGGTCTTGGCGCGGTAGACCAGATCACCGGAAGTTGCCATGCGCATTTCGTCATGTCGATGAACACGAACTTTTTTGTGCGAAGATTCAATCAATTGATCCAAAGTCATGCCAAAAGCGTTGGCCACTTTAAAGACAACCGACAAACTGGGATTGGAGTCATCTCTCTCAACCGTGGCCAGAGTCGGACGGGGAATTCCCGCCAGATCAGCCAATTGCTGTTGGGTCAGTTTTCGTTGTGCTCTAATGGAACGGATACGGGTTCCAACCAAATTGCTAATCAAAAGAGTACTCCCATATCGAGACAGATTAATCTATAAATCGATTTTCTCGAACATTTTTCCCACCCAAACCGCCACCGGTCATGCCCGATCCGCGCCCGATTCCTGTGCAAGAGATTTTAGACGTCATATCGACTTTTTTGATGTTGTATCATTTTTTTTTGTTGACGAGAAGTGGTAAAAATGAAATAGTGACTTTCAACAAATTGAGAGCGACGAACAGCTGTCTGCAACACCACTGTACAGCCCATTTATTTCCGCATAATATTGAACCTTTAATCACCTATTTGGAGCAAGACTGATGAGTGTACTCGTAACCAAGGCCGCCCCGGATTTCACCGCCAACGCCGTTATGCCTGACAACAGCGTCAAAGCCGACTTTTCCCTCTCTGAATACAAAGGCAAATATGTCGTCTTGTTTTTCTATCCTCTGGACTTTACCTTTGTCTGCCCCTCCGAGATCATCGCATTTGATCACCGTTTGCAAGAGTTTAAAAGCCGTGGCGTAGAGGTAATCGGTGTCTCCATCGACTCTCACTTCACTCATCTGGCCTGGAAAAACACCGACATCAACAATGGTGGCATCGGCAACGTCCAGTATCCACTGGTTGCGGACATTTCCAAAGACATTACCCGTGCATACGACCTCTACTTTGGTCCCGGCATCGCACTGCGTGGCTCTTTCCTGATCGACAGAGCGGGTATTGTTCGTCATCAGGTTGTCAATGATCTGCCTTTGGGTCGTAACATCGACGAAATGCTGCGTACGATCGACGCCCTTCAATTTACCGAAGAGCATGGAGAAGTTTGTCCGGCTGGATGGAACAAAGGCAAACCAGGCATGAAAGGCTCCACCGAAGGTGTGGCTGAATATTTGGCAGCCAACGCCAAAGAACTGTAAGTTTCCCCCATTCAAATCCCACGTGGAGAAGAAAAATGCCCAAAATCAATCGTTACGTCGATATTTCAGAAGTCGATAAAGAGGCCAGAAAAGATTACATCGACCGTCACTCTCCTTTTATCGAGTGTGCCAGCGAAGCTAAAGCCGGCGAAAAGTTTCCCGTGACCATTCGCATGGGAAAAGAGTACAGCCACCCGGACGATATGGACCACTACATCAAATCCATCCAGCTTTATGATGGTGAAACCCTGCTATCCGAAACCAATTTTGTCTGTGGCGCCCAAGGTGGGCAGGGCAATAAAGGTCAAGCAGAGGTAACGGTCAACATTGTTCCCAGTGCCAAAATGAAATTGACCGCCCTCTCCTACTGCACCAAGCATGGCCTTTGGGAGTGTGATCCGGTCGATGTCGCCATTGTCGATTAACTGTTCAGAGCCAAGAGGGACTCTGTTTTGAATATCCTTTCTGGGGAGTTCAGTTCATGAAACCAAAGCATCATGTTTTTGTCTGTATGAATCAACGACCGCCGGGACATCCCCGTGGTTCCTGCGGCAGCTCTGGGGCTTCGAGCATTTATGAAGCGATGATGGGCGAGTTGGAAAAACGCAACCTGTTTGGAACAATCCAGGTTACCGGAACGTTTTGCATGGGTCCATGCGATCAAGGACCAGCCATGGTGGTTTATCCATCCGGGGTTTGGTACAAGGGCGTCAAGCCCGAAGATGTTCAGGAGATTTTTGACCAACATCTGGAAAATGACCAACCGGTTGAACGCTTGGTCATGATGCAATAAAAGCGGATTGATTCCAGGCCGAATGTACGCGGTTTTCCACTGACATTTGGCCTGACTGCCGTTTCCAGGGTCAAGCCGGGAGAGCCACTCTCCCGGCTTTTTTCTTACCCGGCCCCTGCCAGACTACGCTCCAGTGGCGTTTTAGAGCAGGCTATTACTGGCCCGCTTGAAAAGCAAAACTTATATTTAAACATATCATACTGTTTTCTCTGATTTTTTATGCAGACAAAAACTTATTCTATCAATACAAAATAAACAGACTCTTTTACCCAGACTCTCTTTGCTGGATTAAATTGTTGTTGACAACGGTTGGCAGCAAATGCTAGAAACGGGCACTAGGTATGCAGTCGTATTGTGATACAGCCTGACTTTGTCCAGATGTCGCGTTGCAGTTTTTGATCGATACTTTTTCGATAAAAAACTCAATTACAGGATTACAAGGTTCGACCAGTCTGTTGTAAAGACGTTCTGCTAAACTGTTAACCCTCTTTTTTTAATTTGTTTGGAGAAAATTCAATGGCAGATCGTGAAAACGGCACAGTAAAGTGGTTCAATGACAGCAAAGGTTTTGGTTTCATTGAGCGTGATGAAGGAAAAGGTGACGTATTCGTTCATCATACCAGCATCACCGGCGACGGATTTAAAACACTTGCTGAGGGACAACGTGTTGAGTTTGATGTAACTCAAGGCGAGAAAGGTCCAAAAGCTGATTCTGTTGTAAAAATCTAAGCAACAGAATTCATCGATAAAAAAGGCCACTGTTGGAGCAATTCCGATAGTGGCCTTTTTTTTTGGGGGTTAAAGAAAAGCATAATATCGCTGCATGAAAATCCGCAGACCATCGGCATAGTTCCAAGGCTGCTCTCTCAGTTCGGCCTGAAGTTGCGCCTTACTGATCAATCGATGATTAACCGCTTCACCATCGACAAACCGAATCTCTCCGTCATAAACACCACAATAGACCGCCGTATTGCCCCGTTTCAGCCAGGACACCCCCTCTTTCATCCGGCAGACAGACCCCATCCAGGGATCATAGTCAATCAGCCGAATAACAGCCGTTTGTGATAAATCATGCTGATTTGAGGCTAAACGCTGTCGAAAATCGAGACTGTCTTTGGCTATGACCACCTGACTGACACCGATCTCTTCTGCCATCTCTTTTTGTACATTTTCATCAAAGCTGTGCCGGGAGAGTTGTCTCTCCTCGGTTACCACATGTCCCCCGACGGTTTTATCCCACATGAAGGGGTTTTCCGGCTTATCTCCCCGCTGCACCAGATGCAGATTGCCATCACTGTTGATCAACACCAGATGGACGACTGGGACGGCCAGAGGTGCCTCGCCATTTTTTTGAGAATAGTTGCGGATCTCTCGAATCAACTCTTTTCTCTCGCTTGTTTTGACATATCGACCCTGAGAGTCGGTTGCGTGAAGAAGTTCAAAATTCATTGATCGATTCGCTCCTTGTTGATGATCAGCAGAGCACACACCACCAACCACCGTTTCTGGTTTATTGCACCGATTTTTTCCGATTGCAGATCAACATTTTTTCGCTCGCAAAAAAGCGGCAGCCATGGCTCCCTCCTCAACGCCAGCGGAAGAGGAGTCCTGGCGCATTTTACCGGGATTGCCAGATCTGATTTTTTCCTGATGACCATTTATATAACCATTTTTCGGCGGGGCCAGCGTGTCAGGTTGCGACGAAGGGTTCTGGGCCGGCTGTACCCCCTCTGACAGCTTCATGCTCAAGGCAATGCGTTTTCGGGCAAGATCAACCTCCAACACCTGGACTTTGACCACCGCTCCTGTGTGGGTGACGCTGTGGGGATCTTTGACAAACTTATCCGCCATGGCGGAAATATGGACCAGACCGTCCTGATGCACACCCAAATCGACAAAAGCACCAAAATTGGTGATATTGGTAACGACCCCCTCCAGACACATGCCCACCTGCAAATCCTGGATGGTCTCGACCCCCTCCTGAAAACGAGCGGTTTTAAACGCCGGTCTGGGATCCCGTCCCGGTTTGTCCAACTCCAAAAGAATATCTCGAACCGTCGGTTCACCAAAAGAGCCGTGAACAAACCGGCCGGGATCAAGGCTACGAAGCAGCGGTTGATTTCCCATGACCTGATCCAATTTTTTCTGGGTGGTTTGCAAAATTCGCTGAACCAACGGATAGGATTCAGGGTGAACCGCCGACGCGTCCAACGGGTTGTCCCCGTTGCGTATCCTTAAAAAACCTGCGGCCTGCTCAAAGGCTTTTGGACCAAAACGAGTGACCTTTTTCAAAGCGCTGCGATTGAGAAAACGACCGTTTTTCTCCCGAAAGTCGATAATGTTTTTGGCCAGAGTTGCGTTCAACCCCGAGACCCGCTCCAAAAGTGGTGCCGAAGCGGTGTTGATATCGACGCCGACGGCATTCACCGCATCCTCGACGACACCATTCAACGCCTCTTTCAAACCCCGCTCTTCCAAATCATGCTGATATTGTCCGACACCAATGGAGCGCGGATCGATTTTGACCAACTCAGCCAAGGGGTCTTGCAGGCGTCTGGCGATGGAGACCGCGCCACGAATGGAGACATCCAGTTGAGGCAACTCCTGGGAGGCGAATTCAGAGGCTGAATAGACCGAAGCACCCGCTTCACTGACAATCACACCATCCAACATCAACTCTGGACATTTCTTTCGTAACAGGGCGACCATTTTCTCCGTCTCCCTGGAGCCGGTTCCGTTGCCGATACTCAACAAGCGAATGCTATTTTTTTTGGCCATTTTTGCCAGACGCTCCAACGCACCCGACAGATCGTTTCGCGGCGGATGGGGATAGATGGTATCGGTTTCCAACACTTTGCCGGTGGCGTCAATGGCCGCCACCTTGACGCCGGTACGCAATCCCGGGTCCAAACCAATGACACCAATCGGCCCAGCCGGAGCCGCCAACAGCAGATCTTTGACGTTGCTTGCAAAAACCCGAATCGCCTCCTGGTGCGCCATTTCGGTCAGACGTTTCATGACATCCCCTTCCACCCCGGACTTAACCCGCTTTTTCCAGGCATAGCGCACCCCGTCCACCAACCATCGACTGCCATTCCCAAATTCCGCTTTAATGGCCAGATGATGAACCATACTGCTTTCGCAACCACTCAATCGCTCCTTGGCCAGATCTCGCTCCCCCACCTGTTCCAATTTCAAACGAAGGATCAAATCCTTTTCGCCCCGCAACAGGGCCAAAACCCGATGGGCAGGCAGCTTTTTAACCGGCTGCGAAAAGTCATGAAAATCCGAAAATTTACTCCCCTGCTGCTCCTGACCCTTGACCACCGTAGAGAACAACACCCCCTGTTGCCAGAGTTCTTCCCGAAGGATTGCCAACAGTTTGGCATCATCACAAAGCCGGTCGGTCAAAATATCCCAAGCCCCCTCCAACGCTTTTTCCACCGATTCAACGCCCTTTTCAATATTAACGTAAGCCAAAGCAGAGGACTCCGGGTTGCTATCGGGCTGAGAGATCAACCAATCCAGAAGCGGCTCCAAGCCGGCTTCGCGAGCAATGGTGGCTCTTGTTCGGCGTTTGGGGCGATAAGGTAGATAGAGATCTTCCAATTGAGTTTTGGTTTCAGCCCGGTTAAGCTCGGCGGCCAGTTTCTCGGTCATCTGACCTTGATCTTTGATGGATTTGATAATGGACTCGCGTCGGGAGTCCAGATCGCGAAGCGTGTGCAACCGCTCTAAAAGGTGGCGCAAATGGGTGTCGGTCAAGCTGCCGGTCACCTCTTTCCGGTAGCGGGCGATAAAGGGAACCGTCGCCCCTTCATCCAACAGTTGAATGGCCGCCTCGACCTGGGCGTTTTTTACCTGGAGTTCGTTGGCAATACGTTGGCTAATGGATTTCATGGAGTTGGATTCTCACTCGTTTCTTGGTTTTCTGTTGGAAGTTTCACCACCTCTGAAACCGGGGTTGTCTGGGCTTCAGCCGTGCTGTCTGGCAATGTGCCTCGGCAATTGGGATAACCGGAACAGCCGAAAAAGGTCCCTTGCGACCCGTTTCTGCGGCGCATGACCCGACCACATCTGGGACATTTGATCAAGGGTCCATCGCGCTCGGAAACAATATTGGCATCGTCCTGAAAATTGGAAAATTGTCGAATACCCAATCGCTCCCGTTCCTGAACATTTCTGACCAGACGAGAAATCCAGATTTTCGATTTTTCAAGAAAACCATCCAAGGTTCCCTGGCCCTGGGAAATATCATCCAGAGCCTGCTCCCAGACTGCGGTGGTGGCCGGGTCGGTCACGCTGTGGGGGAGCATGTCAATCAAGGCGCGACCGGCAGGTTGACTGATGAGGTTTTTTTTGCCGGATCGAGCCAGGAGTTTACGCATCAATAAATTTTCGATGATGGAGGCGCGAGTGGCTTCGGTGCCGATACCGGCGGTCTCTCGCAAAATTTTTCTCAACCGTTCATCTTCGATCAACCGACCGATATTTTTCATGGCCTGTATCAGGGTTCCCTCGGTAAATCGCGGGAGCGGCTTGGTCTTTTTGGCCTCAATTTTTGCTTTTTCAATCCAGACCTCCTCCCCTTTCTGGACTAAGGGAAGGTTCTGTTCGCTGCGCTGTTTTTCTTTGGAATGGCTGGCTGATTCGCTGTTTTCCCGACCCAGAACCTGTTTCCAGCCCGGCACCATCTCCACCCGCCCTGTCGCTCGAAACAGCTCTTTTTCAACCCGGCAATCAATTTGGGTTCTGTCATATTCAAAAGCGGGATAAAACTGAACCAGATAATAACGCCTGACCAGGTCATACAGTCTGAACTCATCCGCAGACATCGTCTGGACTTTTACGGCGGCGGCGGTAGGAATGATGGCATGATGAGCGGTTATTTTTTTATCATCCCAGACCTTGGAGCGACATTTTGGGTCCGCTGACTCGATCAGGGGAGTCAGACTGGGATCTGACTGTTTGAGAGCGCTCAATATCGATTGAATATCGGCGATCTGGCTTTTGGGCAGATGACGGCAATCGGAGCGGGGGTAGGTAATGGCCTTGTGTTTCTCGTAGAGGGATTGCGCCACTTCCAACACCTGTTTTGCCCCCATTCCCCATCGCTTTGAGCCTTCTTGTTGAAGCGTTGACAACTCCAACGGCAGCGGCGGCGGATCTTTGAGTCGCTTGGTCTCGGCTTTGGTAATGAGGGCTGTTTTTTCGGTAATTTTTTCGACCACCTCCCAGGCTTTTTTTTCATCCAGACAGCGTCCGGCCTCATCGGTGAACTTTTTGGCTGGAATCCACTTGGCGACAAAATAGCGTGGTTTTTCAGCGGATGCGGGTTTGATCAGCGCCAAAACATCAAAAAAATCCACCGCCACAAACCGCTCAATCTGACGATCTCGATCGACGACCAGTTTAAGAGTCGGGGTTTGAACCCGGCCCACAGTCAGCACCCCGTCATATCCACCTTGCCGGCCCAAGATCGTATAGGCGCGGGAGAGATTCATCCCCACCAGCCAATCGGCCCTGGCACGGCCCATGCCGGCTTGATAGAGCGGTCGGGTTTTTTCTCCGGGCAGCAGGTTGTCCAGGGCTTTTCGGATGCTGGCATCATCCAAGGCCGAAAGCCAGAGTCGCAAGATTTTTCCCTGGTATTGGCACCGCTCCAACACCTCACGGCCAATGGTCTCCCCCTCCCGGTCAGCGTCGGTGGCCAGAATAACCTGATCCACCCCCTTGAGAAGAGATTGGATAACCTTGAACTGCTTACCAACCGACTGTCTCACCTCCAGTTTCCATTGATCGGGGATGAGCGGCAAGGTGTCCAGTCGCCAGGGTTTCCACTCGGTTTTATAGCCGTCCGGCGCGCTCATCTCCAACAGATGGCCAATACACCAGGTAACCTGTTTGTCCGGGCCTTGCAGATAGCCTTCCCGACGTTGGGTCGCACCCAATATCCGACCAATATCCCGAGCCTGGGAGGGTTTCTCACACAAAAATAACATCATGCCTGCACTCTACTGCCAGAACGGTCTGACAACACGGTATTGCCAAAAAATTTCATGTAAATAAAAAAAACAATATATACTGAGACAAAAATCAGGTAGGATTATGGGTCATTTTACCCGATAATCAATGAGTTTTGTTTGTAAACACATAAATCATTGAGTTCGTTTTTTGTTACACAACCAATAGTAAAGGATTGAGGAAAAAACGCCGAAATGGACCCCATCATTATTGCAGAACTGATTATTTTTGTCTTACTCTTGGCCTTGTCAGGCTTTTTCTCCGGATCAGAAACCGCATTTTTCTCTCTGAACCAAACCCAACTTGAGCAGATGCAACTGGACCGCAACCCGGTTGTCGTCCGAATCAGGAAACTGCTTAACGAACCACGCCGCTTGATTGTCACCATCCTGATCGGAAATGAACTGGTCAACGTCTCCGCATCGGTCATTTCGGCCAGTCTGGTTATACAGCTAATGGGGGGAGAAGATAAATGGTGGGTCAATATTTTCATCATGCTGCCGATCCTGCTGCTGTTTGGTGAGATTACCCCCAAGACCATCGCCTTGAAGAGCAATGTCTTTTTTGCGACCAAAGCCACCCCTGTCCTGGAGATGTTCGCACGGGCGATCTCGCCGTTGAGAGTGGTGGTCCGGTTTGTATCCGACGGTCTGACAACGCTGATAATCGGCAAAACCCGAAGTCGTGGCAACATTATCACTGAAGACATGGTGCGCACCTTGGTTGACCATGCCGCCGATCAAGGGGCATTGGACAGTGTCGAGCAGAGGTTTATCAATAATATTTTTGATTTTGGCAACCAAACCGTTCAGGAGTTGATGACTCCCCGATCCAACATTCTCTCTTTTTCCATCGATACCCCGGTTCATAAGATACTTGAAAAAACAAAAGGCACTCCTTATACGCGCGTTCCCATCTATCGCAACCATGAAGACGCGATCATCGGAATTTTGCATATCCGTGACCTGATGGACCCGAAACTGGATCTGCAAACGCTGGATGCCGGCTCTGTCAGTTCTTTGCTCAGACCGCCTATTCTTGTTCCAGCCAGCAAATCGGTCACGGATCTGTTTTTCATGCTGAGAAAAAGACGCCGCTCCTTCTCGTTGATTCTTGATGAATTTGGTGGAATTGTCGGCCTGGTGACCATGGATGATCTGTTGGGTGTGATTTTTGGTTCACTGACACCAAATATGCCAGTGACAACCAACTCGGAGATCGATGAAAACGGAGAAAAACTGCTCCGTATAAACGGCAACTTGAAGGTCTCTACCTTTAACAAGAATACCAATTCCTATCTGTTGGAGACCCATGCAGAAACCATGGGTGGCTGGTTGCTGCACGAGTTGGGAGAGTTGCCGCAAGCGGGTGCCAGCTTGACACAGGAAGGTTGGACGTTTGTCGCTACAAAAATTTCTGGAAACCGAATCACAAAAATCGAGTGTCGCCGAAAAACGGGTGACGAATCAGATGCGGACATTGAAATTGTCAAAAACGTCGAAAACGTCGAAAACGTCGAAAACGTCGAAAACGTCGAAAACGTCGAAAACGTCGAAAACGTCGAAAACGTCGAAAACG
>JADFYU010000005.1:87342-115554 GCA_015232865.1 Magnetococcales bacterium
GTCAATTCGGAACAATCTGCGCCCGCGCAAAAATAGGGCTGATCATTGTTGATTTGGATCGTGAAAAAATTGGGAGAGTACCTATAAATGGAAATTATTGACATCATTCTTTTGATGCTCGGCTGTTTAATGATGGAAGCTTTTTTTTCTGGCGCGGAAATCGGTGTCGTCAGTGCCGATCGGATCAAACTTCGCCATGATGCCGCCAAGGGTAATAATGGGGCTAAATTGGCCCTTAAAATGTTGGAGAAACCTGAATTTCTTCTTTCGACAACCCTGGTAGGCACCAACATTGCCATCGTAACCAACACGACATTGGCAACGCTGTTGGCTGTCCAGCTTTTTGGAAAGGAGAACAGTTGGGCAGCTATTGCCATTGTCGCTCCGTTGATCTGGGTGTTTGGCGAGATTGTTCCCAAAAGTATTTTTCAGCAAAAAGCCAACACCATCACCCCCAAAATCATCTACATCATAAAAGGTGCCTCGTATCTGTTTTATCCGATATTAATGGTATTTTCGGCGGTAACCCGGATGTTGACTCACTTGAGCGGAATCAAGGGTGGAACTCCTTTCACCTTAAAAAAGGAGATCGACATTATCCTGAAGTTGCCTGACTCCAGCGGGGATGTTCGCCCGGAAGAAAAAACCATGATTCGGCGCATGTTTAATTTCGGTGAAACCAAAGTTCGAGATATTGCCAAACCCTTGATCGATGTAACCGCCATTCCCAGTACCCTGACCTGTCGTCAGGCCAACAAAATCTCCTGGGACTGCTCCCATATTCGATTGCCGGTTTTTAAAGGTCAGATCTATCAGATCATCGGAATTTACAATGCGCGCGAAAACATGCTGACCGATGGAGACACCCCAATAGAGTCTCTCATCAAACCAGCCCGATACATTGCCGCATCCAAAAGCATTGAAGACCTTCTGGAAGAGTTTCAGGAAACCGGCTCCCGTTTTGCCATCATTGTCGACGAATATGGTGCCGCCGAGGGGATTGTAACCCTGGAAGACATCATGGAACGCATTGTCGGCGAAATTGACGATGAATATGACAAAGACAAAGTGGTCTCTTCTGATTGGGTCAAAAAAATCTCTGAAAAGTGCTATGTGGTCAATCCGAGAATCGATCTGATCACCCTGGAAGAGGATTGGGGGATAGTCGTTCCAGACGGCCCTTATGAGACGCTCGGTGGATTTTTGATGGAATTAGCGGGAGACATTCCCAAGCAGGGGCAACTGCTGAAGTATCAAAAAACCACGTTCCTGATAGAAAAAACCGCTGAAAAACTTCCCCGCGAGGTGCGTATTCAGTTGCAATAAGGCGTCATGCTGGGGAGTGTAAAAAAAACAACAGGGAGGTAAAGCGCCGGGTTTTGGTCCAACTGTTGAGTTAGACTAAAATTCGGCGCAATATTTTCCTGTTAGTTACTTTGATCCCGAAGAGCAGGAAGAATTTCCAAGGCCTTTTGCAACGCCTGCTCGCGCTCCATGTTGAAGGTGATTTGTGGGTTGTAGAGTATTTTCAACAACAACCGATCCTGCTCGGTCAACTCCAGATAGGGGCTGGTGTCGTTAAAAATAGAAGGCTCTACCGCATTGCTGTCATTGGGCAGTCCCATAATTTGCGCCAGCTCCTCTACGACACAGGCCCGCATCACCTGTCGAGAATGATGGCTGGGGAAAACCACGACGGCCCCTCGAATCTCATTTTTTCGTCTGAAATATCGGGCGAAGCAGGTGCTTGTCTTGATTTTTTGTTGTAAGTCTTCGCGGTTGTGATCAAAATATTTCAACAGTGCTCCGGGAATTTTATCGTTGGGCAGATAGAAAAGAAGCACGTTGACGTTTTTTTTATCAAAATCTTTGGCCAAAGTTCCCTTTTTTTGCAGACCATGGGAATAATACAGAGATACCGGGTGTCCGGTTATCTGTTGCAGGTCTTGAGCGTGCTGCATGACGTCGGACTCAAAATAGTCCGGGTATTGGCCTTGAATCCCAAATCGAATCGGGTCCACCCATTTTCTGACCCTTGAAAATCGCTCCTTGGTAAACTCATTGCCAAAAGCGATTCGGTCGAAATTTTCAACGATTTGCCGGTCGGACAAACCGGAGGCAAAGCCAAACAAAAACGGTACGACAAATAAAACGATAAGCGTCCGACCTCGACTCTCCCACAATTCATGAAAACAGCTTTTAAAACCAGTTACTCTTGCAGAAAAAATCATTTTTGGATTATCCTGGGTAGCGGAGAAATGTCGTTATTGGTTTAGAGGAACGAATAGATCATCATGGGAATAGCCGGAAAGCAGGTTCAAAGTCTAACCAGTTTATCCGATAAGGACTTCCAAAGACTGGCAAACTTCATCCAGACTCAGGTGGGCATCCAGATGCCCCCTTCAAAAAAATCCTTATTAACCGCCCGTCTGCAAAAAAGATTGCGCCTGTTGCAGATGAACTCGTTTACCGATTATGTCGATTGGGTGCTCAATCCACAACATTCCGGGGACGAGTTGATCAATTTTTTGGATATGGTCACCACCAATAAAACCGATTTTTTTCGTGAACCGGCCCATTTTGAGTTTATGACCCACAAAGCCCTACCTGAGCTTCTGGCCAATGAAGGGGCCGGCTCCAAACGCCCCGTTCAAATTTGGAGTGCCCCCTGTTCAACCGGAGAAGAGCCTTACACCATGGGCATTGTTGCCCTGGAGTTTGCCAAATCCAACCGGATCGCCAATTACAAAGTGCAGATTTTGGGCACCGACCTCTCGACTCAAGCCATAAAAAAAGGCCAAAGCGCCACCTATGATCAATCCCGTGTCGAAGGGGTTCCGTTGACCATAAAGCGGGGGTATATGCTGAAAAGCAAAGATCCCGAAAAAAAATTGGTCCGCATGAGTCGGGAACTTCGCGGATTGGTCAGCTTCAAGCATCTGAACTTCATGGATGTCGATTACAACATTCGCACCACGTTTGACATTATTTTTTGTCGGAACTGCCTGATCTATTTTGATCGACCAACATCAGAGTCCATCGTCAACAAACTCTGTAGAAATCTGCTCCCCGGTGGATATTTTTTTGTCGGCCACTCAGAAACCCTCAACAACTTGAAGGTTCCACTCGTTCAGGTCGCCCCAACCATTTATCAGAAAAAAGGCTGAGCGGAGTGAAAGAATCAACGCCTGCCGTTTTCAGCTCAAAAAATTTAACCGCTGAGGATGGATGGAATGGAGCCTGATGCTTACAGCCGACGTTTTCTCTTTGGCGACGGAGAGAGCCGTCTGCTTGGCGTTTTCGGCGATCCGATTGCCCACTCCCTCTCGCCAAAAATCCACAATCTCTCTTTGGCACAACTGGATCTCAATTACCGGTATCTGCCCTTTCACGTTCGTCCGAACCATTTAAAGGCGGCCCTGGCCGGATTCAAAGCCTTGGGCGGTGTCGGATTTAACGCGACGGTTCCTCACAAGGAGGCTCTGCTGCCGTTGATGGATCGCTTGGACCCGGTTGCCAATAAAATTGGTGCCGTCAACACCGTCGATATTCAACAAGACGGAACCTGCGTGGGATACAATACCGACGCCTATGGATTTTTAACGGCTCTCCGGGAGCAATATAGCGCCCCCCTGGCTGACAAGAACATTTTGGTTCTCGGTGCGGGCGGGGCATGTCGAGCCGTATTGGTCGCCCTGTTGGATGGCGGAGCCAAGCGCATTTTACTGGCTAATCGTACCGTCGAACGTGCCAAAGCTCTGGCAGATCACCTGTTAAGCTTTTCGGAGTATGACAATGCCCGCATTACTCCCCTGCCCCTGAATTTCAACCAACTCCCACAAGATCAGATCGATATTCTGGTCAACACCACCTCTCTGGGTCTGCACAACTCCGATCCTCTGCCCCTGGATCTGTCCAGAATGGGGCCGCAAACGTTAGTCTACGATATTGTCTATTCCAGCCAGGGAACCCCGTTGCAAGCCAGGGCTGCAGCCCTGGGTTTACCCATTGTGGATGGCTTGGGCATGCTGATTCATCAAGCGGCGCGCGCCTTTCAAATCTGGACCGGAGAGCCGATGCCGGTCCAACTGGTTAAAGATCAAATTTTTGGGATCAACCCTTAAAATCCGGAAGCGAGCTGGGCCGGTTCAATCGAAACCTGTCAAATTTCCATCAAAACAACAAAGGAAGTGTGCGCGAGCGCGGGGCGGTTTTAATCCCGTTAACCGAGATTCGGCATTCTGGCGGACATTAGTGGCGCAAAACACTGATTTATAAAATAAAAATATTATATTTCAACCTGAAAAAAACGCTTCCGGCCCCACCTGCAATCTGGATTTAACCGCTAATAACAGGCTTAATGATACTTGGCATGAGAATTGAAAGATTTTGGTCAGTCCCAAACAATAAATAACATTCTGACCAGAAGGAAACAGACCATGTCAGGTGAGATGACCGAGCTAGAAGAAAAAATGAACCGCCTTAAAAAAAATCCCAGCGTATTTGACATCATCAAACGCCACAGTGGAGTCAAAGACTTCAGCAACCTCAGCGCATTGACGACACCGGCCCTCAATCGTCTCAAGCGGTATGTTGACTACTATTACGGAATTGTCACCTGTCCAGCATAAGATAAGTGACGAGGTCTTGGTCGGATGATCAATAAACCTGAATTCGGCAGCAGATCGTACAAACCATTTGATCTGAATCTAGTTTAAAAAGAGAAAAAAACTAAAAAAATCGTTTAAAAAAAGAGAGAGAGTCAGCTAAAAAAACGGATAACGGGGGGCTGGCCGGCCCCCCATTTATTCGAATCTACGCCTTATCCTGCCTAAGGGCCGCGTTGCAACCCTAACAAAGAGCGTCTGCACCATCGTCGTCAGTGGGTCATTCCGTTCCAGTCGGACGGAAACTCTGAGAAAGAGTAATAGAACGGGTTCCAGATAATGCGCCACAAATGGCCATTCGGGTCTGAAAAATAGCCGGAATACTCTCCAGAGGAAAGTATCTTGGGGGGCTTGAGCAATTGAGCACCCGCTTCTACCGCCTGCGCAATCACCTGGTCGACTTCCGATTTGCTGGCCACATGATGACAGAGCGTATTCATACTGGGCATCAGGCCGTCCCCTTTGGGCGCAACCCAGTTGCCATCCTCGATCAATGCCCACTTCGGCAAGAGGGCGAGCCAGGAGTTGCTCAGACTGAAAATGGCGACATTTCCCTCTTGGGCCATACTGGTAAATCCCAGCGCATCCTCATAAAAAAGAATAGCCTCATCCAGGTCATCCACCCCCAAAGTCACCAGATTTAATTGTAGTGCCATTATTTACTCCGGTAGAACCAAGCGACTGACATCGGCAACCAAACCGAATGTCCCCCGAACCATTGCCAGTAAGGCTAAACGATTTTCACGAATAGCCAGATCCTTGTCCATCACCATGACTTGATCAAAAAAGCGGTCGATGTTATCTCGCAAACCGGCTAGCGCCGTCAATGCTTCATCGTAAGATTGTTTGGCGACATGCCCCTCTACCCTGTCAACACAATCAGAAACCCGTTGATTTAGATCTATTTCCGACTTTTCCATCAATAGAGGCGCCTGTATCTCAGCTCTCCAATCCACCCCGCTCTCCATTGTTCTGCCCGATTTGCTCAAGATGTTGGCAATGCGTTTGTTTGCCGCCACCAACGCCGTATATTCCGGCTGCGCCTTGAATGCCGACAAGGATTTGACGCGTAAAACCACATCGCACAGATCATCCAAGCCCAAAGATTGGACGGCATCAATCAGGTCATAATCAAACCCTTCTGACTTGAGAAAACTTTTCAACCGGCCATAGAAAAAGGCCAGGATTTTATCGACGGTATCCTCCATGGACTCTTCAAGCAAACCGGGCTTGTAGGCGTTGTACGCCGCTGCCAGAAGCGGTTTGAGGGGGAGTTTCAGTCCCTGACCATCCAACACCATACGAATCACACCCAAAGCAGCCCGGCGCAGGGCAAAGGGATCTTTGGCCCCACTGGGGACCAGGCCGAGACCAAAGCAGCCGACCAGGGTGTCCAGTTTATCGGCCAGGGAGACCGCCACTCCCGCGAGGCTTTTTGGCAGATCGTCCGCCGCACCCTGGGGTCGATAATGTTCTCGGATGGCTGTCGCCGTCTGCTTGGAGGCTCCAAAGGCTAAAGCATAATAGCCTCCCATGATACCCTGAAGTTCCGGGAATTCTCCAACCATGCCGGTGACCAAATCGCATTTACACAGTCGAGCCGCATTGAGCGTGTCATTCAGGGGAATTTCCGGGATCACCAAGGCGATCTGCCTGGTCAGCGATTCAATACGCAGGCTCTTTTCGTAGAGCGTCCCCAGCTTGGCCTGAAAAACCACGGACTCAAGGTTTTCCAAGCGGCTTTCCAACGCGATGTTCTGGTCCGACTCCCAGTAAAACGCTGCATCTTCGAGGCGGGCTTTGAGAACGCGCTCGTAACCGGCAATCAGGACCGAATTATCTTCGGTGTCAATATTGCTGATGGCGATGAAATGGGGAAGAAGCGTTCCGTTTTGATCCTGGATCGGAAAATATTTTTGATGATACTGCATGGAGGTAATCAGCACCTCCGAAGGAATGCTCAGATAGCAGGGGTCAAAATTACCCATCAACGGTACCGGCCATTCGGTCAAGCCGACGTTTTCCATAAGCAATGCTTCGGAAACGATAGCGCTGCCACCGGCTTTTTTCGCCAGGCTTTTCACCCCTTTGCGAATCTGCTTTTTCCGATCATCCGAGCAAAGAACCACCTTGCCTTTTTTCAGGGCTTTTTGATAGCTGTCATAATCACTGACACGAAACGGGCCGCGAGCCAGAAAACGGTGACCCTGGGTCAAATTGCCAGCAGCCAGACCGTCTATGGTGGAAAAAGGCAGCACCTGACCATCGAGAATGGCCAGTATCCAGTTGATGGGACGAACAAATCGCATCTCGCCATCACCCCAACGTTGGGATTTCGGCCAAGGAAAATTACTGAGAATTTCGTTCATGACCTGAGGCAGGATCTCTTTGGCCGCCAGTCCAGTTTGGCGGATGTTATAAACGAGATAATCCCCTTTTGGAGTCTGCAAACGTCCTAGATCAGCCACCGAGACACCAAGTCCGCCGGCAAAACCCAAAGCCGCTTTGGTCGGATTTCCCTCGGCATCAAAGGCCCGGTCAACCGGTGGTCCCCGGCGTTCTTCGACGGTATCCACCTGTTTTGCCAAAAGACCGTCGATGGCGACCGTCAAGCGGCGGGGAGTTCCCTGGGTCTCGACGCTTAAACCGTCCTGAGACAAGCCATGGTCGCTCAAGGCTTTTTCCATGTTGATTTGGAGCGCTTGAATGGCGGCAGCCAGTTTTCCGGCTGGAATCTCCTCGGTTCCAATCTCCCACAAAAAGCGACTCACGACTTCACCTCAGATTTTTTTGTTTTTTTGAGCAGGGGAAAGCCCATGGCTTCCCGTTGGGCATAATAGCAGAGAGCGACCTGTCGGGCTAAATGTCGCACCCGTCCGATATAGGCGGCCCGTTCGGTGACGCTGATGGCTCCCCTGGCATCCAGCAGGTTGAACGCATGAGAGCATTTGATGACCTGGTCGTATGCCGGCTTTGGCAGTTCGGCCTTGGCCAGGGCTATGGCTTCAGCCTCGTGACTGGTGAACAGCTCAAACAACAACTGGGTGTTGGCCCGTTCAAAGTTAAAACGGGAATAGTCAACCTCGTTCTGGTGAAAGACGTCGCCATAGGTCACCTCATCGGTATAGTTCAACTCAAAGACGTTCTCTTTACCTTGGATGTACATGGCCAACCGTTCCAAACCATAAGTTATCTCGCCGGAAACCGGTTTGAGGTCCAGACCGCCGACCTGTTGGAAGTAGGTAAACTGAGTCACCTCCATACCATCCAACCAGACCTCCCAACCCAACCCCCAGGCTCCCAAGGTCGGACTCTCCCAGTCATCTTCGACGAAGCGAATATCGTGGGCTTTCGGGTCGATGCCGATAGCCGCCAGAGAGTCCAGGTAGAGGTCTTGAATATTGGCCGGAGAGGGCTTCAAAATAACCTGGAACTGGTAATAGTGTTGCAGTCGATTGGGATTGTTGCCATACCGACCGTCAGTGGGACGCCTGGAGGGTTGAACATAGGCCGCATTCCAAGGCTCAGGCCCTAGAACATTGAGGAAAGTCGCTGGGTGAAAAGTGCCGGCTCCCATCTCCATATCATAGGGTTGAAGGACCACACATCCCTGTTTTGACCAGAATGCCTCTAATGCAAAAATCAACTCTTGAAAGGTCACGACCTGTACTTTCTCCTCACCGACAATGAACCGAATTTGAGGGGATGATCCTCGCTCATTGTTCCCCTGTCAAGCACCTCTGACAGAAGATATTGTCATCACAAAATATAGCTGTTGGCTCTGATGCGCTAACCGTTAAAAATACCGCTCTTTTTTTCTGCACCATTAAAAAAATAAAATCGATGACCGTCCTAAAAAAAAACCTTCTCGGATTAATACAAGCTGGCCGACTTTTTTACCGCTTGCTTGTATTAAGAACCTGGACGTAATCTAACTTTGTGGTTAAGACTGGCGTGTCAGTTTTTTTGGGCCATCCACCGACCATGACAAAATAAATGATATATTACATCTATAGTTTTCTGTTTGCCTCTTTGATTGTACTGACCGGCCCTTATTGGGTCTGGAAATATGTTTCGACAGCCAAATATAAAGGAACGGTTCGGCAGCGGTTTGGCTTGGCTCTCCCGGCTTTTTTTTTGACCAACAGAAAACCGGTGATCTGGATTCATGCGGTTTCAGTCGGCGAGACATTGGCCGTCCGGGGGGTGGTGGAAAAATTAAACCTAGCCTTTCCCGAGCACGCCCAGGTGGTCTCTACCGTTACCAAAACCGGGCAGCAGATGGCCCAGGAAAAACTGCCTGGGTTGGCCGCCACTTTTTATCTCCCCCTCGATCTGCCCTGGATTGTCAACCGGGTCATCCATCGTGTCAACCCGCAATTTTTTGTGGTGATGGAGACGGAGTTGTGGCCCAATCTTTTCCATGCTTTGGAAAAAAAACAGATTCCCATCATTACCATCAACGGCCGGCTCTCTCCCAACTCCTTTAAAAATTATTTTCGCCTGCGATTTTTCATGAAAACTTTTTTGCAGCCGGTTCACCTTTTTGCCATGCAGTCCAGTAAAGATGCCGAACGAATGGCACAAATCGGTGGAGACAGAGAGATCATTGTTTCCACCGGCAATCTTAAATACGATCAAGCCCTGAAAATTCCCGGTCAGGCCGAGATGGCTCTGCTGCATAAAAGGCTTCCGCCGCCGACTGATCCCGTCTGGATTGCCGCCAGCACCCACCCTGGTGAAGAGCAACGAATTCTGGCCGTATTCAGACGACTGCGGGAGGAGATTCCGACCCTGCGCCTGATTCTGGCTCCCCGTCATCCCGAGCGCTCCCAGGAAGTGGTATCGCTGATCAGGAATGAGGGGTTGAGCATCTGTCGGGTCAGTCATCTGCCCGACCCCGAAAAATCGGCTTCTCTCCAACCCTGGCTGGAATCGGTTTTGCTGGTCGATCAGGTTGGCTGGCTGACCCGGCTTTATGGTTATGCCCAGGTGGCTTTTATCGGCGGCAGTTTGATTCCCCACGGAGGCCAGAACATGTTGGAAGCGGCGGCCTGGTCCATTCCGACCCTCTTTGGACCTTACACTTTCAACTTCAAGGAGGCCACCCAACAAATTCTGGAATCCGGAGGTGGAATGGTCATCAATAACGAGCAGGAGCTGTTCAACGCGCTCAACGAACTGTTGGCCTCAAAAGAGAAGCGGCTTTTGATGGGCGAAAAAGCCCAGCGGGTGGTGGCTGAAAATGCCGGAGCCCTGGAGAGAACCATCGCCGTCATTCAAGGAACGATCTTGGGAAATCCTCTTTCATGAACCTGTTCCCACTTTTAGAA
This sequence comes from Magnetococcales bacterium, assembly GCA_015232865.1. The sequence goes on from JADFYU010000005.1 coordinate 97,343, forward strand.
GGAAAACGGAGACCCAACGGTCTGCTGGAGATCTTCGCGCTCTTCTTTCTTGGCATGTTGGGTCGGGTTTATGGCCTGATCCAAGAGGGGAGGCTTTGGGCTTACCAGCGGACTGTTTTTTCCACTTATACCGCCCCCTGTCCGGTTATCAGTGTCGGCAATCTTTCCGCTGGGGGAACCGGCAAAACTCCCATGGTAATCTGGCTGGTAGACTATTTTCAAAAACAGGGTCGTCGCGTCGCCGTTGTCAGTCGAGGATATCGTCAGCGTTCTACCCAGCCGGTCACCTTGGTGGCCAACCCGAACGGCATTCTCCTCTGGCCTCCCCAAGCCGCCGATGAAGCGGTGCTGGTCGCTCTCAAACAACCCGGAGTCACGGTGCTGACCGGATCAAACCGGAAGCTGACCATTCAGGCCGCTATCGAGCAATTTTCGGTCGATCTGGTGATTATGGATGATGCCTTTCAACATCTGCCTGTTGCCCGTCAACTGGATCTGGTTCTACTGGACAGCCACCTGCCTTTAACCAACGGTCAGGTGTTGCCGGGCGGAATGCTCCGGGAGTTTCCTCATGCCTTGCAACGCTGTGACGGTCTTATTTTGACACGGGCTTTTGATGCGGACACCCTGCACCGGACAAAGGCCCTTCTACAACCCATCGTTGACGATAAACCAGTTGCATCAGCCATCCACCGCCCCAAAGGGTGGATTCAACTGGCCGACTCCGACCCATCCAAGCCAACCCTTCTGCCCCTGGATGCACTGAACAATTGTCCCGTTCTTGTTTTTTGTGGAATTGCCAAACCGGACAGCTTTCGCCGGACGATCGAGTCCCTGGATTTATCCATCCAAAAATTCACCACCTTTTCCGATCATCATCCTTACGATGAGCGTTCGCTGCAACAGCTGTACTCCGAGGCCGAAGAGGTGGGAGCAACGGTATTGGTCTGCACGGAAAAAGATGCCGTAAAAATTCGAGGAAATCGTTTTAAGTTGCCTGTTTATGCGCTCTCTATCGAATTGCATTTTACAACCTCGCCAACCTGGCTTCTTGAAAAACTTCGGAAACTATGAAAAACACTTAATCGAGTATTTTTCATAAATATATTGGTCGGAAGCATCTACTCTATTGACCCGGTCCCCGGTTTGCCGCAAATTGGATGGAGGATGAATCATGGACCGTGTGATTGTAAACCGGAAAACGGTTGTTGAACCGGGCTTGGTTGAAAATCTCGATCCGACTCACCCCCTGTTTTTAGGTTGAACTGTCCAGAGCCTGGATTCGGCTGTTGTACCGAAGATGCACGCCTGACAGCCAAATTCAAGTAAAAGTGACCTGTTTAATGAATCAACCCACGTCAAAAGCTGGAATCTCATTGTTTAAAAAATTAAAAGAGATTTTTTCCCCACCTCGCCCGGTGGAAGAGGTGGATCTTAGTTTTGAGATGCACTTGAACGGTCATGAAATTCGTGTTGCCAATCGTACCTATCCCATTCAACTCCTGTTAGGCGGTGAGTCGGGACACAAACTTCACATCTATCCGAACAGCCCACTCTCAGAAGATGGTAAATCCATCAATTGTTTTATCATTTTCGATCCAACCCGTTTTTACAACCGCATCTCCGGCTTTCTTCAGCTCAAATATGGCGAATCACTGGTTATTGGCCGCTCCAACAGTGAACAAGATAATCTGTTCGATTTCAAAGAGCGGGTCGGTGGCCGGCATATCACCATCGCCCATGCCGGCGACGCTTTGATTTTCAAAGATCTCAAGACCGATTTCGGCACCACCATCTCCGCCTTGACGAAAACGAGTGAGATACACCGGCTCAAAAACTGGAGACAGGGAAAATTACGGGCATTACGAGATATTTTCGGTGGCGACATCAAACCCCTCTCGCATGCGCAGGCACTGACCACTTTGAGAGAGGTCAATACCCTGATGAAAAGAGAGGCGTTCAGGCCTCTCGACAATCAAAACAAACCGGGGGGATTGCTGGAGTTGCCGGAAAACATGATTCCCATCATTGTGGGTGATCTGCATGGGCAGGTCGATAATCTCATCAAGATTTTATCTGAAAATTCGTTTCTTGATGCCATGAAATCCTACGAAGCCTGCATGATCGTTCTCGGGGACGCGGTTCATTCGGAGGTGGATGGGGAGATGGATCAGTTTGAATCCTCTATTCTCATGATGGATCTCATCTGCAAACTCAAGTTAAAATTTCCAAAACAGTTCTTCTACCTGCGCGGCAACCATGACAGCTTTTCGCCGGAGGTGCGAAAATCTGGAATCATGCAGGGCGTTCTCTGGGAGAAAGCCGTACTTAAAGCTCGCGGCCAGGCCTACAAAGAAGAGATGGAAATTTTTTATGACGCTCTGGCACTCATCTCCATGTCCAAGGATTTTGTCGCCTGCCATGCCGCCCCACCAAAGGCAAAAGCAACCCGAGAACTCCTGATCAATGTTCACCAATATCCGGGACTCGTTCGAGAATTGCTCTGGAATAGACTGCAACGCCCCAGCTATCCGGCCGGATATACTCGGGGCGACGTCAAACGGTTTCGCAGCACCCTGGGTCTCTCTCCTGACGTGCAATTTCTTGTCGCCCACAACCCGTTAAGCCCTGATGAGTGCGTTTGGCTGGATATTGCCAAGACTCCCAACCATCACATTGTCTTCAGTGGTCGAACCTTTGCCATCGGCCTGTTTACCCGGATTGGCAAAAAACTCCTGCCCATCACCCTACCGACCGAGCCGCTGATTGATGAGATCAACAATCTGCCCAGCCCTCTCAATCTTTAACCTAAATCCAGCAGTTGGCGGCAGGCGCTTGGCACAAACGTCCAACCGCCGCTTTCAGGATAAAACCGTATACCATTTTGATAATTATTTGATAAGATATCAACCTACTCCTCTTTTATTTATCTGATAGGCCTGCGCGGAAAGGAAGAAGAAATGGATAAACAAAACGTGAGCTGTGAGAGAAAAAATGGTCAGTTGATTTTTTACATATCCGGCTCTTTCGACTATAAATCCGGTGTCCAGCTTAAAAATCTAGCCAACAAGGAGTTAGAGCTTGGCAGAGAAAAAGAGTATGTCATCGACCTGAAAAATGTTCGCTACATCAACTCATCAGTCTTTGGCGCCATGATTATTTTGAAAGAGATCTTTGGCGCAACCTCTGAATCATTTTCTCTGATCAATGCCTCTCCAGAGGTATTAAAAATGCTTAAGACCGTTCATTTTCATACACTGTTCAATATACGTTAAGCCTCGCCGCCCCCCCTTTATTCTCAATTCGGCAATTCATCAACCTGGAACCGACTCAAAACGGATTGGAAACAGATGACGAATCAATTTAAGGGCCACTTTGATTGTGTTGGAACGGGAGTCCCCATTTTGTGCATTCCTGGTTTTGGCAGTGGTAATTGGATTTTTCAGGGATTGGCCGAGCGATTAAAAGATCGATTTTGCTTTATTTTGCCGGACAATCGGGGCATGGGCCAATCAAAAAAAGCCTGGAAACCCTACTCATTAGACGATCTTGCTGCGGACTGTTTGAACGTGATGGATGATTTAGGTCACAAAAAATTTGGTGTGATCGGCCTAAGCATGGGCGGATTTATTGCCCAGTTGTTAACCTTGCAGGCTCCCGATCGGGTCGCGGCTCTGGCTCTGCTCTGCTCAACCTCCGGTGGCGATCGGTTTTCACCACTCTTTCCGAGCATGAGCGAAGAACAGGTCCGTGGCATCTACACCCTGAAAAACCGACAGCGGGTTGAAGCCGCCCTCTCTCCAGCCATCTGCCCTCTCCTGTCAAGCCATTATTCGAAAGTCTATCAGGCGGTGTTGGAAAAAAGATCTCTGGAGCAGGAAGATCCCGCCCAGGTGATGTTGCAATTTTTTGCCGTCAGCCAATTCATGAAAAAATGCCTGCCGCTAAATAGCATCACCTGCCCCACCTTGGTGCTCTCCGGGGATACCGATCTACTGGTCCCCCTGGCCAATGCCCAGATGTTGGCCGAACAGATTCCAACAGCCAGACTCTCTGTCATTTCAGAAACAGACCACCTCTTTTTTCTGGAAAAAGAGCAGGAGGTCGCCGACCAACTGAACCAGTTTTTTGGCGGTTAAAGGCTCTGTTGACATTCAGCAAGAAGGGATTGAAGGGTGGATAACTGTTTTTTTTGGGGGGGGAGGAGGAAAAAACCATGTGGCGGGATTTTATTCGGCAGCAAGCCCAAAACAATGGTCAAAAGCTGGCCATTATCGATCGGTTGACGAACAGATGTTTAACCTATGACGGACTGGATCATGAAATCAACCGGTGGGTTCGGCATTTGCTTCAATGCGGAATCAAACCGGCAAACCGGGTGGTCTATCTGGCTCCAAATCGCCTGGAACACCTCACTCTGTTTTTTGCCTGCACCCGTTTGGGGGCCATTTTTGTCCCGCTCAATCATCGTTTGGCCCCCCGTGAACTGGAACAGCTCGTTGAGCATATCGAGCCTGGCTATTTTCTTGGTGAAGCACCCTGCCCTTTTGCTGCGACCTCCGGCTATGATCAAATCAAAGAGATTGATCTGACCGACGGCCCGACAGTCGACCCTCTCCCTCTGACGGGAAAAGAACCCCTGCTCATGCTCTTTACTTCCGGTTCCACCGGTGAACCAAAAGGGGTATTGTTGCACGGGGATATGTTGATGGCCAACATTCAGCAAACCCTCAACTCTGGAGTTCTGCTGGCAAATGACATCTCCGTTGTCAATACCCCGTTTTTTCATACAGGCGGGTATAACGTCTTTTGTCTTCCCCTATTATTCATTGGTGGAACACTGATATTATTTGATAAATTCGATCCTGACGGGGTATTGGAAGCGATTGATGACGAGGGTGTCACCGTATTCTGGGCGGTTCCGACCATGTTTCAAGCCCTCTATGAATCGGCTCGTTTTGATAAAACGGATTTTTCCCGCATCCGATTTTTTCTCTCCGGTGGTGCACCCCTCAGCTTACCCCTCATACAGGCCTATCATAAAAAAGGCATTCCCTTTAAACAGGGATTCGGATTGACCGAGGTGGGGCCTAACTGTTTTTTACATGAGACCGAAGAGTCCTATCAACACCCGGATTCCATCGGTCGTCCCATGGCCCAAACGTTAACCAAGGTCGTCGATGATCAAGGCAATCCAGTGGCGGTCGGAGAGATCGGCGAGTTGCTCCTTGGCGGCCCCCATCTCTGTTTGGGCTATTGGCGCAAGGAGACCATTTTTCAGCACGCCATGCGCGGAATCTATTTTGCAACAGGCGATCTGGTTCGCCTGGATGAGTCTGGACTCTTTTATGTCGTTGGACGAAAAAATGAGATGTACATCTCGGGCGGCGAGAATATCTTCCCCGGTGAAGTCGAACGGCAATTGATTCAACATCCCGGAATCAGTCAGGCGGTGGTCGTTTCGGTCGCCGATGAAAAATGGAGCGAGGTCGGGTTTGCCTTTTATGTCGGAACTCACCCGTTGCGCCTGGCGGAAGTCAGAGCCTTTCTTGAACCGCTTCTGGCCCGTTACAAACATCCGCACCATCTTTTCAGACTGACACAATTACCGTTGCTGGCCAACGGAAAAATAGACCGTCGGCAACTGAAAAAAATGGCAAAACAAGCTTTGATGTGAAAGCGTTTTTTAGAAACAAACACACGCTTTCACATCACAAAGATCAATTTATCTAACGCCAGTTGCGGTGTTGACCGCGCTGACCTCTTCGGTTTCCACTTTCGTAGATCACCACCGGACTGGGATAGGAACGCGAATAATAATAGGGTGTCGGTGATACGAAGCGATCCGGGCGACTCTTGGTCGGCAAAACGATAATCTGTGGCTGGGATCGATTAACCAGATGCCACTTTCCGTCAGACTCCAGACAGGCCAGGCCGCTCAAACTCTCTTTGCTCCCATTGATAAACGCCTTGACATCGACGTTCCGGCAAACCTTGTCATCAACGATGATCACCCGTTCTGTTGTCACTCCTCTCCTCCATCTGGTATCGGGATCAATCCATTTTTGTTGGTGGTGAACGGTGGATACGGATTGACCGTGTGAATAGATTGGCTGGCCTTTCTCTCGCTCATTTCCAATCGCATAGCCCAACAGTCCTCCGGTAGCCGCACCGATCAGAGCGAACTGTTCGCGGTTTTTATCCGGTCCCAACAGCGAACCGGTCAGCGCACCACCCAAGGCACCGATTCCGGCCCCCAACGAGGCATCAGCCTGAGCGCTTTTTATCTGAGGCAGAATCAAGATAGCCAACAGAACAATTAAAAATTTTTTCATCGGACCAACTCCTCTACTCAAGTGGTTTATCCTAAATTCGGCAGTTGTAGGTGCGTGCAAGGCAGATCAGTATGTTTATGTCCGACGCACGTGAACAACTGCCGAATGTAAGATGATTACTCCGACTCACCAATGGACGGTTGGCCACTCGACGCCATCAATTGACTCATCTCATATTTGAGACGCGCTCGTTTGACCATCATCTCAGAGCGTGTTTGACTCATGGCCTGGGCTTTGGCTTGAATCTGCTCTTCGTTCCACGTCTCCCCTCTGACAGCCCGCTTGAAATCAAAGCGATCATTCATCATCCGCTGGCGCAGATCCAGGGTTTCATCCAAAAATTTCTTATGAACTGCACGGGCTTCTTGTTGCTTTTCCTGTGGAATATTTTTCAGCATTCTGTTGAAAAAGTGCTTTCGATGATGTCTGGACAAATCGTCATTGACGCCCATTTCAGTTTTTTTGAAGCATCCCCCACCAGCGCGATGACCGGATTCGTGGCCGTGACTGGCCAAGGCAACACCGGTGCCCATCAGGGCCATGACGGTTAGGACAGTAAAAATTTTTGCTTTTTTGTTCATGATCGTATCTCCGTAATACTATTATGTTGTTAAACTGAACCAAGATTTGGCAGTGATCTGCCAAACCCGTACACAACCTCCTGATCCAACTGGTATGATCCAGGCATCGGCCGCTGTCCGTTTGTTCAACTGCCAAATCCAGATCGAATTGTTGAAAGGGAGTTTAGAGATGTGTTGGGTTTAAGTGTGTTGTGAATATGTAAAGATTTGTTAAACAGGATGACAGTAAGAAAACCATCTCATAGAGTACAAATAAAAACCCGTTGTTTTCTCCTGCCGGAGTTGAGACAGTGCCACGAATATTGCTAGTTGATGATGATTTGGATTTATGTACCATGCTGAGTCAATATCTGACCGGTGATGGTTTTGACTGTGAAATGGCCCACGATGGCAACAGCGGATTGATGCGGGCATTATCCCATTCGTATGATGCCTTGGTTTTGGATGTCATGATGCCGAGACTCAACGGTTTTGATCTGGTTCGTCGCCTTCGTGAGGTCAAATCCACGCCCATTATCATGCTGACCGCTCGCGGGGAAGAGGTTGACAGTATTATCGGTCTTGAAATCGGTGCCGACGACTATCTGGCCAAACCCTGCAGTCCCCAGGTCTTGGCTGCCCACCTGCGAGCGGTATTGCGACGCACGAACCGAACCGAACAGAACCCCACCAACACCGACCCGATCAGCGTTGGCCAGGTAACCCTCTATCCAGGCTCTCTACAGGTTGTCGATGGCAACAGGAATATTGAGCTGACCAGCACCGAATTCAATCTGTTGCATCTTTTAATGGGCAACGCCGGACAGGTCATATCCAAGGACACGCTCTCCGAAAAAGGATTGGGAAGAAAATTGACCGCTTATGATCGCAGTATCGACATACATATCAGCAATCTGCGGCGAAAACTGCACCGTGACACCCCGCCAACCACACAACGCATCTGCACCCTCAGAGGGGCTGGTTACCTCTACGCCCTGACCAACGAGTAACCGTATCATGCGATTATTTTTGAAGTTTTTTTTGTCATTCTGGTTGACCGCCTTATTGGTCGGAATCAGCGTCGGTTGGATCAGCTATCAGCTGCGGGGGGAGTTGGATGAGATTGTCTCCCAGGAGTTGGCTATTCTCAACAAAGATCAACTGGAATTGGCGGACTATCTGAAGGAAAACGGGATTGGCCGCCTAAAAGAGCGACTGGCCTCTCACCCGCAAAAAAAATCAATCTATCTGCTGAAGCCAGACAAAACCGAGCTGTTTGGCCGAGCCATACCCCGTTCTCTGACCGTTCAAATTGACCGTATGTTGCGCTGGAAAAAAAGGAAAGCCGCCTTGGCCGCTGACCCCATGAACAGGCTGACCTCGAGAACCATGGATTCAACTCCAACGATTTGGAAAAATCCAAAATCCCATTTTCCACATCCCCTTTCCGTCATCGGCCCGGATGGACAACGCTATATCCTGGGTGTCAGCCCCTCTCAGTTTCATCTCCTGTCCCGACCCTTTAGCCGTCATCCAATGATACTGCTCTTGATTCTTGGCATCAGCGGTCTGGTGTTTTTTATTCTGGCCCGGCATTTTTCCCGTCCCATCCAAAATTTAAGAGAAACCTCACTACAACTGGCCAAAGGCAATCTTCAGGCTCGCAGCCTTCTCAAAAAAAACCGCATACCCGACGAACTCAGCGACTTTGGCCGGGAATTCAATTTTATGGCCGATCGACTGGAAGCCCTGTTTCATGCTCAAAAACGGTTGCTCCGGGATGTCTCCCACGAATTACGCTCACCTTTGGCCAGAATGCGGGCCGCACTGGGGTTGTTGGAGCAGGAGAGCCGGGAAAAAAACCAAAACCACCTGCGTCTGGAAAAAGAAGTGGAAAACCTGGATCGCTTGATCGGACAGATCATTACCCTCTCCCGACCGGATCAACCCGGTCTAATCGACCTGGAGAGTTGGCTGGATCTGGGTGAATTGATTCGCTCCATCGTAACAGATGCCATTTTTGAAGATACACGAAACAAAAGCAGGCTGGTGACAGATATTCCCGAGTCAATCATTCTGCAAGCGGATGGGCAGCGCTTACACTCGGCTCTGGAGAATGTCATCCGCAACGCCCTACTCCATACTCCTGAAGAAGGAATCGTCACCATTGCGGCAAGCCTCGGACCCCGTTGGGTAACCCTGACCGTTTCCGATCAGGGAGAAGGGGTCGATCAAGCCCTCCTTCCTCACCTGTTTGAGCCATTCTTTAGAACCGACGATGCTCGGGACCGTAAACGTGGCGGGTTTGGCCTGGGATTGGCGATCGCTTCCAAAGCGATTCGGGAACACGGCGGAGAAATTCGGGCCCGAAACAGAAGTGGCGGTGGTCTGGAAATGGTCATCACTCTACCGATGAAGCCCGAACCGTGACCTTGGTGAATGGCTTTTCCGATGTAACCGCCAAACAGGGGGTCCGGAGAACCTGGAAATATAATAATCTTTCTATTATCTTTAAGTTATTAGATGGTCATCAAGACTATTTTTCAAACCGACCCATGGGCTGTAATGAATCGAAACCTTTATTCATCTTTTACATTACTTATATTGATGGCGATTATATTTACAGTTTCTCCTCTCTCTGCCCAATCCCCAGCCGGAGAAGGGGGCGAAGAGAGAGGAGACACGGCAATAAGGGTCGCCTACTGCAACGATTGCGTTCCCTTTCATTTCCGAAATGAGCAGGGAAACCCGGATGGGTTAATCATTGATCTTTGGAATCTATGGTCAAAAAAGAGCGGTCAGCCGATCCATTTTATTCCCTACACCTGGGATGAAACGATCAAAAAAGTGGCCAGTGGAGAGGCGGATGCCCACGCTGGCCTTTTTTTCAATTATGTTGAATCCGGTTTATTTGGACACTGATTTGGGTAAAATAATCCAAACAGGAGGATCCAATGAAATCGGAGGAAAACAGCATGAATGGAACGGCCACCACAACGGGATCAAGTTCACAGGAAGCACGGCAACGATGGACAGCTCCCAGGAAACGAGAGGTTGTACTTCGTATAATGCGAGGAGAGTCGATGGATGCGCTGTCTCGGGAGATAGGAGTCGAAATTTATCGGTTAGAGGAGTGGCATGGGAAAGTACTGCAAGGTCTTGATCATTCCCTTACCAAGCGACGTTCTGATCCTCGCCAGGTTGAGTTGGATGAAGCCATGAAACGAGTCGGCGAGCTGACTATGGAGAATGAATTATTGCATCGAAAAGTCGAGCTATTGGAGAACAAACGCCCTTTAGCCCGGAGGAGGTCACGTCGATGAGTGCGTCGGCCTCCGTTGATACTGGAAAAAAATATGGGGTAGAACGAGTCTGCCTGTTGGATTGTATTTCAACTGATTCTTCGCAGCGGCCATCCAATCTGGTCGATCCTACTGATCCTGACCATAACCGGCTTTATTTTTTATCTGAGCTGGACTCTTTTCACCGAGTATTTTCTTTTTTTAGATCCGATCTATCCGGCTATCGGTAGCTTTGTTCTGTTTTTCGCCAGGATAATTCCCAAATTTTTCCAATCCATTCGAGAGCAAAGTTGGATCTCCAATGCCTTTTCCCGCTATGTCTCCCCCAATCGGGTCAAATTTCTCCAGGACAACCCAGACCATCTCAATTTGGGCGGAGAGTATCGGCAATGCTCGTTTGTCATGACCGATCTGGCTGGGTTTACAACGTTGATGGAAAAAAATGATCCGACCCTGATCGTCTCCATTCTCAACCAATATCTGGATACCATGATCGGGATAGCCTTTAAACACGACGGAACCGTGGACCGAATTGTCGGCGATGCGGTTGCGGTGCTTTTTTCCACTCCGATCGTTCAGCCCGACCATGCCGCTCGCGCCATTGCCTGTGCCGCCGACATGGATACCTTTGCTCAACAGTTTAGTCAGGAGCAGACAAAACTGGGAATTCCATTGGGCAAAACCCGCATCGGCGTTCATAGCGGCCAGGTTTTGGTCGGCAATTTTGGCGGGACGAAAATGTTGGATTATCGGGCTCTCGGCGACCCCATCAATACGGCATCCCGACTTGAAAGCGTCAACAAACATCTCGGAACCCAAGTCTGCATCAGTGCCGACACTTGTCGTCAATGCCCGGATTTTATCGGTCGCCCGATTGCCTCCCTCGTCCTCAAAGGCAAATCTGAACCGGTGGAGGTGTTCGAGCCGTTGAGTAAGGAGGCGTGGGAGAGTCCACGAATCCAAGCCTATCTGGACGGTTTTAAACTTTTACAAGATGAATCACCGCTGGCTTTACAAACCTTTAACGAGTTGGCCGACCGTTTTCCAGATGACCCGGCCATTCAATTGCACCATAACCGCTTGCAGGCCAACGAACAGGGCGTTCTGTTGGTTATGGACAAAAAGTGACACGGCCAGGTTGTCTGACCCCCTCTACATCAGTTTTTGCCAAGACAAGCAGAATATGCTATCCTGCTTGGGTCGAATGATTTCCCTTACAACAGTCCAGCCGGTTGCCAAGAAAGGCCCTTGATGATTAACTCACTAAAAAACACAAAACTGTTTGGTGGCCTCCATGATGATGCGTTGCATCAAATTGCAACCTTTTCAAAACTGATCACCGTAATGCCCGATTCTCCGATTATTGCGGAAGAACAGAACAACAGTACCGATCTTTTTCTACTTACCAAAGGTCGGGTCGATGTCGGGAAGAAATTTGCCCCGACCGACACATCCAAAACAATCCCGCTCTCCTCCCTGGATGAAGAGCTGTTTGGAGAGATTTCCTGGTTGACCAGGAGAAAACGCTCGGCCGTCGTCAAGTGTATTGAACTGTCCAATTTTTTGGTTATTGATGGCGAAAAGCTGCGCCAATACATGGAGAGCCACCCCGAAGTCGGCTATGTGGTCCTCTCTCGAATCGCCGAATTACTCAGTCAAAGACTGATCAACCGAACCGAAGAACTTCGGTATCATGGAATCAGAGATATCTACAGGAACTAAATCATGTTGAAACCAGAAACAGCAGTCGTAAGCTCGAACCGGACACAATCCGGTGGTTTATCGCTCCGATCGTGCAAAAATCCTGTCACCAGGTTCAGATACCTGTTTGCAGCTTTGGTCTTGGTATTATGCTCCCCTCAACAGGCCTCCGCTTTTTTTGGGGGAGAGAGCGAACACGCCAGCAGTCGCCAACTTCTGGCGGAGAAAAACAAACGGGAAGGGGCCGATTTTCTAGCCAAAAACAAACAAAAGGAAGGGATCATCACCACCCCTTCGGGACTACAATATTTAATCGAAAAAAATGCCGACGGCCCCAAGCCCAAATCCGGCGAAAAAGTGACCGTCCACTATGACGGAACCTTTATTGATGGCCGACCATTCGACAGCTCCCGGAAAAGAGGCCAGCCCGCCACCTTTCCTCTCGATGCGGTCATACCCGGTTGGACCGAAGGTCTCCAACTCATGCCGGTCGGCTCCCGATACACCTTCTACATTCCCAGCGATCTGGCCTATGGCGCTCAAGGAGCCGGTCGGGGCCTGGTGCCTCCCCATGCCACATTGATATTTGATGTCGAACTGCTGGGTATTCAATGAACACAGGAGGTGACAGCTTATTCCAGATTCATCCGTTGAGCCTGGATACGTGACGCAATCGCTTGGTTTCTATTCTAACTTTTATTGGAAAAGGAAGTCATTATGGGCAAAGAATCATCTGCTGTAACCAGCCTTAAAGAACAAAATAAAGCAGTTAAAAAGGAATATAAACAAAAGAAGAAGATATTGAAGGCGGATATAAAAACAGCAAAAGAACAGGCCAGAAGAATTAAAAAAATCCTCCGGCTAGAGAAAAAAATAAAAAAACTCAAGGGCACTCCCAAACTGATCGAGTACAAACCATAAAATCAGTTTCTTGACTGGCGCTCCATCGCCAGTCTGCCCATTCCATTTTCGTCAAACCAGCCGTTTTCCAATCAATCGTCAGGTTGCTGTTGGGGACCACTGGCGTAATAGAGCCAGAAAAAGCCGACAATACCGGCAAAAATGGAGGCAAATAAAATACCGGTTTTGGCCATCAGCAGATAGCCGGGTTCTTGGCTGAACGCCAACTCAGAAATAAAAATGGACATGGTAAAGCCAATCCCGCTGAGAAACCCGACCCCAATGATTTGTGCAAACCGAACATCTTTCGGTAATTGGCCGACCCCCATTCTCAAAGCCAACCAACACGACCCGGTGATGCCAATCAGTTTTCCCATTACCAGACCAACCATGACTCCCAAGGTGACAGGCTCTGTCAGAATAGCACCCAAAGCGGAAAACTCGACTGGAACCCCGGCATTGATCAGAGCGAAAAACGGAATGATCAAAAACGCCACCGGATAGTGCATGGCGTGTTCTAAACGTTGCAGCGGCGACTCCACCCGATGAATACCGTTTTCCAAGGTTTGGACAATGCCCTGCAACTGACTGTTGGTCATGATATTATTATCGGCATTGGCGTTGGCATCAAAACGCCCCATCAGCTCCTTCACCCGACGACTGAACAATCCGGTGTCATATTTGCCTTTGGCGGGAATGGTCAACGCCATCAATACACCAGCCAATGTCGCATGAACACCGGATTTGAGCAGGGCGAGCCATAAAAAGGTACCGATCACGAAATAGGGCAAGGGCTTGCGCACTCCCATGCGGTTCATGGCGATCAACAGGGCCAGCAGAAGAGCGGCGGCCATCAACGCACCACCATGGATCTGCTCCGTATAGGCGACGGCTATGACGATTACGGCGCCAAGGTCGTCGATAATAGCCAAGGCGACCAAAAAGGTTATCAGGGCTTTAGGAACACGACTACCCAGCAGAGACAAGGCCCCGATGGCAAAGGCGATATCGGTGGCCATGGGAATGCCCCAACCACTGGCCATGTTTCCGGCCGGCACCACCATCCAATAAAACAGGGCCGGCACCACCATCCCGCCGATGGCGGCAACAATGGGCAAAACCGCCTGCCGAAGGTCGGAAAGCTCCCCGACCAAAATTTCCCGTTTCAGCTCCAATCCGACCAAAAGGAAAAACAGCGTCATCAAGCCATCGTTGACCCAATGGTGAAGGGATTTTTCCAGCACCCACGTCCCGAACTGAAAACCGATGGTGGTGTGGACCATATGCTGATAGGAGGTTGCAAAATCACTGTTGGCCCAGAAAAGAGCCAACAAGGCCGAAGCCATCAAGATCAGGCTGGAGGTGGTCTGACGATGGATAAACTCCTCAAAAGGGAGCAGAATCCGATCAAACGCCTTTTCCCACGGCGCGTGAAAAATCGCTTTTTCCTGATGTTCCAAATTATTCGCCACGACCGCACTCCCACGCTCTAACTGAATGATGTGTTGATTTCAACATGAATGTCGGGTTTTACCAGGAACTCAGCCATCCGGCGATTGCCTCTCGTGACTCTTGGAGAGACAACATTACTCTTGAAACGGCTTTCCAACCCGATCCATCCGACCCGATTATTGGTCTGGAAACTGGGCCAACACCCGAAGACCGCCCAATTCCGTGGAACGACCAAAACTGATCTTGCCATTATACTGCTTGATCACCTCCGAGACAATGGAAAGCCCCAGGCCATTGCCGTCCATCGTCTCATCCAGCCGGACACCTCGCTCGGAAAGAAGCGAACTTTTCTTATCAGAAACCCCCGGTCCATCATCTTCAATCGTAAACCAAAATCCATTCTCATTTCCAGCAGTAATAACGATACGGCGTTCGGCCCATTTGCAGGCGTTATCCAAAATATTCCCCATCATTTCCAGAAAATCCTGTCGATCCCAGTGAATGACCAGGTCTGCCGGATAGTCGCACTCCATATCCAACTGCTTGTTATAATAAAGGCTTTTTAAAGTTCTAATCAAAGGGGCCAGCTCATTTTCGAGAAGAAAATCCCGCCCGGCCACCCCATGGTTGGCCAACTGCGCTCGACGCAATTGGCGATCGATCAAACTAAAAAGATCGGCCGTACTCTCTTTAAGAATGGTATGTACCTCGACATTATTCCGCACATCTTCCCGATCCGCCAGTTGAGAGATGATGGTCAACGGGGTTTTCAGAGCGTGAGAGAGGTTGCCCAGGGCATTCCGAGATCGCTCCAGACGCTGTTTGGTTTTAGAGGCCAGGTTGTTGATCTTTTCAATAAACGGCTCAAGCTCCGTCGGCACACGATCGTCGATCTGACTGATTTCACCATTTTTCAATTGATCAATTTTTTTTCGTACGGCAGACAAGGGCTTGAAACTGTAATGAAGGATTAAAAATTGTACGAGAGCAATCACCACCAGAGAGAGGGAGAGAATGATGGCCAGGTTGAATTGAAATGATTGGTAATCTTGGATAAATGGGGATCGATCTTCCGCAACGGCGATGGTCAGTCGATGTTCTCGGATTCGAAAGGATTTGGCTAGAACAAAGAGCGGTTCATCGTTGGGACCGATGGCCTGAAACTGGATCGACTGACCGGCATTGAGCGGCGGAACTGAGAAATCCTGACCATTGAGAGATTGGGATTTTATAACGTTTTCAACCTCTCCGCTGACCAGAATCACCTTGAAATAGTGGCCAGAAAAGGCGTGATGGAAAATTCGGTCGATTTTTATGACGTTGAGCTGAGGCAGATCCTTCTCATCCAGGAAGAGTTCCGTCAACAGGCTCTCAATCTCCAACTCCAGGCGATCTGAAATATATTCATCCGTCAGCAACCGAATGGTGGCACTGGTGGAGTACCAGATCCCGAAAAAAACCACCAGCAGCGAGAGAATCAGGCTCAGGCTCAGCCGGGTCTTAAGCGCGCTCATTTGTCAGCCTGCTTTTCGACAAACTGATATCCCTGGCCTCGAAAGGTACGGATCAGTTTTTTACCGAACAGTTTACGCAGCCGATTGACATAGACCTCGATGACGTTGTGATCATTCTCCGAATCATAATCGTAGATATGATCCATGAGCGACTCTTTGGAAAGGATCCGGTTGCTATTGAGCATAAAACAGCGCAACAGCCGAAACTCTGTCCCAGTCAGTTGTACTCTTTGGCTGTCGGCTTTAAACACCGCCTGTTGCTGTTCATCCAGACGCAGACCGTTTTTTTCGATCTGCCCCTGAGTGTTGGATTGGCTGCGACGAATCAAGGCTTTCAGTCGGGCCACGAGTTCCTCTTTATGGAACGGCTTTCCCAGATAATCGTCAGCTCCGGCCTCGATCCCTTCCACCCGTTCATGCCAGGCGTTACGTGCCGTAAGAACAATGACTGGCGTATCATTACCGGCTCGACGCCACTCTTTCAAAACCGCCAGCCCCGATTTTACAGGCAAACCCAGATCCAAAACAATGACGTCATGTTCATCTTGAGAACCGATATATTCCGCCTCAGCGCCATCATGAGCCTCATCCACTGCGAAACCGGCCTCGACAAGTTGGAGTTTGATGTTGTTGCACAACACAACATCATCCTCCACCACCAAAACTCTCATTTTACAGCTCCCTCACTCCCTCAAAAACAACGTTACCCATCTCTATGTACGGTAACAATGAAGGAGGCAAAGGGGTAGCTTTTTCACGAAAAACAAGAGCGAACGTTTGGGTCAGAACCAATTTTTTCCTTGTCGTTCGGTAAGCAAACGGCCCCTGGCATCACTTTGACAGCCCGAACCCGACGAGAACCAAGAACTGAAAACAGACTGGTTTTGACCAACAATTTTAAAACATTCTTTTTCTCAGTTTTCATCTTTGTTTCTCCATACTCCCAGTCCAATCCGAACCAAGCCGTGATTAAAACGGCAACCGAACAGCACAAGCCAAATCCAGGTCAAACTAATTTTTTTGCTATTATTCCAGAAAATTAACCAACAATCCTGTTTTTTGTTGTTAGCAGACTAGCAGATGAAACTGAAATGATGTTGAATGGAGAAAAAGTTTTTTTACAAAAAATGCGACAGGATCAGTCCTTTTTGATCATCCCGGAACTACCCTGGAATGGGGAAGAGAAAAACAATGAAAGTAAAAACCATTATTGCCGATTATCAGGATCAACAACAGGCCAGGCATATTCAGTTATTGCTGGATGAGTATGCCTCTGGCCCCATGGGTGGTGGAACACCGCTGGACCCGGTTGTGCGAGAGACTGTCGTTACTAAATTAGCCCGGATTCCTCATGCTTTTTCAATTTTAGCTTACGTTAATGACAAGGCCATTGGGTTAGCCAACTGCTTCGACTCCTTTTCAACGTTTGCCGCACGACCGATTATCAATATTCATGATTTTATGGTTACGGAAAGCCATAGAGGCGAGGGAGTCAGCCAAAAAATGTTAAAAAAAATCGAGGCGATTGCCAAAAAAAAGGGGTGCTGCAAAGTAACTCTGGAACTCCTCAGCAACAACGAAGCGGCCAAGGCCGCCTACAAAAAATTTGGCTTTTCCGGTTATGAGTTGAGGCCGGAACAGGGACAGGCCCTGTTCTGGCAAAAAATACTGACTTGACAGGTCCATGCCGAGGAAGATCAGGCATCCTGATTTCCCGATAAATCAGGGGATTATGGACAACGGCCAAATCCAGGATCAAGAGTTCTGTCTGTGGGATTTTATCTGGAGATTAGCAGAGGGATTCCGGGGTGATGGGGGATGTTTCTTCCAACTCGCCGCTCAACATTTCAGACAACTCCTGGGCGACACCGATCTCTTGAACCCCCTCGATGATACACTCTCCAACCACCAAATGGCCAGCATGACAAAGACTGAATCCACTTTCACCAACTTCAATGTTGATCTTATCCATATGCGTTCTCCTTTTCCCAGGCTGTTTGGCAAAATCTGCTGTTTAAATAGGTTACTGACACGGGCTTAGATCAATAAATTCAGATTCAGTTCAATTTTACAGTCTAGGAGCCTGTCGGACTCAGCTTCTACCACCAGACTTTACTGCCCAATCTTGAGAAATTTTAGCCAAATCCAACAGAAGGAGCTTGGACTCCTCTTCGTAAGGCTCTTATTCGAACTTTTCAGCCTCAATTGAGTGGTGTTTTGGGGTATTACCCCCTCAAAACATGTAATCGTTTCAGATTCCAGGCCAAACAAACGAGATTCCACTCACTCTGGACGGATTTCACCCCTCGAAGCAGAAATTGTCGGAATCCCATAGCCTCCTTGATGATGCCAAAAACCGGTTCAACGGTGCTGTACCGCACCCAGTTTCTTGGACACAAATTTTGCTTATAAAAAAGTTCATCAAGTACCTGACGGGGCCGGTTTACC
>JADFYU010000060.1 GCA_015232865.1 Magnetococcales bacterium
GAAGGCCAAGGAAAAATTTAAGCTTGAAGGGGATGTTCGTATCGTAAGCTGTTATGAGGCAGAACCTCGGGGGTTTTGCGCTGGGGTCGATCGGGCGATTGCCATCGTTGAAAAAGCCTTGGAAAAATTTGGCGCGCCCATCTACGTTCGTCATGAGATTGTCCACAATCGCTGGGTGGTGGAATCCCTGCGCAATAAAGGGGCACGATTTGTTCAGGAGTTGAGCGATGTGCCGGATGGGGCAACCGTCATCTATTCGGCGCATGGGGTTTCCAAAGCGGTCTCCCAAGAGGGGAAAGATCGGCCTTTGCAGGTGTTGGATGCGACCTGCCCCTTGGTGGGAAAGGTGCATCGGGAGGCCGAACGACTGGATCGAGAGGGCCGCCGAGTGATTCTTATCGGTCACAAGGGTCACCCGGAGGTGGAGGGAACAGTCGGTCAGTTGGCCCCCGGAAAAATTGAGGTGCTCTCACGGATTCAAGAGGTCGAGCAGATTCAATTGCATTCCAATGAAAAAATGGCCTTCATCACCCAGACCACCCTCTCTTTGGACGAAACGGCGGAGGTGGTTTCGGCTCTCAAGAAAAAATTTCCCGATATTCAAGAACCCAGTCGGGAGGATATCTGTTATGCGACTCAAAACCGGCAGAATGCGGTCAAGGCGTTGGTTGAGAAGTGTGACCTGGTTTTGGTGATTGGCGCACCCAACAGCAGTAACTCCAACCGCCTGCGAGAGGTGGCTGAACGGGGTGGTGTTCCGGCGCATCTGATTGAGTCGGCCGACGATATCGACCTAAGCTGGTTTGAGGGTGTCTCTTGCCTGGGGGTGACGGCTGGCGCTTCGGCCCCGGAGATTTTGATAACCGGGTTGTTGGATTTTCTCGGAGAGCGGGTCGAGTCGGTGGAGTTGCTCTCCATCACCGAAGAAAACCTGATTTTTCCGCTGCCCAGATTATTGCAAGACCATTTGGAGCCGTAAAATAAGGCCAGGTTAAACAGTGCTTGGTAAAAAAAGTCCGCCAGCTCCGTTGTTCGGTAAGTCTTGGCTCGTTCTGCCGTTCCTAGGCTTGTATTTCTGCTGAACGGGCGCAGTTGATACAGGTCGGAATGGCTAATTCGTTGAACCCAGGTTGAATTTAGGCGTATCCTCTGGAAATAAAAGCAAAGGGCGGTTCGACGATGGGCAGATCGGTTTTTTCCAGGATTCAGAGTTCATATTTCCATCATGACAAACCCAACATGCTCTGGCTGTTCTGGCTGGTCGCGGTCCTGATTTTTTTCTCTACGTCGCTCGCCCAGGCTCAATGGAGCGGTCAGGTGGTCTGGGTTTTGGATGGCGACTCCCTGATCGTCAGCCACCATGGGCAAAAAAAGAGGATTCGTCTATTGGGTATCGACAGTCCTGAAAAAGGCCAACCCTATGCCGACCAGGCCAAGAAAAACTTGATTCAACTGGTCAAAAACCATCGGGTTACGGTCTTGGAAAAATATTCCGATAAATTCGGACGCACCGTTGCCCAGATCACTCTTGAAGATGGTCGGAATCTAAATCGGACCCTGGTTGAACTCGGCCTGGCCTGGCGGCACCCCTATTTTGCCAAAGACCCGAAGTTGATCACTCTGGAGGCTGAGGCCAAAAAAGCCGGTCGTGGCTTGTGGCAAGAAAAAAATCCTACGCCACCTTGGGTCTGGAAACAGCAACACAAGCGATGATCTTGGAATCCGGGTTTATCCCGGATCAAAGGCATCGTCTTGGATCAGGATGACATCCTCCTCCCGTTCGACGATTTTCAAGCCGAGATGAAAGCCGTCTGATTCAAGTCGGCAGAAGGTGATGAAGCAGGTATAGCGTTCGACTCCGCTTTCGGACGGGATATCCAGGAACAAATTTTCATTTTCAGGGAGGGCCACCTCAGACAAGGTGCCAAACCCTTCCAGAGCCATATCAAAAATGAGGACCGGATAGCTGCTCTGCCCCTGGTAGATCATGGCCGGCTCTGCCAGTTTAATCCGGTCCGAGGTCCGCAAGTCCTTGGAAATCTCACGGTTGACAGGTCGTTCAGTCATGATTGGCTTTGCTCCAAAATGATTCGAACCTTTTCCACATCTTCCGGGGTATCGACTCCGATAATGGGCCGGGTGACGGTGACAACCCGTATGTCGTGTCCATGTTCCAATGCGCGCAACTGTTCCAGGCTCTCTTTCTTCTCCAGTTTGGTGGGCGACAGTTGGGCGAATTTTTGTAGAAAGTCGGCTCTGTAGACGTATAGTCCGATATGACGCAAAACACCCGACGGTGTTTGGGTTGGCGGATTTGTTGGCGGCTGGCCAGTAAACTGATCCCGATCGAAGGGGATGGGAGCGCGTGAAAAATAGAGCGCAAAGCCTCTGTTATTGATGACCACCTTGACCACATTGGGGTTTAACAGCTCTTTGGCGTCGGTCAGGGCGTGGGCCAACGTGCCCATCTCTATGGTATCGTCGGCCAAAAGCGGGGCGACGGCCCGGTTGATGGAGTCGGGGTCCAGCAGCGGCTCATCCCCTTGAACATTGATGATCAGATCGGCTTGAACCGAACGGGCCGCTTCGGCAACGCGATCGGTCCCGGAGAGATGGTTGGGGGAGGTGAGCACCACCTCTCCACCAAAGTCGGTGACGGCGTCGAAAATTCGTTGATCGTCGGTGGCAACCAAGACCTGACTGACCTTGGCGGAACTGGCGCGCTCGTACACATGTTGAATCATCGGTTTCCCGGCCAGGGGCAGCAGCGGTTTGCCCGGCAGACGGGTAGAGGCATAGCGGGCCGGAATAACGACCAGGATTTTTTGGCTCATCTCAAGGATTTCCCCCGATGTCATCCTGTCCTCCCCGTCCATCCTTGAAGGAGACCAGATCAGCGGCCACCCCGCCCAGGCTCAGACGGGTTTCAACTCGAACCGGCATGCGTCGGTGGTCGTTGGTCAGCCAGATCTCAATGGCCTCTTCCTGGCGAAACAGCTCCTTGCTGGAGGGAATCTTGACTTTGATCGGAATGATGTCGAATCGGCCAAGAGGGGTAAACTCCTGGGTTGGCTGGCCGATTTCGACGGTCATTTCATACTCCTTGCGCCCATCGACGGTTACCCAACTCAACGAAGTGTTCGGCTCCAGTTTCGGAAGGCTGCGTAAGGTGAAAAAAACAGCGAGGGGATCATTGACCTCACCCTTGGAAATGGTGATGTGTATCGGTTTCTCCTTTTTCCTCAACCGTTGGACGACATTTTTTTCTCGATCAAACTCATAGGTGGTCTGGCGAATATTGGAGCCTTTGCGTTGATCTTTGAAGTAGGTGGATGAGTGGAATGTGCCATCGTCGAGTCGATCACCACTGGAGTTGAGGGTATCCTTGATGGCGTGGAGAAATTTGACCATACCGATGGTCTCTACCATCGCCTCCAGTTTATACTGATTGGGTTCGGCCTGGCCCATTTTGATCTCCGCCCGACCGGCTGGAATTCCGACCCAGTGGACATTGTAAATCAACACTTCACCGGGAACACCGCCGAAAACAGGCGTTTGCTCTTCAGTTGAGGCCAGAAGCGGGACCGTCGTCAAAAAAAGAGACAGAAAAGAGATAGAGAGGAGGGCCGGTCTGGTCGATAAAAAAAAGTGTCGCATTTTTATTCCAAAAAAAGGTTGCCCTTTGCGAAGCCGGGGCCAACTCCGTGTCGATTGTCTGCCAATCGGGTTAGGCTTGGTTGACAGTCAGGAGGCGAATTCGATTGAATGTCAACACCCCCTCGGTCGGCCGAGACAGAAAAAAAGGGGGGGGGTCGGTCTAAAACCCGAATACTCCAGTGTAAGTCAGAAAGGGTACAGGATAAAGTAAAATGAGCGAAGGGAATAAAGTCATCCTTTTGGATCGGGATGGGGTGTTGAATCGGGATCGCTCCAATTATGTCAGAACTCCGCAACAGCTGCAAATTCTCCCCGGCGTTCCCGCTGCCGTTTCCCGGCTGACCCAGGCCGGCTATCGGGTCTTGATCATTACCAATCAAGCCTGTGTTGGCAAGGGCCTGCTCTCTTCGTTCGGGCTTGAAAAAATCCATGAGAAGCTGAGGCGAGAGGTGTCGGAAGTGGGGGGGCGCATCGATGGGATCTATCATTGTCCCCATACCGACGAATTCAACTGCGATTGTCGCAAACCAAAGCCGGGGTTGATTTTAAAAGCCAGAAAGGAGTGGGGGTTTTTGCCGGAACAAACCTGGTTTGTCGGTGATACAACTCGGGATATGGCGGCGGCTCGGGCGGCTGGTTGCCTGGGCGCACTGGTTTTGACCGGCCAGGGAGAGATGATCTGCCAGCAAGTACCGGACCATCCACACTTCAGGGATTTGGCCGATTTTGTCTCCTCTCTTCTGGGTTAGTTACGGTTAAAGAATAGGGGGTGTGTTGCTTTGAACCCCGAGAAGTCTCTATACTTGACAAAACGGTGCGCAGTAGAAGAAAAAAAACACTCACCATAAACCCGGATTCGGCGGTCAGTCAGATGATGCTGTTTGTCGTATTGTAAAGGAACGGGAAAGATTCCGTGTTTGATAAGGGCAGGTCTGAGAATGGATAATCCAATTTTTTTATACTATGGTCGGATTTGCGAGCGGTATTTTGTCGGTGATCTGGAATCGACCCAGCTCCCCTCCATATTTTCAAACTCCATTGTCAATAACCAAACCTCTTCCGAACCGGACAGTCGACCGGAACAGCTCGCGGATTATGCCGACGCCAACCAGATGGAGAAGATCAATCGCGCCATCACGCGCCTTCGTCTGGCCTTGAAGACGGAATCAACGGAGCCGGGTTTCCGTCTTGCTCCGACGGCCAACAAGCTTGATCTTTTCCAGAAAGGGCTGGCTCAGGGCAGTGAGGCCATGCTCTCGGAGAACCCCTTTTACGAGCTGACGGTCTTGATCTACCAAACCAACCTGAAAGCCGTGCAGAACTTTTTTGTCGAAAGGCAAAAAAACCTTGAAATCAACCTGCCGCAGCCGATCAAGGTATCCCGTTCCCTGGGCCATTTATGGGGTCGGGAAGGGGCCATGGTGCCGGTGGATGAGAAAATCAAGGAGACTCTGGGCAAAGTGCTTTCAGTCGGGAAAATATTTTTGGGTCTGCTGTTGTTCATCGGTTCCACCCTGACCACCGCCAAAGGTGTCAACGATCTGCTTCAACTGGACGGGTTTGTCTCGATCTTTGGTGATTTTTTTCTCGGCGAAAAACATGAGATCATCCGGCTTGTCTTGACTTTGACCGTTGGCACCATTCTCTCGTCGATCATTCTCGATTTTAAAAGTCGTCTGTTTCAGGGGATTGCAGAAGCCGGCAAGGTGTTTTCCGGGTTTGTCGATGCGTTCAAGCGGTTTCCCCGTTGGATGTTCCTCTCCCTTTTTTTTACCATGGCCTCCATCTGGACCAACTATGACGGCATCGTCCTGCTCTTTTCCAAGACCCAGGATCTATCCTATCAGTCCGAGGTGATTCAGCAGCAAGTGCACCAGGCGTTGGGTGATCCCAAGGCGGTCGACCCGGACGATCCCGACTCCCTCGCCGATTTACAAGCTCTTTTGCATAAAAAGATCCTCACCAGCAGCCGGCAGTTCGAACAGGTTGTCGAAGACGAAATGATGGGAGTCGCTTCCAGCGGGATCGCACAGAAAGGCCCCCGGTATTGGGCGAAATATTTTATTGTTCACGGGGGCTATAAGCCGGGTCAGGCTGATGTCGTGCATGCGCTGAACGGCAATCGGTTCAATCAGCAACTGGATCGCATGCTCCAGCGTTCAAACCTTGATTTAAGCCGCCCGCTGCGGGATCAACTTCAGTCGATTTCAACCACCTACAATTCCCACCATGACCGGACTAGAGAGACGGTCGTCAGCCAGATGGATGATCTGGCCCATGAAATGACGTTGCAATCCTACTCCCTGCAAGAGTTGACGGCACTTTTTCAGTTGGAAGCCTATCATGTCAACAGCCGTGTCCAGGCGGTCGTCCGTCTGATGTCGGAAAACAAAGAGGCTTTCGGTCAGGCGGCTCAGGAGATCAACCGGTTGGCTCAGGCTCATATCGATCTGCTTCGCGAGGTGGATAAAGTCGGTATTCCCAGCAATACCGAGTACACAATCGATGTTCAGATCGAAATTCCCAGGGTTGATGCCATTGACCAGCTCAATCAGAGCAAGATCCCGATGGCAAAACGGCGGAGTCTCATCGAACTCAAAGAGCTGTTGATGGAACGGTACGGTGCTGCCATCGGTTCGAGTATCCTGTTTGGTATTTTGTTCATCGCGGTTTTCATGGATCTCTCCGACCCGATTTTCTATAGCACCATGGTGGCTCGATGGGGAAGGAAGGACCGCCACTTTCTGGAGGAGAATATCAAGCGGTTTCAAAGTTGGGAGGCCGAATATATTCAGAATATCCGCGCCTTTTTGACCCGTCCCGATATTCGGGCGACCCTGCCTCAGCTCTCCTGCCCCAAAACGTCGGTTTTGCATTGGAGCTATCATCAACACCTGGAAACCCTGGCTCCCTCCGTTAAAGATTACAGTCGCCTGACCATTCGGGAACGATTTCGATTTTGGTTCTTGGGGCTGTTTTCCACCACAAGAATCCGTTACACGGAGATCTATAACGCCCGTCAGTCGATAACCCGAAAAATTCTCAGCGAGCCAAGACTTCATCTGTCTTCCCTGCTGAATTTCTTGTACGGAAATATTTTTCACACCTTTTCCATCGGTTATGATCATTTCGACTCCGTTTATCAAAATTCCAGTCAGCGCATGAATCGGAATGCGTTGACCTATCAAGAGGACTTGAAAGATATTCTGTCCTGGATTCACAAGACCTCCGAAGTGAATGGAAAGAAGAGCGGAGCCGACTCAGAGCGCTTATTACGTCAAGCGGTGCTTGCTCGAATGAACGCCAATTTTCGGCAGCTGGTTCTGAATCGGTTTGCCAAAAGCAGTTTGAATTTATTCCACACCATTTTCTTGAAACCCCTGTCCCGCTCCCATTTTGATTTTCCCCTGACGCGCAACTCCTGGATGGTTGATCAGGCTGTACGTCAGATCAATTCTCAATCACTCATTGCCGATCTGGCAAAATATACGGACGGCATTACCACGCTTCTGAAGCTTGAAATTCCGAGAATAAAAAAACAGACTCTGACGCCACTTCTGCGCTTGTTTGATAAAATTCCCAATCAGCAGGCCTTGGATCGTACCATGCAGATTACCGCCCTCCACCATGATTTCCTGATCTTTGAAGGGGATCTGTTCTGTCTGTTTGGCATGTCCCAAAGTCGAGACGTGTTGATCGATGAATCTCTGTACCAATCCATTCGGGATAATGCCGGGAGTAAAGAGGTCGCGGCGATCTACGACAACAAAAACGGCAGCATCACCACCTTGGAAATGAAGGTCGGAAACCTGGAGAAAAAATTGAGCCTGGCTCAAACGATTGTCAGCCGACTGCTCCATGAACGTAGCCAGATTGTCAGCGCCCTGACCGAAGCGCGTGTTGATTGTCTGCGTCCGATCGAGTTGGCTTTGATCAAGCTAAACCATGCGGCGTTGCTGGAAGACGCCTTGGGCCTGTTTAACATGCGTCGCAATCTGGCCTCCCTGGATAGTTTCATGATCGATCTGTGGGGCGGTGGTGACGCTGATAAAGGGTTGATTGGTGAGCGTGTGGACCAGGTCGGAGGAATGAACCCTGTTTTTACCAGGATTACCCTCGAAGAGGAAAATCGGGAAGATTCCCTGTTGACCTACGCCATATCCATAAAAGAGCAGATGTCGGTCTTGAAGAGAGAGATGGATTCAAAAATGTTTCTGTTGAGCTTTCTCGATCAAACAATCGAAAAAAACAAACAGTTGATAGACGAATCGTTCCAATTTATCGCCACCCTGTTCATCGAAGAGGCCCGACTGATTTCTGGCCGGGAAAAAGGCGAGCCGGATGCGTTGGATCAATTGGGTTTCATTGAAGATCA
Organism: Magnetococcales bacterium; assembly: GCA_015232865.1. Next base: position 8,033 of record JADFYU010000060.1, read on the forward strand.
TCTGGTCTATCTTCGCTCCATTCCACTCTTCCTGGAAAACAGTCGGGAAGCCTTTTTTGATATCGCCCGGTTGAGGGGGTTCATTGAATCCGGGGATGTCGAGCCGTTGAGAAAACTGGGCAATCAGGTCTTCAAGGTCCACGGATTTCTGAAAAACAGCCTGGCTTTTCTAGCCGGAGAGCGTGAGCGTTCCCGTATCTCGGTGCCACTGGATGTCATGCAGGAGCTGGTAACAGGCCACGTTGAATAATCCGACTAAAGGGCCGTTGTCGGCGGCAGGCACCGCCATCCCTCGTTTGTTGGGATGATTCGAACGGGTATTGGTCGCTCAGTTGGTGAACTGACCTCCTAAAAACTGACCAAACTTGGCATCTTCGATGGCAATGTGATGGGTTAGCCAGTCACCCATGAATTTGTGCATCTGCTCCAGCATGAAGAGCTGTTCCTCATTTCCAGAGAGAGCGATGATCTGATCTTTGAAACGGAAGACATCTTCCGCCACTTTGCGATGAATCGATTGGTGCTCGACCAGCCAGGGGACGTCGTGTTGAGCCATCAGTCGCTCTTCTTCTTTAAAATGTTTTTCCACATAGTCGATGATTTCACTAAACAGTGTCTGAATCACCCACTGTTGGTTGTCTTCGGGCGTGTGAACTCTTGATTCCTCAAGGAACTTGCCCAATTTATTGATGGTATCAAACAGCCATTTGTGCTGATTGTCCACATTGGGGATGCCAATTTTAAGAGAATCCGTCCAATTAAACGTTTGAATGTCCGCCACGGTCATTTGATCAATGGTGCGTTGACCGATCAGTGTAAAGAACGCTTTGGAAAACTGCCAATCCCGCATCATGATCTGCTGAAAAGTGTCGATATCCACCGTCAAGCAGATCATCGAAGAGGTGGCTCTAATTGTTGAGTCGATGCGTTGGTTGGAAACCAGGGCAAACTCGCCGAACAGGTGACCTTCATAGATAAAAAAATGGTGCTCTTTTCCTTCCGGTGTGGTGGTTATCCCATGCCCTCGCCCCTTATAAACGATAAAAAGAGTATGGGGCAAGTCGCCATGCTTGATGATGACATGACCAGGATCGAACAGGGAAATACCGATAATCGGGATCACTTTTTGTTTCAAGTATCCCTTCGGCACATTCTTGAATCCCGGAATCTGTCCGAAAAAAACGACCAACTCATTTTCAGAGATTTCCATCTATTTACCCTTTGGGATTATGAGTTTTTCGGGTTTGGCAGGAAAACGGCCAGATCAATGCACCCCTTTATTGTTGAAAAATGATTTGTACTGCATATCCGTGCCCAAAATATGTTCCACCAACCAGCTTTTTGCGAAGGCCAGGGTATCGATGCCGACGGTAAACTCTCCGGCCTTGAACTCTTTTTTCAAATCGAGAATTTTGGCAACCATCCGTTCATGCTCAGCCTGTTGATCCTCTAGCCCCGGATACCCATGGGAACGCATGCCGGCCTCTTCCCGCTCAAAATGCTCAACGGTAAAATCAGCCAGTTTTTGAAGAATTTCGAGAATAGAGTCGTTGTCCAGGCTTTTTTTGATGGCATTGTGGATATCGTTGATATAGGCCATCAATACTTTGTGGTCATCATCATATTGGGTGACGCCGACACTCAGGTCGTCATGCCAGGGGAAGAACTCCTCGTTACTGTCATCCCGCCCCTCTAAAAAAATGATATCCAGATATTTGAAAACGTCATTGCGCAGGCGGTCGAACAGGTTGAGATCTTTGATTGCCGTCTCTTTGTCGTTGTTTTGGGTGGTTTCAATGATATCGATGCCCAAATCGTGTAGCTGTTTGTGCACCTCTTTTAGTTTTTGATACGCCTCTGTCTGTCCAAAGCGCTGATCCCCTTCACTACTCATCCATTGACCCAGGGTGCATTGATCAGATCGGACAATCTCTTTGTCCGTAGCCGCGCGACGACCGTAGACAATGTTGACCAAGGTTCCGTGCCAGGCCAGATGGCCGTTCATCACTTTTCGGACATTGAATGGCGGCACACCACTGTCCAGTTTTAATTGGGCGGCATACAGACCGTTGGTCCGGTTTTTCAGGACGGAGCCCATGCGGTCAAAGTGTCCGACCGCGCTGTGCAGAAGAGCGACGGTTTTGGAAGCGTCGGCCATTTTGGAGCCGACCGCGCTGGAAATCGAGCCGGTTCGGTTCATCGATTCACGAATGGCATTGGCAAAATTAAGAACCTCTGCGCTCTGATCGGCCATCAGTTGAGCTTCCGATGCGCCCCGCGCAGCAGACTGCGCCACTTCAGATGTACCGGTGGCCGCTTCCAAAGCGGCTCTGGCCACCTCTTGCGCTGCCTGATTCAGCTCCTCCGCACTAAAAGTAACCTCTTGAGCGGCATTGGAAACTTCGGTCATTGAGTTTGAAATGGAACGGGTTGCGTCGGATTGTTCGTCCACCGATCTGGATATGTCGTTATTGGTCAGGTTGATGTCGGAGATGATTTTGGATATGGATTGGACTGCGGACGTGACCTCGCCGGTATTATCCTGCATCTCCAAGACCTTGACTTGAATCATCTGTGTGGCGTCGCTGGTCTGTCTGGCCAACTCTTTGACTTCGTTGGCGACAACGGCAAATCCTTTGCCGGCGTCGCCCGCTCCAGCCGCTTCGATGGAGGCGTTTAAAGCCAGCATGTTGGTCTGTTCGGCAATGTTGTTGATCACCTCAACAACGGAACCGATCTCTTTGGCGGAAATCGCCAGCTTCTCCATCACCTTTTGAGAGTTGCTGGCCTCTTGATCGGCTTTTTCTGATTCGACGCTGGCCAACTGGCAGCGAGATTTGATTTCATCCAAGGCAATGTCCATATTGCGCAATGAACCGGCAACCTGATTGACCGCACTGTTGACCTGTGCCAGATTGTTGTTGACCCCTTGAATGTTGGAGGTAATCTCTTCAGCGGCCGAGGCCATGGTATTGATGTTGGTGGCAGCCTCTTCGGTGGCGGCAGCTATGGTGTTGATGTTGCTGGAGAGTTGGTCGGCCGACGTGGAGATGCTGTGAATGCTGTCCGTTACTTTGTCCACATCTTGGCGAACACTGCTGATCTCTTGAGAGAGGGTCTCGTTTTCCTGGGTGACCTCAAAGACCACTTTTTCAGAGGCGTCCGCATCTTCGCGAACCAGATCACGGGTTCTCAGCACCTCTTGGGTGATGGCCGTGACACCGCCGGCATTGAGGACAATGGTGCGCACCAACGCCTGTAGATTTTCACACATCAGATTGATTTGAAAGGCGATATGGCCGAATTCGTTGTTCAGATCCGCACCGGGCGCGCGTGCCAGCAGATCACCTTTGGCGATTTTGCTGATGACGACATCCAGTTGTTTGAGTGCCTGGGCCGCCTGGTTGGTGATCAGAAAAGCCACGACGACTCCGATCAGGGTGGCAATGATCAGAACGATCCAATCAACCAATTGGGCCTGAGCGCTCTGTTCGCGAATGAACTGAACCTGATTCTCTTCTTCAATTTTGGTGCGCTCGACCGCATCGATGACCAGCGGTTCGATCTTGTGAACCTCTTCGCGCATGCTGGCGATCAGTTTGGTGATCAACCTGTTTTGTTTGTCCATCTCCAAGAAGGCGGTTTCGTAGCGTTCCAGGTAGGACAGGATTTGCTGATGGCTCTCCTCCGGTATGGTTGATTGGGCGACATTGTTCCGAATGAGCGCGACCACCTGTTGGAGATGGTCAACATATTTTTGCTGACCACGCATGATGTAATCTTTTTCGTGGCGCCGCACCATCAGGATATCCCGCCATATGTTGGCGACATAGTGATCGTCGAGCAGTTTTTCGACATTGGCGGCCTGTTTGCTCATGTTCAGATAGATCGACTGGGTATTCTGGATAGACTGTCCAGACAATCGGCTCTGCATGTAGAGGTTGACCGCCGTCTCATAGCCGGACAGGGCGATGCGGATGGTCTCACGCAACGAGTCGGTCAGACGGGAGGCTTCGAGATAGTTTCTGAAAGCTGCCGACCGTTGGTTAAAGCGGGTTGAATATTTACTCTGGCCACGTACGACAAAATCCTTTTCGTGTCGGCGCAGTTGGCCCAGATCGATCTGGAGTTGGGCCACGTCAAAATCGTTCAGCAGGGTCTCCAGATTGTGAGCGGCGGTTCTAAACGTCCCTTGCAGCCCTTGGTCGGGTTTCAACCCCTGGGTTGTGGTGGCCGAAACCACGGCCAGAAATTGCAGGTGGTAGGCTTCAATGGCGGTGGTGATCTGGCGGGCGACTTTGGCCGCATCTTCATCCAATCCGGCCAGGACCTTGGCGATCTTTTTAACTTGATCGACCTGGGCGGTTACCCGGTCTGCATAGCTCTTTTCCTGGCGAAGTAAAAAATCTTTTTCTGAGCGTCTGGCCTCCAGAACGGCTGTATTGATCTGGATGGCGTAATTCTTTTTGGCTTCAAAGTGATTGAAAACCTCATCGTACTCTTCTTGAATGGTCCCCATGGCCCCAAACATGTAGAGAAAACCACCGATAAAGAGTACAAAGACCAAACCAAATCCATAGCCCATTTTTTTTTTCAGGCTCAGATTTTTAAAAAGGTTTTCCATTCTTTGCTCCAAAATATGGACGTGAGGCATCAGCTTATACGGATGAAAAAACACATTCTCTTACACGCAGACAAGCGGGGGCAAGGGAAATGATGGAAAAAAACCGGCGTCAGCCTCTCCTTGCTTTGTGCGCTTTAACGTTACAATTTGCGGGCCAGATTTCCCACTACCGGCAGCTGCCAGGCGCGGGTCATGAGAACCGAAACAATACCGATCAAGGCGAACAGGGCAATGACCAAAACGGAAAAACTAAAAAAGAAGCCGCCGATTACGGGAATATGCAGGCTGAAAATGGAAAGAACACCCCAGATCCAGAGAATCAATCCCTGGCGAGCATGAAAATGGACATATTCGTCGTTTTTGTTGAAAACAAGGGGAACCAGGCAGAGAACGCCCAGGTAACTGAACAGAGCAAGCAGACGAGATTTCGCATTATGGCTGCTTTTTAACATCCAAGAGGTTTTGGGCATGATCGGGTCGATCCTTTTTCTGAATGATTCGGCTTATCTAAATTGGTTTTACTCAAAAGAGGAGGGTGCTTATTTAAATCCATCCGTCCATATTAGCATATCAAGATATAATTGAGCAAAGATCTGTTGTCAGAGTTTGGCTGGATGAGCAAAGTTCCGCTTGAAAAGTCTGATTTGGATAGGGAAGAGGGTGTTGATTGATGTTTTTGGATTTTAATCCATTCGTCAGGTCAGGCGTGTCGTCGGCAGGGACCGATCTGACTGTAATCAGAAAAGGGTTTGTGTTCTTTGTCGGTTTGCCAGTAATATGTTCGTTCGGTAAAAATGTGACATCCATGATCCAGGTATTCCGAAACTCTGAACTTTCTCGGTCTTTCCGGCTCCAATCAAAGGGGTTGGCCAGTGGCTGATTGTCGGCTTCCGGGTTTTGGCGCATTGGCCTGTCTTTTAAGGGGCAGGCGATTTGGCGTCCCGGAGTTCGGTCATGGGGAATGGTCTGCTGTGGCTGGCAATCGATCGGTTGGTGTTCTACTGTTTTGTTTGGAGTAAATGTCTAAAATGTCCCTAGCTCTTGTTCAGGAGCGGCACAGAAATTCACTCTATCTGGTCGTTGCTCTGTCCATGATTTTCATGACCCTGGTTCTGGCTGTTCAGCCTTTGTTCCTGAAAAGTTTGGGTTTAGCCCGCGAAAACGCCGGGTTCGTCAATGCCAATATACAGGTGCTGACGGAGATTGTGGATCTGCTTTTCGTCGGATATCTGGGATATCTCTCCGACCGATTCGGTCGGACCCCTTTGATGGTTTACGGATTTTTGCTGGCGGGAGTAACCGCCCTGTTGACCCCTTTCAGCCAGGAGATTGCAGCTCTGGTCGGCTTGAACGGTTTGGCCGTTTTTTATGTCGCTCGTGCCTTGATGTCAATCGGAACAACCGCTGTCTGGCCTCAGGTAGCCACGCTCACCGGCGATTATAGCGACAAGGAGAGCCGACCAAAATTGCTGGCCAAGGTCGGCTTCATGATGGCTTTTGGGGCGACGCTGGTCTATTCGGTGCTCATGCAGCTACCTAAACATATCACGCTTTCCGTCTTCATGCTGCTGCCGGTTGTGGTGGCTTTTGCCGGGGCCTGGCTCTCCCGGCATTTTTTGGTCGAAATCGCTCCGAAAATGCCGACGGGTGCGTTTCCGTTTCAGGCCGTAAAAAATCTTTTGAGACGTAAAAAGGGGCTGCGGCTGAGTTTTCTTGCCGCTTTCTCCTCACGCAACGACATGGTGATCGTCGGTCTGTTCCTGATGACCTGGTTCATCTATTTTTCTGACCTGCTTCCCGATGTTGGCCATGCGCAGGCGGCCGGTCGAGCCGGCGTGATCATCGGTTACATCGGTCTGGTCGTTTTGGTCACCATTCCGCTTTGGGGTTGGGGAATTGCCCGGTTTGGCCGTATTTCGGCCCTGGTTCTGGGTCTGATGCTGTCGGGGTTGGGTTTTTCAGCATTGGGGTTGATCTATAACCCGATGAGTTGGTGGATTTTGCTGCCGGCTACGCTGGTTGGCATGGGCCAGGCGGGGTGTCTGTTGGCTCCGCAGACCCTGGCGCTTGACATCGCTCCAGAACAAATTCGCGGCTCGGTCATGGGGGCCTTCAATACCGTCGGCTGCATCGGCATCATTTTTTTTCTACAGATTGGCGGCTATCTTTTTGATTGGATCAGTCCGACCGCGCCGTTTATTTTTACCGGTATTGCCAACTTTGTCATCATGTTTTACGGTTTGACGGCGTTGAAAGAAGAGGACGACTCATAAAAACGCCAGGTTTCGTTAATGATTTTGTTGGGAAAAATCGGGTGGAGAGTGGTTTTTTTTAGATGTTCAACGTCAAATGGTGTAAGACTATACCGTTAAGCCTTGTCTCCTTTTGCAAGGCTTGATCCTAGATCCGGCAGTTGGAAGTGCGTAAGCGGTGCAACATATTGGTTTATCTGGTGAACTAGAAAAAATCGAA
>JADFYU010000061.1 GCA_015232865.1 Magnetococcales bacterium
TCCACAAGTTCCGCCGTATTCCTGTTGTTGAGGCGGGAAACAAGTTGGTCGGAATCGTCAGTTTGGGTGATATCCACAAAGCTATTTTCAAGCGGGAGCTGGGTCTCAAGGATTAACCGGACTTTGGCAGCGCCTTTGTGGGCGCCCGACTGCCGAATTTAGAATCATGTGAGGAAGGAGAGTCGTATTGGCCACCGAGATTGAGCGGAAATTTCTTGTTAAAAATGAGGGTTGGCGTGGTTTGGGCACGGGAACGGTTTATCGCCAGGGATTTCTTTCGACGGTAAAGGAGCGGGTGGTGCGGGTTCGCATTGCCGGTGACAAGGGGACTTTAACCGTCAAAGGGGCCAGTAATGGCATTACACGAGCGGAATATGAGTATGAAATTCCCATCAGTGATGCCGAAGCGTTGTTATCGGGATTGTGTGAGCAGCCCATCATTGAAAAAACCCGTTATCGCATTGAGTTAGGTTCCCATGTCTGGGAGGTGGACGAATTCGAGGGGGTCAACAAGGGGCTGATCATTGCCGAAGTGGAGTTGGAATCTGAACAGCAGGCTTTTGAACTGCCGGAATGGGTCGGGGCCGACGTTTCGGATGATGATCGTTATTTCAACTCCAATTTGATTCAAAACCCCTTTTCGAAATGGTAGGAGAGAGGTGAAATCATGGCGGTTTATGCCATTGGCGATCTGCATGGATGTCTTCCTGAATTAAAAAGCCTGCTCGCCAAGATCGGTTTCAACCGACATCAGGACCGTCTGTGGTTTGTCGGGGATTTGCTCAGCCGGGGGCCGGATTCGTTGGGTGTCCTGCGCTTTGTTCGGGATCTGGGGGATCGGGCGGTTGTGGTGATGGGCAACCATGAGGTCCGCGCCCTGGTTGGTTTGAGCGGCAAAGACAGTCAGGAATTCAATGATTATATGGGGTTTTTTGCCAAGGCTGCCGATTGCGATGAGTTGTATGATTGGATTCGTTATTTGCCGCTGGTGCATCGGGATGAGACGTTGGGTTATACGATGGTTCATGCTGGCTTGCACCCGAATTGGAGCCTGGACGATGCCTTGATGCGTTCCGATCGTCTAACTGAAATTTTTCGCGATAAAAAGCGGATTCGTAAATTTTTTAAAAAAAACCAGGCCAGGTCGGTTGTCGAAGAGCCGGACTTCAAGAGCGATGAGAATGGCTGGTTGCAGTATGCTTTGACGGTGATGACCAAGGTTCGCTATTGCACCCGCTCCGGCGGACTGCTCTCTGCTCGGCTGATTCGCGAGCAGGGCATATTGACGAGTGGCTACGGGGAGCCGGCCAAGGATTCCCCGTATCAACCCTGGTATACCCATCGAACAGGCCGGGGAGATGAAAAAATTATTTATGGTCACTGGGCAATGGCCGGTTTAACCCTCAATCGTTTTACGTTCGGGTTGGATTCGGGGGCGGTCTACGGCGGCAAGCTGACCGCCATGCGCCTGGACCATCCCAACCGGCCCATTACCCAGGTCAGATCCAAGCCCTATATCTCCATCCAGGACCTTACCCCGACCCGCTGAACTCGTCAGAGTTTGTGAAAAACCGGAAAACCGACCGATTGCATATGGCCAACTACCGAATCCGGATCAAAGGGTTGACTCTTTATTCGGCTCTTCCAAAAAACCCTCCAAGGTTTTGACTACCCGGCCAACCGGGGGAAAGGCGTTGAAGGAGAGACCGTGCTTTTGAAACCAGCCGGACTGCTCAAGTTGTTTAGCCAGGCTCGGATCTTTGTTCAAAAATCGGTCGATTCCGATGGCCAGGTTGATTTTTTTTCGGCCCAGTGCCACCTGTTTGAGCCGTTGCTGCAAGGCTCCCTTATGCCAGCGGTGAAACAGTTCCAGATGGACCACGGTCCCCCTTTGATGGACAAAGGAGAAATCAGGGATGGAGAGTTCCTGTTTTCCCAGGTCCAGCAGGGGTGGATTATTGCTGATTTTCCACTCTGTTTTGGCTTTTTTGAACTGTTCGGCAAAAATTTTGAACTCCTCCGGGACATAGGCGGTGGTCAGGCGATAGTGGGAGATCAATCCGTCGTTGTGATCCAACTTCAGGGTGCCCGACTGTTTTTCCGGTTTGACGCTGGCTGTCAGCGACCATTGTGAGAGCAAACAGATGACCGGCAGCAGATTGGCCATGCGAATGCCGTATTTTCGCGTTTGATCGAAAAGACTCAATGGACCGTCCACCTCCAGGCGGTACTGTCCCGGACCGGTTTTATGGACCCGAGCCAGCAATCTGAAAAATCGAAGGTAGCGAAAGAAAAACCGTCGCCGACCAACATCGGTGTCGGTAAAGGTCAAGGTCATCTTGTTGGAGTTGAACAGCAACCCCTGGGCCTGGGCCAGGTTATAACGATGAATCAGCTTTTCGGCGGAGACGGTCTCGAAGGATCGCAACGGTTGACGAATGGGCAGATCCGCATGTAATGCCGCCGCCAGCTCATCGGCTGGCTGGTCATGTCGCTGGCCGACAACACTTCTAAAATGGCTCAAACTGTCCAGTTCGGGATCATCCTTGATCAGCCAGTGGGCCGCCGTGGCATAGACCTGAGCCCGAAACGGTTCAATGTTGCTGTCTGGTTCCTGGAAGAGGCAGCGATCCAGGAGCAGTTTGTTGATTCCCTTGGCAATCAGGGGAGAACGGTGGCCGTTGATGATGGGGTGGGCCAACTCCGACAACTCCTCCCGGCTCTGGTCAATGCCGTTTTGATAGAGATTGGCCAGGGACTCAACCAGATCCAGGGTAATGCGATCATCGGCTTTTAAGAATCGCGGGAAAACCTGTGCTTGCCGATTTCGGCTGAAGCGGAGCAGATCTTTAGTCAGCATGGATCTCCAGCACTCCCTGTCGCTGATAGGCTGTGTGTTGACGACGACGTTCGGAAGTAAACTGCTCAGCGGTATCTTCGGAGACCAGCTCATAGAGCACCGCCTGTTTGCCGTCACGGGGACGAAGAATACGGCCCAACCGCTGGACATGCTCGCGCACCGAACCGCTGCCGGAGACAATCACCCCGACCGAGACGTCTGGAACATCGACCCCTTCGTTCAAAACTCGGGAATTGACCAGAAAAGGCAGGCTGCCGTCTCGAAAACCGTCCAGCAGTTTTTTGCGTTCCGACAGCTTGGTCCGGTGGGTGATGACCGGTAAAAAAAAGGTCTCGCCGATGGCATAGGCGGTGGCGTTGTCGTCGGTAAAGAGAATAATGCGCTCTTTGCGGTGACGGCGGATGATCTGCCAGACCCGACGCAGCTTGGCGCGGGAGGCGCGGGCCAGTTTTTTTTGCATCCGATAGGCCGCATAGGCTGCTCGTCCCTCTTTCGAGCGGGCGCAGAGCATGATGAATTGTGACCAGGCCTCCTTGCGACTGAAATTGATACCGCTGCCACGGGCAAAAGTTTTATAGTGTTGATAGGCGTTGTCGTAGGCCTCCCGTTCGTCGGGGTCCAGAGTGACGGGAATATGCTCCAGTTGATAGGGGGCGAGAAACCGCCCTTCCAGCTGATTGATCTCGACCCGATGACAGAGGGGGCCGAGCAGGGCATAAAGGTCGGACTCCTGACCGTCGGTCCGTTCCGGGGTTGCGGTCAGCCCTAGGCGAAACGGGGCGATGCTCATGATCGCCGCCATACGTGTGCTTGGGGCCGGCAGATGGTGGCATTCGTCGCAAATCAGCAGGCCGAATTGATTGCCGATATTTTCCATATGGATCAGGGCCGAGTCGTACGTGCTGACCGTGATGGCTTCAAGTTGTCTCTCTCCGCCACCCAACATGCCGATGGCAATGGAAAAAGCCGATTGCAGTTGATCGTGCCACTGTTGCATCAGGTTGATGGTCGGAACCAGAATCAGGGTGTTGCGTTGGCAGCGGGTGATGGCCAGTCGAGCCACCAGAGTTTTTCCGGCCCCGGTCGGCAGAACCACGACACCGTTCCTCTGGGCTTTGACCCAGGCTTCCAGGGCGTCGAGTTGGTGTGGTCGGGGGGAAAACTCTGCCGGGGCATAAAACTGCTGCGGGGTAAATTTTCGGGCTTGATCATCGAAGGGAATTTTGAGTTTATGCAGGCCGAGCATGATGGGGCCGTAATATCGGGCCTCGGTCCGATAACAGTCGCATCTTTCATCCCAGGTCAGGAAATGGGCCACCGATTCCAGACTCTCTGTGGAGCCGGTAATCTGAAGGGTGCCTTGATCATACAATATCTGAATCATCTGGCCACAATAACCGAAATGTCCCGCTTTTTGCAGGGTCTATCATCTTCCTTCCGGAAACTAGAAAAATAGTAATTGCTTCTTGCATTGAATCTCGGCACACTCCTTTGTTCGATATCCTTGAATTTAATGGTGGTTTACGTGACAGAGCACACTGAAATTGCATCGTATGACATTCATGATCCGGCCCTGCTCAATAACATGATGTTGTCGGTCAGTATCAAGCATCCTGAAACCTCGGTGGTTTTGATTACCAGGAGAACACCGCTGACCCTGAAGGTGATCAAACAGCTCGAATCGCGGGGAATCGAAACCATCCAGGCTGAACCCATCGCCGGGGAGACCCTGAACGAAGCTGTGGAAGATGTCTCCAAAATGTTCAATCTGGTGGAGGATATCATCTCTGTTAAAGGTCAGAGTATCCAATCGGCCGCAGCTCTCTTCCAAGAGATGGGCGAGGTCAAAAAACTTCGCGGCATGGTGAAAAACCGGATGAAGGAGATTTTCCACCTGTTCAATCCCCGTGCCGCCGATGCCATGATCGAGCTGAACAACCACCATCCCAGCTCTGCCCACCATAGTATCATCACCGGTTTCAACGTCATGGGTATTGCCAAGGAGCTGGGTTGGAATGAAAAGAAAACCCTTCAGGCGGTCATGGCCGCCATGCAGCACGATATCGGCAAAATCAAGGTTCCCCTCGATACCCTGGACTGGCCGGGCCAATTGGATAAAAAACGGTGGGGAGAGATTCAGCTTCATGCGCTCTTTGGTGGTCGGTTGCTCTACGAAGGGGAGTTGGATTTACCGGTCATGGTCGCCTTGAGCCATCACGAATGGTACAGCACCGTACCGGGTAAAGGTTACGGCGGCTTGAGCCTGTTTCGTAACTATCTGAGAAAAGGGATGGATATCGACATATCCGCCTATCTGGGCCAAGCCAAGCCAGGCGAGTTGGAGGTGTTGCAGATCAGCGCCATGGCTGACATGGTTTCCGCTTTGGAGGAGATTCGTTCTTACAAGGGCGCGTTGGCTCCGTTCAAGGTGTTGGTCATCATGAACAGTGATGCCAAAATGGGTCATTTCAACCCCACCCTCTACCGTGCCTGGCACACCGTATACACCAAAAAAAATCCCCAACTGCTTCCCGTCGGTCTACGGGTCGCTTTGCCTCGGGAAAAAGAGCAGAAAATGTTTCAGCCGGGTCCGCCCCGAAAATTTACCAGTCCGGCAGAAATCCTGAGCTTTGCAGAGATGAGTTTATTGGGGGTCATACCGCGTCTGATCTCACGCGGATTGGATGTCGATCAGATTCGCCGTCGGGGCGGATTGGTTTTGGAGCGGTTGCGCAAGGTGGACCCTGAAAACGGAAGTTTGGGGCGACTTATCACCCCAAAAGCCCTGGCAGACAACCAGATTGATCCGGTCAAACTCTCCCTCCCTCGTGAACGGCAACTGATCTACCTGGATGCCTATGTCCGACGGCTCTCTTTTGCCGACTTGAAACGGATGGAGTTGATCTATGAGTTGGAGCAGAAACGGTTTGATATGGGGGTCATCCAGGAGGAAGACGGTATTCTCATCAGCCGGATGGAGAAGCGGGGGATTGTGATCAAAGAGAGTAAAATGCAAAACCTGGATATAGATCCGGTCTCTTTCATTCAGGTAAAACTGCCGGCCTATGAAGATCGACTGACCTTGGCCGACCTGATCGAACTGGGGTTTGAGCCGGAGGCGTTAAAACGAATGGGGCTGTACCAATATGTCGAAAAAAGCCGCAACGGTGCCTCCATCAGCCTGCTGCGCAGAAAAGGGTTGCAGATCACCAGCCAAGAACTGGCCCACGCCCAGATCAACCCGGAGAAAAAAATCTTCTACGATATCATCGTCGTCAATCGTATCAGCTCGGTTCGGGCAGAGTTTGCCATTGTTCGGGAGGGTGACGAACTGGAGGTGCTGGAGAAAGGGTTCATCGCCAATACCTTGGACCCGATCCAAAAATATCTGTACGAATCCGTCGGCATCGTTGATCTGGATTTTTCCGATCTATTGAATATTCCTGAAGAGCTGGATGAAATAACCATGGGTGAACATTGGTTTTAGATATTTCCAACCATCGAGGTCGTTGGCGGGGTGGGCCGGCAACGGTCGAATTTAGGTTGAACAACCCATGGCGTTGCCGTGGAGTCAGGGCTGAGTCCGCCGCTATTCTGGAATCCCGGCAATGAAAGCCGGTCTTTTTTTCTGGCCGAACCCCCGGTCGTCCAAGGGGCAATATTGCTGTTCCCACAGCGGAACCGGCAGCGCGCGACGGTAGACACGCAACAGCCGAATCACATCCCCCCCGGCCCGGTGTTCCGATTTATCATAGAGATTCAGACACCGGTGGGTGCTCAAATAGCGCCTCAGGGGATTGAAGGTATTGAGAGTGTTTTGAAAATCGTGGATCTCAATATTGACGGGAACCGGAGCAAGATCCAATAACCGCATCAGCCAACGTTTGTCCCAGGCCGGCGCATCGGAGAGGATCAGATCCGCCCTGGCCAGATCCGCCGCAACGATTCTGGCCACGTCAGCCGCTGGCCTGGCACAGCTCAGCAACTCCGGCGTGATGCCGGTCAGGGCTTTGACCTGTGGGTCCCAGGGCTGATCTTCCCAGTCGGGATGGGGCCGGATCAGGAAGGCGTTGACCCAACTCTCCAGAGGGTCTCCATAGGCGATTTCAATGGGAGTGGAGTCCGCTTGCAGGCCGGTCGCCTCAATATCCAGAACCAACACCCGTTCCGGAACGTTGCGCCAGTCCATCCATTTTTTTTTCGCTCTTGTTTTCATTGCAACAACGATGCTTCCTTGCTTTATCCCAACTTCGCCGATCATAACGTAACAGTTTGGTTTGATCGGTGAAACAAAAAAAAACCAAGTCCGCTGATCGGTGAGAAGGTCTCCTGATGTTTTTCAATTTAATCAATTGGTTGTCCAGGTTTAATGCCGACAACGGAGATTTTTCGGTTAAACAATAGCCTTGGACGAAAAACCTGAAAAATGCCATAATCCAGGATAATTACTTGGATGGAAAGCGTATTTTAGCCGGATCAGATCCCACGCTTTCTGTTTGCCTGCTCTCTTGGCACTGTTTGGACGGCTTGTCGGTCATGCCGTTTTTTTTCTCCAAATCGGAGTTTTTGTTCCATGTTCACGCGCCTTGAAAATCCAACTCTCCTTCTCATGCTGTTTGTCCTGTCCGGTTGTGTGCCATGGGGGGAGGATCAAGATAAAAAGAGTGCAACCGTTGTTGAAAAGCCGGTCAATCGGTTGACGATTGCTTTGGGGCAAACCGACGGTGCCAACTATGCCGCCGGTCATGCCATCTGTGTGGCCTTGAAAAAAAGCGGGAGCGGGCTTCCCTGTAAAATTTTGGCTTCCAACGGATCGCAGGAGAATATTGCCGCATTGAATACGGGTCAGGTGGATCTGGCCTTTGTTCGGGGAGATGTCGCCTATCAAGCATGGCACGGTCAGGGGCCGTTTACAAAAAAGAGTGAAAATATTCGGGTGCTGTTTTCCATTCATCACGAAATGTTGACGTTATTGGTCAACTCGGCGCAGCAGATTCTTTCGTTCAAGCAGATTGTCGGTCACACGATCCATATCGGCTCTGAGGCCAGCAGCAATGGCCGATTGATTTCCGACCTATTGAATGGATGTCAGATTCCCCAGTCGCAGTTCAGTCGCCAGGACGATGCCGATTATGCCAAGCTTCTAACCGAGGGGACGGTGGAGGGGGCGTTTGAACTACTGAGTCATCCCGACGAGCAGATCGAGACCCTCAGCAAAGAACAGCCCGGACAGATTCTGCCGATCAACGGCCGATGTGTGGAGCAACTTGTCGATGAGCGCTTCTATCTGGACCCGGTCACCATTGCCGATGGTCTCTATAGCGGACAACGCAGTGCCATTCCGACCATCGGTGTCAAAGTCTGGTTGATGGCTCGGGGTGATTTGTCTGAATCGGCTATCTATGAGGTGACCAAAACCGTTTTCAACGAGGTGGAGCAGTTCCGCCGTTCCGATCCCGCCTTCTACCAACTCTCCCCGCGCAAGATGGTCACCTCCTTTGCCATTCCCTTCCACCGGGGGGCCGCCCGATATTACCAGGAACAAGGGTGGTATCAGGAGAGCCGATAACCCTGGAAACGGTGGTTGGCGGTGCGCGTTTTTTCGGGGCGTTGCCCCAGACCCCACTGGGGCGGAGAACCGCCCCAGACCTCCCCTTTTTTAGTGTTTTTTGTCTTCGGCAGTCGAGAGGACTATAAACCGGTCTCGGCAATGGCGATCAAGGCCGGTTCCCGCAGGGATTCGGGAATGGTTTTGGCAAATTTGTTTTTCAAGGCCGGCGGCAACAGATCATAGCGGATCTCCGCACGAATTTTCGCCACACCCAACACTGGAATATCATAGACGATATCGCGGCTTTCATTGGCTGTCAGACGGCTATCCTGGGCAATCTTCGTGGCCATCGGTGGTGGAACCGGCTTGCCATCGTCATCGACCAGAAAGAGCATCAGGACCGATTTTGTATCTTCAGCGAACGGGCTGGTTTTGTAGTTGCTCCAAACAGTCTCGCCTTTGGCATCGTAGGCGACGACCGTAATGAACAGATTGCGAAAGGGAGCACCCGTCGGCAGGTTATGGGCCAGATGGTTTTTAAGATGAACGGTTGCCTGGGCTCCGGTCTTGCTTGACACGCCGCTAATCGAGAAAGAGAGTCCCCGCTTGACCATCTCCGGGCTATGGCCGCCAGCCATAAAGTGATCGACCACTCCATCGACAACCGGCATGTGGCAGGATTGGCAGGTGACGGTGTTGCCGCTTTTTACCACTTCAGGACCGGTAGCGCAGACTGGAATGCCCTTACCGTTATTGCGTGACTCATGACATCCCAGACACAGCTCTGAAGATCTGAATAGAGACGACTGGGCCTCATGGGCAAACGGGTTGTCGAGGGTTGATCCGTTTCCACCCGGAGCTTTGGCCGGTCTGGAGCCGGAAAAGGCTCCGTTTGGCCCCTGAAGAGCCGTGGTTGAATAGTCATAGGATTGGGCGCCAAGTTGACTGTTGGCAATGGGGCCTTTGGCGTGGCGGATGGTATGACACGCGACACAGTTGACCCCTTCTGAGTAGGCGGCCATCTCGTCCAGTTTGGTCTTTTGGTCACGGGCGGCATTTGGAGCGTGGCACTGAAGACAGTTGGGGTACTTTCCGTCTTTTGTCGTCAGCCCCTCTTGAGTGGGGTCGCCCACCAACATCTGGTAGAAAGAGCCGTGAATCGGATCTTTTATTGCCGTACTGTTGGCATGCATGGAGCCGGACCACTGTTTATAGATTTTTTGATGGCATGAGCCACACGCGGAGGAAGAGACATGGTGGAGTGGCGTCTCCTCCTTGGCTGATTGAGCAGCCGTGGCGTACAACAGAGTGGTTCCAAACCCCACAGCAAAAAAGAGTGCCGTCAGGGAGAAGAGAGAGCGGTTGAACATGGTGTCGGGTCCCCTTTGTAAAACAGAAATTTGACTTGATTTTTTCTGAACCAGCCGTGCTCAGGATATACTCGTTTCTGGAACACAATCAATGTTCATTCATTCCTTTCAAACAGGAAAACCGCCATGAAGAGGCGGTTTTCCTGTTTGTAAAATGTTTCAAAAACTAACGATGATCTTTTTTCGTTTTTTCAACATGTCCCTTGAGGTTTTCCGTCAATGTGTCCAGGGTTTCGTTAACAGCAGCCACCACAGTTGCCGATTCTTTGACTGCGGTGATGGTGCTTCCGGCAATATTGACAACGGCCGTGGCTTCCGCACGCTGTTCATTGTTGTGTGGCCGACGCTCAATGCTGATTCGAGCGTGCGTAATGGGGCCGAATCGTCGGTCTAAGCTATCCAGGCGTTTCGTAATGCGTTCTTGTAATTCGTTACCGATATCTACCTGCCGACCTTCCAGCTTAATCTCCATAATGTCTCCTATTTGAGTTGAATCACTTTAAGGGCAAATACCCGTTTATATGGCAGTATATCATTTTACAGCGACCAATTCCAGCTATAAGTCACCAAACGTCGGTAGCGGTCAGCCGCCAACGATGGCCAAAAGAACCCCCGCCGCAACCGCAGAGCCAATCACGCCCGCCACATTGGGGCCCATGGCGTGCATGAGTAGAAAATTTTGATTGTTGGCCTCCAATCCGACCTTGTTGACCACCCGAGCGGCCATCGGTACAGCCGAAACACCAGCGGCCCCGATGAGTGGATTGATCTTGCCGCCCGATTGTTTATACATATATTTACCCATCAATATACCGGCCGCCGTTCCAACACTGAAGGCGATGATACCCAAGACCAGAATACCCAGAGTCTCGATATTGAGGAATTTATCGGCGGAAAGTTTGGTGCCCACTGCCAACCCCAAAAAGATGGTGACAATGTTGATCAGCTCATTCTGAGCGGTTTTGGAGAGTCGCTCTACCACGCCGCACTCCTTGAGCAGATTGCCAAAGGTCAGCATGCCGATCAACGGGGCGGCTGTGGGAAGAAAGAGCAGACAGAGAAATAAAACCGCCAGGGGAAAAATGATTTTTTCCAAGCGAGAGACCGGTCGCAACTGAGTCATGACCACCTTGCGTTCTTCTTCGGTGGTCAAAGCCATCATGATGGGCGGTTGAATCAGGGGGACCATGGCCATGTATGAATAGGCGGCCACCGCAATGGCTCCCATCAAATCCGGGGCCAGTCGAGAGGAGAGAAAAATGGCCGTCGGGCCGTCCGCTCCTCCGATGATTCCAATGGCTGCCGCATCGGCCAGGGAAAATTCAAATCCAGGCAAAAGGTTCATGGCCAATGCCCCGATCAGGGTTAGAAAGATGCCAAATTGTGCGGCGGCACCCAGAAAAATGGTCTTGGGATTGGCGATCAACGGGCCAAAGTCGGTCAAAGCACCCACCCCCAAAAAGATGAGAAGCGGAAAAATACCGCTGTGGATTCCCACCTCATAAACCAGATAGAGCATTCCGCCCTCTTCGGCGATGCCAGCGACGGGAATGTTGCTCAAAATGGCGCCAAAACCAATGGGAACCAACAGCAGCGGTTCAAACTCCTTGGCGATGGCCAGATAGAGCAACAGACCACCCACGCCGATCATCAACGCCTGTCCGATGGTAAAGTTGGCCAGGCCGGTGGTCTGCCATAGTGTTAATAGATTTTCCATGATTGATCGATGCTCAAGCTAGAGTGAGCAGAGTGTCACCGACACCGACGGTATCACCGGCTTTAACGCCGATGGCCGTGACCTTGCCTGCTTTTGGGGCCCGTACTTCGGTTTCCATCTTCATGGCTTCAACGATAACGATGATATCCCCCTCGTTGACCGAATCACCGATGTTGGTCACGATACGGACAATGGTTCCGGCCAACGGAGCGGAAACCGGCTCACCTCCTGTGGCGACCGGCGCCGCAACAGGGGCTGCGGCCGGAGCGGCTGCCGATGTTTGGCTGATTGCGCCACCCGGACCCACTTCGACATCGTAGGCAGAACCGTTGACCACCACCCGATAGGTTTCAATGGCGGTTGGAGCGGCGGATGCAGCCGTGGCGGCGGTCGCAGCCGGCTTGGCTGCCGGAGCGACGTCGTCGGCACTGGGGACCGGCTCAAATGCGTCGGGGTTGTCCCGGTTTTCCAAAAATTTCAGACCGACGGCCGGGAAGAGGGCATAGGTCAATACATCGTCGATGAAGGCGTCGGCCTTGCGAATATTCTTTTCTTTGACCAATCCTTCCAGTTCCACGTTTAATTTCTCAACTTCAGCCTCCAGCTGGTCGGCTGGTCGGCAAGTCAGAGGCTCTTCGCCGGGTTCCAGTACTCGCGCCTGCAGCTCCTTGTTCATGGGGGCGGGTGTGGAGCCGTACTCACCCCGAAGGATGCCGCGTGTCTCTTTGGTGATGGATTTATAGCGCTCACCCATCATGACGTTGAACACCGCCTGGGTGCCGACAATTTGCGATGTGGGGGTAACCAACGCGATGTTGCCGAGATCTTTTCGAACTTTGGGAATCTCTTTGAGAACCTCGTCCATCTTGTCGATGGCACCTTGCTGTTTGAGTTGGTTCTCCATGTTGCTCAGCATGCCGCCGGGAACCTGGGCCAACAAAATCCGCGAGTCCACCCCTTTCAGGCTGCCCTCAAACTTGGCATATTTTTTCCGCACTTCCCGAAAATAGCTGGCAATCTCGGCCAGCAAGACCAGATCCAATCCTGTCGCGTTTTCCCGGTCTTCCAGGATGGCGACCACACTTTCCGTGGCTGAGTGGCCGGTGGTCTTGCTCATGGAGGATATGGCGGTGTCGACAATATCCAGGCCGGACTCGACCGCTTTGACAATAGTGGCGGTACTCATGCCGGTGGTGGCGTGGCACTGCATGGCCAGCGGAACCGAAACGGTCTCCTTGAGGCGGGCAACCAACTCTTCCGCCACGTAAGGTTTGAGCAGACCAGCCATATCCTTGATGCAGATGGAGTGGGAGCCGAGATCTTCCAACTGTCTGGCCATATCCAGCCAATATTGGATGTTGTGCACCGGGCTGATGGTGTAGGAGAGAGTGCCCTGGGCATGTTTACCCATCTTGATGGTGGCTTTGATGGCGGTTTTCAGATTGCGGGTGTCGTTCATGGCGTCGAAGATACGGAAAACATCCATACCGTTGACCGCCGCCCGCTCGACAAATTTTTCCACGACGTCATCCGCATAGTGACGATAACCGAGGATGTTCTGACCCCTGAAAAGCATCTGCATGGGTGTGTTGGGCATGGCCGCCTTCAAACGGCGCAGTCGTTCCCACGGATCTTCTCCCAAAAAGCGGATACAGGCGTCAAAAGTGGCGCCACCCCAGGTCTCCAAAGACCAATAGCCAACTTTATCCAGCTTTTCGGCAATGGGTAACATATCCTCAATACGCATCCGCGTAGCAAAGAGGGACTGATGGGCATCCCGAAGGACGAGCTCAGTAATTCCAAGAGGCTTTTTCATAGGACGATCTATTTCCTTTGGATGGTTATTCATACGTTGATAACAAAGTCGATTCCGCCGAACCGAGCCAAAACAAAACTATCGGTGAGTGGACCGGTATCGGTGAACCGCAGCAGCGATGGCGGCTACATGATCGGATTGGGACGAAGATTGTTTTTGTCCGGGCTTTGGTTCGGGTTGGGGCCGGTTTTTTTCGTAGCGCCTGATTATTTCCGACATTTTGGTTACCGAAAAAACCAGGATTCCCAGAAAAATGAAAACCGTGCCCATTCCCAGGAACATCAACTCCACACCTTTTAAAATGAGTTCTGAGATCGGCATCCGACACTCCTACAAACGGGTACAATAAAAATCTGGCTTGAGGTAGACAAACAGCCTGTTTGAAGGCTACCGCAGCCGGATGGGAACAAGTCAAACAACCCTTATAACACTTTTAGCAGATCTAATTCCAGGATACCGACAGCGCCGGCGCTTTTAAGTTTGGGAATCAGGTCGCGAACCTGGTTCCGATCGACGACGGTTTCAACCGCTTGCCACTTCGGATCGGCCAGAGAGTTGATGGTCGGAGCCTGAAGGCTGGGTAGAAGGGCAACCACCTGTTCAGCGTTGATAGAGGGAATGTTCATCTTCAGTAATATTTTGTGCCGGGCGTCCAAGGCAGCCGAAAGCAGCATGGAGATTTGATCGATCTTGGATTTTTTCCAGACGTCCTCCAGGGCGTTCGGATTGGCGATCAACTTGGTTCGGGTCTCCAGCAGATCGGCGACGATACGCAGGCCGTGGGCTTTGATGGTTGATCCGGTTTCGGTAATCTCGACCACGGCATCGACCAAGCCATCCACCACCTTGGCTTCGGTGGCACCCCAGGAAAACACCACATTTGCCTCAACACCCTGTTCGGCCAGATAGCGACGGGTAAACCCTTCCAATTCCGTGGCAATACGCTTGCCTTGCAGATCCTGGATGGAGTTGATGGGGGAGTCTTGACGGGTTACCAGCACCCAGCGACAGGCCTGGTTGGAGGTTTTGGAATATTCCAAGGTGGCGACTTCCGCCACCCGGTCCTGACATTCCCGTTCCACGA
>JADFYU010000062.1 GCA_015232865.1 Magnetococcales bacterium
AAGAGTAGGCTGGTTGGTGTTACTCTGTTGCCTCGGGGTCACTTGGTTCATAATGTTGTCTCCTCAGTGGTGTAAATAAATCTTAACACCTTATTTTTACCACGGAGGTGGACCAGTGACCCTCTTCATAGTTTCTAGAAAAGGCAGTTGGAAGTGCGTAAGCGGTGCAACATATTGGTTTATCTGGTGAACTAGAAAAAATCGAGGTCACCTTATTGGTGATGAGACTTTTTTCTAGTTTGCCAGGTGAATCAAGAGGTTGTGCCGATTGCGTGTTTACAACTGCCGAATCTGGGATCATCAAACTGTCTGGCGGGGAATCCTGGCCACCAATTCAGCAACAACCCGCTCCAACTGCTCGGATGAAAGCTCCAATGTCGCCAGTTTTGCATCGGCACCCGCCCAAAAAGCGCGCTGACTTCCAAACAAAAAGCGCATCCGACCGACGGCGTCCTCTTCTACGGTCACATGACCCAACGGGATGCTCAATGAAGAGTCATCACCTTCCACCCCAAACTCTCCGGTAATCAGGCTGGCCGATAGATCATAATTTTTGTTTGGATAGGTCGCTTGATTGAATCCGTACGCCTGATTTATCCATTTAATGTACATGACACCTCTCCATTTTCCGGACCTCTTCACCCCCATTTCATTCTGAAACATTGATCGAATACCGACAACCTCTTTAGCCCGATCTGATCCGATTATCGACGTGATGCGTATAAAGGTTTACTATTCACCGTCCCCCTTGGCATTCCGAGTAATATTACGAAAACAAGATAATTATCGACATCTTAGTAATTACATTGTCAATGTGTTAATATTCAATTATCTTAGATTCGGCAGTTGGAAGTGCGTAAGCGGTGCAACATATTGGTTTATCTGGTGAACTGGAAAAAATCGAAGTCACCTTATTGGTGATGAGACTTTTTTCTAGTTTGCCAGGTGAATCAAGAGGTTGTGCCGATTGCGTGCTTACAACTGCCGAATCTAGGATTATAATTCTACATGGTATCCATTTTTTTCTTCATTCAGTTAGACGTGGGCAATTGGAGGAAACTGGTGTTCTGTTTTGCCAGGGACGTGACGACAACTGCCGTTTCTAGGATAATGGAAATGAGGCGCATTGGCGCACGATCTTAACAACTACTCAAGGTGGACGATTTATGGCACATATTATTATTCTGGGGGGCGGGATCGGCGGTTGGCCAGCAGCATACGAGTTGCGCGGAGAACTGGGAAAAGAACACAGAATCACTGTTGTCCATAACAGTGAATATTTCCAATTCACCCCATCCAACCCCTGGGTCGCCGTCGGCTGGCGTTCTCGCGATGAGGTGACCCTACCCATGCGCGGGTATCTGGAGAAAAAAGGAATTGAGTTCATTCCAACAGCGGTCGAAAAACTCAGCCCCAACGAAAACACGATTACCCTCATCGATGGCTCGGTTTTGACCTACGATTTTCTGATCATTACCACCGGACCAAAGTTGGCTTTTCACGAAGTCGATGGCCTGGGTCCGGAGCACAATACCCATTCCGTCTGCACCACCGATCATGCCGAACGTTCCTGGGCTGATTGGAAAAAATTCATTAAAAACCCCGGCCCAATCGTCGTCGGAGCTGCCCAGGGAGCCTCCTGTTTTGGTCCAGCCTACGAATTTGCCTTTATCATGGATGCCGATCTGCGCAAAAGAAAGCTTCGTGACAAGGTGCCGATGACATTCGTCACCTCCGAACCCTATATCGGTCATCTGGGCCTGGCCGGTGTCGGCGACTCCAAGGGAATGCTGGAGTCCGAATTGCGCCAACGTCATATTCCCTGGATCTGCAACGCCAAGATCGCCCGAGTCGAGCCGGGCAAAATGATCGTCCATGAGTTGGACTCAAATGGCGAATTATTGAAGGAACATGAACTGCCCTTTGATTATTCCATGATGCTCCCGGCCTTTCTGGGTATTGATGCCGTCGCGGCTGTGGGAGACGATTTGTGCAACCCCCGCGGATTTGTCAAGGTTGATGAATATCAAATCAATCCAAAATGGCGCAACATCTATTCTGCCGGAGTCTGTGTCGCCATTCCACCGGTTGAGGCCACACCGGTTCCGACTGGCACGCCAAAAACCGGATATATGATCGAATCCATGGTGACAGCCATTGTGCACAATATCAAAGATGAACTCAAAGGAATCGCGCCAAGCCATCGTGGGACCTGGAGCGCCATCTGTCTGGCCGATATGGGAGATACCGGTGCGGCTTTTGTTGCTATTCCGCAAATTCCACCACGCAATATTGCCTGGATGAAAAAGGGCAAATGGGTCCATCTGGCCAAAGTCGGCTTTGAAAAATATTTCCTCCGTAAAATGAAAAAGGGATCGTCCGAACCCATGTTTGAAAAATTCCTGCTCAAAACAGTCGGTCTTTCCCGTCTCAAAGAGTCCGACAAAAAATAGACCGACTCGCCCTGATTGGCCGGTCCGAATTGATATGGACCGGCCAATCCGCCACATCGCCACCCTCCTCCGGTTCTGACAAATCTAAACGTTGCGACAGAGACAGACTGAAAACCGCCGCTTCCAGAGAGAAAGCCCGGTATCAGATTTTTCTGGACGAATCAGGTGAATTAATGGAAAATCAAGGGACGCTGAAGACCGGTGAGTCCATTTGGAGCCAACAGCCAAATCAACCCGGATGATTGTAAACCCTTTCGAGGATAGACCAAGTGGCAAGCCACGATAGCGGTTACAAGCAGATTTTCAGTCACCAAGTGATGGTTCGGGATCTTCTCCAGGGGTTCGTAAAATAGGACTGGGTTGACGAGTTGGATTTCAATATCCTTGAGAAGGTCAACGGCAGCTATGTCACTGATGACCTGCGTGACCGGCAAGATGATATCATCTGGAAAGTGCGTTGGGGTCAAGATTGGATCATCATCTATCTGATTTTGGAGTTTCAATCGACAGTCGATCCGTTTATGTCGGTCAGAATGTCGGCTTATGTCATGCTTCTTTATCAGGATCTGATCAAGAGTGGGCAAATCAAACCTGGGGAGAAGTTACCACCTGTTCTTCCCGTGGTACTGTTCAATGGAAAGCCGGAAATCAGGGCAGCCTGGAGATCTGGTGTGATCGTATACTGGATGCCAAAACATTGGATGATGTATTTATGTGATCGATCACATGACCCTGAGTCCAACCGTTGACCGTGCATGAACCTGAATACGACAACGGGTTGCTACGGATACGGGCTGGGCCGTTCCAAACCGGAACTTATCCGTATTTTTCGATGAATGTCGCTTCATCCAGTATCGGAATTTCCAGCTCCTGAGCCTTTTTCAGCTTGGAGCCGGCAGCGGAACCGGCAACGACAAATCCAGTTCGTTTGGATACACTGCCAGAAACCTTGGCCCCCAGCCCTTCCAACCGAGCCTTGGCCTGCTGTCGAGTCATCTGCTCAAGTGTTCCGGTCAACACCACCGTCACTCCATCCAAAGGCCGCTCTTGCCCCTGTTCGGTCTGTTCGACCTGCCACCACCGGGTATCGCTGATTTGTGCCAGCTCTGCCAAAACAGACTGATTGTGCGCTTCGGCAAAAAAGCTTAGCAAGGAAGCGGCCACGACGCCGCCCACATCGGCCGCCCCCTCCAGCGCCTCCTGATCCGCCTCAACCAATCGCTGCCAACTTCCAAAATGTCGAGCCAGGTTTTTGGCGGTAGTCTCTCCCACCTCTCTAATGCCCAAGGCAAACAAAAACCGACTCAGATCCTGCTGTCGACTGGCATCAATGGCAGCCAGCAGGTTATCGACCGATTTTTCGCCCATCCTCTCCAGATCGATCAGCTCTGACCTTTTTTCAGAGAGACCGTACAGGTCGGCCACCGAAGCGATCAATCCGTTCTCCAACAGAACGGCAACCAACTTATCGCCCAGACCGTCGATATTCATGGCTCGCCGAGAGACAAAATGCCTGATGGCTCCCAGTCGTTGGGCCGAACAGGTCAATCCACCGCCACAGCGGGCCACCACCTCCCCCTCTGGCCAGACCACAGCCGACCCACAGACCGGACAATCGGTCGGAACCAGAAAGGGTTTAGTCCCCTCGGGGCGTTCTTCCTCGATCACCCGAACCACCTCCGGGATGACATCCCCAGCCCGACGAACCATCACCCAATCGCCGACCTGAACCCCTTTGCGAGCCAGTTCTTGAAAATTATGCAGCGTGGCGTTGGTCACCATCACCCCGCCGACATTGACCGGTTTCAATCGGGCAACCGGGGTCAATGCCCCCGTGCGTCCGACCTGAACGTCGATGGCTTCGACGGTGGTGGTCACTTCCCGTGCCGGAAATTTATGGGCTATAGCCCAACGAGGAGCTCGCGCCACAAAGCCCAATGTTTGCCGCTGTGAAAAATCATTGACCTTGTAGACGACACCGTCAATCTCATAAGGAAGCGCATCCCGTTTGCATTCCAGAGCGTGATAATAGTCCAGACAACCCTGCGCACCGACCACGATCCGCCCCTCTGGACAGGTGGGAACCCCCCAACCGGCCAACAGTCGGACCAACTCCTCTTGACTTTGGGGTTGCCCCGTCCCCTGCCAGGCACCCAAACTATGAAAATAAAATTTCAGCGCCCGTTTTGCGGTAATTTTGGGGTCCAGCTGACGCAAACTACCGGCGGCGGCATTGCGGGGATTGGCAAACTGTTTATCCCCAGCCTGCAATGCCTGTTCATTAAAGCGATCAAAAGCGGCAATCGGGAAAAAAACCTCGCCGCGAATTTCGATCAACTCCGGGTGGTCCGACCCCAACAGCCGCAAGGGGATGTTTTGGATGGTCCGAATCTGCGCCGTCACCTCCTCGCCGACCCGACCGTCTCCTCGGGTAACGGCTCTCAGCAGTAAACCGGCTCCATAGACCAGGCTGACCGCGACCCCATCCAACTTGGGCTCTACGGCAAAGGAGACCGGCTCCGTCGTACCGATCCCGGCCATCACCCGCCGTTCAAAATCCGCCAACGCCTGCTCGGAAAAGAGATTTTCCAGAGAGAGCATGGGGTGCAGGTGTGGTGTCTGAACAAATCCGGCCAGGGGTGTTCCGCCAACCCGCAAACTGGGGGAGTCCGGGTGTATTGCCTGGGGAAATTGCCGTTCAAGAGCCAATAATTCCTGAAAAAGCGCATCATACTCCCCATCACCGATGAGGGGATTATCCAAGACATGATAGCGATAATTGTGCTGATTGAGCCTCTGACGCAACTGCGCCATCTGTTCCAGCTGTTTTTCTGTAGGTTTCATCGAGATTCTCATTTATCTTGGGAGTAGTGGTCGGTGCTGCGTATCGACAACGGCCACTCCCAATTTTACCAATAGTTGTGGAGCAACCCGACTGCTCAGCGCCACAAACCCGGAATGATTCGGACTTGTTGACGTTGCTGCTTCAGACGCTGAATAAACTCGGACCGTGGCACCTCCCAGGCTCCAAACCGCAGCAGATGATCGGTTTTCATCTGGCAGTCGATCAGCCCGATCCCTCTTTGTTGTAAATGTTCCACCAGGAAAACAAAGGCCACCTTGGAGGCGTCCGGTCGAAGATGAAACATGGACTCCCCAAAAAAACAGCCCCACCAGGCGATGCCGTAGGTGCCGCCAACCAAAACCGGCCCCGACTCTTCCAAAACCCAAGCCTCCACCGAATGGGCATAGCCCAATCGATGCAGGCTTGTGTAGGCAGTGATCATCTCTTCCGTAATCCAGGTTCCCCCTCCCTGCTCCGGGCCTCGTTTGGCCTCGGCACACTGGCGGATAACCCGATCGAAGGCACAATCGAAGGTGAGGACAAAGGGATTTTTACGCAAGATCTTCTTTAGGCTGCGCGAGAGGTGCAACCCCTGAGGAGTCAGGATCAATCGAGGGTCCGGGCTCCACCATAAATAGGGGTCACCCTGGGAAAACCAGGGGAAAATCCCGGCGCCGTATGCGGCCAACAGCCGTCCGACGGACAGATCTCCGCCCACAGCCAGCAACCCATTGGGTTCCGCCTCCGAAACCGGTGGAAAAATCGCCTCTTCGGGCAATGCATAGACCGGCATGATCGCGCCTAATGAGCCTCATCCCAATTAACACCCACACCCATATCCACTTTCAGGGGAACCGACAACTCCATAGCCCCTTCCATAGCTTCCCGAACCCAGAGCTTGACACGCTCCAACTCCTCTTTGGGCACCTCCAAGACCAACTCGTCATGCACCTGCAAGATTATCCGACTGCGGCTGTTGTTCTCCTGAAGGGTCCGGTGGAGTCGAATCATGGCCATTTTGATCAAATCGGCCGCTGATCCTTGCAAGGGCGCATTGATGGCGGTGCGCTCGGCCAACTCCCGGAGATTGCGGTTGCTATTTTCGATATCTCGGATGAAACAGCGCCGACCACCGATGCTCTCGACATAACCATGGGTCTGGGCAAACTGAACATTGCTCTCCATGTAGCTGCGCACCCCGTCATATCGTTTAAAATAGAGGCTCATATAGTCGCGGGCGTCCATGTTGGAGATGCCCAACCGTTTGGCCAGTCCATATTCGCTCATGCCGTAGACCAAACCAAAGTTGATGGTTTTGGCCATGCGCCTCTGTACGGGGTCCACCCCAAACAGAGACGCACCAAAGAGTTCTGCCGCCGTTGCCGAGTGAATATCCTGATCCTGAGCAAAGGCCTCCATCAATCGGGGAACCTGCCCCAGGTGCGCCAACAGACGCAGTTCGATCTGGCTGTAATCTGCCGCCAGCAACAACCACCCCTCCGGGGCGATAAAAGCCTGACGGATGGCGCGGCCCTCTTCGGTGCGGATGGGAATGTTTTGTAAATTGGGTTCGGAGGAGGAGAGGCGACCGGTCAAGGCCACCCCTTGATTATAGCTGGTGTGTACCCGTCCGGTTTCGGGATTGATCAGCTCTTGCAGGGCGTCGGTATAGGTGGATTGCAGTTTAGTCAGGGAGCGGTATTCCAGCAATTTGATCGGCAACTCATGACCCTTGTCAGCCAGTTTGGTCAAAACCGTCACATCGGTAGAAAAGCCGGTCTTGGTTTTTCTACCCCCTTTCAGACCCATTTTTTCAAAAAGAATCTGGCCCAACTGTTGGGTGGAGTTGACATTGAAGCTCTCTCCGGCCAAACCATGAATCTGTTCGACCAGCACCTCCCGACGTTTGGTAAACCCTTCGGACATCTGTTTTAGAAGCGGCCTGTCGATCAAGACTCCGGCCTGCTCCATATCCCCTAAAACCGCAATCAGCGGGCGTTCCACCTGCTGATACAGTTGCCATACCGACGCCATGGCCGCCAAAGTAGACTCCATTCGTTCTGCGGCCTGCCAGGTCACCTCGGCATCCTCACAGGCATAAGGTCCGGCCTTTTCCAGTGAGACATCATTGAAACAGACCTGTTTTTTCCCGACCCCGGCCACCTCCTTGAAGGTGATGGTGGTTCGACCCAGCTCGTCAAAGGCGATGGCATCCAGGTTGTGGCGGCGGATATTGCCGTAAATCAGGTGTGAAAAAAGCATGGGGTCTCGGTCCATGCCGGCCAGACGGATGCCATATTTTAGTAGGATCACATACTCATATTTTATGTTTTGGCCGGTTTTAGAGCGGTCGGGATCTTCGAGGATGGGTTTGAGTGCCGCCAAGACCCGATCTCGATTGAGCTGTCCGTTGGGGGCAGCCTCTTCGCTATGGGCGACCGGCAGATAGGTGGCCTGTCCGGTTTTCCAGGAGAAGGACAACCCGACCAACTCCGCCCGAACCGGATCTGTTCCGGTTGTCTCCGTATCCAAGCTAAACCGTTTTTTACTTTGAAGTTCAGCCAGAAAACCACGAAAAGCCCCTTCCGTGACCAAAATCCGATAGTCCAGGGATCGGACGGCTAAAGCTTCCTGTTGACGAGCCGTCTCATCATCCGATGCCGGGGAAACAGTGACCACCCCATTTGACGACGAGTTGCTCGCTTCGGCCTGCTCCAACTGTCTGAGCAGGGAGGTGAATTCCATTTCGGTATAGAGGGCTTTCAACGCCGCTGCATCCGGCTCCGCCCGTTTCAACCGAGCCAGATCACAGTCAACCGGAGCTTGGCGATCAATGGTCACCAACCGCATGGAGAGCCGGGCTTGATCGGCAAACTCGATGAGGTTATTGCGCCGCATGGTCTGTTTGATGGTATGGGCCTGGGCCAAAAGGTTTTCCAGGTCTCCAAATTCGTTGATCAGTTGAGCGGCGGTTTTCATGCCGATTTTCGGCACACCGGGAATATTATCCGAGGTATCGCCGGTCAAGGCCATCACCTGGGTCACCTTTTCTGGGGGCACTCCCCATTTTTCTTGAACTTCCGCCGCTTGGAACCATTGATCCTTGCCGGTATCCAACAGAGAGACATTGGGGGTCACCAGCTGCATCATGTCTTTGTCGCCGGAGACAACAACCACCGACATGCCGGCCCGTTCACCGGCATCGGACAGAGTCCCGAGAATATCGTCGGCCTCATATCCGGCCAGGGAAAAAATAGGGATGTTGAATGCCGACACCGCCTGGCGAATCAGCGGCACCTGCACCCGCAACTCGTCCGGCATGGGCTTCCGATTGGCCTTATAATTGACATCCAAATCGTTGCGAAAGGTCGGCCCTTTTTCATCGAAGACCAGAGCCAGATAATCCGGTTTTTGCTCCAGGACCACTTTTTGCAACATTTTGATAAAGCCAAACAGGGCATTGGTGGGAAAACCATCCCGGCGAGACATATTGCGAATGCCATAGAAAGCTCGATAAATGTATCCAGAGCCATCGATTAGAAAAAGTTTTTTTTGCTCCATGGATTCCATAGTGTTTCTCTTTTATCCGTCTTTCCAGGAAAAGACGGTCTCTCGCTTATATTTTTTTGAAACAATCGGGATTGATTTATCGGTTTTCCAACTCTTTATACGCCCCCACCCCACAGAAAAAACCGGAAGGGTGGGCGATGATATAGCTCAATTTTTCTCGCACCTCTCCGGTTCCGGGATAGGGCCAATGGTAGCTGATCCACCCCTCTCGAGTGGTCCGGGCGAGATTGATCATTTCTTGGAAAAGTGGCTCGCCAAATTGGTTGAAGTTGATCATGTTTTGTCCTACCAGTTCCGGTTTTTCACCATGGGACAGCATCACCCCATCCTTGTCCATGCAGAACACGTAAAGATCTTTCTCCAAAAATCCGCCGTTCGGGTCAGCAAATTGTTTAAAAGCCTGTTCGGAGCCGATTTTATAAAGGGTGATCATGGCTTTTCGGCACAAAGTTCTGGCCTCAAAAACTGTTCCCATCTCTGCGGCCAGTTCGACCGCCGTTGATGTTCGCCCGGTCACCAGCATCATCCCGACCACCAGCAGAATACCCAACACTCTTTTTTGCATGAGCTCCTCCATCGTCCGGAATCAGGGTCACGGAAAGAATTGATTGTCCAGATTGTGGTTCATCAGCCGTTTTAAAAAATAGTTCTCATATTTAATGTATGTAAATCTTTTTTCAAACAACAGATGGGCCAAAAGAGAGACAAGATGGATGATCAACGCTTTCCGCAACCCTTATTGATTGATCATCTCTGTTCAGAATAGAACAAACACCGAAAAACAACAAGCAGCCCTCATTTTAACTCCTGGCCAAAAGAAAACAGCATAACTTATTGGTTTATCATAAAAAACACCAAAAATCCACACTGAAAGCTTGACAATTCTGGCGGAAAGGACGATTTTTAAACCGGTTTCGACTTCCGAATCTGGATTTTATGGCTGAATTGCGTAGAAATCCGGTCCGATCAACAAAAATCAACCCCCCGACAAGATTCAAGAATTTGACAACTGGAACCTATTGGACCCTCTCTGGCTTTTACGCCTGTTATTTTGCCGTTTTGGGGGTTTGGATTCCCTTTTGGCCGCTCTACATGTCTCACCTGGGCCACAATGCCGAGTCTATCG
Source organism: Magnetococcales bacterium (assembly GCA_015232865.1). Next base: position 9,995 of record JADFYU010000062.1, read on the forward strand.
GCTTGCTGACCGCTCTGGCTCTGGGCATCAAGGTTCTGGCTCCGCCGATTTGGGGCGGATTGGCCGACCGAGGCTCCCGACATCGGGTGATCATTTTCACCTCTTTTGCCGCCGCAGTTTCAGCCACTCTGTTTCTCTTCGGGACAACCCTCTCCCTACTTCTGATGGCAACCGGTATCTACAGTTTTTTTCATACCGGTCCGCTGGCTCTGGTTGAGGTGACCACCTTGGAGGTGGTGACGCGACATAACGCCGATTATGGCCGGGTTCGACTCTGGGGCTCCTGGGGATTCATCCTGCTCTCCCTAACCATGGGCCAGATTACCGATTTTTGGGGGGTAGGGATGGTCCCCGGCATCCTGGTTTTACTCTTATCGATGGGCGGCATCATCTCCCTTTTTCTTCCTCAAGGCGAAACCCATCCACAGCAGGTCGAGCCGGGCGCCCGTCGGCTTTTTGAAAAACCGGAGGTACGCTGGTTTTATCTGACCACTCTCTTGATGCAACTCTCTCATGGGGCCTATTATGGTTTCATGTCCATCCATCTCCATCAAAACGGGTTTTCCAAAACGGCCATCGGCCTGCTTTGGTCTCTCGGGGTGTTGGCGGAGGTGGTATTCATGATGCGTGCACGTCCGGTTTTGCTTCGGTTCGGTCTGTCGGCCATCCTGACCGGGTCGTTGATATTGGCCAGCCTGCGCTGGGGTATCTATGCCCTGACCCTCTACTGGCCCTTGCTGATTATCGGTCAACTGCTGCATGGCGCCACATTTGGATCATTCCATGTCGCCTCGGTACAACGAATATTTGAAATGGCTCCCCACGGCACCCGCGCGACAGCTCAGGCCTGGTATTCGGCCCTCTCTTTTGGGGTGGGGGGGGGAATCGGTCTGCTGAGTTCCGGCTTTCTCTTTGAAAGGATTGGTGCTGAACCGCTTTTTGCCATCATGTCGATGGTTGCCGGATTGGGGGTCTTGGTCTCCATTCGAGCGGCCAATCACCACGCCCGCTCTCTCCATTCACAATGAGGTACTCATGACTGAAGCGACTCCCAACGCCAAAGATTGTCCGGTAGATTTAACGGCCAGAGATTTAAAAAAAATGATTCGCCTGGTAGAATCCCTCCATCAACTCCATAAACAGCCCGAATACCTGGCTCTGGTCACTCCACAGCTACCGGAGGTCGCCCAATACGACCCCGGCCACGATTCCGTCATGATGGGCTACGATTTTCACCTGACCCCCCAGGGGCCACGACTCATCGAGGTCAACACCAATGCCGGCGGCGCCCTGATGGCCTGGCAATCCCATCGGGATCAAGCCCCAAAATTCAATCAGAGACCCGTCCAACTCCTGCTCTCCACTTTTACACAAGAGATGGAAAAGTTCAGCCACGGTACGCTTAAAAAACCCAAGCGGATTGTGATTTTGGACAGCGAACCGGAAAAACAGTACCTCTACCCGGAAATGCTCGAATATGCCCGGCTCTTTCAGGAATGGGGGGTTGACGCTCATGTGGTGGCACCCGAGGCGTTGCAATCGGGGGCCGATGGGGTTTTATTGGCGGGAAAAGAGGTGGATCTGATCTACAACCGCCACTGCGACTTCTACCTGGAAACCGAAGAGATGACCGGATTGCGGGCCGCTTATCTGGCTGGACGGGTCTGTCTCACCCCCAACCCCAGAAGTTACGGGCTGCTGGCGGACAAACGCCGTCTGCTGATTTGGAGCGATGAAGAGACACTAAAAAAACTGGGGCTGCCCCAAAATACGATCAAAACCCTTTTGGAGACCGTTCCAACCTGCCAACTGCTCTCCCAACGCACCCCCGCCAAAGTCTGGCAGGAGCGGCAACGCTGGGTCATCAAGCCGGTGGACTCCTTTGGCAGTCGTGGCGTTGCCCTGGGAAAGAGCATCAGCCGCACCCGCTTTTTCTCTCTGGAAGCCGAGAAGACCCTCTTGCAACAGCTGGTTTTACCCTCTCTGACCCCGGCACCCTGGACAGACAAGCCGATGAAAACCGATCTGCGACTGTTTGTCTACGGAAAGAAAGTGCTCGGCGTCAGTTCCCGGATTTATCAGGGCCAGGTGACCAGCTTCAAGGAGCCGGGCAGCGGTTATGCCCCGGTACGAATCACCAGGTGAACGGTAATGGGGAGAAGGGCTGAATTATGGGGTTATGGTGTACTCGCCGCTTTTGCCAAAGCCGCTTTCAGATCGACCAGAATCTCGGGCAATGTCTGTTCGCTGACGCCGTAGTAAAAACTTCCACCCGGCGCAATCCGCATGTTCGGGCCTTTGAGGCACTCTCCCAGACAACGCACCCGATCGATCGATACCGGCAGACCGGCCTTATTGATCGCCTCTTCAAGTTGGATTATGAGGGCTTCGCTGCCCCGTCCGGCACAGGAAGGCTTTCCGGTTGTCCGATCTTTGTTGCAGGCAATCAAGGTTATGTTCATCATCTCAACTCCATGACATTCATTCACTCATCATATGTTTTGATCAATTCCTCGCCGAACGGTTCCAGAATGACCAGTAAAGCTGGCGCATGTTGGGGAAATCGGCTTTCAACAAAAGCAACCTGTTTTTGCAGCACATCTCTGGCAATAGCCAGATAAGGCGGTGGCGGGGTGGCCTTGACCAGGGCGTTCACGGTACGATCCAATGCCTGAGAGAGTCGGGTCAGGGCTTCAACCTGCTTGATGGAATCCTGCACCTCCGCCTTGACCGATGCCATCGCTTCGGTATGGAGGAGCAGAAACTCCCCAAGCAAACGGTCGAGTTGGTGCTGTCGTGTGGTCTTGGAAAACCAATCTTTGGTCGTTGATCTCTTGATCCCGGCTGCGGCAGTTGGCTGTGCGTAATCGGTACAACAGTTTGATTTATCGAGAGAAACGGATTTGGATTTTTTCACACCACCCGGCCCGATTCGGGTCTGTGATGGGGGAGTGATCATGCGGCTCATGCAGTGGCTGTCCCAATTCGAAATAGGTGAACATTTTTCCAACCAATCCGACTCTATGGAAAGACCCCCTTTAGCAAAAGGTGAAGGGATTCCGTTGTCTTTATTTTTTTCTTTGCAAGAGAGGTTAACAGCTCGGTATTATTCATGCTAATATCCAACTTTGAGGCGAGTCTTACCTATTTTACCAAGTCTTATTGATTTTTGAGACGACCGGTCGGACTATAACATAATTGTCAAGAATCTTCCCAACAAATCCAGGGTACGTTCATGAAAATAAATGAAGAAACCAAAAATATCGGTATTGTAGGCGGCGGAAAAGAGGGTAAGATTTTGCTGGATTTTCTATCTAAAAGCGATGGGATAAAGATTCTTTTCATTGTTGACTCCGATAGCAATGCGCCGGCGATGGCCGCCGCCAGCAAGGTGGGCGTCAAAACCATGGCCAATCTGGATATGGCCATCAAAAATTTTCCGGTTGACCTACTCATCAACGCAGGCGTCAGCGATGAAAATGAACAAATTCTCCAACAGCAGGATCAGCATGACGTCGTGCAGGCCTCCGTCGCTCTAATGCTGATCAATATTTTGGAGGCCGAACGGGGCAAGACCAACAAACGGGTCTTTACCGATCTCTCCGATGTTCGCCAGGAGATCGACCGCAATACGCGCGATGCCTCCAAAGCACTGCACGGTATTGAAAAAATTTCCAACGAGTTGGAAGTTCTCGCTATCAATGCCGGTATTCAGGCTTCCCGTGCCGGCGAGTTTGGCAAAGGTTTTTCGGTCGTCGCCGGAGAGGTCAAAAGCACGGCGCGTGTGGCACGTGATCTGGCAAACGACATCGATCGGATTATCGGGGAGGTCTCCTCTTCATCCCATAAAATAGAGCAGGCATTGAAAAAAGTCATGTAAAGCCAATCTCGGCCAGGAGCCTCTTCTGGCCGAGTCCCTCACCAAACCACTCTTACTCATCAATAAACCTTCTATGAAGAGAGCCTTTGTCAACCCTCCACTTTTTTTAATCCGTCAAACAACGTAAACTGCTCCCTTTTTTCACCCAGATCAGCCGTTGCGTTCAATGTACAGCCATGTGCGAACAAAAGAGCTTTGATTCTGTTGCCATGAC
>JADFYU010000063.1 GCA_015232865.1 Magnetococcales bacterium
GGGCATTGATTCGTACCGATGGGGTGGGGGTTCCAACTCTTCTGGCGGCGGTCGAGCGACCTTATCCGCCTGAAATCCGCCAAGAGATTTTGAATTTGTATCAACCCGGCCCCAACGAGATCGATCGTATGGGCCGATTGGATCGGCAATTGGGAGTGTTGTTTGCCGATACCGCTTTTGCCGTCTGCAAAAAGGCTGGCATCAGCCCGGATTTGGTTGATGTCATCGGCAGTCATGGTCAGACCATTCGTCATCGTCCACCAGATTTTACTTTACAAATTGGCAATCCGGCCATCATTGCGGCTCGGACCGGGATAAAAACCATCGCCGATTTTCGTCAGGCTGATCTGGCCAGAGGTGGGGAGGGGGCGCCGTTGGCGCCACTTTTTCATCAGGCTGTTTTCTCCGCCAACGGACGCTCCTGTGGTGTTTTAAATCTCGGCGGCATTGCCAATCTGACACTGCTGGGCACCGACTCCTTCACCTTGATTGCGGGGGATACCGGTCCGGCCAACAGTTTGATCGATCTGTTGGTGGCTCAGATATCAAGCTCAAAAGAGGGGGGGCGACACTATGACCATCAGGGTCAAGGGGCCGCCATGGGAGAGGTGGATGAAAAGGCGTTGTTATGGCTGATGGCCCATCCATATCTAGCTCGTCCTTTTCCCAAATCGACCGGACGGGAAGTGTTTGGCAGGGACTATCTGGATCAATTCCTCACTCAGTTTCCACACCTGATCAACCAAGATGGTTTGGCCACCTTGACCCAGTTTACAGCCGATTCGGTCGCACTGGCTTGTCACCGGTTATTTAAAAAAGCCGATGGATGTCGGCTGATTATCTGTGGCGGTGGCGGGCGCAATCCGACGTTACTGAAGATGCTGGGTCGGAATCTGCCGGGTGTCGAATTAATTCCCAGTCATGAGTTGGGGGTGGATTCCGACTCTCTGGAGAGTCAATTTTTTGCTTGGTTTGCTGTGAGAACCTTAAAAGGGCTAACTTCGTCGGCCCCCGGTGCGACCGGAGCAAAGAAGGCAGCGATTCTGGGCGCAATCCACCCTTAAACTTCTTGCGATTCACCTTGCAAACCAATACCTTGCACCAGCCGCATACATTCAACTGCCAAATTTAGGTTAAAATGATAAGGCGAAGGTTCATGAATCTCAGATTGTTTGTTGTTTTGTTTTTTATCTGTGGTGTGGCTTTTCCGGGGGCTAAAAGCTACAGCGAGCCAGCTCCGCTCACCCTTGTATTTGGGATCAACTCAACCGACAGCCCGAAGGTGATTGCTCAAAAAATATTTCCTATTCTCGATGTTCTAGAAAGCGACTTGGAGAGAAGGTTACTAAGACCGGTGAAAATCAAATTCAAGGTTTTTAGAACCTATGAGGAATCAATAAAAGCCTTTGTCGATGGAGCCGTTGATTTTGGGCGCCTTTGTCCGGCTTCCTATGTTCTAGCAAAACAGCAAAACCCTTTAATCCAGCTTCTTGCAATGGAAAACAAAAATGGACAGAAGAGATTTAATGGGTTGATTATTGTTCGAAAAGATAGCTCTTTTCAAAATTTGTCTGACCTAAAAGCGACAAACTTTGCTTTTGGCAATAGGGTGTCGACCATTGGCAGATATTTGGCCCAATTAGAGCTGATGAAAGCGGGGGTCTGTTCTAAGAATCTGAAAAAATTTGATTATTTGCACCGTCATGACAACGTGTTCACAGGAGTGGCGACGGGTAGATATGATGCAGGATCTCTAAAGGAGTCAACTTTTCACAAAAGAAACGAAAAAAACAAGGACCTTCGTATTCTATACAGTTTCCATAATGTTACCAAACCGTGGTTGGTACGTGGTGGATTAGATGAAAATATCTATCATACCCTCAGATTGGCAATGCTAGACCTAAAAGACCAAGAAGCGTTTAAAAAATTAAACATAAAGGGTTTTTTTCCGTCAAGCCATCAGGAATACAAAATTATCGAAGAGGCAATGCTCAATACTGATCAGTTTGATAATTGTAAATTTGCCATGTCTGCTGAGTAGCGTTTGAGATGAAACGACTGGACCTTAAACTGATACTGTGGACTACTGTGTTATCAATATTGATTACAGCAGTCTACGCCACATACAGTTTCACAATAGAGCGTCAACGGTTGATGGGTCAGTTGGATGCACAGGCTAAATCCCTGGCCTATGCGATTTCTCAGGCGGCCATTGGCCCGATCTTGTACGATGACCACCCCGCTTTACAAACCTTGTCTGAATCCTTTATCGAAAAGAGTATGAGTATTTCCTTCATTCGAATAGAGCTGCAGGATGATGAAAAAACGATGGTCGTTGTCGAAGAGTATAAACCTTCGTTTGACGGATCTTCGAAAACTTACCAAGAAATAATAGAAGTGGATCAAAGGTTCCCCTTAGGACGGGTCACCATTGGCATGTTGACTGACCCCATTGAGGAGCAGATCAGTGAGCGAATAGCAGGCCTGATAATGATTTTGAGTTTAATGATCCTGGTTAAGGTAATTACTCAATATTTCGTTCTTTCAGGCATGGTTAGACGACCACTAAAAAAATTATCGGACTGTTCTATACAAATTGGTCAAGGAGACCTGGAATCCAGCATCAGCCTGCCAGGAAAAGATGAATTGGCAACCTTGGCAATTACTCTCGATAAAATGCGCATGGATCTTAAATACTCTCAGGGGAAGGTGAAAGAGCACAACGAGGTTAGCAAGAATAAGCTGCAGAAATTAGTAGATGAAAAAACGGCTGATTTACAAATCGCTCGGAAGGAGGCAGATAGAGCGAATCGGGCTAAAACTGAGTTTTTAGCAACGATGAGCCATGAGATAAGAACCCCAATGAACAGTGTCTGGGGGGCTATTGAACTACTTCGACGCCAAAAAATGCCTGACGCTCAGGCTAGATTGGTTGATACAGTGTCATACTCGACAAAAATTCTCCTGCAAATTGTAAATGATATTCTGGATTTATCAAAGATTGAAGATGGGAAATTAAGTCTAAAATATAAAGTATTTAACTTAGAAGAGTTATTGGAACATTTAAAATCTTCAGTGGCTCCGAGCATTGAAAAGAAAAAACTGGGCTTTACCTTAACGATTGAAAAGGACATACCCACTTTACTTTATGGAGATTCTCTTCGACTGCGTCAAGTTCTTTGGAATCTTCTGAGTAATGCGATTAAGTTTACTGAACAGGGAAATATTGCCATCGACGTTCAGAAAATTGGTAGCCAGGAAAATCTCGTTACTCTGGAATTTTTAGTAAAGGATACAGGGATTGGTATTCAAGTAGAAGAACTGCAATCAATTTTCACCCCCTTTACCCAGATAGATTCGTCTGTTTCCCGTCTACATCAAGGTACCGGACTTGGATTGACCATCTGTAAGCAGTTTATAGATCTGATGGGAGGAACCATCCGTGTAGAAAGTAAATATGGAGAAGGCGTTGTATTTTGTGTGGTACTCTCTTTCGAGATAAAGTCAGTCGTACCCGAACAACAAAATAAGAAACAATCAGGAAAAATTTTACCGTTGTCGATCCTGCTTGTGGAAGACGAACTTGTGAGTCAAACAGTCGTACAGGGATTGCTTTCTAACGAAGGATATAAAGTTGATGTTGCCTCAGATGGTTTAGAGGCTTTGGAGAAGGTTGGAAAGCGTCGTTTTGACGTGATTCTAATGGATTTGCGTATGCCTAAAATGGATGGATTTGAAACGACCCGGCAAATTCGAGCGTTAGAAGTAGGCAAAGGTAAATCATTAAAAATTGTTGCATTTACAGCAGATGTCATGAAAGATACTGTTCAACAGTGTCTTCAGGCTGGGATGGATGAGGTTATCGCCAAGCCTATAAATATGGAAGAAGTCAACAGATCTTTATCATCCCTATGATCCTGGATACGGCAGTTTTCTGAGCGCACCTGAAGGGGGGTGTTTTTTCGGGGGCGTTGCCCCGGACCCCGACTGGGGAGGAGAACCTCCCCAGACTCCTCCCTTTTTTTTATTGGTTTTTTCTCTTTTTCAGTTGGTCTGTGGGGTTTCCGGTCCGCCCCGTTCGACCCAGCGATGAATCCGGTTGATAATCCGTTTTTGCTCGATATCCGATAGACTGGCGTAGAGTGGAAGAGCCAGGCTGAGATCCAACGGATTCGGCTGGCTCTGATGATGCCAGATGGGGAGGGCCGCTCCAATACCCGCTCGATTTAAAAAGTGCAGCAATCCATCCCGCTTTTTTAAATCGTTGAAGTGCAGAAGATACATCTCCCAACTTCTCTCAGAAGGAATATTTGGTGGGGAAATGAAAAAATTTCGATTGCGTATCTCGCCATAACGTCGGGCCAACGCCTGACGCCGATTCAATTGTGCCGCCAGACGTCTCAGTTGTGAAATACCCAAGGCACAGATTGCCGCCGCCGGAGGCGTTGTACGGATTTTTTTCAGTCGGGCAATCAGGCTGCGGTCCGTCGACAGAGCCAAGGTCGAACCGCCCCCCTGAATCATGCGGTTACCATCCAGGTTTATCAGTTGAACGGTTCCCCAACCGGTCTGGTCGACCGGCTTTAGAAGGGCTGAAACCTCTTCCAAGGTCGTCGTCGCATTAGCGCTGGCTTGGGCTGGTCGACCAAAATGATGCTGAACCATACGCACAGCCGGATTCGCTTCTTTGGCTGAACCGGTCGCAGACAACTCGGCGTTGTCCAGCCACATCTCCTGGCCGTGATCCTCCAGTGTTGCTTGTGGAATCGGGTCCAACCAAGCTTCATGTAAAGCCTCCCGCCAAGAGGGGGGCAGCAGAGGGCCACAACTGATCGGCTGCCCCGAAGACCAGCCGAAAACCGTTTTCAATGCCTTGATCAGAGTTGTTGCGTCCGCAAATGCGACACAAGGCCGTTGCCAAATCTCCTGCCAGGCCCGCTCCCATTGAGCGACCGCCTTCCCATCCAAAAATGGCTTGCCGTTGAGTTGCGCCAAAAAACACTCTTGGTCCGCTTGGGTTAGATCCGGGCGGACCAGTGGGATGGTGATCTCCTGCGCATTTATCATGAAAAAAAATCAGGTTTAATGCGTCAAGGGGTCGGGCTGGAGACAAAACCGACTTTTTGCAAAATATCCTGCCCCGCTTCGCTCTGTATCCAGTTGAGAAACGCCAGAGTGTTGCCTGTTGGTTCTCCTGCCGTGTACATAAACAAGGGGCGAGAGAGGGGATAGCTGTTGTTGAGGGTAAAGGTGGCGGTAGGCGGGACGCAGGAGCTTTGAGCCGTCATGCCGGAGACACAGAGGGTTTTGACCCGGTTGTCGATAAAAGACATGCCGGAATAGCCGATAGCACAAGGATTCTTGGCGACATGATCGACCAACTCTTTAGAGTTCCAGTGGGCAACCACCCGGTTATGAAAATGGGCCCGTTTTTGAAAAATAGTCTGCTTGAAAAACAGGTAGGTACCCGAGTTGTTTTTACGGCTGACCGAAACAACCGCCCCCGATTCACAACTGGGAATGGAAACGCCCAGATCAGACCAATTTTTTATCTGGTTTTCAACTCCATAAAGTCGGGCCAGTTGGGCCAGGGAGATACCGTTAAGAGGATTGTCGGGATGGACCAGAATGGAGACGGCATCCAAACCGACCACGACGGAGTGGGGGGTAAGGTTGGTTCTTCTGGCAAACAACCGCTTTTCCCGAGCCCGAAGTTTTCGGCTGGTGTTGGCAATTTCGACATGACCGTTGAGCAAGGCCGCAATGCCGTTGCCAGATCCACCGCCATGAACGTCGATAGTCAGGTCTGGGTATAGATCCAAAAAGGCGGAACGCCACTCTTGCGTAACTTTGGCCAGGGTGTCAGAACCTTTGATGCGAATCAGGTTGGAATCGTCATTGCTCTGAGCTGGGCTGGACCAGGCAAGGGTTAAAAGCAGTGTTAAAGTGGTCATCACTATAGTGTATGGCCTACGCATATCTCTTTCCCTCAATCTGTAAGTTTAAAATCTACGATATCCAGTCTGGTCCATTGATAACCCATCTCAAGGGAATAGGGCAAGTATATGGTAAAATCAGCCCGTCCACTTTCCTCTTCTTGTTATTAGAAAAAGAGGAAAGTGGGCCTAAAATCAGGGGTTTAACGTGACCGTTCCAGTTCCTAATGTGTAACTGCTTATTTTTCCAGGTAAATAATAACTCAGTTCGACTCCGGAAGTGGAAATGGTATGGCTGGTTGTGCCGTAACTGTTGGCATATCCCAGGCTGGTTGCAGACTCACTCGTGCTCAGCGCCAGGTCTCGATCCAACGCGCCTTCCAATATATGCAGAGGAACACTACCGCCGGTAAAGAACGTCAGAGTGCTGCCATCGGAGGAGAGGTTGGAGACAGCGGTGTTGTAATAGCTGATGAGATCTGAAATGGAAAAGGCAACACTATCGACGATCAGCAGGTGGATGATCTCCAGTTGAGAGCCGGTTGTATAGGTAATTTTAGTGCCATTCATAGCGGGCACAACGGTTAGTTTGATGTCGAATGTAAAGTTGTCACCGTAGGTGGCAATGGTATCGACCAGATTTTTAAAGCTGGCTTGAACCGTTGATGAGAGACGGTTATAGATGGCGTTCAAGGCTTTGATGCGCATGGTGATTTCAATTTGCGAGCTGGTCACATCAACGCCGATGGCTGAAACAATATCGCTGATATCAGTGAGGCTGGCCGTCGAGCCGGTCAGTTGTTGATTGAGCTTGGCCAGAATCAAGGTCCGCAGATCGGTCTCTGAGAGGCTGAAACTGCTGGGTGTATCAGGCGCCATGGCCGCCACCATGTTTTGGTAGATAGTCGTCGCATTGGCATGAAGTAGGGCGCCGCTTTGGGTGACATCAATCATGCCGGAATCATCAAAGGGTCGGGTGGTGCCGGTAATGGTAAAGGCGGTGGTGATGGACTGACCGGAATCGGTTGTTACCGTCACATCCACATCATAATCGACCCCACTGACCAAATTGGCGTCATTGACGGTCAAAGAGCCGTAGCGATAGGTTGAGGTGTCTTTGCCGTTGGCGACTGAGAAGTAGGTCTGATCAGCCACCGAAAAAGTGTAGACCGTTCCGCTGACCGGGCTGTCAACCGTCAAGAAGCCGATCACCGTGCCAATGGGGGAGTCGGCATAAACCTGCTCCATGCTCAGATAGATAATGATGTTGCTCAACGGTACCGTTGCGGTTTGGGTGGCGCCACCGCCGCTGCCGGTATTGCCGTTGTCATCGATACTGAAGGTCAGAGATTCCGTGCCGCTAAAGCTACCGTCTGCGGTATAAAGCAACCCATCCAGTGCAGAGTTGATATCGTCCAAAGTGCCGCTGAAAGAGAGGCTGGCCGTTCCGTTGCCACTAACGGTCAATCCGGTAGTCTGGCTCAGGGTGGCGGTGCCGTTGCTGACAACCAAAGCCGCCTCCATGATGCCGCTTGCCGCATCGACATCGACAACCGAGATGGCGTTACCGTTGGCAGCGGAGAAGGTGACGGTCGAGGAAGCGTCTATGGCAGCGGAGATGGGCACCGTGATGACCGGGTCATCGTTGATGGCGGTGATGGTCAGGGTGACGGTTTGCGATTCGGAAACGTCAACACCGCCGTTTTCTGTTCCGCCGCTATCGGTCATGGTCAGGGTTAGCACGACTTCACCGTTGGCGTCATCTGCCGGAGTAAAGATCAGTGCGCCGTTGCTGTCGATGCTCGGCTCGGTGCTAAACAGCCCAGCGTTGTCGTTGGTCACCGTAAAGGTAAAGGTTTGCGAATCCGACTCATCAGCCAAGCCGCCGGCCTCCAGAGTGGTGAAAAAGCTGCTGCCGGTGTAGGCACCGCTATCCTCATCGACGGTAAGAGTGGTGCTGGTCATCTCAAAACTGGGCTGATCGTTGACGGCGGTAACCGTTGGTATGACTCCCATAACCAGATCGCCGCCCAAATCCGCAGTGGAGTCGGAGGTGGCTGCTTGAATGTCAAAGCTGAAGGTGTGATTGACATCGTTCATGTCGGTGCCGGGCGTAAATTTTAATCCGGCTGCACCCTCGGCAAAGGTGATAAACGTCCCTTCTGAGATGATGGTGGCCCCGTCGTTTTGATAGAGGGTTCCGTTGGTGATGTTGGTGATTTGAAAATGAGTCACCTCGTCACTGTCATTGCTGTTGCGACTGATGACCAAACCGGATGTGGTCTGGGTATCCTCCAGGGTCTCGCCGCCATCGGTGATGGATGGGGTGTCGGCCACCGGGACGACGGTCAGGGTGACGGTTTGTGTCTCAGAAGTGTCGATACCACCGTTTTCTATGCCGCCATTGTCGATCTGGGTGATGCTGACTTCCGTCGAACCAAAGGCGTTGTCCGCCGGGGTAAAGGTGAGGGTGCCGGTTGAGTCGATTTTCGGTTGAGTGGCAAACAGGGCGTTGTTGTCATTGGTGACGCTATAGGTAAAGGTCTGGCTGCTGGTCTCATCGGTGCTACCGCCGCTATCGGTGGCCGAGAAGAAATCGATATCGTTGTACTCTCCGCTATCTTCCAGTACCGAAACCGTGCTGGAGGTGAGAATAAAACTGGGTTGGTCGTTGACGGCGGTAACGGTTGGAATCGAGGCGGTGACTTGGTCCCCGCCTAAGTCGGTTACGCTGTCGGACAGAGCGGCCTGGATCATAAAACCAAAGCTGCTGGTCTCGCTATTCAGGTTTAGATCCGGAGTAAATTTCAGTCCGGCACCGCCTTGATCGACAGTGATGAAGTTACCATCGGAAATGGCTGTTGTCCCATCGTTTTGATAGAGGGTACCGTTGCTGATGTTAGTGATCTGGAAGTGGGTGACCTCCTCGCCGTCGTTGCTACTGCGGCTGATGACCAGGCCGGAGCTGGTTTGGGTATCTTCCAGGGTTGAGCTGCCATCGCTGATGGAGGGGGTGTCGGCGACCGGGTTGATGGTGAGAGTGACGGTCTGTTCGGTGGAAGTGTTGACTCCGTCAAAATCGGTGCCACCGCTGTCGGTCATGGTGATGGTCAAAATCGCCGTACCAAAAGCGTTGTCCGCCGGGGTAAAGGTCAGCGTGCCGGAACTGTCGATGGCCGGTTGATTGGCAAACAGATCGGAGTTGTCGTTGCTGACACTAAAGCTGAAGGTCTGGCCGGTTTCGTCACTGCCACCATTGGCCGCCAGATCGGTGACAAATCCGCTATAGGTCAAATCCCCGGCATCTTCTGCGAGAGATTCGGCGGTCGAACTGAGGACAAAGCTGGGTTGGTCGTTGACAGCGTTGACGGTTGGAATGGAGGCGTTGACCAGATCACCGCCCAGACCGGTTGTCTGGTTGGATACAGAGGCTTGAATGACAAAACCAAAGCTGCTGGTAAGGCTGTTGAGATTATCGTCCGGGGTAAATTTTAAACCGGCATCGCCTTGGGCGAAGGTAATAAAATCGCCGTTGGAAATGGCGGTTATGCCGTCATTCTGGTAGAGGGTGCCATTGCTGATGCTGGTGATCTGGAAGTGGCTGATCTCCGCTCCATCGTTGATATTGCGGCTGATGACCAAGCCAGAGCCGGTCTGGGTCTCCTCGTTGGTCTCTCCGGCCTCGGTAATGGATGGGGTGTCGGCTACCGGATCGATGGTGACCGTCACCGTCTGCTCGACAGAGATATCGACTCCGTCAAAATCGGTGCCGCCGCTATCGGTGAGAGTAATGGTTAAAATCGCGGTGCCAAAGGCATTGTCAGCCGGAGTAAATGTTAGGTTGCCAGTGGTATCCAGAGCCGGCTGAATGGCAAATAGTTCGGTGTTGTCGTTACTGACTGTAAAACTAAAAGTTTGATCGGCTTCGTCGCTGCCACCATTGCTAGCCAGGTCGGTGGCAAAAGCGCTGTAGCTTTGGCTTCCGGCATCTTCTAAAAGGGTCTCTTGAGTTGAACTCAGGCTAAAGCTGGGTTGATCGTTGACCGCATGGACTGTTGGAATTGAAGCGGTGACCGGATCGCCGCCCAAGCTGGCCTCATCGGCGGAGAGTGCGGATTGGATGGTAAAATAAAAGCTGCTGTTGCTGCTGTTGAGGTTATCGTCCGGAGTAAATTTCAGACCGGCGTTGGCTTGGGCATAGGTTAGAAATTCTCCATTGGAGATAGCGGTCAAGCCGTTGTTTTGATAGAGGGTTCCGTTGGTGATGCCGCTGATCTTGAAATGGCTGACCTCCTCCCCGTCATTGGCACTCCTTGAGACCACCAGCCCGGAGCTGGTTTGCACCTCTTCGCTGGTCTCACCGGCCTCGGTGATGCTGGGGGTGTCGGCGACCGGATCAATCGTGATGGTGACAGTCTGCTCAGCCGTGGTGTCAACCCCCTCGTTATCGGTTCCGCCACTATCGGTCAGGGTGATGGTCAAAACCGCCGTGCCAAAGGCATTGTCAGCCGGGGTAAAGGTGAGCTTGCCGGAACTGTCGATGGCTGGCTGGCTGGCGAAAAGTTGGCTATTGTCGTTGCTGACGGTAAAGCTAAAGGTTTGATCGGCCTCATCACTACCGCCATTGGCGGCCAGATCGGCGGCAAAGGAGTTGTAACTCTGGGCACCGGCATCTTCCTGGAGGGTCTCTTGGGTCGAACTCAAGGTAAAGCTGGGCTGATCGTTGACCGGCTCAATGGTGAGAGTCATGGCCGTGGCCGTTTTAAGTGGTGTTTTTTTGTCGGTATCGGTGACGGTAATATCCAAGGTGTCGGTTCCGACAAAGTTTTCGTTACCGGTATAGTAGAGTTTTGTCAGTGCAATATTCAGATCGGTGGGCGTGCCGGTCAGGGATAGAGTGCTGGAACTGTTGCCGGTAACCGTCAGCCCGGTTGTGCCACCAGCGGTAACGGTGCCGTTGGACGTCTCCAGGGTAACGATCAGAGTATTGGTGGAAAGGCTGCCGATATCCGGGTCAGCAACGACGATATCGTCCAAATTGGTGGCAATATCCTCCAAAACGGTCTGGGCCGAGGCGGCGGCTACGGTCGGTGTTTCGTTCACGTTGCCGACTTGAATGGTGATGGTTGCCGAGGCGATACCGGGCTTGGCCTCGCCAAACGCATTGACATAATTATCACTGACGGCCACCGTGAGGTTATAGACGGCGGCTGTCTCATAATCCAGAACACCGGCCTCTAAAATGGTGATGGTTCCGGAACTGCTGCTGATGGTAAACAGACCTGACGTATCTTCGGAAATGCTATAGCTCAATACGTCGTCGCTATTAGTGTCGGTGGCAGACACGGTTCCGACCACCGTATTGGCTGCGTTGTTCTCGTTGACGGTAAAGGTGGTGTCGGCCAAAACCGGTGATGCGTTGCTCAGCACATTTGAGGCAGACCAGGTGGAGGTGCTACTGTCGGTGTTGTCCGATGTGTTGCTGGTGTCGACCGGATTGGGGCTGGTGCTATCGCTTCCCAGGTTGCTTGACAGGCCATCCGGGCTGGTCGCTGTCCCGGCCGGGGTTCCCTGGGTGGTCGGAGCTTGCGAAGGGATCTCTTCAGCTGGGGTGTCGTCGATCTGTTCAACACCGATATCATCAATGTCAGCACCACCTTGGTCTTTCTTTGTTTTCTCTTTTTTCTCTTTTTTCTTTTTCTCAACAGCCTTGGTGAGTCCTTTTGGTATCTCCGCCTCTTTTGACGCCTGCTCCGCCGCTTGCTTGGCTTCAGTCAGATCAATCCCCATTTCAGCCGATTCACTTATTTTAGCATCCACCCAAGTCTGGGCTTTTTCTTGGAGAGCCTCTTCCAGGGTTTTGTTGTTTTCAACCGCCGCTTTGACCTCCTGACTGAACTGCCCAACCTGTTCGTTCAGCTCAGTCATGACCTCGTTCATGATGCTTGATGTCGTCTCGGCGGAAGTCAGTTGATCCAGGCTGGGCCCTTTTTTAAGTTCGGCCTGCTGTTGCTGAATCTGTTTTACCGCCTCTCGAGCTGTCGCAGGAATGGCTTCTGTCTGTTTTTTTGCGGATTCGGTTGCAAGCTCCTGGCTTTTTTTGGCCTGTTTGTCGAGGGTTCCCAAAACCTGTTGAGCAACAGGAGCCGGCAGGGTTTCTTTTAAGGTTTGTTCGGCTTCTTGCTCGGCGTTTTGGATGGCCGTCTGTTTTTCAGTCAAAATGGCCTGGGTCGCCTCCAACTGCTCAGGTGGGACCACCGCCTGAAGTTTTTGGTTGGCCTGCTGATCAATGTTTTTGGAATCTGTCTGCGCTTCACGGAAAATGTCGAGAATTTTTTCAGCCTGTTCCTTGGGTAGGCTTTGTTCCAGTGAAGCCAGCAACTCTTCATCGGTGGCACTGCCACTATTGGCCAGTTGTTGAGCCTGTTTAACCGATTCCACCAAGTTGGTCTCTCCAGCCAGAACCTCGTTGATCTGCTCGGCTGACTTTTCTTTTAGAGCCTGTTGCTGAGCCGCTTGTTCCGCTCCGATGGCCAGAACATCGTTCACCTTGTCGGCACCAATCTGGGCTTCCAGTTCTGTTTTGGCCTGCTCGTCGGACTCCTGGAGAGCTTGTTTTTTTAGCTCGGCAACCTCTTGTACCTGATCGACCAGTTCAGGATCTCCCACTGTGGCCTCCAGTTCGGCTCTGGTCTCTTCGGCGAGTTGATCCTCTGCCTCCTGTTGCTCCTGCCTGGCCTCTTGAATTTTGGCATAGGCCTGTTCGCCGACCGCCACTTTGAACTCGTCCTCCAAAGATTGAATTTTCTCCTCTTTGATTAGAGCCTCTTCCACGGAGTTGGCGACCTGCTCTAGCAGTTTATCTTCTGCGGCCTCGATCAGTTCTGCAATGGCGTCCGGCGTTTTTTCCAGGATGGCACGGGCCTCTTCCACGGTTGCCGCTGTTCCGGCCTCGACCAAAGATTGGGCGACCTGATCGACAATCTGTTGTTTGGCTGCCTCATTCAGAGTTTTAACTACTGTAGAGGTGATGGCCTTTTTTAACTGCTTGCGAGTGGCCGGCTGAACGGAAGGGCCTCGGGTAGTGCTGGCCGTAAGAGATTGGTTTTTCTTGACCGAGGTTGGTTTTTTGGTCAGATCCGCCGCCTGGGCGGAAGAGAGCAGAGTGGGCAGGGCAAAATAGAACCGGCCATTGGATGAACTCAGATTGTTCTCTGGTTTTTCCATCCAGACCACCACCTCTTTCTTCAAGGTGACCATTTCCAACTCTTGATCTTCAGTCGGGCCGGATAGACTGATAAAACCCTCGGTGCCCCGAACGCCCATGGTGGCAACGGATGTGATGATGTGGAAGGGGCGCTCTTTGAGTTGAGCCAGTTTGCCGGAGGTAAATTTGAGCAGACCCTTGCTCATTTCAAGCAGCCCTCTGCCGCTTTTCTTCGGGTGAGAATATTGATACTGCTGAATTAAAAATTCACTGTCAGCACCAAGGGCAATCACTGCATCGTCGTGCATTTTCAGGATCAATCGGCCTTTTTTTCCGGTAATCAGCTTATCGCCCTGAAAAATAGGCGCACCGAGAGTCAGGGTTCTCTTTTTGTCTCCAAACTGAGCAAAAACCAGCCCTTTGACCTGAGTAACCAGGGCGACCACTTCCCGCTTGTAAATGGATTGGCTGGCAGCTTGAACGGGGAGGGGAGTCAGATCGCTGTTTTGATCTGTTGCCAGGGTCGTGGGCTGGATTGCCCGTTGAGGCTGGGGCGCTCTGTTTTGCAACGCTTGAGCGATGGAGGACTGTTTTTTCTCCCCTTCTGGTGCCAAAAGCAGGTATCCCCCGGCAACGGTGATCCCGGTCAGAAGTAAAATGGCGATGAACCATTTGTTTTGAAAAAGGTTGCCCATGGTTTACGACCCTCAATGCCC
>JADFYU010000064.1 GCA_015232865.1 Magnetococcales bacterium
ATGGAGCCGGAGACATCCAGCAAAAAAACAAGGTTGCTGCGTGGCTGACGGTCCGCAACCAACTGATACCCCTTGATACCAATCTGCATCAGTTGGCTGGCCGGATTCCACGGTGTCGGTGCCATGACTACCGTCGGCTGAAACGGCTGTTTCGGGTTGGTTGGAATGGTATAATCATAGTCAAAATAGTTGACCATCTCCTCCACCCGTACGGCGTTGGGATTGGGTAGGCGGCCCTGGTTGAGCTGGCGTCGGACAAAACTATAAGAGGCGGTATCGACATCCACCGAAAAGGTCGAGACCGGCTCCGCTGTGACCTGTTTAACCCGGTTGAGCTCAACCGTTTGGTGCTGATCTCGCTCCAGGGTTTCGGCTTTAAAGGGGGGGAGTGGCTCCGGCAGGATTCGCGACGGTGTTATCCTTTTCTCATCAACGGTCGGAGCCGTAAAAATCCGAGCGGTGTTTGCCTGTGACTGGATCGGTGCCATCATGGCTGCCGGCACCGAATCGGCCAGAGTCATGACGGAAGCGGCTGGAACGACCGCCTTCTCCTGAGCCGGTTTCGCTCGATAATTTTGATTGGTTTGGGCATAAGTGGTGTTTGTCTGCCCGCCTGCCTGATTTGATCCTTTGGCGAGGTCGGATGGGGTTGCTTGAGCGCGGTCCGCAGGTTTACCGACGGTATCGATTTTCCGGTTTTCCCCTTTTACAGTTTTGGTCGAAATCTGAGCTGGTGAGAGAGGCGGGGCCAGTGTGGATCGATTGTTGACGATCGGCATTGGTTTTTCTTGATTTTCCTCTCGTTCCAGCGGAGTTGCCTGTCCGGTCGCTCCGCTGACGGACTCCTGGGCTTTGAGCGGATTGCCGGCCTGGGTCGATTGGTCAAGGTCGGCTGCCCCTCCGTCTGTTTGTGCGCTCTGGACCACTTCTGAAATCCTGGGGGTGGAATCCCAATTGATGGGGGTTTGGCTGGTTACGATCAAGGTCACCATGGCACAGGTGGCCAAGGCTCCGGCGGTGGTCAGGGTTTTGCTTTGCATCATCCACTCTCCTAAACGTTGAAAAATGTGTCTCGTTATAGAGGTAGGACGAAGGGAGTCGGCAGATCCTTGGAATTTTTTTTCAAAAAATTGACCATAGGCATCCAAACTGGCTTCGATAGCCTGTTTTTTTGCGGATTCGGAAGCGGGCGGCGTGGGTTGATCCTGAAAAGCGGAGTGAATATCTCGATCGTCAATATGGATGGGGTTCATGGATCAACCTCCCTGGTTCAGGCAATGGTTGAGGTTTTTCCGGGCTTCGGAGAGCCGCCAGGAGATGGTCCCTTCGGCACACGCCATGATCTCGCCGGCCTGACGGTGGTTGAGTCCTTCCCCATGAACCAGCAAGACCGCGCTGCGCAAGGCGTCCGGAAGTCGGGTTATACATCGGAGGATCAGTTTGGAAAAGAGAGTCCGGTGGGCATCCGGGGTTTGATCGGCCAGGTTGGAGAGGTCGACTCCGCTCTGCTCTCGATTGTCCTGCCGTTTTTTACGCCGATGAAAATCCCGCGCAGAATTAAGGACAATTTGATAAACCCAGCTGGAAAAGGCCGCCTCTCCCCGAAAACCCTCCAGACCATGGGCCAGCATGACACAGACCTCCTGGGCCAGATCTTCGGCATCTTGGGTGTGGTTTGTCCACCGATAGCACAGGCGAAAGATTAAATCGTAATGATGGTTCAACAGCTCGGAGAAAGCGGTTTTATTGCCGGCTTTGGCCTGTTCGACCCACTGCTTGATGAGGGCGGTCTGGGCCGCCGTTTCTTTGTTCATCGGCTGCCGGATTCAGGTTAAAAATTAAAATATTTGTCGATTCGCTGCCCGTCCCAATGATAACGCAGGTGGGTGTGTACCTCTGGAGGGGGAATTACGGTCGGGTTTAGGATGGCCAGGCATTGACCGCCTGGATTGCGCACGCTGTTGTAGAGCAGGCCGAGACTGTCGGCCTCGTACAGCTCCTGGGTGAACGCCTGGTTGCGCGAATAGCCATCCAGATTGGCATCGGCCTCATGCAAAATCTCGTAACCGTTGCGCAGGTCGTGAAGAGCCGCTCTGATGGGGCCGGCATAGGCGCGAAAATCGGCATAGAGCGGCGGGTCGTCGGTATCTCGATAAAAATTTTCCATATGAAACAGGGATTCCCGGAAGGCGGTGTCAAAATCGATGGCTGCGTAATAGGCGCCAAACTCGGTCGAATTGAACCGGCCAGCTTGGCGGGGATCAAAATGACAAAAGGGTGCCATAACCCCACGTGCCTCTTCATCCAGTTGCTGTTTTTCCGGCATCATCAAGCAGGTTTCGCCGATCTCATTGCGAAACTGGTTGTTGGTCAGGCTCTCCAACTCCATCAAGATTTCCCACTCGTCTGGCTCGGCAATACGTTCATAGATGTCGATGGGTGGATAGCGATGGGGAATAATGCGAATGGCTTGATCCCAGTCGATGGTGATAACGGGCGGTTTCATGTCATCCCCTCACAGGCGGCATCGATACGACGTCGAACATCGGCCAGGTCGGTAATATTGCCCCCGAGCATATGCTGAAATGCGGTGCGTCCTCCAAAATAGCGGTTGGGACGATGGACCCATTCATCGGAAATTTTGGGGTCGGGGTAGAGAATGTTGAGGCCCTTGTAGATGCCGATGATATAGCTGATCCGACAGAGTTGATCTCGATTGAGTTTGGAGGGGGGGGTGTTTTTCCAGTTGTAGATGGAAGAGCGGCTCAACCCGCCCAGTAATATTTCAATATCATCAATGGAAGCATCCCATAACTCCATGATTTTGAAAAAAACCTTTAAACCCGTACTGGCCATGTTAGACTCTGAAGGAAGGTCATCCATTAGTCGTTTTCCACTCCTTTGTCTTTTTCGTTAGAAGTCAGAATTGTCTAATGCTATGGTTTTTTTTATGATATGTCTACAACTGGATGACGTCACCGGAATGGGCCGGGTTGTTCGGAATTGGCTGGAGGGAACAGGGTGTCGGGTATTTCCTGCCGAATTTAGTCGGGTTGAGTGCTCTTTTTCCGCTGGAACAGGTCGCGTTTGAAAAGGCCGGAGAGCCAGATGGCGATACTGAGGTAGCTCCAGAACCAGATCCAGGCTTGACCGGATTTTTTGAACAGACTTTGTCCGCGTCCACGGGGAAGTTCGACGATGACGGTGCCGGCTTGGTTGGCGGGGATGCGGGCTAGTTCATGGCCTCCTTGATCGAATGCGGCGGATATTCCGGTATTGGCAACTCGGACCATCGGCAGGCGGTTTTCGATGGCGCGCAGGCGGGCCATGGCCAGGTGTTGGGGTTTGGCCGATTCGCCGAACCAGGCGTCATTGGTTATGTTGACCAGCCAACGAACCCCGGAAGAGGCCAATTGTCGGACTTCATCGGGAAAAATCACCTCGTAGCAGATCAGCAGACCAATATTCCCCTGACTCCACGCCACCGGGATCGGGCCGGGACCGGGTGTGAAATCCGAGGCTCCGGCAGTCAGCTTTGTTACGGAATCCGGTAGATATTGGCGCAGGGGGATGTATTCGCCGAAGGGCACCAGATGGTGTTTGTTATAGCGGTGATTTTGATTTTTTTTCTCGTCCAATAACAGCGCACTGTTATAAAAATTCCAATAGCCGTCCTGATCTTTGTCGGCCATGGGCGCGCCGGTCAAGATGGGAGCCCCCAGGTGCTGGCTGAGCTGTTTGATCTGGCCCATCTCGTCTGGGGAGGCCTGAAGAAAAAAAGCTACCGCTGTCTCCGGCCAGATCACCAGATCAACGGCTTGGGGAATCTCTCGACTCAGGTTGATATATTTTTTGAACCCTTCGTCCCGATAGCCGGGGTCCCACTTTTTTTCCTGAGGAATATTTCCCTGAACCAGGGCGACCTTTAGGGGAGAGGCCCACTGGCTGGTCCTGGCCTTGTTCAGGTCGTAATCAATGCGCAGACTGCCATAGAGGTTCGCACAGCCGAGGGTGAACAGAATGGTCAGCACTCCGCCGACAATAATCCTGTTTTGTTGCCGACGTTGCCAGATTAGCGCCAAAATGGCGGCCGGAAACAACATCAGCCAGGAGAGCAAATAGACGCCACCGAGGTCGGCTATTTGTAAAATCGCCTCACGACCGTTCCAGCCATAGCCGACCAGATTCCAGGCAAAACCGGTAAACAGATGGCTGCGTAGCCACTCCATGACCACCCAGAGGGCCGGAGCGGCCAGGGGTAGATTCTCCGGACGGGGTACCAAGCGGGGGAGCAGGGCGCCAAAAAGAGCGGAATAGAGGGCAATGGCGGCGGAAAAAAGCAGCAGTGCCAGCACCGCCAGGGGCAGTGGAAACCCGCCATGGAGATGAATGCTGGTGAGCAGCCACCAGAAACCCAGGCTAAAATGTCCCCAGCCGAATAAAAAGCCCAACCAGGCCCCCCGTCTCATGGAGACATTGTTCAACAGAACAAAAAAGAGGGCGAACCCCACCATCATGGTCAGCTCTTCCTGGATGGGCGGAAGACCGCGGACGGAGATCATTCCCGATAACAGTGCGAGATAGGCAGGCAGCCTCTCCCGACGGCTCAAAAATCCAGCCCATCTCTTCAGCTTCGAAACAAACCGATGCAGGGGCAGAGGATTACGCATAGGGGTTGGGTAGTTCCAGATGCGCCAGAATGGCGATCTCACGGGATTCTTGTTCACAAGCCGCCTGTTCGGAGCGTTCATGGTCATAACCGAGCAGGTGCAAGGTGCCGTGAACGGCCAAGTGGGTGACGTGGGCCAGAAAGGGTTTGTTTTGGTCTTGGGCCTCTTTGAAAATGGTTTCGTAGGCGAGAATCAGATCGCCCAGGGGGAGGGGGCCGTCAATCGGCAGCGGATCGTCTTCGCCGTCCATCAGAGCAAATGAGAGCACGTTGGTGGCGCTCTTCTTGCCGCGATAGTGAAGATTATACTGCAAAATCTGCTCGTCCGTAGTCAATTGCACGCCCACTTCAATCCGATCAATCGGTTGATTTTCCAGTTTGAGTGTCGTCAGGACCGCCCATTCGATTTGGGCGTCCGTCTCTATTGGCCAAGGGGGCGTTTGCCTATCTACCAGAACGACCTCGTTCACGGCTCACACTCTCCTTTTTTTTCTTGATTTGGTCAGGGTATTCAATACGATGATGATAGAAGCCAAGGGTCAAAACCCGGAAAAAAGCCTCTTCTATCTGGCCGATATCCTGGAGGGTCAACCGACACTCATCCAGTTGACCATCGGCGATCTTGCTGCCGATTATGCGACGGATCAGAGCCTGGATCTGGGCGGACGAGGGGTTTTTCAAACTTCGGGCGGCCGCCTCAACGGAGTCGGCCATCATGAGAATGCCCGCCTCCTTGGAATAGGGTTTTGGACCTGGATAGCGATAATCCTCTATTTCGATGGTCTCCCCCTTTTTGGCCGCTTGATTGATGGCCCGATTATAAAAATATTGCAGGGTGGAAGTGCCATGATGGGTCATGATTGCCTCCAGGATGGGCCGACCCAATTTATAGGTCTGGGCCAGCTCGATGCCGTCTTTGATGTGCGACATGATCACCTTGGAGGACATGGAGGGCAGTAGATTGTCGTGGCGGTTGGCCCCGGATTGATTCTCGACGAAATAGTGGGGTTTGGTCATTTTGCCGATATCGTGGTAGAGGGCCATCACCCGAGCCAACAACGGATTGGCGTGAATACTCTCGGCGGCCGCTTCTGCCAGGTTGCCCATCATGACCGAGTGGTGATAGGTGCCCGGACTGCGCAAGGATAGCTCTTTGACCAGGGGATGATCACCGGAAGCCAGCTCCAGCAGCCTGGAGTCGGTGGTAATGTTGAACAGGGATTCCAGAAGCGGAATCAGAGCCAGTCCCCAGAGGCCGACAAACAGACCGCTGATAAAGGCGGCCCCGCCACCGATCAGCCAGTTCCAGGAGGGAGCGTTGCCCGCCAGCAACTCCACCACCGGCATGGTCAGAAATTGCGCCAGACCGATCCATAAACCGGCGATCAGTACGTCAAAACGGCGGCGGCAAACCCGTAGCTTGGCCCCGCCCACCAGTGATCCGATAAAATAATAGATAAACAGCGGCAACCCCCCATTGGCCGAGAGGGAGACCAGAAAAGAGAGACAGGCACCCATCATCAAAGAGCCGCCCGGTATACCGGCACGGGCTCCGACGGTGAGGGAGGCCAGAGCCGAGGCCAGGGCCACCTGAGGCAGGTAGACCGCCATCTCCGTCGGCAGGGAAAACGCCTCGGAGATCCCCTGACCGATAGCCAGGGATATGGAGGAGAGCAAAGAGGTGACCAGAAGAATAAAACCCAGCATGTAGGTGGTGACCCGATCTCGTGGAAAAGACCAGGAGGTGACCAGCAAAAACCAGCGTCCCAACCAGAGCATCAGTGCCAGGGCAATAGCGATTCCCATCAGGCGATACATCATGGCACCGGTCATCTGGTCTTGGGTGATGGCTTTGATCTTCAGGTGGATGGCTTCTGTGACCTCGGTTCCTTCTCGAACGATCATCTGTCCGCGCCGGGCCTGGAAAAAGACCGGTTCCACTTCGTCAAAGGCTTTTTGCCGGTTTAGCTGGGTTTCTGCCAGGTTGAGAATCAGGTTTGGTCGAATCTGCGTGCGAACTTCGGAGAGGAGCCAGGTGCTTATGGTTTGTGGCAGATCTTTGAAATGTCTTTGAAATGTCTTTCCAAGACGATTGCGAAGCTCGGCCAGGTCGATAATCTCTTGATCTTCGGAAAATTTGGAAATGGAGTTGTCGGCAATGGAGTGAATCAAAAATTCCCGATCTTCCAGATCTTTTAGGACTTCTGGCGAGCTGACGACGGGTTGTCGTTGGATTTTGGCCAGCCAGTTTTGGATGCCGACAATAATCGGTGTCAGATCCGCCTGAGCTTCGATAGCCTCCCAGACCTTGAAGGGAATTTCCTCTTCCAGGTGCTCGGAAAAGGCCAACTGTCCCGCCTCTGCCTTTGGCGGAGTATCCGATAGTCTGGATTTTTCAAGCCAGAGGAAAGCTTCGGTCAGTTGTCGGATAATGGGGTCCACCATGCCCGGGTCCCACTCATAGGTGGAAAGAACAGCGCGGGCTGCGGCCTCCCGACGTTTTTTGGTGGTCTCGACATCTTCGATGAGAATACCCCGATCAGCCTTGATATCCCGGGTGGCGATTTCGCCTATCTGAGGCAGATAGGCGGGGCGCAAAATAGCCGGAGAGTTGATGAGGGTTAAGAATAAAACCAACAAAATAAATAGGTTGGTATCGACAAACTTGGGAAAACGAAACCGACTGGCGTGTTGGGTGTTGATGCGTGGCAGTGGTCGTGGACTGTGTCTCTCACCGATGATCATGCGCCGGCATCCTTGATTTTTTCCGCTCGTTCATAGGCCCGAACAATTCGGCGAACCAATGGATGGCGAACCACATCCTTTTCCGTGAAATGAAGAAAGGAGACCCCTTTGACCTTTTTGAGCACATGAATGGCTTCAAGTAGGCCGGATTGGATGCCACGGGGCAGATCCATCTGGGTCAGATCGCCGGAGACCACCGCTTGTGACCCCTCACCCAAACGAGTGAGAAACATTTTCATTTGTTGTGTGGTGGCATTTTGGGCCTCATCAAGGATGATATAGGCTCCCTCCAGAGTGCGACCACGCATGTAGGCCAGGGGAACGATCTCCAGAGTGCCACGGGCCAACATTTTTCCCACTTTTTCTGTGCCCAGCATGTCGTATAGGGCATCGTAGAGTGGTCGCAAATAAGGGTCGATTTTGGCATGCAGATCCCCAGGCAGAAACCCCAGCCGCTCTCCAGCCTCCACAGCGGGGCGGGTCAGAACGATCCGATCTACCCGTCCTCCCAACAGAGCCATGACAGCGGCCGCAACAGCCAGATAGGTTTTTCCCGTTCCGGCTGGACCCGAAGCCAGGGTCAGTTCGGAGTTGAGTAACGTACGGATGTAGTCAGCCTGTTTGGGATTTCTGGGGTGGATCGGGTGGAGGGGCGTGCGTAAAACAATGCCTTCACTGAAGAGTTCAACCAGGGAGCCTTTTTCCACAATGCCTTGGATTCCCGCTTCAACCTGGGCCAGATCAACCGTATCTCCTTTTTCCAGCAGTCCGTAGAGCTGCTCCAGCAGCAGCTTGACCGCTTCAGCCCGTTTTGGCTCGGCTGTCACCACCACTCCGTTGCCACGGGAGTGAAGATCGACCCGGAGCCGTTTTTCAATCAGCTTCAGGTGACTATCCCCTTCGCCAAAGAGGGTGGCTGCGAAGAGATTGTTTGGAAACTCCAAAACCAAGGAGTGTTTGTTGTCTGTCGGGGAGTTCAAATCGTCCATTCCTACTTATACGGTTGTTGTGAACAGGTTCTGAAATAAAAAATGGTCATCCGGCCGATTCTGATTCAAAAAGTCGGCCAATCAATGAATTGGGTCGTGCTTCGGTCACCAGAACATAGATCAGATGGCCGGTCAGATCGGAAGATGCCGGAAAATTTATGCGACGAAATCCGCCGGTCCTACCGGCCATCAAGCCCCCGCCTTTTTTGGCTGGCCCTTCAACCAGAACCGATTCGACCCGACCAATTTGAGCTTGGTTTTTTTCAACCTGGATCGCGTTGATCCGCTCCTGCAGAATAGCCAGTCTGGCCTCCGAAACGGCGCGTGGAACCTGGTCCGTCATCAGGGCGGCGGCGGTTCCGGGACGGGGAGAGAAGACAAACGAATAGGCGTGGTCATATCGAACCTGCTCGATCAGGTCGAGGGTCTGCTGAAACTCTTCATCGCTCTCGCCCGGAAAACCGACGATGAAATCGGAGGCCAGGGCGATGTCCGGGCAGATCTCACGGAGTTTGTCGATCCAGGTCAGGTACTCTTCGACCGTGTGGCCGCGATTCATGGCTTGGAGAATGCGGTCTGAACCGCTCTGGATGGGCAGATGCATGTAGGGGCTGAGTTCGGGGACTTCGGCAAAGGCCGTCAGCAGCTCCTCACTCATATCCGCCGGGTGCGAGGTGATGAACCGAATGCGCTCCACGCCGGGAACCAGCGCGACCTGGCGGATCAACAAGGCCAGATCGTGCTCGACCCCATCCCGGTCCGATCCCTGATAAGCATTGACATTTTGACCCAGCAGTTCAATCTCCACCGCACCGTTGGCCGTCAGATTGCTGATTTCAGCCAGAATCTCCTCAACCGGTCGGCTCCACTCCTGTCCTCGGGTAAACGGCACAACGCAATAGGTACAAAATCGATTGCACCCCTCTTGAACCGGAACCGACGCCGTCCGTTCCGAGCGGGCAGAGACGGGTAGGGCGTCGAATTTGGATTCAGCCGGTATGTCGATATCATGAATCTGTCGGGCGCCTCTGAGAACCTGATCCAACATCTGCGGAAGTCGGTGATAATTTTGTGGTCCGAAAACCAGATCGACGTAGGGCGCTCGTTTAAACAGCGCTGCCCCTTCCGCCTGACCGACACAGCCGCCCACCGCAAAAATCACCCGATGGCCCGGATTGTGCTGTTGAGTCAGTTTTCTCAGGCGTCCCAACTCGGAAAATATCTTTTCTTCGGCTTTTTCACGAATATGACAGGTATTGAGAATGATCAGATCCGCCTCCTGAGGTGCGTCCACGGCAAACAGGGCGTGACTCGTTTGCAGGAGGTCGGCCATGCGCCCGGCATCGTAGGCGTTCATCTGGCAACCATAATTTTTGATGTAGAAGTTCTTCAAACAGTTCAACCTAAATTCGATAGTTGGATCTGCGAAAATAGCGTAACATATTGGTTTGTCTGACTAAAAAATAAAAACACAACCGTTGACCCGATTGGTGGGGAGATTATTTTATGTTTTGCCAGAGGAATCAAGGGGTTGTGCTGATGGTGTAGAACAATGGCCCCATTTGGGTTCAACCGCTTGACTTGGCTTCCATCCGCTCTTTGAGTGATTTGACAACACTGGTGGGTACAAAACGGTCTATGTCCCCGCCCATGCCCGCGACCTCTTTCACCAGACGCGAAGAGATGAAGGTGGTGGACTCACTGGCCATTACAAAGACTGTTTCCGCTTTGGAGCTGAGTTTTCGGTTCATGGCGGCCATCTGAAACTCTACCTCAAAATCAGAGATGGCCCGCAGCCCGCGTAAAATGGTGCAGGCGTTGATCTCGTTAACGAAGTCAACCAGTAGACCATCCATTTGACAGACCTCGACATTGGGCAGATCCTCCGTCGCTTCGATCAAGAACTTGGTCCGTTGTTCAGGGGTAAACAGGGTATTCTTCGAGACATTGATGGCGACGGCCACCACCACTTTGTCAAACAGTTTGGAGCCACGGGATATCACATCGATATGTCCCAGTGTGGCTGGGTCGAAGGTTCCCGGATAGACCGCAATTTTTTTATGGTTTTCAGTCATAGATTCCTATCCTTGGTGAGCGGAAGAAGGCTCTTCCATCCAGCCGCCGTTTCCAGGTTCAACCGGGATTCGGTTGGTCCAGATCGAGATTCGGCTTTCACCGTAACGTCGGGTCTGGATCAGAGCCCATCCAATCGGAAGCGTGACGATAACATGTTCTTTCTCCTCTGTCACGATTACCGTATCAGCCGCCAATAATTGAGAAGAAATCAGCAGATCAAGACTTTTCTGGATCAGCCCCCTGTCATAGGGAGGGTCTAAAAAAACCAAGTTGAAACAGCCTGTTCCAAAATTGGTGTCGGGTTGTTTGACCGCCAGGATTTCCAGGGTTTTTATTTGTATGGCCGAGCCGAAAACAACATCGGATTGGTCGATAAATCCACAGCGCTTGATATTCTCCCGAATCAGGGCGATGGATTTTTGATTGTTGTCTACGAAAACACTCCGCTTCGCTCCCCGACTGAGAGCCTCCAGCCCCAGGTTTCCGCTCCCGGCAAACAGATCCAAAACCACCGCATCGGTTACAAAGGGAGCGATCATGCTAAACAGAGCCTCTTTGACCCGGCCCGTGGTGGGGCGAACCAAATCGTCGGTCGGCGTAGCCAGCACCCGGCCACGGCATTTTCCAGCGGAGATTTTAACCATGATCGGCTTGAGGATCGCTTATTCTTTGCCACAACCGTTGCAGGTCATGAGCATCGGTGAAATCCGATTCTTGAAAAAGAGGCAGGTCGGGAAGATGGCGCTCAAGCTGTTGGGCAAAGAGACCGCTTCCCCGTACCGAATCGGTGGGGCTGACGACAATTTTTGTCGAGTGGTGACCGCAGGAGGGAGAGCGGCTTTTCAGGATGATCGCCGAAAGTCCCAGAGGGGGGAGGTGTGTGATCTGCACTTGACACCACCGGCTGAGTTGGTCTGTTTTATCCTGGCGGCTATGACAGGTGATCAATCGCGCCGTCTCGGGATCTCCTTCCAACTGCATGGCTTCCCGTGGCACGCCCAACCCGCAGCCGACCTCAGGACAGATCGGGATAAACGTGACCCCTTGAGCAGAAAGAGCGCATAACAAGCCATGGGCTTTGTCTTGGCCATCATAACGAACCGGCTCTCCGAGCAGGCAGGCGCTGATACCGATTTTGATTTCAAGAGGTTCGGTTTTTCCAAAGAGGTTTTGCACCTAAAAGAGTCCGCACGTTGCCGGAAAAACTTCTGATTTAGACAGAAAATCAATGTTTTGCCTCATTGTCCACGTTTCCCTATCGAATTTGATTGAGTGATCTAGCAAAAAAAAAAATATATCAGCCGAAAACTCAGTTGTAATGGAACAAAAGCGATGAGCCGATGAGGGAAGTAAGGGTTTTATTCCATTGGCTTTGGAGGATGATCGCAAAAATGACGACCAAAATAGAGCAGACGCCGCCGGAATTACCAGAAAAAAAACACCGACGTCGGCGCAAGTTGGATGTGTTATCCACTTTTTTTGTCTGGATCTCCGTCATTTGCTGGGCGCTCTTTATCTTTGCCATGCTGTTGATCGACCAAGCCTCGCCGGAAATGCAGAATATATTCAGTAATTATCTGGAGTTGGAGCTTCGGCAGACCTGGGATAGGGAGCGGGTCGGCAAGGCCTTGAACTTGATGTATGCGGTGGCCGGATTCTCCTTTTTTGCCCTGATCCTTAAATCCATGCGTCACCGCCGTCGGGCCGACCGCTATCCGTTGACCCTGATCATCCTGTTTGTCTGTTCGATGTTGGGTGCTTTTTTGTTGCAGGCCAAAATTTAGGTTTAACCTAGATCCGGGGTCTGTTTCTGAAGGGTGTGATGCAGAATGACGATATATTCGACCAGGTTTTGGATGATCTGATCCTTTGCACTTTCCTGAAAATCCATAGATTCGCCGGCGATCAGGTTGTTCAAATCCGGTTCTTTGGAAAACACGGGCACCTGTTTGCCGAACTCCTCAACCAATTCGCTGATCTTCTCTATGCGTACAACCAGCACGGCAATAATTTGATCCTTGATTTTGCTTCGGGTATTGAAATTCAGCTTTGCCAGAATGCTGTGTTCAAAACAGATGACGATAATCGGTGCCGTTTCGTCGGGACAGAGGGTGGCGATGAGTTTTTCGGAGAGGACGGAGCTTGGTATCTCCGGGGAGTGGTTGGGGCGTGAATGAACAATGACGTTGGAGGTCCGTTTTTGCTTGGTCAAAAAGGAGATCTCACCAAAAAAATCGCCAGGCAACAGCTCCGCCAGCGGAATGGATGCCCCCTCCCGGACCACGCTGGCCCGACCGGACAGGAGAAAAAACAGCACCCGATCGGAGCTTCCCTGTTGAATGAGAAATTCACCGGTTTGATAGGTGATCAAATCAGCACCGGCTAGTAAAAGTTCCAATTTTTCCCAGTCGGAGAACGTATCAAAAAACGGCAGGCAATCCAAGCAGGTCAAAAGAACTGAAGTTTCTTCCGGTGAGATAACACGCATGATTTTCATCCGTAAGAATAAATCGAAACATCCCGTAACCATACCGATAATTTCAGCATACACTAGATGAAATCGGTCTTACAACCTAGTACCGAGTGGCAGGAGTAAGTCAACAAATATGCAATTATAGGGAATCCAATACCGGGCAAGGTTTCGTTAAC